>CAZUEO010000023.1:0-40012 GCA_964619675.1 uncultured Planctomycetaceae bacterium | reverse complement strand
GCAGGAAAAGTCGTTTATGTGAACATGATTAAGGCAGATATTACCTATGCGAATGTTACAGAAGATAAGATTCATGTAAATCTTGAGCCATCCGGCCTGACAGGCACCTTGAAACTGGAACTGACAGGTACGGGAGCATCTCACACTATACGGCAAGTTACCAGAACATCAGGCAGTTATGATGAGACTTTTGATATACCTAATCTTGCTGCAGACGAATATACGAAAGTAAAAGCCACCTGGACGGTTGACGGCCAGGTAAGCATTGATGAATATGACTACCATATTCAGGTGTTAGGTGTGTATAGGCATAGCCGATACAATTTATCGAATGAGGTATGTCATAGCGGCCCGCCTGAAAGCTTCTGCTATACAACAGGAAATTGTACCATTACCTCGTGCACATGGCATACAGATGGTTCTGCAAAATCGGACTTCCTTTCTGACCTCGTTATACAAGGAAGCGGGTATAGCTCTACCCTTGGCTACGTAACCAGAGAAGGATGGTGCCAGAATAATGGCTACCCACCCCCTGGCGGATGTGAAGGGCATCTACTAAGAGATTTATCAATAGGCAATGGCTGTCCTAAATGCGTCGGACAACCTCTTCAGGCTAATGAAACTGTTGCAATTGATCCGGACCATCCTATCCTTAAATGTGAAGATAGGGTCTTCGTGCACACTGTTGGAACAAGAACAGTTACTGATCATGGATATGAGGTAGTAGAGCAACAATTAGATCACTTCATTGGGCTTGCTGACTGCAATCCGGTAACTGATATTGGGAATTTAATGACGATAAAACTATTTGACTAAGGGAGTTTTAATTATGTTTCGGACAAGTAAATTAAAAAAGGCAGAACGCGCCAAATTAGTTATAGGTTTTACGCTACTGCTTACCTGTAATTTGTTGGGGGCAGAGCCTATTGTACATCTTACAGTTGAAAATGATAGGGTAATAGTGACCGTCTCGGAAGTTCCTGATCTGTCCAAAACGCCAGTTGCCCGAGAGATTAATCGAGAATTGATTATCAGAATAGAAGACAAAAGCAGTGGTAAAGCAACAGAGTTTACTTTTACTACCCATCTTCGCAAAATCAATAGCTTTGAGTTCTGTGCGGGAAACAGAGGGTTACTTATAGGTGAGTTGCCCGGGAGTGGGGGCAATATGACAATTATCAACATCAACGAAGGAAAAGTACAGGATAACATTTGGGCTTATGGTTGTTCAATTTCACCCTCTAAACGTTTCTTAGTTTATAAGACCTGGCATCCAAGGTTAGGCCCTATGAATTTGCGGAAATCCATAGTTTTGATTTATGACATTACAGGAACACAGGCTTCAAATCGATTCCCGACAGTGACGGAATATTCATATCGAAATGCCGGACTTCCTATATTTCCTGAGGCAAATGCATATTTTGCCGCAAGCGACCCCAACTCCTTAGGCGATGGCACAATAGATTTAAAGGCTTATGATGTGAATTTAGATGATGAATACGGCGTTTTATCCCCTTTTCTTTGGTCGGATGATGAGAAGCAACTGGTATTTTTCGTCTTTAACAGGGATGAGCAGACAAATCATTTGGTTCAGATTGATTTAAGTAATGGGGTGGAAAACCCTGCAATATTCCGCAAGTTTATTGATGTAAATGCCCTTATAAAGTGGGACATAATGCTGGATGTTACCAAGAAAGAATTAGAAAAAAGGCCCTGCAGGTTTGGTGTAAAAAGCCTCCAATGGGCCAAAGACAAAAACAGAATAATTGTTCATCCTTACCCACAATATTGGTTAAATAAAGAAATTATATTTACGTTGCCAAAGTAAGAGTAAGCAAAAAGTTCAGAATATCCCGGCCGGGCAGGACGAAATTGAGTTATGCCGCAAGTGGATGAGCGAGCAGACAGAATGGAAAATCATCAGATAATTCAGGGCGGGCAGGCGTTATGAGGTAAGGATTGTTCATCGCGGGACGGTTTATTATATGCCGGAAGCTGATTATGACTACGTAGCCGGGATAGAGGCGGTTAGTCTGCCTGCGGGGGTGGTAATGGTGCTCGACGATGCGGATGGCATATTAGGAACACATGGCGAGCCGAATACGATGAACCAAACATTTGACGCAGCAGGCGATAAGGATTTGTTATCACTCCTGAAAAACTTTTCAAAATTCAATTACGTTTGCGCCCCAGGTCAAGCCGCCGCCAAAAGCGACCAGCAGGACAATATCGCCCTTCTTAACGCGACCGCCCCTGACGCATTCGTCCAGCGCAATGGGTATCGAGGCCGCTGAAGTGTTGCCGTACTTGTCGATATTTAAAAATACCTTTTCATCAGGCAATTGCAGCCTCTTGGCAACAGACTCGATTATCCGGGCATTCATCTGATGAGGAATGAATAAATTTATATCATCGGCAGACAGATTGCAATTTGTCAGGCAATCCTCAATGGTTTCAATAATTTTTCTGACAGCGAGCTGATAAACCTCCCTGCCGTTAATCTGCACATAGATATAACTGGGATTTTCGAGCGGTTTGTCAACGGGATATTTGCTTCCATAAGCCGGGCAGTTAAGCGAAGACCAGCCTGTGCCATCGGAGCCGGAAGTGCTGTAAAAGATTCCTCTCGAGCCGTTTAAACCGCCCTTCTTTACCAAAGCCGCACCTGCGCCGTCGCCAAAGAGGATGCAGCTTTTCCTGTCCTTGTAATCGGTAATTTTGCTCAAGGTCTCCGCCCCGATGACAAGGACGTTGTCGTATTTGCCTGCTATTACAAAATACTGCGCGATGCTCAGCGCATAAACAAAGCCGCTGCAGGCGGCAGAGAGGTCAAACGCCCAGGCTTTTTTTGCGCCGAGCTGCTCCTGTACAAAGCAGGCCGTCGCGGGAAAAACCATCTCAGGCGTTACCGTTGCGACGATAATTAATTCGACATCTTCGGCAGATACATTGGCCTGCTGAAGGGCTTTTTTAGCAGCCTCGGCTGACAGGGATGCGGTTGTCTGATTTTCAGCCGCTATACGACGAACCTTTATACCTGTTCGTGTTGTAATCCATTCATCGCTCGTTTCGACCATCTTCGTGAGGTCATCATTTGTAAGCTGTTTTTCGGGCATGCAACTTCCAGTGCCTGCAATAACGGCACTGAAGGCACAATCTGTTGTTTTTGTTTTATTCATCCGTGCCCCTGACCACTGTAGTTGACAGATATTCTTTTACTTTTTCGTTAATTTTTTGATTGTAAAATTTTCGGCAGGACATTATGGCATTTTTAATTGTCCCGGCCTTGCTTGCGCCATGACAGACGACAGATGTTCCGTTTACGCCCAAAAGCAGCGCGCCGCCATACTCATTATAATCATATTTCTGGTACATCCGCAGCACTATGGGTTTGAATTTTAACGCAAGGTCCACCGACTCCTGCATAAGCTCATTCTTTATAAGCTTGAACAGACCGTCAACAAGACCCTCGGTAAGCTTAAGCACGACGTTGCCGACAAAGCCATCGCATATCGCGACGTCGCATTTGCCCTTGAATATGTCACGACCTTCGATATTACCGATAAAATTTATTTTCGGGTCGCTTTTTATAAGCTCTCTCGCTTTTTTTACGATTTCATTTCCCTTGGCATCCTCTTCACCGATACTCATAATTCCGACTCGCGGGTTTTCGATGCCGAGCAGATATTTCGAATACATACAGGACATTATTGCATACTGATAAAAGTTAACGGGCTTGCAGGCGATATTTGCGCCGACATCGCACATAGTAACAGGCCCTTCGAAAGTCGGGAAGACGACGGCGATTCCGGGGCGGTTGACGCCTTCGATGTTCCGCATTCTCATCTGGCAGGCGGCGACGCAGGCGCCCGTGTTGCCCGCGGAGATAACGCCATCGGCCTGGCCGTCCGAAGCGAGCTTGACCATAACCGATATGGAGCTGTGGCGCTTTTTCCTGATGGCATCAATGGGCGACTCGTCCATACCGATAACTTCAGGAGCATCTACAATTTTGAAAACATCGGTGTATTTATCAAGATTTGCACCAAGTTTGGTTTTAATAACTTCAGCAGGACCGACAAGAATTATACTGTCTGTCTTATCGAGATACTGTATCGACTCAATGGCGCCGGCCAGGATCTCGTCCGGAGCAAAATCGCCTCCCATGGCGTCAATGGCAATCCTCATCGTCAGCTCGACTCCTCTTTTTTGGCAAGCTTGAGTGTGATTTTGGAATTGAGGTATCCGCAGTTATCACAGGCAGCGTGCGGCAGTTTCGGACTTTCACACTTTTTGCATATAGAATAGTTTACCGCCTTCAGCGCCTGATGGCTTCTGCGTGTCCTTGTCCTTCTTTTGCTCGTCTTTTTTACCGGTAACATCAATTATCTCCAAAAACTCAAAAGAAAAAAACGGATACCAAAGGTCTAAAATATTACATCTGATAATCCGGTTCTAAAAGTACTTTAATAGTTTACTTTGCTCCTGCTGTCAAGAAAATTTATAGTTGAAACGAAACGGCTTATCTGGTATTTAGTATTTGGTATTTAACGAGTTAAGCCTTTTTCTGAAAAAAGATGGCAAAAACCGGCAGACGAATCGCACTTTACGAGCTTGTCAACAAAGCGCGCTTTAAGTCTGCCCAGGAAAAGGCGTTATCGACAATTGCGGTTTCAGGCAGGACAAGCGGCCAGCCGCAGACGACGGGCGAAAAACCGCAGGCCGGTGCTGTCTGGAGCACAAGGCCCAAAACAATAAGATTATATCCCGACAGGATAGAGCTGTGTTTTTCCTGGCAGGTAACGGCGATAGGACTGCTGGCGCTGGCAGCGATACTTCTGGTCTTTTTCAGGCTGGGCCAGATAACAGAAATTAAAAATTCAAAATCAAAAGTTCAAAACCAGTCAGCAGCTATTGCGGTAGAAAAGGTTATGCCGCAACCAAAGACGGTTGAGAGCGCCCCTGCAACAACGGCTGAGCGGCCAAAAATGGTTGAGCCAATGGGAGACCATATAATTGTCATCGCCAGCCATCAGCTAAGCAGCCATCTGGAGCCGGTAAAACAGTATTTCGCAGGATTCGGTATAGCAACTGAGATTATAAAGAAAGGCACCCGCTGGCTTCTCGTTACGCAGGAACGCTTCGATAGCCCGCAAAAGGCAGGCAACGACGGAGCTGAAATGAAAAAAAAGATTATTTCCATAGGCGCCGGCTATAAGCCGCCTGCCGGCAGCGGTTTTGAGCCTTTCGGAGCAAAACCGTTTCAGGACGCTTACGGAATGAAAGTGAACTAAATTTAATATTTAAAATTTTGTGAATATTATGAATATGTCAATTTTTAAATTTTCAATCTTCAATTTTTAAATAGGGAGTGATATATGTCAGTTGACCGTTCGTTGAAATTAAAAGGCGCACTCGTACGACATCGCAACGTTCTAACCCGCGGCGAGAGAGTTGAGCGTCTTAAGGAAGAAGAGCGATGGCAGGAAGGCGATAGTCTTCTCGGTCTCCCGAAAGTCACGCATAGAAAAGTATCCGTAGCCAAAAAGAAAGCTGAAGCCAAAGCAGAAGGTGAAGCAGCCGTATTGGACCAGGCTGCCGGCGGCGCAGTGCCCGGCGCAGCAGCCGCAGTGGATAAAACTGCTCCTGCACCGGCTAAAACCGCTGCTCCCGCAGGAAAGGCCTCAACTCCGGGCAAAGCCGCTGCCGCAAGCAAATCAACCGGCCAGGGTAAACCGGGTGGCGGCGGCAGAAGATAATTCGTGAAAAAATATCTTGCCGACAGGACAGCTCTTATCGACGCAAGCGGCATAAGAAAGGTTTTCAATCTCGCCGCTTCAATGAAAGACCCCATTAACTTCTCAATCGGCCAGCCTGATTTTGACGTTCCGCAGCCTTTAAAACAAATCGCCATCGAGGCAATAAGGCAGGGCAAAAACAAATACACGCAAACGGGCGGCGAGCCTGAGCTGCGTGAAAAAATCGCAGAGAAAGTCACCTCACAGTTCGCCTGGGAAAATCCTTCAGTACTAGTGGCAAGCGGCGTAAGCGGCGCATTACTGCTGAGCTTTATGAGCCTTATCAATCCGGGCGATGAGGTGATAATCCCCGACCCTTATTTCGTAATGTACAAACATCTCGTAAACCTGGTAGGCGGAAAATGCGTCTTTGTCGATACATATCCCGACTTCGGGCTGCATCCGGAAAAAATCGCAGACAAAATCACAAACAGGACAAAAATCATTGTCGTAAACTCGCCCTGCAACCCAACCGGCGCGGTTTACTCGCAAAACGACCTTAAAGCAGTTGCTGAAATTGCCGCAAAAAATGACATCCTCGTTCTGTCCGATGAAATATACGACAAATACTGTTACGACGCTCCGTACGAGAGCATGGCGGCAATTTATTCCAATACGCTTTTAATGAAAGGCTTCAGCAAGTCTTTTGCGATGACCGGCTGGAGGCTTGCGTACGTCGCGGCTCCGCAACATTTAAAGCCGATAATCGAGGAAATGACAAAGATTCAGCAATATACCTTTGTCTGTGCACCATCGCCGTTTCAGCAGGCAGCGATTGCCGCCCTGGATTACGATACGAGCGACCTCATAGCAGGCTATAAAACCAGGCGAGATATCGCCTATGATGATCTGAAAGACAAATTTGAGCTGGTAAAGCCCGGCGGTGCATTCTATGCCTTTGTAAAGGCACCCGCAGGCAAAGGCACCGAGTTTGTCGAAAAGGCAATCAAAAACAACGTGCTGATTATACCAGGCTGCGTTTTCAGTGAAAAAGATACGCATTTCAGGCTCTGCTATACAACAACCAACGAGAGGATTAAAAAAGGCATTGAAATTTTAAGGAAACTTGTCTGATAATTTCTCTTGTCTGACTGCCATGCTGCGGATAAAATCCCGCTATGCGAATTAAAGTCTTCGTTTTTGTGTTATGTGTGGTTTCCCTTGCGGCTGCAAAGATTGCTGTCGAGCCCAATGTCATCGACCTGCCGCAGGCAAAAGCCGCTGTAATAACGTGCACCGACCTTATCGACGACGGCCTTTATTCTTCGATAAAACGCCGCTGCAATACGGCCATCACGGCGGGCGCAAATTACCTTATTCTCGAAATCGGCACCTACGGCGGCCTGGTAAAAAGCGCAGACGACATATCAAAATACCTGATTCTGGACCTGGCAGACAAGGCAAAAACGGTTGCCTATGTAAATACCGAGGCAATCAGCGCAGGGGCGATGATAAGCGTTTCCTGCCAGGACATAATAATGAGGAAGAACACCACCATAGGCGACTGCGCACCGATTCAGATGGATGGTAAACTTGAGGGTGTCGAGCGGGAAAAAGCCGAGAGTTTTATCCGTGCGACATTTCAAAGAGCAGCACAGGCCAATAATTACCCCGAGGCGCTGCTCGAGGCGATGGTGAGCAGGCACAAAAAAGTCTGGCGGGCAAGAAATGTCAAAACAGGCGACTATAAATTTTACGAGGATGAAAAACCGCCGACAGATGAAAAGCTCTACGACATGAAGAAAAAAGAGCTTGTCGTCAATGAAAATGAAATCCTGACTTTGACCGCTGCAAAGGCAAAGAAATACGGCATCGCCAGAGAGGTGGTAAGCGATGTCAACGAAGCGATTGCATTTCTTGCGAAGCGCGACGGGGTGCAATTTTCACAGGCAATCATCCGCATGGAACCGAACTGGTCCGAACAGCTCGTAAGAATGCTCAACCACCCGACAGTCAGTGGGATTTTGTTTATGATTGGGATACTCGGCGTTTACATCGAATTAAAAACGCCCGGCGTAGGCCTGCCCGGCCTTGTCGCGCTTATATGCTTCGCGATAATCTTTGGCAGCAGATTCCTCATAGGCTTGGCAACGTGGTGGGAAATCGCGGTCTTTGCCATCGGCATTACACTGCTGACGATTGAAATTTTCGTAATACCCGGCTTCGGCGTTGCCGGTGTGCTGGGCATCTTATTCATACTCCTGAGCCTCTTTGCAATCCTCGTTCCCAACAGGCCTGACGAACTGCCCTGGCCGAGATACGATTTCGATAATATTCAATGGCGGATTCTGTCAAACGGGGCGTGGGCGTTCTCGCTCGGGTTCGCGGGCTTTGTAGTGTTGGCATATATATTGGCAAAATTTCTGCCGAAAACCGGCCCGCTTAAAGGCCTGACTCTCGCACCTGCCGACAAAGGGCCCGTAATGCAGGTGGATTTAACCGCCCCGCCGCAAAAGGCAGGTGAAATAACGGTCGGCGATGAGGGAATTGCAACTACCAAACTAAGGCCCGCAGGACAAGCAAGATTCGGCGATGCAATCGTCGATGTCGTTGCTGAAGGCGATTTTATCGAACAGAATAAAAAAGTAAAAATCATAAAAATTCAGGGCAACAGGGTTGTAGTAAGACGAATTGAAGATTGAAAATTGAAGATTGAAAATTTAACAGGAATTTTAAGATGATTTGGTGGGTTGTATTAGCGATATTTTTATTCTTGCTTTGTGCGGTTCTGCTGATAGCGGAGGTTTTTGTTCCCAGCTTCGGCTTGATTAGCCTTTGCTCGCTGGCCGCTCTTGCAGGCGGCATAGTTATATTCTTCAAGCTCAGCCCGACAGCAGGCTGGATAGGCACAGTAGTAGCCGTGTTTATGGTCCCTTCGGTGCTGGTCTTCGCATACAAAATCCTTCCGAAAACCAGCTTCGGCAAGGCTGTGCTGCTCGATATGCCTAAAAGACGAAAAGGCGCCGGGGTACCGGATTCACAGGAACTTGCGAAACGCCTGGGCCAAAAAGCAGTAACAATTACGCCGCTGCGGCCTGTCGGGATGTGCGATTTTTCCGGCACAAGACTTGAATGTGTAGCAGAAAGCGGTTATGTTGATAAGGGAAAAACGGTTGAAGTTATAAAAGTCGAAGGTACACAACTGACGGTAAGACAAATAGAAAATTCTTAATGAAAGGATTTTAAAATGACAATCGAAAATATTTTTGTTCTCGCTGCGATGCCGAAGGCGGTATCGGGTATCGGTCTGATAATTATTCTGGTTCTTATATTCATTTTCGGCCTGCTGATACTGGCATACGGCAGGCTGTGGCTCCAGGCAAAACTGTCCGGCGCGCCCGTCTCGATAGGCGAACTTATCGGAATGACATTGCGAAAGGTTAACGCGAGCAGAATAGTCAGCGCGCGGATTATGGCGATTCAGGCAGGTGTTGACCTGAGCCGGCGAGACCTCGAAAGCCATTATCTTGCCGGTGGTCGCGTTGAAAATGTCGTGCGAGCCCTTATTGCCGCCGACAGGGCAAATTTAAATTTAACTTTCAAGGTCGCCACGGCAATCGACCTTGCCGGCAGAGATATACTCGATGCCGTTCAGACTTCGGTTAATCCCAAGGTAATTGACTGTCCCGACCCCACAAAAGGCAGGGAAACCATTGACGCCGTTTCTCAGGATGGTATCCAGTTAAAAGCAAAGGCGCGCGTGACAGTCCGTACAAACCTTCAGAGGCTTATCGGCGGTGCGACAGAACCGACCATCATCGCCCGCGTAGGCGAAGGTATTGTAACAACCATCGGCAGCGCAATATCTCACAAAAGCGTGCTTGAAAATCCAGATAATATTTCCAAGCAGGTTCTTACCAAGAGTCTTGACGCCGGCACAGCATTTGAAATTCTTTCGATTGATATTGCCGATATCGACGTCGGCGATAACATAGGTGCAAAGCTTCAGGCCGACCAGGCCAAGGCAGACCTCGCCAGGGCACAGGCTGAAGCTGAGAAACGCAGGGCAATGGCCGTCGCACGCGAGCAGGAAATGAAGGCTCTGGTTCAGGAAAACCGTGCAAAGGTCGTTCTGTCCGAAGCGGAAGTACCGCTGGCAATGGCCGAGGCATTCAGAAAAGGCCATCTCGGCATAATGGATTATTACAAAATGAAAAACATCGTGGCTGATACAACTATGAGAGATTCCATTGCGAAACCGCCTAAGAAAGAAGAATAAAATCTTAATCCGCCTAAGGCGGACAAGGCTGAAAAAATGTTTTATTTATTTAACAACGTGCTTGCAGCCAGAGATAATGGCGGCTGGATAGAGGCTGTTATCATAGCGGTAATAGTCGGCTTTAGTATCATAAGGGCCATATATCGCAGTATAAAAGCCGCATCAGAGCAACAAACCGGCAGGGATGAATCCCGCCAGAAACCCGCCAGGCCCAAAAAAAGCTACATTACCGGCGATGAAAGTTTCAAAACGCTCGAGCAGCTTCGTGAGGAAAAGATTGTGCAAATCAGGGCAGCTTTTGGAATACCCCAGCCGCCCGCAGAACACAAGCCCGTTGCCGCAGCAGCGGCAGCGCGGCCGGCCGTTAGAAAAACTGAAAAACCGATTCACCGCCAGCCAAAAATTAAAAAACATCTCGCACCTTCGCAGAAGCAGGCAGCTTATGCAGAACCCTTCAACCAAGCCCGGGGCAGGCCCAAACCTCCAAAAGTTCCCGCTGCCGCCGACGAAACTATCCATAAACTGCTCTTTTCATCGCCACAGGATTTGCGAAACGCAATTATTTATCAGGAAATTCTCGGCAAACCTCTCGCCCTACGAGATACATAAAGAATTGAAGATTGAAAATTGAAGATTGAAAATTTTCCAAATAAACCCGCTGCAAGTGGTTCCTCAAATCTTCAATATACAATCTTAAATTTTCAATTTTTTGTATCTTTGTATCTCTGCGACTTTGCGGCTATAATTGCTTAAGGATTATGGAAAAGTTAAGGCTTGTTGACATAGTAAGTGCAGAACCTGTTCTGGAAGGCGAGGGGCCGGAATCCGGCGAGGGTCTTAAAGAAATTGAGCTGCCGGAGATTATCGGCATTTTACCGGTGCGAAACGCAGTGATATTTCCCGGCACCGTTGCGCCGCTGGCTATAGGACGGGAAAAAAGCAGAAAGCTACTCGCCAACTGCCGGGTAAATAAAACCATAATCGGCCTTATTACCCAGAAAAAATCCGATGTTGAGGAGCCAGGCATAAATGACCTTTACCGCATCGGCACTGCTTCGTCGATTCTTAAGATTGTCAAGATGCCGGCAGGCACAATAAACGTCATCATCCACGGCCTGATAAGGTTCAAAATCGTCGAAGTCGTCGCGACCAGGCCGTATATAAAGGTCAGAATTGCACCGCTCGTGTCGAAAACAAAAATTACCAAAAAACTCCAGGCCCTGATGGTCAGCGTCAGAGATATCGCCAATAAGGTCATCCGTTTAAGCCCAAACGTGCCGGAGGAGGCGTCAATTCTGCTGGAGAACATCGAGACACCGTCGGCCCTTGCGGATTTCCTGGCGGCAAATTTAAGCATACCCGCCGCCGAAAAACAGCAGATTCTCGAAGAGATGAACGCTCAAAAGCGTCTCGAAAAAATTTCTCTCGCCCTCGCCAAGCAACTCGACGTTCTCGAATTGAGCCATAAGATTCAGGGCCAGGTAAAGCAGGCCGTGGAAAAAAATCAGCGTGAATACTTCCTGCAGGAACAGTTGAAGGCTATTCAGAGCGAGCTCGGCGAAGATGACAAAAAGACCGGCGAGCTCAAGGAGCTCAAAGACAAGATAAAAAAGGCAAAGATGCCTGAAAAAGTGGAGGCCGAGGCGCTGCGCGAGCTCGACCGCCTGACGAAAATACCCCTTATGTCACCGGAATTCGGCATAATCAGGACGTATCTGGACTGGGTGTGCGAGCTGCCGTGGAATATAAAGACCGCTGACTCGCTGGACATAAGAAAATCCCAGCGGATTTTAAATAAAGACCATTACGGCCTGGAAAAAATCAAAAAACGCATTCTCGAATTTTTAGCGGTAAGAAAGCTTAACCCGGCCGGCAAAGGGGCAATTTTATGTTTTATAGGGCCGCCTGGCGTGGGCAAAACAAGTCTCGGTAAATCCATTGCCCGCGCGATGGGCAGAAAATTCGTCCGAATTTCGCTGGGCGGTATAAGAGATGAAGCGGATATAAGAGGCCACAGGAGAACTTATATCGGGTCTTTGCCGGGCAGAATCCTGCAGGAGCTGCGCAAATGCAGCAGCAGAAATCCGGTTTTTATGCTGGACGAGATGGACAAAATAGGCGTTGATTTCAGGGGCGACCCTGCAAGCGCACTTCTGGAAGTGCTTGACCCACAGCAAAACAATACCTTTACAGACCATTACCTCGACCAGCCGTTCGATTTATCGAGCGTAATGTTCATCGGCACTGCAAACTATACCGAGCCAATCCCCTACGCCCTTATGGACAGAATGGAAATTATCGAGCTGCCGGGCTATACCGAAAATGAAAAGCTGAACATCGCAAAAAAATACCTCATACCGCGCCAGTTTGCAGAGCACGGCCTGAAAAAAACTCAGCTTAAAATAACCGATGATGCCGTGATAGAAATAATCCACAGCTATACCGCTGAGGCAGGCGTCCGCAATCTTGAACGTAACATCGCCGCTGTCTGCCGCTGGGTTGCGACCGAGATTGCAAAAGGTGTCAGGCACTCTAAAACGATTACAAAGGCACATTTATTTAAAATTCTCGGACCCGTCAGGCACCAGCCTGAGCCTGCGATGCGAACAGCCGTTGCCGGCGTTGCTACCGGTCTTGCATATACGCCTTTTGGCGGCGAAATTCTCTTTGTAGAGTCGGCCTCGATGCCGGGCAAAGGCAAGCTTATCCTTACCGGCCAGATAGGCGAAGTGATGAAAGAAAGCGCACAAGCTGCTTTTTCAATCGTAAAGGAAAATTCCAAAAAATTACAAATCAGTCCTACCAATTTTGGAAAACAGGATTTTCACATCCACGTTCCCGCCGGCGCTGTGCCAAAAGATGGGCCAAGCGCCGGAGTTGCAATGTTCTGCTCGCTGGTTTCACTTTTAACGCAAAGGCCTGTCAGAGCTGAAGTTGCGATGACAGGCGAAATCACGCTTAAAGGATTAGTGTTGCCGATTGGAGGTTTGAAGGAAAAGATTCTCGCTGCAAAACGGGCAGGCATAAAAATAGTCATACTGCCTTACAGAAACAAAAAGGATATGGTCGAAGTGCCCGCCGAAGCGAAAAAGGGAATAAAGTTTGTCTTCGTCAAAAAGGCCGCCGATGTACTATCCGCCGCTTTGCAGAAGTAACTTAATCCAGCTTCATCGTCATCAGGAATTCGGCGTTTGTTCTGCACTTGGCAAGTCTGCTCTTTAGCAGCTCAACGGCTTCGACGGGGTTAAGCTCGCTAAGGACTCGTCTCAACCTGTAAACCAGCTCAAGCTCCTTTGCATCGAGTAGCAGCTCTTCCCTTCTTGTTCCGCTTTTGCTGATGTCAATAGCCGGCCAGATTCTTCTTTCAACAAGTCGTCTGTCCAAATGAAGCTCCATATTGCCCGTGGCCTTGAACTCTTCAAAAATAACCTCGTCCATTTTCGAGCCGGTATCAATCAATGCCGTTGCGAGTATTGAAAGCGAGCCGCCTTCCTCGATATTTCTCGCAGCGCCGAAGAATTTCTTGGGCATCTGCATCGCATTCGCATCTACACCGCCGGTGAGGATTTTGCCTGAGTGCGGCACTTCGGTATTATATGCCCGCGCCAGCCTTGTTATGGAATCGAGCAGAATAACGACATTTTCGCCGAATTCAACCATTCTCTTTGCCTTTTCGATAACCATCTCTGCGACCTGGCAGTGTCTCGAAGCAGGCTCATCAAATGTTGAGCTTATAACTTCAACATCCCTCGCAGTTTTTCGTTCCATTTCGGTTACTTCCTCAGGCCGTTCATCTATAAGCAGCACAATCAGCCTGACTTCGGGAGAGTTAGTGCTTATCGAATTTGCGATTTTCTGCAGGAGTATCGTTTTTCCGGTTCTCGGCGGAGCAACAATAAGACCTCGCTGGCCCTTGCCGACCGGCGTAATCATGTCAATTATACGCATATTCAGCTCTTCAGAAGTGGTTTCGAGAATAAACCTCTGTTCCGGATGGAGCGGCGTAAGGTCGCTGAAGTTGATTCTTTCGGAGAGCCTATCCGGCTCCTGATAGTTGATAGCCTCGACTCTAAGCAACGCGAAGTATTTTTCCGACTCTTTGGGCGGACGAATCTGTCCGCTTACAATAGCGCCTGTTCGCAGGCCGAATCTTTTAATCTGTGACGGCGAAACATATATATCGTCCGGTGAAGACAAGTAGTTATATTCCGTGTTCCTCAGGAAACCATAGCCATCGGGCAGAACTTCCAGAACGCCTTCTCCGTACATCAGGCCGTTCGACTGTATGCGTTCCTTGAGAATCTTGAAGATAAGCTCCTGCTTCTTCATTCCGGTATATTCCTGCACGTTCTCTTTCTTACAGACATCGTGCAGCTCAGCCACCGTCATTCTCTGCAGGTCGGTTATATGGAGATTCCCCCGCTTGATTCGCTCGTATTTGGCATGAGTTGACTCAAACTCCGCCTTTTTATCTTTGCCGTTCCTGCCGTTTTCAACAGCGGTCTGTTCGGTCTTTTCCGCCGCCGGGGTATTGTTTTGCTGCTGGGCGGTCTCAGTCTGCTGCCGGGCGTCTTCGCTGCTTTCGGTATTGTCTTTTTTCGGATTTCTTCGTTTTCTGGGCTGGCCGGAATCTGCTTTTAAGGTTGTTTTAGCCATGTTCACTCCTTTTAAAATATCGATTCTTACGCTCCCGATAAAAATCTCTCTACAACCAGGGATAACAAAAGCGTTTTAATCCAACAGGAACAAATTCGGACAGATTACACAGAATTTGCCGCCTGATTTGATTATTTCTTAAAAAATGTATATATTATTATGTGATTCCTGATTTCCCGCGACCCGCAACCAAAACTTATAAAGAGCTACTCTCTAAATACTAAAGCGGGAAATAACTTTCCGATCTGTCTTTTCATCTCTGCAAGGCTATTACTTTCTATTATATAGTGCGCTAAACGAACCTTTTTGTCCAGAGAAATCTGGAAATTTTCTCTTTTTTTTAGCTCATTTTTTTTCAAAATACCCCTTTTCTGAGCCCTTTTGAGCCTTATTTTCTCATTACAGCGTACAAAAATGAGTTTATCGCACTTTTTATGCCATCCGACCTCTGCCAGCAGGGGCATATCCAAAACGACAGCCTTTACAGAAGGCCGCTGCCGGTATTTTTTTATAAGCTCCTGCGTCTTTTCAAAGACCCTCGGGTGTATTATCGTATTTACAGCTTTGACGGCACCGGCATTTTCAAAGACCCTGTCAGCAAGTTTTTTGCTGTTAACTCTGCCGCCGGGGTCAAAAATACCCTCTCCAAACCTGCTTCGCAACTGCCTTTTTACCGGACCGCTGCGGAGAAGCTGCTTTGCAATCTTATCTGCGTCAATAACCACACAACCCCTTTTGGCAAGCTCTTTTGCAACGGTGCTTTTTCCTGAAGCGATGCCGCCCATTATCCCGATTATAGCTTTTTTACCGGTTTGCTGCACAAAAATAATCTAACCTCTTGGCAATTGTAAGTCAATGTATTATACGACAGCCTGCATTTTCTGTTTTTCCACAGCGTCGGCAAAGCTTTTGAGGATATAGTTTTCAACAACGGCGTCCCAGCTCATATGCTCCGCAAGGTCGTATCCGGAATTTATCATCTCAACTGTCTCGTCGTCGCTTTTCGGCAACCGGGCAAAAATTTCCATAGCGACCTTTTCGCTTACATAATGCTCAATCCGGTTTCGAATATTAATATCGATTTTGAGCATATCTTCAATGTTGCTGAACGACATTCCGCTAAGGTTCGTATAATCGGCAATTATTATATTTCGCTGCTCCTCCGAGCCGGTTATCTTTCTGATAAATCCCGTGCATCCACAAACACTACTGGGAACACAGATACTGCCGAAGCTTAAAGGCTCAAGCTGTGCGATACCGAAAGGCTCATAGACACTCTGCCCGAACTCGACATCGCTTCCCTTTCTTATATCCATAAACTCCATATCCTCGGGCATTCTGCGCCCGCATCTGTGCCTGTCAAAGCCGAACTGGTTAATGAAAACCATCTTTACATTTCTGCTTCTGGTGTTGAATTCCTGCACGGCAGCATAAAAAGCAGCCTCGCCGCCGCTTAAATCCGGCAATCCCTCACGATGCGCGACAGGCCAGTTATACTCGGTTTCCATCTTCAGAATATCCCGCTGCCTTCTGGGGCCGACTTCGGTGCTGAGCAGGAACATAACGGCGCTTTTATGCAGAGGCCTAAGCTCCTTTTCGATATGCTCCAGCACTCTCAAATCACGCCACAGCCCTTTGCTGCGAATCAGCCTTGTTACATGCGTGAAGATATAATCGGGCCTGAATCCCAGCAGATTCTCACAATACTGCATAAGTTTTGCCTTCGACTGTTTTTTTTCTCCAAGGCTGATGTGATAAGCAGGTATGCCGTTGTATGCCAGCCTGATGTCTGCGGAGTTAAATTCCGGGGTGAGAAATCTTAACTCATCTGCAATGTAATCGCCGACGGCAAGAATGCTGTCGCAATGCCTCGACGCTTCCACCAGGACATGCTTGAAGTATCCGTCCTGGTCTCCAAAGACTTCCGGCAGACTAACGCCCTGAGCCTGTGCGGCCCTCATAATATTGTAAAACATCGTATCATGGCCGCTCTTTTCTTCGACAATCTTTCTGACAGACGCAACCTCATGAGCATAAAAAACCGTTTTGAAGTTGTATTCATTATCAATTTTAGCTGCAAGTGCAGTGGGTATCCCCATAAACTCATGAGCAACGACTACGGCAACCCCATTCTGCGGCGCAGCGTTTATCGCTTTTAATGCCGCCATGGCCGGCGGTGCAAGCCTTATCCATTCATCATATTCCCACAGATGCTCGTAGTGGTGACTCATAATTCCAAACTGGTTAAATAACTGCCACTTGAACGCATTTACGGGTGCGGTATTTATCTGGCGGACATCAATCAAAATAACTTCCGGCATACTTTTTACGCCTGTGCGTCTGTCTTCAAAGAGTCTTCTTCCATAAACAATATCGACATTAAAAATTCTCTCAATATTTTTGAATCCGGCTTCATAACCGGTTTTCGCCAGCCCATCCGCGCTGGAATAAAGAACTTCGCCTCCCACGCCAAGCCTGTTTTGTACCGGCCCTTCGGTGGAAAAGAGAGTGCCTACAAGTATCGTTCTTCCCGTATTGTCAATGTACACCCTGCTTGTCAGAATTCCATCAAGAACGGCACCAATACCGCCGATTTTGCCGATTGCCTCGTGAGTTACATGAATGATGTTGGTCTTACAATTCATTATTGTGATTCCTTTTAAAAAACTTGTGCCTTATAACCTCCACTCCCCGCTTTCGCGGGGATAAACTCCGGGGTGGGGGCTAAACATAGAAGTTCCATTTTTTACTTTCTTTGCTTTTTTGCTTTCTTTGCCTTCTTTGCCTCTCTGGCTTTTTGTTTTTCCTCTTCTTTTTTCTTTTCTACAACTTCCGGAATTGTAAGAAGAGGCCTTTGTGTAATTTCGTTAAACTTTTCCATTTCGACATTGTTTGGTCTTTCACCCTTATATATATGCGGTGAAAGAATAACCAGCAGCTCCGAATTGTTCTGGATGGTATCTGTGGTCTTGAATGCAAGGCCTATTATCGGTATATCGCCGAGTATGGGGATCTGGTTGGTCTGTTTCTGTGTCTCTTTTCGCCGCAGGCCGCCGATGACAAGTATCTGGCCGTCATTAAGCAGCAGCGAACTTTTTATCTTTCTGGTATCAACTACCGGCACGCTGCTGAGCTCACCTGTATAGGAATTTTGCTCGGTTTCAACATCCAGGTGGATGAAGTTGTCGTCCGTCAGCGTTGCTCCCACGTTAAGCATTATACCGACATTCTTGAACTGCACGCTCGTCAGTTCTCCGCCCTCGCTGGTTTCAGTTCTTTCCTGATATGGTATTTCTTCAACGGCTTCGATAGAAGCAGTCTGTCCGCTCACAACCATTACCCGCGGACTTGCAAGGATTTCAACGTTATTCTTCTGCTGCAGCGCACGAATCACATTTCTGATGTCGCCGGTGATTATGCTGAAAGCAGAACCGGTCCCGGTTGTATTCCATGCCGTAGCATTACCGACATTTGTAGTGGTTGCTTCTGTACTGCCTACCCTGTTCGTAAATCCAAGATTCTGCCTGAAGGATGTCCCGATTTTAGAATCATTATCGAATCTCCCGTTATACTCGGTAGTAAGCATATCCCAGTTAATGCCGATTTCGGTTTCATCATCAAGCCTGACATCGAGTATCACAACCTCAATCATAACCTGCTTAGGCTTTCGGTCTATTTTTCGAATCTGCTCAATAATTTTTGCAAGATTTTCCTTCGTGTCGCAGATTATTAGGGAATTGCTTCTACCGTCCGGTTCTATACTGCCGTAGGCGCCGGACATATTTGTAAGGGAGATCTGCAAGCTTCTCGGGTCAAGGAACTTGAGGCTGATAGTCTCGACAAAAAGTTCCGATTGCAGCTCGCCTACCTCTACCAGGGGCGTCTGTTTTTCTCCGACAAACGACACAAACGGATTACGTTCTAATTTGTCTATGTCAATTTCGCTGTTGTCCTGGCTGTGAGCAGTAAAGGCAATACCTATAACAATCAACGCCGCAACCACCGTCTTTATTTTTTTCTTCAGTCTCGACATATCTTTAAATCTCCTCTATCTTTAACGCATATACGCTCAAAGACATACCACATACAAGATAACCCGTCGTCTGGTTTTTGAGACGAAGGTCTATCATATCAATCCACACTTTTTGTTTTATGTTCTGCAAAGAATCGAGCAGTCTTACAATATCCATGTACCGGCCGGTAACGCTCAAATTTACCTGATACTGCTGTATGTTGATGGAATTTCCATCTTTGACCGCAATTTGCTTCATCGGCAAAAACTTGAGTGTCTCAACAAAACACTGTTTTTTCTCAACCGTTGACTGAAGACCTTCAAGAAAATTCCTGGCGGCACTAATCTCGAAAAACTCCTGTCTTTCCCGCTGGAACCGTTCCGAAATTTCGCCGAGTTTTTTCTGATTTACCTGCAGTTCAGTATCAATGGTTTTGTAGGTCTTTTCAATTTGTCCGGCAGCATCTTTATAATTTTCTGCCGCCTGCAAGAATTGTAAATGCGGCGATATCGACCACCTGTACAATGCAACCAGTGCAATAAGAACACAGGCAGCAATTAACATGTTTTTTCTTGACCAGTTTACATATCTGACAAAATTGAGAGCCATGCCTTACTCCTTCCCGTCTCGACTCGGCTCGCCTCGCTTTGTCCTGCCTCGGCTCGACGCTGAGTCGAGACGGGCGGGCGAAGCGGGCATCGAGCCGAGGTCGGATACTGCCAGATTGCACACTATCGAATAATTAACCAATCCTTTGCCGGATTTTGTGCCCTGGCCGGCTGAGGCAAGCGTAACAGAACTTATCTGTCTGCTTTGTTCCAGAAGACCAACAAAGCTGTTAACTGCTTCGAAATTAACCGCAAGTCCGTCAATTTTCATTGTATTACCGTTATCTCCCCGTATATTTCTTACCAGCACAGTTTGCGGCGCAACGTTTACCAGTTCACTCAGCAATCTGCCCCAGTTGCACCATTTGGCGTTCTTGACGACCTGTGAAATTTCTATAAGATTATTCTCCATAAGTTTTATTTTATTGTTGACGTCCCTTTTTGACTCAACCAGTTCAAACATCCCTGCTGTGAGATGTTTCTGTTCTTCTGAATGAATATCACGATTGACTTCTATCGACTTTCTGCTCAGAAAAACATTATGCAGGAATAACAGAACAAGCAGACAGGCCGTAATATTTGCGATTATGAGCCTTTCTTTTCTCGATTTTTCAATTGATATGATTTCCTTCGGCAGCAGATTCAGCTTTATACCGCTTGAACCTTCGTTGAGCAGTTTCATAGCCGCTCCTGCGGCTACGGGTGGAATCCGGCAGTCATCATTCCCATCCACTACAATATCCGTTAAGCTGTTTTCAAATGCCGCAATCTCAATATCCCGTCGCCGGATTTGTTTCTTGATTTCACCGGCGATTTTAGCGCTGTATTCGTTTTCCGGACAGCAGGCAACAAACATCTGCCAGCCACGCACCTTCATTTCTTTTTCAAGTTCATAAAACCGGATTATGGACTCAATTTCGCATTTGAGCCATTTGCTTCGCTGCCGCGACGTGGTGATATCAGCCTCAAACTTCTTCGTTCTCAAGAATTCAAGTCTCTGTTTTTCAAAGACACACAGATTCAGGACGTCATCCCGAATGAGCAGAAGTATAACATTTTTTTCTTTTTGCGATTTGATTGTTTTGTCATAACATATCCTGATAAAAGCCGCAACAGCCGGTTCAATCGCCGAAGTATTTATATTATCTTTCTCAATTACCTTTACTGTCATGCTTAAATGCTCAGTCTGTGCTGCTCCGACAAGCACCCGCTTTATCTGAGCACCGGAAGACCTCAATCCGCAATAATCCATCCCGACATTTTTCAACGGCAGAACCGCATATTGTCTGACCTCATTCTGGATGAATTTTTTTGTTTCGCCCGGCGCCAAATCCGGCAGGTCGAGTATCTGCAAAAGCACCGGCTCAGCACAAATAGTCAGTACCGCATTGCTGTGTTTAAATGAACCGGCAATTTTCAATTGTTTCAGTGCTCCTGCCAGTGCCATAGGGTCCTGTACGACTCCATCGCTTACTATCGCAGGGTCAAGAGGCATAAATCCTGCACGTACAATCTTTATCTGCCCGTTGACTTCCCAAAGTTCTGCGAAACTGACAGCGTTTTTAGAGATATCTATGCCGAACGCTTTTTTAGTTCCTACTCTCATTCGTTTATACTCAATTTGTCAATCCGTATCACGTAAGGATTCGTACTGCCGATTGTAATTTCCGCCACTACCCTCGCCTCGAAACCCTGCGGTGAGGTGCCTGTCGAGGTAACGTTTGGGTCCGGAGGCGTTCCTGCTACCGTAACGGTATATGAACCGCCGCCAAAACTTTTGCCGCTAAAACCGGTACTCCAGTTCGGATTGCCTCGCAGCTCGCTAAAGGCATCGGCAAGTCCGGCATCTGCAATTGCAAGCGCCTGTGCGGCAAAAATCTCATTCTTCATAATCTGTATCTGTTCGATATTTAATTGCAGTATCCCGGCAACAAGGGTCGCCATCAGAGCTGCGGCAAAAACCACAACTATCAATACCGAACCATTATGTTTCTGTGTCGTTTTCATATTATGCACCGAACTTTCACGGTTTAAGCTCGGTATAGTTCAAAACTACCGACCAGCCGTCGCCTTCTTTTGCGCATTGCGCATCCTGTCCGCACTTTAGTCCTTTAAAAATATCGGCTTATAGGCTGCCGGTGCTAACCCAAATCCGGCGATTACAGGGGAAAAACGAAGGCGTGAAAAATCAAAAATATCAAATACTGAACTTTGCTTTTATAGGACTAATCGACACAACTGGCGACTTGTTATTTGCTCAATCTGAAAAGTCCTATAATTGCTTTTTCTCGTCTGTGGCCTCTAAATACTCTGCCCTAAGGACTTATCTGGTTCCGGCAACAATCGTCGCCACTGTCAGCCGGAGCTATCGCGATCGTGAGCATCTGTGCCTCGTTCGATGAGCCAAGCGAGAAGCTCGATGTCCCGCTGTCACCGCTGCCGGACTGCTTGATGTATCCGGCGCCGCCGGAGACTGTGCCGCCGCCAGCAACCGGTGCTATCGCAATTGTGACAGTCCTATACCGTCTGGATGCAGTGAGTGTAAAGTTAACAGTGCCGCTGGCGCCAATGGCCGCCTGCTGACTGTACCCGGCACCGCCGGAACAAGCTTGGTTGTTTGCGTTACTCTCGTCCATTGTAATCCCTGTATGACCGGCTAAACCAGGATTATCGATTGTAACATTATGTCGGTCGAAACCGCCTATTCGGACAATCATAGTATCGGCAACTGTCGTAGTAACCGATGGGCAGGGCGGCGTACTGTCAGAGGAAGTGCCCTGCTGGAACTGGTGGTCATTTATAGGATCAGCAGGGTCGTGGCCGGTAAAACGCATTACCCACCCGTAGGCCCGTTCATAGCCTGTCCAGGTGAACGTATAGCTGGATGGTTCCGAAGCACCTGCCAGCTTCCACCAAACACCCAGCGTCACCCGATTGAGCGAATCGCTGCCGCGGTCAAGCAGTGTCCAGCCCGCCGGCGCCGCAATGGTGGTCGATGTGCCGCCGTCTGTGGCAACCGCTGCAATCAAAAGGTCTCCTGAACTAATACCAGCCGGCGCAGTAACGGTAACATACGTCCAGTTATTAGTCCTCTTGCCTTCGTCAAAGCCCCCGTAGATAACTTGTCCTACACTGCTTGAGCTCTCGTCCATCGTAATTGCAGTATGGTCAATGGGACTATGAAGTCCGGGGTCGCTTATTGTGATATCGTCATCATCAAATGCTCCCAGACGCAGTATCAGGCAATTATCGACTGTAGTTGTAACTGCTGGGCTGGTTGGAGTACCGCTGAGCTCACCATAGCTCGCATAGTCATTAATCGGGTTTGTAGAATCGTGGCCGGTAAACCGCATCATCCAGCCATAGGCCTGCTGACCCACTCCCATCCAGTCGAAAGTATGACTTGCCGGCTCCGAAGCACCTGCAAGTTTCCACCAGGCGCCCAATGTTACCTGGCCATTATATGCGCTGCGGTCTATCAATGTCCAGCCCTGCCCCAAAGGCGCTGCTATTGAAGTGGAAGTATCTTCATCCGTAGCGACTGCTGCGATGAGCAGGTCGCCCTCGTCCGCAGCAGGCGTTGGAATATTGATAGACATATCGTCAGAGCCGACTTTTTCGTCGCTATGCGGCGCCTGGTATCTGAGGAGATTAACCAACTGGGCGATTTCCCCGGCACTGAGCGCGCGGTCATAAATACGCACATCATCCATATCGCCGTCAAAGTAATTGTTTGGACCTCTGCTGCCGTTAAATGTAGTCGCCTCCGAGCCTACCCCCAGAAAACCATAGCGCGTGTTTACCCCTCTTCCGAAGGTGCTGCCACGGGAAGTCGAGGGCTCCGGGCTGCCGTCGATGTAGATAGTCATTGTACCGTTGTCGAATACCCCTGCTACATGGTGCCATTCGCCGTCATCAACACGGGTAATACTGCCGTAATCCACCTGCCCGGCATTGGTGCGCACATCCCAGCCCACCTGACCGGTACCGCCGCCACTTCCGTTAATCTCCAGCCGCCAGTACTCATTGCGGTCATAGGAGGCGATTATCTGGTTGCCGCCATTGCTGGTGCGAATCCAGGCGGTGACAGTGACTTCCGGATACCCGGAACTGTCGTAGTGCAGGTTTTGAATGGCCATGTAGTCGTTGCTGCCGTCAAAATGCAGGGCACCGCCCACTGCACCGTCAGTCCATTCATTACCAGCCATATTGAACAAATTGCCGTCGTTACCAGAGCCGGTGCTGTCTGCCGCAGTCAGGCCGGAAGTCTCATCCAGCTTCCAACACGCCAATATTCCACAGGCGGCATCCACGTTTGATTGCAAATGGACAGATGCGGTAAAGGTCTTGTCAGTCCCTAAAGTATCACTGTTTGGAAAATCCGCCTCGATTTGGACAAGTCGAATGTCATTCGCATCGGTCGTGGGATTACTAAAATCGCTAAGCGAATAACAGCTGATTTGAAACCTATCGACTGGTCCTGCGAGCTGCTGTTCGCTGCCAGGGGCGCCGAAAACGACATATCCGCCTGCGAACATATAACATTTTGTGACGTCGTTATTATCCTTAAAAGTTATAAAGCCGTCGGTTTGGCTGTCCGGGCTAACGCTGATAATCTGCTTTGCCGCTGCGAGATTTCTGGTAATGTGTTCCGCCAGCACTCTGCCGTTCTGGATGATTGTGGCGATGGCCTCGGCGCCTGTCCAGCTGTTTCGTATGGCCCTAAACTGCGGCACAACCGCTGCAAAGACAATCACGATTATTGCAAATGCAACTATCAGCTCAACAAGAGTAAATCCAGCCTTGTTATTTCCTTTGCGCATTATGTAACCTGTCTGCACTTTAGCTCTTTAAAAATATCGGCTTACAGGCCGCCGGTGCTAACCTGAATTCGGCGATTGCAGGGAAAACCCTAAGGCGTGAAAAATCAAAATTATCAGACACTAAATTTCGCTTTTATGGGACTTATCGACGCAACTGCCGACCTATCGTTTGTTCAATTTGAAAAGTCTTATAATTCGTGTTTCTTGTCTCTGGCCTCTAAATTCTTTTTCTGCTAAAATCGACGCCTGTGACAAAGCAGATTTTAGACCTTACTGGTAAATGGCAATTTAAGGAGTACCCGGCCTGGGCCAGGCGGATGCGGGATTTGGACAAGGAAAACTGGCTGAATTGTCGCGTCCCATCATCGATTTACGCCTGTCTGGTTGAGGCAGGTCTCATTAACCTTTCAGATTTGAATTCAAACCCGGAAGATTTTCTCTGGCCGAGCGAAAAATCATGGATATTTCAAAAAATCTTCGATTGCCCTGCTGAATTTTCCGAACTCGACAGGATTGAACTTGTCTTTGACGGCCTTGATACCTTTTGTCAAATCTGGCTAAACGATAGGCTAATCGCAAAAACAGATAATATGTTCTGTTCGTATCGTTTTGATATAAAACCGCTGCTTGAGAAAAAAAACAATCGTCTGCTGGTAAAGTGTGATTCGCCGCTGCAGGAAGGCAACCGCCTGATGAAGCGATTCGGTATGCTCAGCAATGACAACTTTTCCTTTTCGTGCAGGTCATACGTCCGCAAGGCACAATGCCAGTTCGGCTGGGACTGGGCGCCTGCCCTGCCCGGCTGCGGCATCTGGCAGCCGGTTCGCATCGAAGGTTTCAGCTCCTCCCGCCTGCGCGATATTCACATAAGAACCATCCAGGCCGACCCCCGCAGCGCCGATATAAAGGTATCTGTTCAAACTGAAAAAATTGCAAATCAGCCTTCAACTATATGCAGGCTTACAGTTCTCGACCCTGCCGGCAATATCGCCGCCCATACTGAACTTGATTGCAGCGCCGCAGACAACATCTCTACGGTACTAAAGATAAAACCTGTATCCCTCTGGTGGCCTGTCTCCTACGGTTCTCAATCGCTTTATACTCTCAGGGCCGAGCTTTTCAGCAAAAACCGGCTTATCGAAACATCATCGAAGAAATTCGGCATAAGAACAGCACATCTCAACCAGTCACCTGACGAGACCGACTGTTCATTTGAGTTCATAGTAAATGGTCGTCGTGTTTATGTTCGAGGCGCATCGTGGATACCGGTATCGCTGCTGGCTGGTTCAGCCGCCGAAACCGACTATGAAAGATTGCTGGCAGCGGCAAAAGAAGCAAACATCAATATGCTGAGAGTCTGGGGCGGCGGAATTTATGAAACAGAAACTTTTTATAATCTTTGCGATAAGCTCGGCATAATGGTCTGGCAGGATTTCGCATTCACCGCAGCTTATTATCCCGACCGTTTGTGGTTTACCCGTATGATAAAAACTGAAGCAGCCCAAAATATAACGAGGCTCCGTAATCACCCATCACTGGTTCTGTGGTGCGGCAATAATGAGATTGACTGGTCGCATTCCAAGGGTACTTTGGGCAAAAGCAGAAAATTTTACGGCAGAGACATTTATCATAAGATACTTTTTCAGCTTGCCAATGAGCTTGACCCCGACCGCGATTACATTCCTTCAACTCCGTTTGGGCCTGCCAAAAATCCCAATGACCCGTCAAGCGGCACAGTTCATCAGTGGAACGTATGGTCCGGCCTTGAGCCTTCCGACAACTACCTGAAGAAAATACCTCGATTTACTGCTGAATTCGGCTTTCAATCGCTGCCCTGCAAAAAAACGCTCGAAGATTTCCTGCCAGACAAAAAATTACATCCCGCATCCCGCCAGCTTGAGAAACATAACTATCAGCCGAACGGTACTGCCCGCCTGCACTATTATATAAACGAGCTTTTTCGTCCGCCCGGGGACATCAGCGAGTTTATTTACCTTTCACAACTGACGCAGGCAAGAGCCGTCCGCAAAAATGTTGAGCACCTCCGTTCAAATTCAAATGTCAACAGCGGCGTTCTTTTCTGGCAGTTCAACGACTGCCGGCCGGCTATAAGCTGGTCCTGCATTGACTATCAGGGCCGTCCCAAGGCGCTTTACTACTATGCAAAAAGGTGTTTTGCGCCGGTTCTTACAACAGTAAGCGCCCAATATGACAGCAACCGGCTGCCGCTTGAAAAGACGATTGCTTCCCTGACCGCCTCAATAATAAATCACTCGACCGAACCTTTAACAGGACTTTTTACCTGCCGGCTCAGCGATATGAATTTGAGGATAATGGATGAATTCAAAAGGCCTGTAACGCTGAGCCCTGCCGCCATAATATCTTTTTCTCTGCCGCAATCCTTCGTCCGGCCTGGTCAGCCCGAAAGCCGCTTTCTTCACCTTTTGCTGGAAAATGACAAAACTGTAATCGCACAGAACAGTTTCTTTTATCTGCCTGACAAATACATCAACTGGCCTGCGGCAAAAACCGATTTTAAAAGTGAACGACACAATGACTGCGAGTGGCTCTTAAAATTGAAGTCATCCTCAGCGGTAAAAGACCTTTATATAGATATGCCTTTTGATGCACAGATGAGCGATAATTTTTTTGATTTGCTTACGGATAAGCCTGAAACTGTAACCATTCATACTGCGGAAGTGATTGACGATTTGCCCGAAAAGATTTCTCTGACCTGCGTGAACTCAATCCTTACCGGCTGACAGACAAATCACTATCTTCTTGCGATTTGTGTTTGTAGCGTTACTTCAACTTCGCCGCTCGCAAGTGTGCCGTTATGATCGCTATCATGGCCGACCTCAACTGTGATTGCCTTAAGACTGCCGTTGACGATTGCCTGGGTGACATTGCAAAGATATGAATTGCCCAGGGCCGTGTCGCTTTCACTGAAATTATTATCAAAATTATAAATTGACCTTGCCCTTATCTGATTCAGTTTTCCCTGAGCAAGGCACAAACTTCGCGTTTTTCTCTCTATAATCATAGAATTGAGATTTGCCTGTGTAAGAGCCTTCAGAATCGGCACAATAGCAATCAGCAGCAGTGTCGCTGCCACAACAACTTCCGGTAAAGTAAACCCGCCTTTTCTGTTTACAGTTTTACGCATTTCACCATTCCCGTAGCGGATGTAACTGCAATACTGTACGTTTTTCCGCCGGCGGTGAAAGTCAGGCTGTCGGCATCCCCCAGTCTGCTGCCCAGCGGTCCGAATATGAAATCATCTGCGCCGTTGCACAATACACTTTCGTCTATCGAGCCGGTGTCGTTGACATCGCTCGTCGCAAGATTTACAATCTGATAGCCGGTATAGCTGCCGGAGCCTGTCATATTCAGACTGAAGCCCTGGCTGTTCGTTGCAGCATCTGCGATGGCAAGGCTTCTGGTATGTCTTATAGCCGCCGTAATTTTTTGAGCATTTGTTTGAGCTTTTCCCCCCTTGATTATCGAAAAGTCCATCCTCGGCACAGCGACAAACGTCATAACACCGATAATAAGGACAATGATTACCAGCTCAACAAGTGTGACACCCTTTTCGGCAGCTGCCATAATTGTTCCCCGCAAAATAAAGGGATGGCCTGCGCCATCCCTTCTGTTATCCATAACGGATCCGTTTCTGTCACATTTCGTAGTGCTTTAAATCGCAGGCAATTAATGAGAGTAGCTGCATTGCGCCCTGTTGTTCGCGTTCAATGTATATGACCCGCCTTTCGGACATTTCGGAGTGCCATCCGGCAAGTAATTGGCATCAGCCGCCAGGTCCGCAAGAGAAGGATAAGTTTCGTCATGTTTTGCAGCCCACAGTTCAATCTGCGAATTCAGCACGCTAATATTGGTTGCGCAGGCATTGTCCTTTGCAGTCGAGGCACTTTCAGAGATTCTCGGTATAGCTATAGCAGCCAGTGCACCAAGAATCAACACTACAATCAACAACTCAATCAGAGTAAAACCTTTTCTCGAACTCATTATTAACTCCTTTCCAAAATAAATGCTTATCAACTAATTTTCCTCTTTTCAGAACACAATAACAATTTCGGCACAAAAACCGTACCGCTTTCGTAAAACCTTGTTTTATTTTAAATAAGACATATAATCGAACATTGGCAGATAGACGGCAAGCAATATAAGTCCTATAACCGCACCCATGCCGATGGTAAGCATAGGTTCAAGCTTTAAAAGCAGCGAGTCCGTCATCTGCTCAATATCCTTTTCAAGAAAATCAACGCTTTTATTTAGCATCTGTCCGAGCATACCCGCCTGCTCCCCTGAGTCGGCAAGTTGAATAACAATCGGCGGGAAAATTTTATATTTTTCGAGCGACTCGGCCACGCTGTTTCCCATCTGCACCGACCCCTGCAGTTCGAGACTTATCTGCGACATTTTTTCATTACTTGCCACCAAGCCGGCAACCTGAAAGGCCTTTATCATCGGCACGCCGGTCGAAATCAGCATGGCAAAACTCCTGATAAAATGCGAGACAATCACCAGTCTGTTAAGCCTGCCGAATAGCGGTATCGCAAACTTAAAATAGTCCCACCTGCTTTTGATAAATCTATTTTCTCGCATGCGCCTGTAGATAATCATCGTCACAACAACTAAAGCAACCAAAACCGGCCACCACTTTCTGACGATGACGCTTATGATAACCAGCATCTGTGTCGGGCCCGGCAGAGGCACGCCAAGCTGCTTATATATGTTTGAAAATACGGGTACGACAAAAGTAACCAGTGCCGCAATTACCATAAAGCATACGATGATGACAATAACCGGATAGATAAAGGCGCGTTTGAGCTTATTTGCCACATCCTCCCTTTTTTCAAGATATTTCGCGCTAATTTCGAGGCTTTTAGCAAGTTCCCCGCCGGACTCTCCTGCCTCAACCATTCCCAGAAAGAAATCTGAAAACACAGAGCGGTACTTGCCAAAGGCTTCGGTCAGAGATGTCCCCCGCTCTATACTCTTTGTTATATCGTTTATAATGAATTTTAACGACGGACTAACCGTCTGTTTTTCAATAGTATCAAGGCTCTGTACAATTGTAAGTCCTGCTCCGCACATGCCTGCAAATCTATAAGTGAACGTAACTATGTCGGTTTTTTTTACTTTCACACTGGCGGATTTGATTACCCTCTTTCTCTTTGCACTGATTAGGCTATGGCCGATCTTGGCCAGCTCATCTCTCATCGCCTGTTTTCCGCTGACATCTTCGTATATGCCGCTAAAGATGTGACCGGTCTCATCTCGAGCTGTATATTCGTAAACTGCCATTAGTCCACCTGCATATCCACTACTCGCCATAATTCTTCAATGGTGGTAGTCTGCCGAATAACTTCTTCAATACCGCTTGTCTTTAAGGTTTTCATTCCTTCTTTTATCGCCTGCTCCTTAATCTCGGTATCGCTTTTTCCTTCGATTATCATCCTGCGTATCCGTCCCGACGCAGTCAAAATTTCAAATATAGC
Organism: uncultured Planctomycetaceae bacterium; assembly: GCA_964619675.1. Classification (GTDB taxonomy): domain Bacteria; phylum Planctomycetota; class Phycisphaerae; order Sedimentisphaerales; family UBA12454; genus JAPLMW01. Next base: position 10,376 of record CAZUEO010000023.1, on the reverse strand, counting down.
CTTCCTCCCCTGATAACCTGTTTTCCCGCAGTGGCCACAGCCGGTATTTCGGGCAAACAAAAACCGCTGAGGTTTTCGACCGGCAGGTATGATAATCTTTTCCTGCGATGTCATCGGTTTATAAGTTTCTTTGCACTGATTACATGAGGTTCTCATAAGTCTCTGTGCCGCTACGCCTAAAAGAGACGAAGCAACCATAAAAGGCGGTATTCCGAGGTTTATAAATCGCGATATTGCTCCTGCAGCATCGTTTGTATGAAGAGTCGAGAGCACAAGATGTCCCGTCATAGCGGAGCTGACGGCTATTTCAGCGGTTTCATAGTCTCTGATTTCGCCGATAAGAATAATATCCGGGTCCTGTCTCAATATGCTTCTCAGCGCCGATGCAAATACAAGACCTGCTTTGGGATTGACCTGCACTTGTGTGATACCTTCAAGTTTGTATTCAACAGGGTCCTCGACGGTAACAATGTTATTCCTGCCGGTATTTAAAAGCTGCAGAAGCGAATAAAGGGTCGTGGTTTTGCCGCTCCCTGTAGGCCCTGTCAGCAATATCATTCCATAAGGATTTTCAACCAGGCTCCTGAATTTCTGGTTGTCTGGCTTATTTGTTACTATGCTGTCGAGACTCCATCGGCTGCTGTTCTTGTCGAGAATCCTTATAACAATTTTTTCGCCAAGAACCGAGGGCAGCGATGAGACTCTCAAATCTAATTCTCTGTCCTGGTGTACGGTTGTTATATGCCCGTCCTGCGGCAGTCGTTTTTCCGATATATCCATATCCGCAAGAACTTTTATATGACTGATAACCTCTGCCTGTGCTGTTGCGGGAATGTCGAGCTCTTTCCTCAAAAGACCGTCCACTCTGTATCGAACGATTAAATCTCTTTCCTGAGGTTCGATATGAATATCGCTTGCTCTTGAGTCAATTGCTCCGTTTACTATCAAAGAAACAAGGTTGCCTATGTGGCTATCGCTGCTTTGAAGTTTGTCGAGTATGACAGCCTGCTGTTTTTCCGGCTGCTGCTGTTTTTTCAGCCTGATCGAGGCAATGGTCTGCCTTGTAACATTCTGCACGTTGAAATGATATCTTATGGCGGTTTTGATGGCGATGCTGGTAGCGGCCAGCGGAACAACCCTGCAGCCCGTCCTCATCTCAATCTGGTCCCTTACAGCCAGATTCATCGGCGCACTCATCGCAACGTACAGCTTATCACCATCTGTCCGAAGCCCTATCAGATTATGTTCGCTGGACAGTTCATAAGGAATCATATGAGCCACTATAGAGTCAACCATATCGGGGCTAAGCGTTACAAATTCTATTTTTTGGTCTGCCGCAATAATTCTGCCGAGCTGCTCATCACTGACAAGATTATTTTCCTTGAGCAGACTGATTATGCTTTTTCCACTCTCGGCAGACAGTTTCTCAACCTCGTTTAGCCTGGCCCGGTTAAGAATGCCGAGACGCTTTATCGCTTCTAATGTTGCATTGCCTGTTTTTTTAGTCGTCATAGTCCCTCTCTATAGAGTTTGAGCGTATTTCCCAAATCGTCAAAAACCCTTTGTCTCTTAACTACTTATTGACCCCTTTGTTCGGCGCATAAAGGCCGATAATACACAAATGCGGAACAGTAACCTTTATATCATTAAATTTAAAATTACTTGCTTTTAAGTAATTTTTTGCTTTCTCATTGTCGATAATCAGAACAAATAGGCTTTTTGAGGAGGCACTTTATGTTGGGTTTATTTAAGGCGAAGAAAAAAACAAAAGTTGCAACGATATTGGTTGTTGACGACGAAGCAGACCTCCTGAATACAATTCGGACCCGTCTAAAGTGGAACAAATTCAATGTTCTTACCGCATTGAGCAGCCATGAGGGTCTTGAAATTGCGGCAGCCAAAAAACCGGATTTGATACTTCTGGACAACAATATGCCTGAAATGAACGGCATTGAAATGCTGGCACGACTGAGAGAAAATCCCGAGCTTAAGAACATTCCTGTTATTATGGTTACGGCTGTGTGCGAACCCGGCGATATAGCCGCTGCAAGTTCGTTCGGCATCATCGACTACATAACCAAACCATTTGATTTCGCCAACCTGATGGAAAAAATCACACATACACTCGATAAAAAATGAATCCAGCACCTTCTAAATATTCAATATTTCATATATATCTTTCAAAAAACAAAAAAAATAACGGTTTTTATAAAGATAGACCTTCTGAAAATAGAATAAAAGAAGGTGCGGGATGAACCAGCACAATACCAAAACCCCTCCGGCGGAAAAAATACCCGTCGAAATTCTCATAGAGCGCAAAAGAAAAAGTCTCGAAGCAATATTCGACGCCGTTTCTGTCGGTCTTTTGCTCATCGACGAGAATTTAGGCGTTATAAGGGTAAACAATGCAATTCGCGAAATGGTCGGGAAAGATTACACTGATATTATAAACAGGCCTATTGGCGAGGTATTCGGCTGCTCTGTGATAACAACGGAAGGAAAAACCTGCGGCCTCGGCTGTAACTATCAGAGCTGTCCTTTAAGCCAAAACATACAAAAGGTCTTTGAAACCTCGCAGCCGGTGCACGAATTTGAATTTCAGAGCGATATCTTTCTGAGAAACAGACACCAAAAGGCCTGGTACTCGATGAATATTGAACCGGTTACGACCGAAGACAACAGATATGCAGTGGTTTGTCTTAATGACATTACAGAAAAAAAACTGACTGAGGAAAAACTTGTTGAGACAATAGAAATGAAGTCCCAGTTTATTTCAACGGTATCACATGAGCTCCGCACACCTCTTACAGCAATTATGGAAGGTTTGAACATTGTTCTCGACGGTCTTGCAGGCAGAGTGAAGAAGAAACAAAAGGAATTTTTAATCCTTGTAAAGCGGAATGTCGACCGTCTGGGTATGCTGGTAGACGATGTCCTTGATTTCCAGAAGCTGGAAGCCGGCAGAATGAAATTTTACTTTTCGCCGAACAACGTCGCCCGTGTCATATGCGAAGCCTGTGATACGATGAGACTGGCTGCCGAAAAAAACAAAATAGATTTTACCATCAAACTGGCCAACGACCTGGGCGAAGCGGTTTTTGACCACAATCGCATAATCCAGGCTTTGACAAATCTTTTAAGTAATGCGATAAAATTCACGCCCCAGGGCGGCAAAGTTTCTCTCGAAGCCGTTCGTCAGCAGAATGAAATCATAATTACGGTATCTGATACAGGCATGGGTATACCGAAAGAGGATTTGCCGAGGATATTCGAGAGATTTTACCGTGTAAAGCGGCCCGGCAGAGAAATACATGGTACCGGTCTTGGCTTATCTATTTTAGCTCAGATTATCAGCCGGCATAACGGCAGAATATTAGTCGAAAGCGAATTCAACAAGGGAACAACGTTTACTGTTTATCTTCCAACTAATCTGATTCACAATGACCCTGACATCGCTGCAGATGAGACCCTTGAAAAAACATTATGAATGAATAAAAAAATCGGCCGGCATCTCCTGACCACTGGCGGTCTTTCATTTCCGGCGGTGTCGATTTATTAACAATCTCTTTCTGAAACTCATATAAATCCCTACCGTCATAATTATGAAAGTCTGCGGCTCCGGCACAGTATCCGGCGGCGGTAATAGTAGTAGCGGCGTTGCCGGTGTCAGCAGCGGCATTGGCGAGTCATCTCTTTTTCCTCCGCCGCCTCCGCTCACTCCTCCTGAGCCGCCAATACTATCAATGCGTCTTGTGAGCCTTTCAGTTCCGGCGCCTACGGCCATATCATCATTGCCGGGTAACTCATATGCATCTCGCTGGAAAACAGCTATAATTATCTTAGGCCCGTCAACGGAAAGCATCGTCTTATTTGCCGTCGGGTTGCTCACATCTCCCATCCAGTAGACAAAACGCCATCCTCGTTTGGGAACAGTGGTCAGCGTTATGACTTCATTCATATTGAATGTATGAACACCTATACCCGGTTTTATTTCTCCAGCCCCGACCGGACTTTCCTCCAGGAGCACCGCATAATTACTCCGTGCAAAACATGCCGTACCCAATGCAAGAATGCAGCAGATTGTCAGGCTCCAAAGTTTCATTTTGTTCTCGTTATCTTTCTGCTCTTATTCCACAAAACTAAAAACGTGGGAGCAACCAGCGCAATTGTTGCCGGCTCCGGTATCGGTGTTGGCAAATTGCCCATACCGCTTAATCCTCCGCCGCTGACAGTCCCAAATCCGATTGTCGGTTCATTATCCGAACTGAATATCAGAACACTTGACCATTTCCTGGGACCGAGACTTTGACCTGCGAATATAAAGCCCGCACTTTGAGCAAAAATGTTTGACATTGAAGGCTCTACAGCAGAATCCGGGCTGTAACCATATGTATCATCAGTATAAATGTTATCAACCGTTGCCGGGCTGATGATTCCAACTGAAAAGAAGTCAACAGCAACATCGGCCTTAAGGTCGTTGAAAATCTGATATGCATATATGTAGCCACTGCCGCTTGTAAGGTCGCTGCCTGGATACGTCCCCGGCGCATAGACTGCATACTCAACATCAGCTTTCAACTCGACGTCCAACTGCGTAACATTTATCGATGTGCTGCCTGCATATCCTGCCATCGCTGCCGGGTCGTTATAAAGCGAAGCTCCGTCGCAGACTGTAAAAACAACCACACAGATAAAAAGAATAATTGATTTTGCCTTTATATTTCTCATAAATCCAAACCCCATTTGCTCCCTACGTACCAATGTGTGTACAGTGCGCTCTTACCCCATTAGGCTTTTGCTGCAGACTTCGGCGAGCTCAGGCGCGCCGAAAACAGGAAAAAACCCTGCAATCGTGGTAATAAAATATGTAACGAAATCAACCCCAGTCTATTTAGAGAAGAAGCACTAATACCCCCAATTAAAAATGTTCTTATTAGACCTTATTATAAATTAGAACAAAAAAAACAGTAAAAGTCAAATAAATTTTGCCTATTTTAACACAAAAACTTCGTTGGTCCGGTAAAAATGAAGATTATGCCTATAAACAGCAAAAGACAAATAATTTGAAAACAAAAAAAATTTAAATTTCAGTTGACATCTTCTACAGTTGTAGTAGAATATTTCTATGTTTGTAGAAGGGAACTTATTATGAGGCTGACCAATGCAGAATGGCAGGTTATGAATGTCCTGTGGGAAAGGTTCCCCGCGACAGCCCGCGGGATTGCCGAAAGACTGCCGAAAGAAATTAACTGGGCTTATACAACAATAAAAACGCTTTTGACCAGGCTGGCGGAAAAAGGTGCGGTCAAAGAGAGCAAAAACGGCAATACAAGTCTTTATGAGCCAATCCTGAGCAGGCAAATGGCAAGGCGTAATGCCTTAAAGTCTCTTGCTAACCAGGCCTTTGATGGTGCATTCGGACCACTGATGCACTTTCTGCTGGAAAACCAGAAACTTACTGCCAGCCAAAGGCGCCAACTACTAAGCGCTATTCAAAAACAGGATAACCAGAAAAAGGAGAGTGGCAAATGACAGACATATTAAATCAGATAGCGGAAAAATGGTTCAGCTGGCAGCTTTCAATGTTTTGGCAGGTCGGCCTGCTTATCGCAATCGTAGCAGGACTTGACCTGATAATAAAGAAATGGGCCTGGCCGCAGGTGCGATATGCCTTGTGGCTTCTAATTCTGATAAAACTCATCCTGCCGCCGTCATTAACTTCTCCGACAAGCTTTACAGCCGAAATCCCATTCATAGCAAAAGAGGCGGCCATAAAAATCAGCCAGTCCCAGACAATACCGCAAACAATCGAAACTTCACAAAAACCAATAGGGCCAACACCGGCCAATATAACCGCACAATCTGCGGAAACTATTTCTGCTCCCATTGCTGCCCCTGCCGTGGCGCGTTTATCGCTGAAAGCTTATGTTTTCTCTGTATGGCTGGCTGGTGTTGTAATCTTATCAGGCTGGCTGATTATAAGATTGAGTAATTTGCGTCATCAGCATTTGAAAGATAAGCAGTCAAATCTGCCGGAAAGATTGGAAGGGTTATTAGCATCAACAGCCCAGAAACTAAACTTGAGGAAAATTCCTCAGGTAATTTTGACAAACAAGATATGTTGTCCCGCGGTCTTCGGAATTATTCGACCGGTCTTGCTTATGCCCGCCGACAAACTTGCAAACCTAACCACTCAGGATACAGAGAATATCTTTTTGCACGAACTGGCTCACATAAAAAGAGGTGATTTACTCGTTCACGCCATATATATGATTCTCCAGATTGCATACTGGTTTAACCCGCTGCTTTGGCTGATACGAAAGCAATTGCAAAACCTGCGGGAGCTTTGCTGCGATGCCACTGTCGCAAAGATACTGCGAGAAAAAACCGCCGGTTATCGCCAGACTCTGCTTGAAACTGCCCGCCAATTATTGGCCCAGCCTGTTGACCCGGGGCTTGGATTGCTGGGCCTGTTTGAAAACTCGAATTGGCTTGTTGACAGGCTTGGCTGGCTGGAAAAGAAAAGCTGGAGGTACCGGCCTTTGCGTATCGCAACAATTTTTGTGCTTGTATGCCTGATGGCTGCCTGTGTATTGCCAATGACAAAGTTTGAGGCTCCCGCCGACTTTGTAATCAAAGGTACTGTAACGGATGCGCAGACAGGCAAACCTATATCAGGGGCAACGGTCGGCGATACTGAAAATTATGCCGACGGTAAATACCACGCTATCACCGATGGCAACGGCAACTACAGTTATAAAACATGGTATGAAGAGCATGGGATTATGGCAACAGCAGATGACTATCAAAAAGAAAGAAAGACCTTACTTACAAAACTTTTTGGCAGTGAAAAAGAAAAAGTTATAGATTTTGCCCTTGAACCAAACGCAACAGATAAGCAGACCGGCAGTAAAACAGGTGAAAAAGAAAAACTGCAAAAGCTGGTTGAGGACTTTTTCAAAGATAACTACAGGGACATTAAGCAAAGAAAGACAATCGAATGGGGCGAGCCGATTATTGACGCTAACGGCAGTCAGACAATCCGCTATAAATATGAAGCGAGAATCTGGGACAAGGATAAATATATTTTCGATGAGCTTTTTACATTCTCAAAAGATGGCAAATTTATTTCTGCAAAAAAACTGAGTCAGATTTTGACAGATTACCCGGCTGATAAAAATTCTTCAGCCGGACAGGGCGAGAATGAAATATCAGTATTTGAATCATATTTCCCCGTAGATGAAGAAGCAGGCAAAAAGCTGGACGAGTGGTGGAAAAATAAAGATACCGTCTATCTCGATACAGATACATTTTTTGAACTTTTCCGCAAGGGTATCAGGAAATGCACAATTGAATATAAAGGCAATTTTCCTATGCAATACATCGGAGGAAAATATATCTCGCACAAAGAACCTGACGACCAAAAAGCTATCGATATAGTCTATTATGCCAGCTTTAGCCCCGAGTACAAATATTATGCGGTATATAGCGGACTGTCCGTCGCTAATCCCAAATCTGAAAAAGTTCTCAAACGTCTCGTTGACATTGCTTTGGAATACCATCAGCTTGGCCGGATTATCTGGGGGGTAAAACAATCAAAACAGGATAATAAATTTATAGCTTTTCTTGAGCCTTACTTGCATAGTTCCGATCCTGTAAAACGGGAACATGCAGACATAGTTATTAAGGCTTTTAGAGGTGAAATTGACGGAAATCGGTGGGAAAGAGAATGGAATCAAAAGCAACGAACTGAAAAGACAATTCGTGAATTTGGTGATGATTTGTCTAAAATTAAAAAAACGTTTTTGACCGGTACAAGCGCGGAGAGGCGAGAAGCCTTCAAATTCGTAAAACGAAATGGAATAACATTGTTTCATGATGCCAGCTTTATAGCTGCTTTAGGTGAATGCGTAAAAGATAGCGATGCAAACATTCGAGCAGAAACTGCCCGTCTTCTCGGCAACAATTTCATTTGGGGGCAATACGTTCAGCCGGAAGAAGCAATTGAAATATTACTACGATTATCAAAAGACCAAAGTCGAGATGTTCGATACCAAGTGGTTTATTTTGGGCTTTCGGTTATTACTAATAAGGATGAGCAAATTATCAAACGGCTTGTAGAAATGGCACTGGACGAAAGCAATTCACATAATTTTGCTGATCGAATTAGATGGGGACTAACCCACGGAGCAAATAAGGAAGTAATAAAGAAATACCTCGATCCCTATCTGAGCATTGAAGATAAAAAAGGCGAATTGGCCAGAAATCTCTATAAAGAGATATATAAAGAAGAACCCTTTATGCAAACCAGAACAAAAACCCCCACCGGTCAGGGTGTATATCCAATCGACTTTGAAATCACAAAACAGGCGTTTTTGCAGGGTGATTCAATTGAAATAACCGAAATTCTCGCCAATACCGACAACATTGAAACCGGCCAGACTTACACTATAAAAGGAAAATATAAATTATCTTCAGCCGACAGTGCAAGGCTTCATATTTACGCTACCAACGGCGAAATTGACAGCGAACAGGGTCCGCTTGTCAAACGCGGCACAGGTGATTTTACCAGAATCTTTACCTACAAAAAAGCAGGCTGGCTTCACCTGAGCTTCTATCCAGCCGATGGCGGCGGCAGCTTCGGCAGCTTATATTTTGCCAAAAAAGGCTCCGGCCAAAAAATGCCGGATATTTCAACCATAACCTCAGTTGTTGGAACCCCGAAACCAGATATGCAAATTGAAAACGATGCCATCAAAAATCAGCTCCAGACAAAGGTTGACCTTCCCTTTTCGCCGGATATGCCTTTTTCGGAAGCAATAGAGATTCTAAAGCATTCTGTTAATCCGCCATTAAATATTATTGTGATTTGGAACAATCTGGACAACAACGCCTGTGTCGAACGAAAAACACGGATAGGTTTAGACCCGATGTCCGGCGTTCCGCTGAATCTGGTGCTAAAACTTTTGTTAAAGTCGGTATATCAGCAGTGTATGGAATTAGATTACGCCATAATGGACGGCACAATTGTCATAGACACAGAAAGTTCACTTCAAAGGATAGTTGAAACAAATGCTTACAACACTGAAGACCCCAATAATAAAACCGATGTGCAAATTGAGGTTGAAGGTGATAAATACAACTTAATGGCCAGAGGAGGTAAGAGCCGAGTAGAGGCGCTCAATCCGAAGGCTGCTAATCTAATCAATCTATACTTGCATGCCTTGGAAAAATCGGATTGGAAGACAGCACTATCTGTGTGCTCAATAAGCGTAATTGATAAAGCCCAACAATATCCAACAGCAGAATCTTTCTTTAATACTGTAGTTCCTGTTAAGGAAATCTTAAATAAGCTGCGCGATCCTCGGATTGGCTATTGGCAACAGGCTCCAAAATACTTTGCATATATTTTTGATGTTAGAATCTCACAGCCGGATCTGCCGAGAGATGTGTTCTGGGTATGGAAGGCACGAAAACTAGAAGGAAAGGCAAATTGGGAAATCGATTTTCCTGCGATTCCGTTTAAAACCTGGCTTGCCGACGAAAGGCAAGAGATATTTCGAGTTGCCCAAGAGAAAGACCGGCTAATCAAAGAGTTGGCTCCGAGACTTAAAGGGGTCAGGACATTATTAACTACAAAAAGAAAGGAATTTGTGGTAGGAGAACCCATATATTTTAGTCTGCAGTTAGTCAATCAAGGCGATTCAATATTGAACTACGATTGTCAGCAGGTGGCTGTGAATAATTCAATGACCATTGAGGGACCTGAGGGGAAAGAAGTAAAGTATATGGCTGAATATTTTCAAACAAATGGCTCGGCAGTTATTATTAAACCAGGTGAAACCAAGACTTTATTTGACCAGTTTGATATCACTAAACAATATGATATCAGGCAGCCGGGTGAGTATCGTGTCCAATTCAATGGTAATGGTTTGTCGATTGGCGTCGGAAAAGAAGACACCTCTGACTTGAACGACTCTACATCTTTCGAGTATTACCCAGGTATTCTACCTTCCAATATGGTGATAATAAATGTTCGTTCGGGGCATCAAGCGAGAGACGTCAGATGACGGAAAGTATGGGTATGGGGTTGAAGGTGAAAAAGCAGTGAGCCAGACAAACATTGATGAAAAACCTGCTGTGCAGATTAGAACAGGTGAGCAGGCAAAAAAATATCGTATTATACTCTCTGGCCGAAAATTTTATCCTTTTTGCACGTATCTTTTGATATTTCGGATAGCCTGGCGGAGACGGTTTTCGTTTTCGACAAGTGCGACTCGCATATAGTCTTCGCCGTTTTCACCGAACGCCCTGCCGGGAGCGACAACGACGTTTGCGTATTCGACTAAATCCATTGCAAAGTCGATAGTACCTTT
>CAZUEO010000022.1:0-40376 GCA_964619675.1 uncultured Planctomycetaceae bacterium | reverse complement strand
CCTATAAATTCACTATTTGTCAAATTACATGGGTATTTTACATTATTTTTAACTAAAATCAAGTATAATTTTGTAAATATTGATATTTTTAGAAGAGCCAGATTCCGCTTGTCTGGCAGCGATATTTCAATAGAATTACAGGCAATTATGGATAAGAATCCGGACAAATCCGGCTTGTGGTGCTGGGCGGCATTAGCGCTGGTAATCATCGGCGCGGCAGCCATCCGCGGCAGGCTGGCGGCTATGCCTCTCGAACGTGATGAAGGTGAATACGCCTATGTTGCGCAAATGATGCTAAAGGGTGTGCCGCCTTATCTGTCGGCCTGTAGTCAGAAGCTGCCCGGTACCTATGCTATATACGCTCTTATCCTTGCGGTTTTCGGTCAGACATGCACAGCCATTCACCTCGGCCTGTTAATAGTCAATGCCGCAACAATTTTTGTTATCTTTCTGCTGACGAGACGCCTGTTCGGCAGCCTCGCGGCCGTCATCGCAGCCGCGGCGTATGCAGTTATGTCTTTGATAAAACCCGTTCTTGGGTTATCAGCTAACTCTGAGCATTTTTTGATTCTGCCGGCTCTTGTCGGTGCTGTCCTGTTGACTTTGCCTGTCCAGCGACGCAGCCTGCCGGTTATTTTTACCGCTGGGCTGCTTTTTGGTCTGGCACTTGTCATCAAGCAGAACGGTATATTTTTTGCCGCTTTCGCTGCGCTGTATCTGCTTTATTGTGACCTTCGCTGCAGACCTGTTCGGTGGAAAAAATTTATTATTAATCAGGTTGTTTTCGCGGCAGGGTTCATAGTGCCTTTTGGCATCACCTGCTTTCTTTTTTGGCGGGCTGGTGCTTTTGATAAATTCTGGTTTTGGACATTTGTTTATGCCGGCAAATATGCGGCTTTAGTTCCGCTCGGTTCAGTCCCTGCAAATCTCCTGCATAAATTTATACCTATAATCAACTCGGCAATTCCTATATGGCTGCTCACTTTGCTGGGGTTGCTGCGGATTCTGTTCGATAGTCGCCTTCGCGAGCAGATGCCTTTTGTCATTGGCTTACTGGTTTTTTCATTTCTCTGTGTTTGTCCGGGTTTTTATTTTCGCAAGCACTATTTCATTTTTCTTTTGCCTGCTGTGGCAGTTACGGCAGGCGCAGGCTTCACCGGTTTTTGTGACTGGGCCGCCGGCTGCAAGGGCGGTCTGCGACGCGGCATTGTCATCGCCCTGGCCGGTATCGGCATGGTCGGTTATACGCTGTTTGACCAGCAGAAATACCTGTTTGACGGCAGCCCTGCAGAGATCTGCCGCCGGATTTACGGGCCTAATCCCTTTCCGGAGTCGCTCTCAATAGCTGAATTTATCCGTACCAATTCCCATGCTGACGACAGCATTGTCGTCATCGGCTCCGAACCGCAGATTTATTTTTATTTGGGCCGGCGTTCTGCGACTCGTTATATTTATACCTATCCTCTGATGGAAGCCCACGATTATGCCGCTCAAATGCAAAAGGAGATGATTCAGGAAATTGAGTCGGCCAGACCGGAATTTTTGGTTTTCGTCAAGGTTAGCTTATCATGGCTGGTTCGGAAAGATTCGATAATGACTATTTTCGACTGGGCTGACTCGTATATTCGAGATTTTTACAATGTTGTCGGCATAATCAAGATATATCCTGACAGGCAGCCGGTTTATCGCTGGGATATGAGTATTGCCGGATACACACCGCAATCTGAAAACTGGATTACGGTTCATCAGCGGAAGCAATGAGATTTTACCCGTTTTGTCCCCTGCGAAGGATTATTCATTTGACATTACCGCCGGCCGGCAAATATATTCTTTGTTATGGCTGAAAAACCACGTACTTTATATATAATTGATGGTCATGCACACATTTATGCGGCGTTTTACGCCCCGATGAGCCAGAAATTGACCAGCCCGGCCGGCGAACCTACAAAAGCAACATATATCTTTACTACAATGATTCTCAGGCTTCTCGAAACCAAAAAGCCGGATATGCTCGTCGTCGCGATGGATTCCAAAGAGCCCAGTTTCAGAGCTGAAATCTATCCCGAATACAAGGCACAACGGCCGCCAATGCCCGATGAAATGCCGGTGCAGATAAGCCGTATCGAACAAATACTCGATGCGATGAATATCCCGATGATTCGCAAAAGTACATTCGAGGCCGATGATATAATCGGCACACTTGCCTTAAAAGGCGCCAAGGCGGACATCAATGTTTATATCTGCACAAAAGACAAGGATATGCTCCAACTTTTGGGCAATAAGGGCGTTTATATGTATGACATCAAGACCGATACGGTTACCGATGCCCAGTCTTTCAAAAAAGAAACCGGCCTTGAGCCACAGCAGTTTATTGACGTGCTTGCCCTGCAGGGCGATACGAGCGATAACGTGCCGGGCGTTGCAGATGTGGGGCCGAAAACTGCGATGGAATGGGTAAAACAATACGGCTCGCTTGAGAATGTTTACAAACACGCCGATGAAATCACAGGCAAAAGGGGTGATAACCTGCGAAACTCAAAAGATACTGCTTTTCTGAGCAGAAAACTTGTAACATTAGACTGCTCTCTGCCCGTAAACCTCGACCAAAAGACTTTTGCCGTCAAAGAGTTCAATGAGGGAAAACTTGCTGCGGTTTTTACTGAGCTGGGTTTTAACAGGCTTTTGACACAGTTGGGGTTGTCGCCTGCGGAAGTTAAAAAAACAAAAGAAACAGAAGAAAAACCGGCTGTAAAAACCCTTTTGACTACGGGAGTTGATTCGATAAAAACCGTTAAACACAATTATCGCTTAATAGACACTCCTGAAAAACTTGATGATTTTGCTTCGGAGCTTAAAAAACAAAAACTTTTTGCTGTCGATACGGAAACAACGTCCATTTCCGCTCATCGCGCAGAGCTCGTGGGAATAAGTTTCTGCTTCAAGCAGCACAATGCCTATTATCTTGCAGTAAAAGCTTCAATGGGAACCAAGTCATTGAGGCTGCCTGCCGTCAGACAGAAACTGGCGGCGATTTTAGCCGATGAGAAAATTAAAAAAATCTGCCAGAACGCAAAATACGATATGATTGTTCTGGCAAACTGCGAAATGCCCCTAAAGGGGCTGATGTTTGACACGATGATAGCCTCTTATGTACTCGATGCCGAGCGACGAAGTCATTCGCTTGATAATATGGCGATGGATTTTCTGAATTATCAAAAAATTCCGACTTCAGACCTTATCGGCAAAGGCAAAAACCAGATGAGCTTCGAGATGGTCGATACCGAATCAGCCTGCGATTATTCCTGCGAAGATGCCGATATGACGTTTCAGCTCTATCGGTATCTAAACGAAAAACTTGAAAAAGAACCAAAGCTCAAACAGCTTTTTGAAGAAATTGAAATGCCGCTCGTTGAGGTGCTGACGATAATGGAGCTTAACGGCGTAAAGGTCGAAGTGGGGGTCTTGAAACAAATGTCAATCGAGATAGGCAGGCACCTTGAAGAAATAACCGAAAAAATTTATGCCCTTGCCGGCGGGCCGTTTAATATTGACTCGCCAAAGCAGCTTTCGGAAGTGCTTTTTGACCGGCTGGGCTTACAATCGCTGCGGGAAGGCAAGACAGGCCACAGTACCGATGCAGGCGTTCTTGATGCCCTTGCCGGCCGGCATCCGATTATCGAGCAGATACTCCAGTATCGCCAGTTAAGCAAACTCAAGAACACTTATACCGACAAGCTCGGCTCGCTCATAAACCCGCGAACCGGCAGACTGCACGCATCATTTAACCAGACAATAACGGCTACCGGCAGATTAAGCTCATCCGACCCGAATTTGCAGAATATTCCAATCAGGACTGAAATAGGCAAAAAAATCCGCGCCGCATTTATAACGGAAAAGAAAGGCGATAAAATTTTAAGCCTTGATTATTCACAGATTGAGCTGCGAATGGTTGCGCATTTCAGCGGCGACAAGGAACTGAAAAAAGCATTTGAGCAGGACAGAGACATTCACACCTTTGTCGCTTCACAGATTTATAATGTCGATATTAAAGATGTAACCTCCGAGATGCGTTCACGCTGCAAAGCGGTAAATTTCGGCCTCATTTACGGGCAGGGGCCTTTCGGCCTGAGTAAAACAACAGGTATGAGCATTGCCGAGGCCAAAAAATTCATTGATAATTATTTTGCACGCTATAAATCCATTCAGCAGTTCAAAAAGAACGCTATAATAGAGGCAAAAAAGACGGGTTATGCCGAGACTATCTGCGGCAGGAGGAGAAATATTACCGGTCTTGAAAGTAAAAATGCAAATAAACGTTCGCAGGCCGACAGGCTCGTTATAAATACGCTTATTCAGGGCTCCGCTGCCGATTTGATAAAGCTTGCAATGATAAGGATTCAAAAACGAATTGAAGATGAAAAACTTCCTGCGAAGATGATTTTACAGATTCACGACGAGCTGGTCTTCGATGCCGACGGCAGGCAAGCTGAAAAACTTGCCGGAGTTTTCAGCGGTGAAATGACCAATGCGATAAAACTTAACGTGCCTTTGAAAGTCGATGTAACAATCGGCAAAAGCTGGCTGGCAGATTAATGATGAGGTGAAAGACTATGAAATTCCACAGATGGCAGATAGTTTTCGGAATTGTGCTGATAATTCTTTCAGCGGTTTTTTATTTTATGCATTTTTTTATATTCCGCGATGCCCATCACATCTTTATATATTTGCTGGGTGATATAGCCTTTGTGCCGATAGAAGTGCTGCTTGTTACCCTGATAGTTCACAATTTGCTCAACATTCGCGAGAAGAAAAGCAAAATGGCCAAGCTGAATATGGTCATCGGCACCTTCTTCAGCGATACGGGAACGCAGCTTGCCGAAAGATTTTTCGAGCTTGATGCGGACGGCGAGGCGATACGCAAGCAGCTTGTAATCAAGGACGACTGGACGGATGAAAAATTTGCATCGGCAACCGAGGCTTTGCGAAAACACAAATACGACCTGCAGATTGACAAAGCCGACCTCCAGGAGCTTCGGACATATCTTCTTGACAAGAGAAAATTCCTGATGCGGCTGCTCGAAAACCCAAACCTGCTCGAGCACGATGGCTTTACCGATATGTTATGGTCGATTTTCCACCTTACCGAAGAGCTGATTCACAGGAAAGAATTAAAGGGTTTGCCCGAAAGCGACATAAAGCACCTTCTCGGCGATATGAAAAGGGCCTACCAGGCCGTCATCTCCGAATGGCTCGAATATATGAAGTACCTGAAGGCTCAATACCCGTACCTGTTCAGCCTTGCGATGAGAACAAATCCGTTTAATCCCGATGCTTCGATATATGTCCGCTGAGTCAATCGAGAAACTTTTTGTTCTTTCAAGTCCCTGTAAATTATGCCCGAGAAACTGCCTTGTAAAAAGAAAAGAAGGACAGCTCGGATACTGCGGGATTGGTCTTGAGCCTTCTGTCAGCTCGGCGGGCCCGCACTTTGGCGAAGAGCCTGTGCTGGTCGGCGATGGCGGTTCAGGCACTATATTTTTCGCGGGCTGTAATCTTCGCTGCCTTTTCTGCCAGAATTACGATATTAGTCATTTCAAACGCGGCGAAAGAATCTCGATAGAGCAGCTTGCTCGAATTATGCTCGGCCTGCAGCGGCGGGGCTGCATCAATATAAATCTTGTAAGTCCCTCTCATGTTGCCTGGCAGGCGGCGGCAGCAATCCAAATCGCCCGCGACAATGGTTTAAACCTGCCGATAGTCTATAACTCAGGCGGCTACGACAGTATTGAAACGCTCAAACTGCTCGAGGATTTCGTTGATATTTATATGCCCGATATGAAATACGCCGATGACTCCGCTGCGGCAAAATATTCGGATGCAAAAGATTACCCTCAGATAAATTTTACCGCTGTCAGGGAAATGCACAGGCAAAAAGGAGATTTAATTATAAAAAACGGCCTTGCCGTAAAGGGATTGTTAGTCAGGCATCTTGTCTTGCCGAATAACGTGGCCGGCAGTAAAAAAATTATTGACTTCCTGGCCGATGAAATTTCCGCTTCGACTTTTATAAATATTATGGCTCAGTACAGACCCTGCCATTTGGCAGCCAAGCACCCTGAGATTAATCTTCTGCCCGATTATGAGTATATCGATGAGTTGCGAAGATACGCTGCCGGCAGGGGACTGTGCCTCTCAGCCGGTTAGCATTTTTATTAACGTCTTTGCATTTTTGACTGCATAGGCCTTGTAATCGTTATTGAAATAGACGAAGCAATCCTTTGCTTTTTTGTTTTTCTTTATCCATCCCGCCCAGCCGGCAAGAGTTTTTTTATCATACGAGCCTGCGTACTTGCCGCTTGTGCCGTGGAATCTTATGTAAATCATATTGCCTGTAACAACACGAGGCGTCTGCGAACCGGCCATATCGTGCATGCAAAGTCCTGCATTGAAATCATCGAGCAGTGAAAAACATTTATCCTCATACCAGCTTTTATGCCGAAATTCAAAAACTGAGGCAGTCTTATCGTCGAGCAGCGACAGGAAATCCTTCAAAAGCGAAAAGTCCCTGTGCAGCGATGGCGGCAGCTGAAACAAAACCGGCCCGAGCTTTTCCTTCAGGATAGATACTGTCTGTAAAAAATCAGTAAGTTGACTCTCGACATTTCTTAACTTTTTCAGGTGTGTTATATACCGATTTGCCTTGACGGCATAAATGAAATCTTCCGGGCCGGATTTGTACCATTTCCTGACGTTTTCAGGTTTAGGAAAATGGTAATATGAGCTATTAATCTCGACAGTATCGAATTGTTTGCTATAATGCTCGAACCATTTGTGTTTTGCAATGGTTTTCGGATAGAAAAGGCCGTGCCAGTGATTGTAATACCAGCCGCTCGTGCCGATACGAACATTTGTTTTTATTTCAGGCATAAGATAAACCATCAAAACTAACTGTTTATATTCTACATTGTTATTTTGTTTGTTTAAAAGAAAAATTTTATAGCCGATTAGTTTTCTGCGAAGATAATTATCTATGCAGCAGTTATTCAAAGATAAAAATTTTCTGCGGCTGTGCCTTGCGACCTTTTTTATGAGCTCCTGCATTCAGCTCATATGGCTTGTTATGCCGTTTATCGTCAAGGCTCTGGGCGGCAGTGACACCCAGGTAGGGCTCTGTTTTATGGGGCAGATGGGGGTATATGTCATTTTTTGTATTCTGCTCAGCACGGTAATCGACAGTTTCAAACCCAAAAAGGTCCTGGTGCTCAGTACCGCAGCGCAAATTTTTGTTGTAATCGGCTTATTGGCTACTGTCCACTATGGGGATAGCAGCGGCATATTCCCCAGCCCCATAACATGGCTGGTTTTCCTGATGTCGATGACCGGCGTTATCACAGCGTTTTTCTGGCCGGTAATGATGGGCTGGATATCGACGGGCCACGAAGGCGCTGAGCTTACAAGAAGGCTGGGCTTTTACAATGCAACCTGGGCAAGCGCAAATATGGTTTTGCCGATTGTCGGCGGCTATCTTATGGAAATTGATTATCTTCTGCCGCTCGCAATCGCCGGTTTAATGGCAATCGGCTGTTTTGTAGCGGCCTCTGCCGCCAGGTGCATAAGCAAAGACCCCCAGCCGCAGCAAAACAATGCCCCCGACTCTATCAGGCAGGAACCCCTGCAGGAAAAGAGGCAATTTCTCTGGATGTCTCGCGTCGCGCTCCTCGCAACCTTTATATGCGTGGGAATATTCAGGAGCCAGCTCGGCATTCTGTATAAATTCGAGCTTGGCTTTCCTGAATCGGTTTACGGCTGGTCGGTAGCGATTATGTGCATTTTCAATATCGTGGTTTTCTGGCTGATGGGCAGAAGTCATTACTGGCACTACAAAAAAGGCCTTTTTGCCGCATCGCAGGCCTTGCTTGTAATATGTATGCTCATGATTATTCTATCCGCTAATCTCTTAATCCAGCTTTTGGCGGCAGGCCTGTCCAGCATTTGTTATAGTGTCGCATACAGCTCACATCAGTATTATGGCGTCTCAGGCGGCAAAAAGCGCTCAGGCCTTATGGCCGTTCACGAAATGCTCTTAGGCGCCGGTTTTGCAACGGGCTCTATCGTTGGCGGAATGCTCAGCGACGCCTTTGGCAGATATTCGCCGTATAAATTTGCCTGTGCCGTCATTATTACAGCCGGCCTGATTCAGATTCTCTTATGGAAATCTCTAAAGGTCCCCTCTAATAATTCAAAAATCGTTTAGCCCCCACCCCCGCGGTGGGGGGTTCAGAGCCGCGAACGTAAGTGAGCGGTCTTAATCTTCTTCAAATGCAAACACATCGGTTTTCACATCACCAACATAAAATCTCCCATCGTTGTATATAAACTTCATAATCGTATCGAGCTGGCTGACGGTAAACGTCCTGTCGTTTGATACAACTGCAAACCCGATAACCGCCATTCGTTTATTATCGAGCCTGTCAATCTCCGCAGCGGAAACGTTAAACCGGCTCTTGAGTCTCCCAATCAGGCTCTTGACGATTCTTCTTTTGTCCTTCAAGGTCATCACACCCTGAAGATGAATACAAACTTTAGCAGTCCCTGTGAACATATATAAGTTGATTTGAAATTTTAAATATTAAATTTTAAATTTCTTATGGTCTTGGATGGTACTTTTTATGCATCTTTCTCAGTCTTTCCTGGTCAACGTGTGTATATATCTGTGTTGTTGCTATATCAACATGGCCGAGCATCTCCTGCAGGCTGCGTAAATCCGCTCCGCCGCTTAAAAGATGCGTTGCGAAGCAGTGCCTTAGCGTATGCGTCGTCATTTGCCTGGGCAAGCCCGACAACCGCGCGTATTTCTTTACCAGCCGCCATATTTCAATCCTGCTAAGCGGCCTGCCAGTCCTGCTTAAAAGCAGGCAATCTTTGCTGGCAGGCTTAACAAGCTTGGGCCTTAGCTGGCGAATGTATTCTTCGATTGCCTCTGCTGCGGTCCTGTTAAGCGGGATTACCCGTTCTTTTTTCCCCTTACCGAGGCACCGGACATAACCGATTTTTAAATTTATATCGCCGACTCTCAGGCCTGCGATCTCACTTGCCCTTGTTCCGGTAGCGTAAAGCAGCTCCAAGAGGGCGCGGTCTCTAAGATAGTAAGGTTCTTTTTCGTCAGGCGAGCTTAGGAGTCTCGCAACCTGGTCTTTATTGCAGACTATGGGCAGTTTCTGCCATAGTTTTGGGCTTTCCAAAAAGACGGTCAGGTCATCTTCTATATGCCCCATCATTTTGCAGAATCGCAGGAACATCTTTATCGCAACTACAGCGCGGTTTATAGAAGCCTCGGCCTTGTTCTGCCGAGCAAGGTTTTTTACATAGCCGAAGAGTGTTTCAGTGCGTATGCTGTCGGGCTTTTTAATGCTTTTCGACAGGCAGTAGCCGGCAAAGTCTCTAAGGTCGCGTCCGTAACCGAGTATTGTATTTTCGCTTAGTCCTGCCTCGATATTAAGGTAATCGAGGAAAGCCTTAACAATCTTGCCCAGCGATTGTTCTGCCAGTTTCGTATTTAAATTTTGAACCTGTATAGACATCTAATAAACTCTACCCAAAAAGATTAACCCCCGGACCTGTGCCGGGGGCATCATTCCCGCCTTTGGCGGGAATAGTCCCAAAAAACCTCGTTTTTTGAGCTATTTGAGCACATCTGTTTCATTGCCATATATTACTTCGTCAAATTCTGATTTTTAAATCAAATATTTATAACTCCATCTAAAATTAGGAGTTAGGATTTAGAATTTAGTTTTTTCGCCTGCCCTGTGAGGTGTCCTAAGGCTGCTTCCTGGAATATCTTTTAGACTACCTCACCGGGGACAAAAACGGTTGCTTTACCTTAATGATTTTTTGGGGGTTAACAGAGCCCCGAATGTGAATGAGGGGTAAAGCGGAATCAGTTGCTGCCTTCGGTTCGGAATTATTTTTACTTTACTCCGTCCCTTAAGGACTGCGTAATATTGCTTGTTCCCTTGCCCTGTGAGATGCCGTAGCTATCTCATCGGGGTCATCGCAGCCCTCGCCAGCAACTGTAATTTTCCTTGGCCCCGCATCTATTTGTTTTGTGCATAAGAACAGTAATAATAATGAATTAGTTATGAAGTTGCCCTGCGATTTGATAATGTGCAAAATCACGGTACAAATAGGTGCGGGGTCACCTGTTCTACTGCTCACCTGCTCAACTGTTCTCCGCCTCCGGCGGCCTCTAATCGACCGTGTTGTCCACTGCGTCTTTGGTTTTCTCACCAGCGCCTTTAACAGCATCGCCTGTCTTTTCAGCACCTGCTTTAATAACGTCGCCGGTTTTCTCAGCGGCGCCCTTGACGGCGTGGCCGGCCGTCTCGACGGCATTGTCTGTCTTTTCGCCTGCTGTCTGCATAGGGCCTTTGTCATTATCGCAGCCGGCCAGGCCCAGCACGGCCACCGCGCTCAGCACTAACAACAGTCGCTTTAGAATCTTTTTCATCTTCAGTTCTTTCCAAAAAATTGTTAATGTTTTTTTCTTCTTAAAACCAATCCGCCCAAGCCGAGCAATAAAAGC
The DNA here is from genome assembly GCA_964619675.1 of uncultured Planctomycetaceae bacterium. Classification (GTDB taxonomy): domain Bacteria; phylum Planctomycetota; class Phycisphaerae; order Sedimentisphaerales; family UBA12454; genus JAPLMW01. Next base: position 29,794 of record CAZUEO010000022.1, on the reverse strand, counting down.
GTGGCGGGTTCGGGGACTTCATGTAAAATGACATGGTCATAATAAGTGCTGTAGAGACCAGCAGAATCATCACATCTAATGTCAAAAGAAGTGTTATCCTCCCAATAACCGATTAAGTAACCATCGTTAAGACCAATTGGGCCAGGGTTATCTATGTACTGAAAACCATATCCATAAACATGTATTGGAGCATCAGAACTTCCCATAGTATGAATGTTACCACCATATAAATAAACACTATTTATACCTGCATCAAGATATTCAATTTCGCCACCATACATGTTTATTATACCACCTCCAGCTGAAATAGAATGGATATACCCATCGTACATATTTAACATGTTTTCTGGTGAGTCATAGCTAAGTCCAAAAACGGATGTTATGGTTCCTCCGTACATATCCAGTGTTGATCCATTTCGGATCTGACCACCTTCATAAGAACCATTATAGATTGACATATCGGTGTGGACATCCAAAACGTCTGCATTGGCAGCAGAAAATACACCCACCAAAATAAATAATATCACTATTCCTTTCATCACCTCTCCCTTTCAAAAATTGTTAATGTTTGATAATTCCCGAACAACATGCGTAGAAACACCGCTGGATTGGAAACGGCTGGAAAACCCTCAAAACAACATCGCATTTCCTTACTTCTCCGTTGATAACCGTGTCATTATAGAATATTTCCTGCTGACACGCAAGGAAATTCATAGCCAATTATTGCCTTTTAGACCGCTTTCGCTTAAGATGTAAGGGATGGTGAAGCCAAATTTGAATGACATTAAAGCCTTAATCGAACAAGCTGAAAAGCTCAAGCGGGAAGTAGAGCAGCTTAAAAAAAAGAGCTTTCTAACACAAGTGCAGTCTGAAGCTATCAAGGCGGGCACAGATATCGCTCTTTATCTTCTTCGGTTAAGCTACACCAATAGAGAAGAATGCGAGAATAACTTCGGCATAGTAGATAGTTATTTTACGCTAACAGGGTCACTGAATAGTGGCCGATTTGCCCAGAATCTCGGAGATCGATATACCGATGATTGCGGTGAGAAACCCGAGCGAATTGAGTGGTATAACCCCAACAAGCATACAGGATTATTTGCAAGATATAACTTTGACGAAAAGAAGTTTCGGCAATTCCTGAATCAATATACAGCCAAACAAAGACAACTCTACTGGAAAAACTATATTCAGCCTTTGATAATTCAACTGGATACAGATTTAACGCCTTGGTTGCCCTTTATGAAACCCTATATTGACACAGAGAAAATCCAAGAAGCCATAAAGACCGCCGAGCCGGCAACGCTATCTGATGCCATATACAAAATCAAGAAAATCCAGAAAGTTGTAGAGACGGAAGTAAGGCAAGAGCCAGCAGAAACAGAGCAGGAAATTAAATTTCAGGAAACCGACGATGGTAGATGGATGGTGCAACAAGCAGAAGGACAAACACTGGAATTTAAAGAGACCTTAATGTATAGCATTTATACTGAGCAGAAAGATGAAGATGTTTTGAAGGAATCGCTAAAAACTATAGTTGGATTTCTTAATGCAAAGGGCGGAACCCTGCTAATAGGCGTTTCCGACGATGGTAATATTAAAGGGTTGAAAGAGGACTTCATGTTTGTTCATAAAAAAAACCAGGATGGGTTTCAACTGAGGCTGCGTGATTTCATTAGGAACCAATTTGACCCAGAACCAGTCGGTCAAATTAATATAACGTTTAAAGAATTTAACGGTAAAGTTATTTGCCAAGTAGAGGTCAAAGCCTGTAAGGAAATTACACATTTGGATAAAGAAACCTATGTCCGAGATGGAAACCAGACTCTGAAATTGGAAGGGCGACGTTTAACAGATTGGATTCGGATTCGGCAGAGGCTGCCACACTGATACGCTTTAAACTTTTCTGAATTGAGCAGAGCAATACTGAAAATCTACCGCCCCAAAAATAAATAAAATAAATCGGAAATAATTAGGGACAATGGGGCTATCAAAAAAGTCCACGATGTTAAAATATTTTTAATTTTCTACTGTTGCTCATTTTCACCCCGTGAGATGCCGCTGCTATCTCATCGGGGCTCGCTGCTTCGCAAATCCACCGTAGCGACTACGAGTTACGAGTCACCAGCGACGAGTCACTTTCTTCCTATGATGTCTTTCCTCAATGCAGATTCAAATTCTACCCCTGCTTTTTCTAAAGTCAACGGAAAAATTTCAGACTTTGGCAGGCAATTGCCGCCTTCGGTTCGGTAATCGAATGTTCCCCTGCCCCGTGAGACCTGTCCCGTGAGATGTTTCCTTTAAAACTATCTCACCGGGATGTGTTCCTTTTAGGTTCTCATCGGGGTCATCGCAGCCCTCGCCGGCAACTGCAACTTTTTTTAGTCCGCCTCCGGCAGATTAACTTTTAAACTCTTGTCTATCCCTCACTTTGATTGATAATTATCAACTATTGCTTTTCAGACCAGTTATTTTTTACTTGTCGGTTTTCCCACACGTTGATTGATAGTTATCAACTATCGTTTTTCACTTAAATTTCAATCCGCGCAGTGTTGCGGGGTCTAATTTTAATTTTTGAATTTTGGTTTTGCATTTTCAACTTTGAATTTTTAATTCTATTGCTCTCCTCATCTTTGCTTGATAGTTATCAAGTATCATTTTTATGCTAAATATCCGGTGTTTTTTATATGTCGGCTTTTTTTCACTTTGATTGATACTTGCCCGCCACAGTTTTTTGGGAACGACGGCGGGATTATCAACTATCATTTTTCGCTTCAATCCGCGCAGCGTTTAATTGCAAATTTTGATAATTTGCCATTGTTTCGGAATTCGTGTTTTTTAATTCGGAATTTTTTACACCTCTGTGGTTCGGTGGTGAAAAAATACCGTAAAAATCCATGGCTGATTTTGAAACTTGAATGAAATTGTCCGCAAAACCGATAGCGGATAACCGAATTTCTGATAACTGATAACCGATAACTATTTTTACAAAATGCGCATGTTTTTCGACCAAACGCGCATTTTTTCTGATAAGAATTTCGCTAAAAACGCATATTCCAAAAAGTTTTTGCAAAAAGCGCACGTTTTTCGACCAAATGCGCAATTTTTCACCCTCATTTTTGGCCTGATTTTTAAAACTTGCGCGAATTTAAAAAAAACATGCGCTTTTTGTTAAAAAATTCTTTTATAACTCTTTTATTTTGGAAAAAAGTTAAGGACTTACGTCAGTTTTTTTAGTGCATTTAAATGACTTATGGCGAGTTTTTTTATACAAATAAATCCGCCTTTAGCGGCTCCTAAAATTTTCAATTTTCACTATTCACTTTTACCTATTTCAATTTTCGACTCTCGATTTTCGATTTTTCCCTTCCGACCCTCCTTTGGTACCCTCTGGGTTGAGATCTCTTCTGTTTGGTTTTAGAGGCATCGTTTTTGCCCTCAAAAACGCCCATTTTTAGGTGGTTGTGAGATTTTAAACTTGTCCTCGCGCAGGCGGGGAAGGCCTTTAAACGGCCTGAAGATTTCGCTGGAGACTCTGTGATTTACAGTTTATAATCTCTGGAACCCATTTTTTAAAGGATTGAACTATGGCAAAGCAAGTTGTTATCTGGGCGCTGTTTACGGCGATTGGTTTCCTATTCGGCTGCGCGCAAAAGCAGGTTCGCCGCGAGCCTATCTGTTTGGCCAATCTGGACTTACAATCAGCTATGAAGCACAGTGAGCTGGTCCTGCTAAGGATGAATTTTATCGTAGATAAAGCTGATATAGCTACCGGCCTAATGCGTACAAAACCGCTGTCCGGCGGGCAGTCCTTCGAGTTTTGGAGAAAGGACAACCGCGACGGATATAGCAGGGCTTTGGCAGACCTTCACAGTATCCAGCGAACAACGGTGCTTAACTTTAGTCAAAAAAACGACCAGCTTTGCATTGATTGTAACGTTACGATTGAAAGACTTTCAATACCGGAAAGGGAGATTGACAGCACCACAAGAGCGTTCAGTATGTTCTCAAGAAGCAGCGAATCAAGACAGACGTTAATGCTTTCAGACGACCAGGAGAAACTTATGGAATGGGTCGATATCGGGCGCGACAGCAATCTTGAAGCTTATATTCTTAAAAAAATTCATCAGCAAATCAACAAAGGCAAAAGTCGATGAAGGCTCTGGTTTGTGGCGGCGCTGGTTTCATCGGCAGCAATATGACGGCAATGCTTGCCGAGGCAGGTCATCAGCCGATTGTGTATGACAATTTAAGCTCCGGCCATAAGCAGGCTGTCGGAAACGCCGAGTTTATAAAAGGTGACTTGGCGGATTTTGAACTTCTTGTAAGGGTTCTTAAAGAGAAGAAAATCGATGCGGTAATGCACTTCGCTGCATTTATCGAAGTAAGTGAATCGGTTAAAAACCCACTCGAGTTCTACCGTAATAATGTTTGTAATACCCGTACACTTCTTGCTGCAATGGAAGAATGCGGTGTTGAAAAGTTTGTCTTCTCAAGCTCCGCAGCGGTTTACGGCATCCCTGAAAAAACCCCAATAACGGAAGATGCTCCCAAAAGGCCTATAAATCCTTACGGCCAGACAAAATCGGCTGTCGAACAAATGTGCCATTTCCAAAGCCAAACCGGAAAACTCCGCTATGCTGCCCTAAGATACTTTAACGCTGCCGGTGCAGGTGCAAACTGCAGCCTTGGCGAAGACCACAATCCTGAATCTCATCTTATACCGCTGGTAATTGCAGCCGCGATGGGCAAGAGAGAAGATGTCAAAATATTCGGCACTGATTACCCGACGCAGGACGGCACTTGTATAAGAGATTATATTCATATCGAAGATTTGTGCAGCGCACACCTTTTGGCACTTGAAAAACTCGATAAACATAGCGAGCTGATATATAACCTCGGCAATGGCAAAGGCTGTTCCGTCCGGCAGGTTATAGAAACAGTAAAAAGAGTTTCAGGTAAAAATTTCAAAGTTACAGAAGCCGCTCGCAGAGAGGGCGACCCACCGGTATTAACTGCAGATGCGGCAAAAGCGATAAATGAGCTCGGCTGGAAGGTAAAATATCCCGAACTTGAAAAAATCGTTGAAACCGCATGGAAATGGCACAGCAAAAATCCTAATGGTTATGCAGAATGACAATTACATAGGCATAGATTTAGGCGGCACAAATATCAAAATCGGCTGCCTGGCGGCAGGTATGAACCTGCTGTGGAAAACCTCCATACCCACAGATGCGCATATGGGGCCTGACATAGTTATTGACAGAATAGTTGATGCAATAGAAGAAATGGCAGGCAAAAAAAATATGCCGCTGGAGACGATTAAAGCTGTTGGAATAGGCACGCCGGGGCCTGCGAAATATTCGGAAGGTATAATTATACGCTGTGCGAATCTGCCGAAATTTACGAATGTGCCGATAACCAAAATGCTCAAAGACAAACTTGGCAAACCGGTGATTCTCGATAATGATGCTAATGCCGCCTGCTATGGCGAATTCGTCGCAGGGGCGGGCAAAGATATAAAGAATATGGTGTTCTTCACGCTCGGAACGGGTATCGGCAGCGGGATTATAAGTGACGGCAAACTACTGCACGGCAGCGGCGGAAACGGTGCTGAACTTGGACATACGATTGTTAATATTAACGGCAGGTTATGCGGCTGCGGCCAGAGAGGCTGTATTGAAGCTTACGCATCAGCAGCAAGTACCGCAAAAAGGGCAGCAGAAGCAATAGAAGCAGGGGCAGACTCAAGCCTGAAAGACGTATTAAAGAAGAACGGCCAGATAACCAGCAAGGATGTCTATGAGCATCTGGCAAAAGGCGATGAGCTTGCCAAAAAGATTACTGATAAGACTGCGGAGGCTTTGGGTGTGCTTTGTGTAAATGCGCTGCACTGCACGGAGCCTGAAAAAATTGTTTTTGCCGGGGGTATGATTGCAGCGGGGGACGTACTTATCGACAGGATTAAATATTATTTCAAACAGCACATCTGGAAAATCAAGCAGGAAAATACCGTGGAGATTTGCTTTGCAACGCTCGGCGAAGATGCAGGCATTATCGGCGCCGCCGCTTTAGCGAGAGAAATATAATAAGCTACAGAGAGATTCTTTTTATTTTAGCCACAGAGCTCACAGAGAACACAGAGATTTTACACTAAATGCTTTTGATAGTGTTTTCAATACAATCTGGTAAGCAAAACAAATATTAAGGGTTAGATTTTGAAAAGTTTGGGTCTGAAATTTTGTGTTGTATCTTAAAATTTTCAGCTTTATGATGTTCTTCATTTATAAATTTTATTATTTGCTCATCTGATACCAACTTCTTATGTTTTGGGTGATAATAATAGTCTATCGCACTTAAAATTAAAAAAATACTAAAAACAATCACTATGGGAGACAATATCAATAATGAATTTTTTTTGTAATTTAAAAAATCAAATATGAGACAACCTATTCCAAGGATAATGTAAAAAACGAAAGTTATAACGAGTTCTGAGGCCATGAAAATAATGAATTGTTCAAAGAAACTCGAAGAAGGATCTGGAAAATTGAGAAAATTCCATAGCCAAATATAAAAATACAATCCCGAAATCAATAACCACACAAAGACAAATTTTTTATACGTTGAAATCTTCATTTTCTACCGGAGAGGGGGGAAGTGATAGATCCTTCTATGAATATAATTACCAGTATGGCAATTATTAGATTTATAACAACAATTTGCCACATTTTCAAACGAGACTCTTTTTCGACTGTCCATATCATCGCACTTGTCAAGCCGGTTATCCATATCAGAACCGGCCAAAATAGCCGCATATAGCTTTTTGAATCAATACATAGCAAAATCCAAATAAAAAATTCTGCGACCCCTATCCACAAGCAAATTATCTGCTTTTTATTAAAAGCCATTTTTCACCCCGATTTTTTGCGTTTTTCTACTTCCATTTTGGCATGCCAGTCAATTTGAAAAAGGTAAAAACAAAGACAATTGCCACGATGATATCAAGAAACGACCATATATCCCTGTCGAAATGAACTTTAATAATGGGGTTGAAAAGAACCGCGATAATACCGAAAGTCCAGGCAATCCATCGCTTTTTCGCTGAATACCCCAAATAAGCGACAAAAGCTGCAGAACCGCAGACAACAAACCGTAAAAGCGTATAATAGCCATAAGGCCAATCTGCAAGGGCAAGCAGAAGCATAACCACTGAAAAAATTGTCGGGATTAAGTGCGGTTTATAGGTTTTCATCATTCATTCTTTCATAAACAGCACTATATATTGTCTCAAGTTCGGCCAATTCCTTCTTAGTTGCTCCATTTTTAAGTAGTCTAATTTTATCCTTTAAGTAATAACTAACATAATTATCTGTGCATTTCCCCATTGCTTTAAGAACAAATTCTGCCTGATTAATCCATCTTGCTTTTTCTACAATTTTGCTTTGTGCATTCTTTGCTTTTACTTGTTGAGATTCGTTGATTTTTTTATCCAAAAATCTTAAAAAATCGGCATCCACTTGGTTAAGTAGTAAAGCCTCGTTAACTTTTTCATTTATTTCAAAGGCAACATCAAAAAACTTTTGATGTTCTGCAAGTTGTTCTTTGGTACATCCGTTTTTAAGCAATTCAATTCTCTCTTTTAGACAATCAACCAATGGGGTGTTTGTGTATTCCCCAGTTGTATTAAGCGTAAATTCTGCCTGTTTGATTAAATCTGTTCTTTCGATATCATCAAATGGAGTCCGTGATAAGTTTGATGAATATTGCGCCCCCATTTTTATATGTTTAATTAACTTTCTTGTACCCCACCACCTGATAACCCGCCGCAAAATCGATAAGGAAAACCCAATAATCAAAAAGAAAAATACGATAGTCACATATATAACTAAAAAATACACAATGCCGTTTAGCACATTTTCTTTGAATGTCATTTTTCACCTCTATTTTTTAAAACTAAATATCAAGCCAACAGTTATAGCTACTATTCCCAAAGCAGCAGGTATAAAGTTAGGAGCATTACCACGTATCCTATCGCTTTCTGAACTGCAATAAAAACCCCACCATGCAAAGGCTATTATTCCTATCCATAAAAACAATTTTTTGTTTTTTATTAAGGTTCATTTTCACTCCTCTTTTAGAATTTCAATTTTAACCCTGACCTTTTATTTTTTTCATTTCATATCTCCTAATATCTATTACATATCATACCAAAATATATAAATATCATCAATCGTCTTTTCTCTGATTCTTCTAAGCTGTTAATTTTTTTCTCTAAAAGCCGATGAAGTGATTTGACCGGTATCAGTGCAAATTTGATTCCGCTATTGTCTTTTGAAGAAGTTCGTTTAATCCGAGTTTTTTTGCCCAAGTTTTTAAATAATCGAAATCGAGAGAATCCTTCTGTGAAGCTAAAACACCCAGCACATCAGACCATTGCCTTTCTGAATTGCCCCCTGATTGTTTAAACCAATCAAGTTTAAGCAAAATTATATCTTCAGGCGATACAAATGACACTTTTTTTGCAGTTTTGCCTAATGGCAGCTTTCTGCCGTGAGAAAGCATCTGACTTTGAAATTCATTATCTTTCTGAATAAAAATATCTATCTTGAAAGCGGTTGTCAGATGTATGATGTTGAAGCTTGTTCTGTTTTGCAGTGCCTGAGACATTGCTTCTTTGCTTATATAGAAAACCTCTTTTATTGCTTCAAAAAACTTATCATTTTTTTGCCCGAACGGTTCAACTGTAATATCGGCATCCTGTGTAAAACGCACCGCGCCGTAAGCCGAACTTGCAAAAGACCCGCCAATGACGTAAGCAATATTCAATTCATCAAGAATATCGGTCAGTTTCTCCAATACTGCTATGTCCTGCGGATTATTCATTTTTTGCTGCCGCCATAGACTTTGTTGTATAATTCCTCGCCCAAGTGGCGTTTTGCCCATATATGCCAGACTTGTTTCTCATCAGCATCAGGATACTGCATTCTTATTCCCGCCATCGAAAGAAGCTGACCCGTGCGAATCGCATCGAAAATCAGTTCAATTTTTTTCGCAGGACTCATTTTGCGATACAAATCATATTGAATTTCGAGTATCTCTTTCGGTGTGTCAGTTATCATTTTTTTATGCGGTTCTGTCATAATAGCCGATGATGGGACTCGAACCCAAAACCCCGGCTTTACGAAAGCCGTGCTCTACCATTGAGCTACATCGGCACATTTATTGAAGAATGAAAATTGAAGATTGAAAATTGCTAAAAACAATTCCGCCACAGGCGTTCTATAAATCTTCATTCTTCAATCTACAATCTTCATTGTCTAAAAGTATGCTCTGAATATAACCCGATTATCAACCATTGTAAAGCAAACACTTGCTGGCCGAAGGCGAATCCGCAAGACCGCGCCAGCATAATAATCTTGCAAATAAACTATAGTTTTGATATAAAATCTTTTTCCTTATATGAACCAAATACTGCATCATAACTTATTGTATTTAAAAGGCTTATAAAGGTATATAATCTGCAATGCTGCTTTACGGCAAAGGAAATCCGCAAATAAACTTGAGTTCAGAAGACCTCAAAGAGGGTTTGCAATCTGCTCTCGATAAGCTTGGCAATCGCAAAAAGGTTCTGGTAATCGGCCCTGACATTACGCGCCTCTGTTCGCGGGCAGGGGAGCTTACCTTTATGGCCTGGCAATATTACGGTGACAGGCTTACCGATTGTTTACCTGCCGTTGGAACACATTCTGCAATGACACAAGAGGAAATAAAAAGAATGTATGGCAAGATGCCGCTGAATCTTTTCAGAAAATATAATTGGCGGACTGATACCGTAACGCTCGGTCGTGTGCCCGCCGACTTTGTTAAGAAGGTCAGCAATAATAAACTGGATTGCGATTGGCCCGCTCAGGTAAATAAACTGCTTGTCGAAGGCAGTTTTGATTTGATTCTGTCAATCGGCCAGGTTGTGCCGCACGAAGTTGCGGGAATGGCCAGTTACAATAAAAACATCTTCGTCGGTACAGGCGGCCCTGAAGGCATTAATAAAAGTCATTTCCTCGGCGCGGTATGCGATATGGAAAAAATTATGGGCAGGGCAGATACGCCTGTAAGAAAAGTGCTGAACTATGCTTCTGAAAATTTTGCTGAAAAATTGCCTATTGTTTACGTCCTCACCGTTGTCTCGGCAGATGACCAGAATAATATAAAAACCAGAGGTCTTTTCATCGGCGACGATATCGAATGTTTCAACAAAGCCTGCCGGTTATCTTTAAAGGTCAATTTTACAATGCTCGATGAGCCGCTGGAAAAAGCGGTTGTTTATCTCGATTCGCACGAATACAAAAGCACGTGGCTGGGCAATAAAAGCATTTATCGTACAAGAATGGCGATGGCAGACTATGGAGAATTGATAGTGCTTGCGCCGGGAGTAAGAGAATTCGGCGAAGACAAGGAAATCGACAAACTTATCCGAAAATACGGCTATATCGGCACTGAAAAGGTGCTGCAGGCTGTTAAAAATAACGAGGAATTAAAAGCAAATTTAAGCGCAGCAGCGCATCTTATTCACGGTTCAAACGAAGGGAGATTTAAAATAACATACTGCCCCGGCAAACTTTCAAAACAGGAAATTGAATCGGTGAATTTCAATTACGCCAATTTGTCTGATATGCTGAAGAAGTATAATCCGGAAAAACTAAACTGTGGTTTTAATACTATGCCAGACGGTGAAAGAATTTACTTTATTCCAAACCCCGGCATAGGATTATGGGCATATAAAAACAGATTTAATCAATAATTAAAGGAGTACCTGCAAATGTCAAACGCTGATATTGGTCTTATTGGTTTAGCGGTAATGGGTGAAAATCTCATTCTTAATATGGAAAGTAAGGGCTTTACTGTTGCCTGCTTCAATCGTACCGTTTCAAAGGTCGATAACTTTGTGGGCGGCAGGGCAAAAGGCAAAAATATAATCGGCTGTCATACTATTGAGGAATTTTGCGCAAATCTCAAAAAGCCGCGCAAGGTTATGCTGATGGTAAAAGCCGGCCAGGCTGTTGATGATTTCATCGAGCGTTTGCTGGGGCATCTTGAAGAGGGCGATATTATAATCGACGGCGGAAACAGCCATTTTCCTGATACAATCAGAAGAACAAAATATGTCGAAAGCAAGGGCAAACTTTACATCGGCACGGGTGTTTCCGGCGGTGAGGAAGGTGCATTAAAGGGCCCATCGCTTATGCCCGGCGGCTCACCCGCTGCCTGGCCGCATTTAAAACCGATATTTCAGAAAATTGCCGCCAAGACCAAAGAAGGCGAACCCTGCTGCGACTGGGTCGGCGAAAACGGAGCAGGACATTTCGTAAAAATGGTACATAACGGCATCGAATACGGCGATATTCAGATGATTTGCGAGACCTATCATATGATAAAACAGAGTCTCGGAATGACAAATACCGAGATGCACAATACATTTGCCGAGTGGAATAGAGGTGAGCTTGATTCATATCTTATCGAAATTACACGAGATATCCTTGCATATAAAGATGAACAAGGAAATGAAGTTATTGACCTGATTCTCGATACGGCAGGGCAGAAGGGCACAGGCAAATGGACCGCTGTTGCCGCTCTTGATGCCGGCCAGCCTCTCACGCTTATCGGTGAAGCCGTTTTCGCAAGATGCCTGTCGGCTTTGAAGGAAGAACGCGTTGAGGCCTCGAAAATTCTTGCAGGGCCCGTGAAACCTTTCAAAGGAGATAAAACGAAAATGGTTGATGATTTGCGCAAGGCGCTGTACGCTTCGAAAATCGTAAGTTATGCACAGGGCTATCAGCTTATGAGAGCCGCTGCGAAGGAATACGGTTGGAATCTTAACTATGGCGGCATCGCACTTATGTGGCGGGGCGGCTGTATTATCCGCTCTGCATTCCTCGGCAAGATAAAAGATGCGTTCAAGAAGAATCCAAATCTTGTGAATCTGCTGCTCGACCCATTTTTCAAAAGAGCAGTCAAGAAATCGCAGAGTTCCTGGCGACGGGTCGTCAGGGCTGCTGTTGATTTGGGTGTCCCGATGCCCGCAACGAGCTCGGCGCTGGCTTATTATGACGGCTACCGATGCGAAAGACTGCCGGCAAATTTACTGCAGGCACTGCGTGATTATTTCGGCGCGCATACTTACGAAAGGGTTGATAAACCTCGCGGCCAGTTTCACCATACCAACTGGACCGGCCACGGCGGCACTACAAGCGCTTCAACCTATACCGCATAAAACTAAAACTATTTTTAAAATGATAAGGAGGTCATATGATTAAGGAGATTACGGCAAAGAAGCTCAATTGCCAGCAGTTCATCAGCCAAAAAGTTAATGAAATAAGAGACGCAGTAGGAAAAGGATTGGCAATTAACGCCTTGTCGGGCGGTGTCGATTCATCCGTCGTTACGATGCTCGGCCATAAGGCTTTGGGAAAACGGCTTAAAACTGTGTTTATCCAAAACGGCCTTATGCGGCAGGATGAGCCGCAAAGAGTTGTAAGCCTTTTCAAAAAATTGGGCGTGAAGGTCGAGATAGTCGATGCCCGCAAAGAATTCTTCGCAGCGCTCAAAGATATTACAGACCCCGAGGAAAAACGCGAGGCCATTACCCAGACCTTTTACAAAAAAGTATTCGGCCGCATCGTAAAAAAAAGCGGGGCAAAATTTCTCCTGCAGGGGACAATTCTGACCGATGTCGATGAGACCATAGCGGGAATCAAACGCCAGCACAATGTCTTTGAGCAGCTCGGTATCGACCCTCAAAAGGCCTTTGGCTACCGTATTCTTGAGCCTTTGATTCAGCTTCGCAAGGACGGCGTAAGAAAGGTCGGCAAGGCGCTCGGCCTGCCAAATGAGGTATTTAACCGCATCCCATTTCCCGGGCCGGCACTATCGGCACGCGTGATAGGCGAGGCAACGCCAAAACGGATTGAGACCGCCCGCAAGGCAACGGCTATTGTCGAAAGGCTGCTTAAAAACACAAAGGCATTTCAATATATGGCAATTCTCCACGAGGACCGCGTAACCGGTATGCGAAACGGCAAACGTGATTTTGGTCAGCAGATTGAAATCCGCTGCTGGGACAGTATTGATGCCAGAGTTGCGACCCCAACTAAACTTTCATTTGCTGTTCTTCAAAAATTAGCAGATGAGATTATTCGCAACGTGCCCGGCATTGTGAGCGTTACATACAATATTGCGCCGAAACCGCCGTCAACGATAGAGGCGGTATAAAAATTTACCGCTGGATACGGCCTCGCGAGCCTTTGATAAAGTTCTCTACCTGTTCCCGTGTTATCATCGTTGTATCGCCCGGCGTAGTGGTAAGCAGAGCGCCGTGCGCCCAGCCGAGCTTTACCGCTTCCTCGTAAGGTCTGCCTGTCAGCAGCCCGTAGAAGAATCCTGAAGCGAATCCATCACCGCCGCCGACACGGTCATAAACATTCAGTTCACAGGCAGGCGCCTGGTAAACCTTGCCGTCAACCCACGCTACAGCACTCCAGGTATGGTCGTTTGTGGAATGTTCCTCTCGAAGTGTGGTTGCGACAGCCTTTACGTTCGGATACTGCTTTGTAACTTCGTCAATCATTGCGACAAAAACAGAGGGGTCAAGCTTTGACTGTTTAACGACATCAGGGCCTTTCATACCAAGACCATCCTGCAAGTCTGCTTCGTTACCGACGAGAACGTCAACGTTTTCCGCGATGCGCCTCATAATCTCTACTGCACGCTTCTGCCCGCCGCGGAAATTCCAGAGTTTAGCGCGGTAGTTAATGTCAAAACTCGTTACCGCTCCTTTGGATTTGGCAAACTTCATTGCTTCAATAATCAGTTGTGAAGTTGTTTCCGAAAGGGCGGCAAAGATTCCGCCGCTGTGAAACCATCGCACGCCGCCGCTGAAAATTTCCTCCCAATTAAGGTCGCCGGGCTTTAACTGAGCAGCCGCTTCGATGGCACGGTTGTAATCCACTTCAGGCGTTCGCACGCCATACGCGCGGTCACTGTAAACCAATGCCATATTCGGACCCTGAACGCCGTCGCGCTCGAACCAGACATAAAAGGGCTTAACGCCCATTGCCCTGACTTGCTCCTGAACCAGCCGGCCAAGCCGGTATCTCACCATTGCGGTAGCAATGCCGGTATTGATCTCGAAGCAATCCGACAGATTGGCGGCAACGTTAAACTCGCCGCCGCTGACGTGGGCCTGAAAGCTTGTTGCTTTGTGAAAAGGAACAATTCCGGGGTCCAAACGGCACACCAAAGCGCCGAGAGATAATAAATCCAGCGCGCCTTTGGCCGGTACAACCAATTTACTCATAACGAACCTTTCTTTTCACAAAATAAATCATAAACCAAATCAATCCCAATTAAGCTTTTAAATTATACTATTTATATCTCCTTGTCAAACGAAACCTGTTCGTGTTATAATAGGATTTATGCGGCGAACAAAGTCGAAAAAGTACAGAAGAAAAAGAATAAGAGTATGGAGCAAAAAGGAAGTCCGACTGCTTACAATGTGGTACCCCACAAAGACCGCCAAGAAAATAGCTAAAAAACTCGGCCGTTCGACGGTTTCTGTTGAACGCCAGGCACGTTACCTTGGGCTAAGAAAATATAATCCCTTATCAGGGAAACAAATCGACTTTATCAAAAAATTTTATAAGAAAATGACTTATGCCAAACTTGCCGATAAGCTTGGCAAAAGCATATATATGATGCGTCATAATATTCACGCTCTCAAACTAAAAAAGAGAAAAGCGAAGCTCTGGACAAATGCGGAAGTAAAGTTTCTACGGAAAAACTATTCCAATCATAACGGATTCTGGCTGGCAGATAGGTTAAGAAAGAGACCTGTTTCAACAATCAATTTTTTTGCCCGAAAGCTGGGTTTAGCCAAATCGCCTGAATTTCTTCACAAGCAGATGTCAAAAAACAGGAGCGAATGGACGGAAAAGGAGCTAAAGTTTTTGCGAAAGAATTTTTCCAATCATTCCGATAAATGGCTGGCCGGCAAACTTAAAAAACCGAAACCTACAATCCTTTCGACTGCCCGAAGGCTGCATCTTAACAAAACAAAAAAACATCGTCACAGGATAATCAGCGCCAAAAGGTCAGGCCAAAAAGTCGGTTTCTGAGAATTAATCTTCTGCTATTAATGTTTGAAATGTCTTTTGCCTGTGAAGACCATAGTGATTCCGTATTTGTCCGCAGCGGCGATAACTTCATTATCCTTCTTTGACCCGCCCGGCTGGACTATGCAGGCTACACCTGCCTTCGCGGCGTTATCAACATTATCGGGGAACGGAAAGAACGCGTCAGACCCCATCGCAGAGCTTTTGGTTTCATCGCCTGCGTGCTTAAAGGCTAATTGTCCCGAATCAATACGGTTCATCTGGCCTGCACCAACACCGATAAGACATCTGTCTTTTACTAAGGTAATCGTATTGCTCTTTGTATGTTTTGCGCAGAGCCAGGCGATTCTTAAGTCCTCAAGCTGCTTTTTATCAGGTTTTGCCTTTGTAGGATAAGTAAGATTTTCCGGCTCCCAGCCGACAAGGTCTCTATCCTGCAAAAGCATTCCGCCGACTATACAGCGGATATCAAATTCGCCGCAGTCTATTTTCGCTCTGTCGATTGGGCCTGTTTCCAGAAGTCTTGCTCTTTTGCCCCACCCCTTTAATGTCCTGATTGTCTCAATAGCATCTTTATCAAACTGCGGTGCGATTATTACCTCTGCAAAGAACCCGCCTGCACCTTTGGCTTTGCCGAATCTTGCGTAGGATTCCATAATCGTTGTGGCAAGTGCCTTATCGACTTTTCTGTTAAGGGCAACAATACTGCCGAACGCGCTTACGACATCGGCTTCATAGGCCTTTTGATATGCCTTGTGAATATCATCGTCAATCGCGCAGCCGCAGGGATTAAGGTGCTTTACCACAACTGCCGTAGGCTCTGAAAATTCCTTCACAAGCTCAAACGCGGCATTTGCATCGAGCAGATTATTGAAGCTGATTTGCGTCTGGTCTTCCATAAGTTTTGCGCTGGATACATTTACTTCATTATTGGCAGGCAACTTGTAAAATGCGCCGCTCTGGTGCGGGTTTTCGCCATAGCGAAGCTCCATAGCTTTCAAAAGAGAGATGCTTATTCTTTCAGGATATCTTATGCCTGTCTGCTGATTGAGATATTTTGATATTGCTGAATCGTAACCCGCGGTAAGTCCAAACGCGATTCTTGCAAGATTGCTTCTCGTTTTATCGCCGATACTGCCTTTATTGTTTTTCATTTCGGCGATGATTTCATCATATTGAGCAGGGCTTGTAACAACAGCAACGAATTTATGATTTTTCGCAGCCGAGCGCACCATACTCGGCCCACCGATGTCGATATTTTCGATTGCATCTTCGAATTTGCAATCAGGCTTTGCAATAGTTTGTTCAAACGGATAAAGATTAATGCAGACCATATCAATCGGCTCAATGCCGTGTTTTTTCATTGCCGCCTGGTGCTCGGCGCTGTCACGAATACCGAGCAGGGCGCCGTGAATCTTCGGGTGGAGCGTTTTTACTCTGCCGTCCATCATTTCGGGAAAGCCCGTTACGGAATCGACGCTGACAACATTAATGCCGGACTGTGCAAGTGCTTTTGCCGTCCCGCCGGTACTGATGATTTTAACGCCCACTGCAGACAAACTCTTTGCAAATTCAACAACTCCTGTCTTGTCCGATACGCTGATGAGTGCCGTCCTGATTTTCACATCCATTTGATTTGTCCTTCTCCTTAAGGCTGTAATTTATTTTTTGATTGGCTCAATACAGGAAATGTTTTTATCTTCCATAATATAGATTTTGTTGTCATAGACGTTGGCAGCAAACATAGTTACCGGTGCAAAATTGATTGTATAAATCTTTTTGGCTTTTTGATTATCCATCACCGCACAGATATTGTTTTTTTCAAAAACGTAAGCTGTGCTGCCATCCTGTGCGAGCAGGTCAAGACCCGCCGGCAGAAGCCATAACTGCTTGCCGCTGTTGGCATCAATTGCATAAAGGCCCTTGTTGCGGGCATATTGATAAACCGCAGCCCCGGCAGCTCTGGCAGGGGTGGTAAGAACGGAGCCGCTGCGAAACTGCCACAGCAGATTCCCATTACCGACGTCGAGTTTATAAAGATTAGTATCTCTGCTGCTGATATAGAGATGATTTTGCGACATAACCAGTGGAGCAGTAACAGCCCCGACAGCATTAAACTGCCACAGCCGTCTTGGTTCGGAAGGGCTCATACACATCACATCGCCGCCTTCGGTTGCGAAGATAACGTACTTATCAGTTGCAAGAACGCTTGTTATAGCGGAAGGATTATCGGCGCTGGCCCTGAAAATCTCCAGCCTGTCGCTGGTATCCAGAATATGAAGACATCTATCCGTGCCGGGAACATACAGGAAGGAGCCGTTTACAGCGGCAGAGGCAGCAACTGAAAAAGAAATCCTGTTTCGGTAAAGTTCCGCGCCTTTCTCAATGTCTGCAGCGATAATATCATCAGCGGCAATCAGGTAGGTAATCCCACCATAATCTGCCGGTTCAAAAACAGGCAGCTTTGGCGCCGCGGCGGAAGTTGCAAAACTCAGCCTGCCGGTATTCCTATCCAGACAAAACAGATAATTACTGTTGGTTAGGATATACAGATAATTGCCGAGGATGGTTATTCTCTGAACCTTCTCCTTGGGGCTTCGCCAAAGCCTTTGTGAAGGCGGATTCAGGGCAACCGCATTCTGCCAGACCGTCCGGAGACCTGCCTGGTTAAGCAGCTTTTCGCTTACAATCGCCCCGCAGCTCGACGGCAGGGCCGCCAAAAAAACAAAAACAAACAACCACAGCAAATAAAATCTTTTCAATGTCTTTCTCCCTGTAAATCTACAATGCCCGAGCAGTTATTCTACGGAACTGACATAGTCGCACAGATTTACGTCGTATTGCCGCTCAAACTGCTGCATCTGTTCGATTCTGTCTATATCGTCGCTAATGCGGTTTGCCAGTTTAAATATATAAGGCCTGCCTTCCAGCCGGTTCTTCAAATCCTGATACATCGGTTCCCATTTGCCGCCGTAAAGCTGAACTTTGAGAACTATCAGCATTTTATGTTCAGCCGAAAGATCCTTGACGAAATCTGCTATCGCATTTTTTCGCTGCTTTTCGTCTGTTTTACCGCTCTTTTCGGTAGCCTTGGTCATAAAAGGCATCCTATTAACAACTTGTCCCGGATACCAGAAACTTATATCTTTGCCTGGTTTATAATCAGGTCTTTTACTCTTTTGCTCGGCAGATTCAACGAACCAAAGGCTATAGCAGCAGATGAACGCAGGTCGGCGTTAACATCCGTCGATTGAACTATCGAATATATCCTGTCAATCTGCTCGTCAAGAAGAAGATTGGCGTTTACCTTTGCCGAAACTGCCAACGAGTCAAATGCCGCAATTCTGATTTCCATTTTATTGTCCTGGCTGAGTGCCATTTCAGCGATGGTTCTTTGTGCGTCGGGGCTTGAAAGATATGCAAGAATCCCAGCGGCAGAGGTTTTTATATTGTCCCTTTCATCGTTTGTAGCCGACAGGAGGGATGAAAGGGCAGGGGAAAGGTCTATAACTTTATTTCTCGTTCGGGCAAGTTTCAGCATCGCATTGCAGGCTCTGGCAGCATAAACATCGGCTGTTTCCTTCGGCCAGTTCTCGTCGCCGGCAATTGAAATCGCCTCGGCAAGATTTTCCGTAACAAGCGGGCTTTCGTTGAATTTCTCGGTTGGGCCTGCAAGGGCAAGAGCGATAGCTGCGCTGAATTTGACCGCTCTGTCACCAAACGACAAAGCGTCAATCAAAGGCTGAGAGGTTTTGAGTCTGTACATAAGTGATTTTTCACCGCTGTTTTTACCGAGTGCCTCGACAGCGCCCAGGGCTACCACTGCATCTTTGTCTTTGACGCCGCGAGCAAGGGCTTCGTGAAGATACTCAGGTCCTGCTGTTGTGGCATAGGTCATTGAATCGGCGTGGCCTTGGCCGAAATATTTCGGATATGCAATTTGAGTTTTATCTGCCCGGAGAAAGGCCGCAAGCCACAGCGAAATCGCACTTCCAAAATCAGGACTGGCCCGCAGCGACCATTCACAGCTTCGCATCGTCATCAGCTCATTAAAATATGTCTTGTCCACATCTTCTCTGACAAGCCTTCTGTCATCTTTATTCCAGAACCATATATTTGCGTGGTTTACCTCGGCGGCAACCGACAGCGATGGCGCTTTGTAATGGTAATTTTCCGCCAGTTCGTAAAAAAGCTCCGCTGCCGACTTGTTTATGCTTGCCGAATCAATCTCAGCCATACTCTCGACGGCAAGCTCGCGAAGCTGCTGAGAGGAGTCGTTTTCAGCGATAAATTTCAGATAGCCCAGCGACTCAGGATAGCCTATCCTGCCCAGCGCCTTTATTACTTCGCCTTTTACGATAGCATCATCCATAACAAGCGAGGCCGTCAGCGGCCTGATAGCTTCTTTGCCAATTTCCGGCAGGGCGGCAGTAATGTTTGCGAACTCGGCCTTGCGGCCCTGGTCGCCAAGAGCGTCAATCATATATGGAATCGCGTATTCGCCTGCATTTCGCAGCCTTTCGATAGCGGTATATTTGCCGCGAACGGTGCTGCTGAGTCTTTTGATTTCTTCCTGTATGATTTCAGAGTCGGTCCTGCGGGCAAATCGTCCCTTTTCGATAATATCAAGAATTTTTGCCGCCAGCGGGGCAAGCTCAGGATTACCTGCGTGGACTTTTACTAATATCGCGTAACCTCTCGGGTTTTCTTCGCTCAAACTTAGCAATGCCAGCGGGTCAGCGTTACTATCTATGATTTTCTGAGCGTAACCGGCGGCCAAATCGAAGCGGCCTATTACCGTATAATGCAGGAAGTCGTTCCAGTTGTCTTTGAGGTTTTGTTTGTCGCCTGTTTGCTCTGCCCATGCAAAACCGCCCCAAAGCATACACACCAGAACCGCAACTGCCTTATTTTTCATAGACTTACTCCGCATAAATAACAAGATGCGTTATTATAAATTACAAGGCCAATCTGTCAACAAAAAAGCCTTTTTCGCTTGACTTTTTAACTAACATAGTAGTATAATTTATGTTTATTCAGCGGTCTAAAACCGTAATTTCACGCTAAAATAAAGAAGGAGGCGGAAGATGAAAAAGTCACTTTCAAGTAAGGTTTTAATCTCTCTCGTTATTGTATCAGCTTTACTATCGTCGGCGCAATTGCAGGCGGCCGAATGGGGCAAGATTGTCGGCTGGGGCAGCCAGGTAGTCGGCGTTGACGACATATCCAGCGGCTTTATCGCCATTAGCACTGGCGCAATGCATTCTGTCGGTTTAAAGCAGGATGGCTCCATCGTCGCCTGGGGAGACAACGGGTATCGCCAATGCAATATACCTTCGCCCAATACCGACTTTATCGCTATCGATTCCGGCTGGTCTTATTCTATCGGTTTAAAACAGGATAGCTCCATCGTCATGTGGGGAGACTGCAGCTATGGCAAGTGCAATCTTCCTTCGCCCAATACCGGCTTTGTGGCGATAGCGGCAGGCTACTATCATGGTCTTGGCCTGAAGGCCGATGGCTCCATCGCCGCCTGGGGAAACAACGTCTCTGGCCAGTGCAATATCCCTTCGCCCAATAGCGACTTTATCGCCATCGCTGCCGGCGGGTATCATTCTCTCGGTTTAAAGGAGGATGGCTCCATCGTCGCATGGGGAAAAAACGATGACGGCCAGTGCAATATCCCTTCGCCCAATAGCGACTTTATCGCCATCGCTGCCGGCTGGCATTATTCTCTTGGTTTAAAGCAGGATGGTTCAATCGTTGGTTGGGGAAAGAACTCGTTTGGCCAGTGCAGTATTCCTTCGCCCAATAGTGACTTTATCGCCATCGTTGCCGGCTATGAGCATTCGCTCGGTTTAAAGGAGGATGGCTCCATCGTCGTCTGGGGATTCAACGGGAAGGGCCAATACAATATCCCACCGCCCAATACCGGCTTTATCGCTATCGATGCCGGCCGGTATCATTCTGTCGGTTTAAAGCAGGATGGCTCCATCGTCGCCTGGGAATTCAACGGGTATGGCCAGTGCGGTATCCCTTTTCCCAATAACAGCCTTATTGCTATCGATGCCAGCGGGTATAATACTTTCGGTTTAAAGCAGGATGGCTCCATCGTCGCCTGGGGATGGAGTAGCTCAGGCGAGTGTGATATCCCTTTGCCCAATACCGACTTTATCGCTATCGCTGCAGGCGCGAGTCATACTCTCGGTTTAAAGCAGGATAGCTCCATCGCCGCCTGGGGATACAGCGGGGATGGCCGGTGCGATGTTCCTGAGCCGAATACCGGCTTCGTGGCGGTTTCGGCCGGCCCCGCTCACAGTCTCGGCTTGAAGGACGATAGCTCCATCGTCGCCTGGGGAAACAACGAGTATGGCCAGTGCAATGTGCCTGATGCGAATACCGGCTTTATGGCGGTTTCAGGTGGCTACGCTCACAGTCTTGGCTTGAAGGAGGATGGCTCCATCGTCGTCTGGGGAGATAACTACTATGGCCAGTGCAATGTGCCTTCGCCCAATAGTGACTTTATCGCCATCGCTGCAGGCGAGTATCATTCTCTCGGTTTAAAGGAGGACGGCTCCATCGTCGGCTGGGGAAAAAATAGCTCTGGCCAGTGTAATGTTCCTTCGCCCAATAGTGACTTTATCGCCATCGCTGCCGGCGGGAATCATTCTCTCGGTTTAAAGCAGGATAGCTCCATCGTCGGCTGGGGAAATAACTACTATGGCCAGTGCAATATCCCTTTGCCCAATACCGGCTTTACCGCCATTAGCGCTTACTCTGGACGTTCGCTTGCGCTAAGAGGGCAACCCTGTTTGTACGTTCTTGCCGGTGACTTAAACGACGATTGCAAATTTGATTTTAATGACTTCGCAATGATGGCTTCAAGCTGGCTGATAGACTGTTTTGCCGACCCTGAAAACCCTGCCTGCGTTCCGAAAGAATAGAATGCAGCTAAATTACTTTCAAGTTAGGTCTGTGTCAAAAACAGTAATTTATTAAAAAAGAAGGAGGCGGAAGATGAAAAAATCACCTTCAGGTAAACTCTTAATTTCCCTGGTCATTGTATCGGCTTTACTATCGTCATCGCATTTGCAGGCGGCTGTATCCGGGAAAGTCGTTGGCTGGGGAAACTATTCTGGTGATCCCCCGCCCCCTAATACCGGCTTTGTGGCGGTCTCGTCCGGCTCCGGTCATCATCTCGGCCTAAAGGCCGACAGCTCGATTGTGGCATGGGGGAACAACGGCGTCGGCCAGTGCAATGTTCCTCTGCCGAATGCCGGTTTTACGGCTATTGCTGCCGGCCACTATCACAGCGTTGGCCTGAAATCGGACGGCTCCGTCGTGATCTGGGGAAGTAATGCCGAAGGAATACATGATATTCCTTTGCCTAATGAAGATTATACAGCAATCTCGGCGAACGTCGGATACAGTCTCGGCGTGAAAGCCGATGGTTCCATCGTATCGTGGGGCAGGGGGTGGGAAGATGATTACGGCCAGTCTGCTGTTCCTGAGCCGAATGAAGATTTTATAGATGTCGCGGCCGGCTACTTTCACAGTCTGGGCCTGAAATCGGACGGCTCTATTGTGGGCTGGGGATCAAATGCCTTTGGTGTGTGCAATGTGCCTCCGCCGAATACAGATTTTGTGGACGTCGGAGTGGGCGGATATGTTAGCGTGGGCCTGAAATCGAACGGTTCCATCGTGGCCTGGGGAGATGACCGCTTTGTCGATTTAAATACCCCTCCGCCAAATACGGATTTTGTGGCGATTTCGGTGGGCCAGTTGCACATTTTAGGCCTTAAGGCGGACGGCTCGGTTGTGGCATGGGGATACAATGACTACGGTCAGTGCAATGTCCCCCCGCCAAATGCGGATTTTATAGCCGTCGCGGCGGGCGCGTGGGCACAGAGCTTAGCCATCTACCAGCCCTGCAGATATGCACTTGCCTACGACCTGAACGACGACTGCATAGTTGATTTTAATGACTTCGCAGCGCTGGCCTCAAACTGGCTGATAAACTGTAAAAGCGACCCGAACAACCCGGCCTGCGTTCCGAAATAATGGGATATAGCTAAATTACTTTCAAGTTAGGTCTGTGTCGAAAACAGTAACTTATTAAAAAATAAGGAGGCGGAAGATGAAAAAATCACTTTCAGGTAAACTCTTAATTTCCCTGGTCATTGTATCAGCTTTACTATCATCGGCGCAGCTGCAGGCGGCTGTGTCCGGCAAGATTATCGGCTGGACGAACGAGGCGATTTGTGTTGAGGCCAATGACCTTGCTGGCGGCTTTGTGGCGGTATCGGCAGGCGAAGAACATAAACTCGGCTTGAAGTCCGATGGCTCCATCATTGCCTGGGGAGATAACGAAAACGGCCAATGTAATATCCCCAACCCCAACAGTGATTTTGTGGCGGTGTCGGCAGGCACACTTTATAACCTCGGCCTGAAGTCCGATGGCTCCATCGTTGCCTGGGGAGATAACAGAAGCGGCCAGTGCAATGTTCCTTCGCCCAATACAGATTTTGTAGCGGTGGCGGCAGCTCACGATCATAGTCTTGGCTTGAAGTCCGATGGCTCCATCGTTGCCTGGGGAAATAACAGCTGGGGCCAATGCAATGTCCCTTCACCCAACAATGACTTTGTTGCGGTTTCGGCGGGTGCGTATTATAGTAGTATTGGCATCAAGTCTGACGGTTCACTCGTTGCCTGGGGAAGTAACCAATGGGGTCAATGCGATTTGCCTTCGCCAAATACCGACTTTGTTGCGGTAGATGCAGCCGATTATTATAACATTGGCTTGAAGTCCGATGGCTCCGTCGTGGCCTGGGGAAGCACCCCTTACTATGAGGGTCCCAGTCCCAATAGCGACTTTGTGGTAATCACGGCATACGGCTCTTGTTGTTTCGGCGTGAAGACCGATGGCACCATCGCAAGTTGGGGAAGAACCTATGCCCAATGCGACTTGCCAAGTCCCAATGCCGATTTTGTGGCTGTTTCGGCAGGCCGTGATCATCGTCTTGGCTTAAAGACTGACGGCTCTATCGTAGCCTGGGGAGCAGTTATCGAATGCCAGTACAGTCCCAGCCCCGATACCGATTTTGTGGCTATGTCAATAAGCGGGAGTAAGGGTATCGGCCTGAAGGCCGATGGCTCTGTTGTCGTTTGGGGAGGCAGCGACATCCCCGATTCCAATACCGACTTTGTAGCGGTCGATGCCGGCTCCGGATTCCTCGTACTGAAGGCCAACGGCTCCATCATTGCCTGGGGAGATTACGATTGCGATGATCCCTGCTGCGTTATCCCCAGTCCCAATAGCGACTTTGTGGCAATCTCGGCAGGCGGGGGACATAATAATCTTGGTCTGAAAGCCGATGGCTCCGTTGTTTCCTGGGGAGAAAACTACATGGGTGTACTCGATGTGCCAAGTCCCAATACCGATTTTGTAGCAATATCGGCAGGCATCGCACCACATAGTCTTGGTCTGAAGACAGATGGCTCTATAGTCGCATGGGGATACAACGATCACGGCCAGTGCAACGTTCCTCCACCTAATACCGACTTTGTGGCGGTTTCGGCTGGCTACAGTCATAGTCTCGGCTTGAAGTCCGATGGCACCGTTGTTGTCTGGGGCGAACCCAATATCCTGCCTATTCCCAATAACAACTTTTTGGCGATATCAGCGGGCTGGGATTATAGTCTCGGCCTGAAGGCTGATGGTTCCATCGTTGCCTGGGGGCCAAGCGACTGGAATGGCGAGAATTCACCACCCAGCGGCAACGACTTTTTGGCAGTGGCGGCAGGGTGGAAAACAAGCTTAGCCCTTGTCCGATACTGTGAGTATGCACTTGCCGGCGATTTGAACGATGATTGCATAGTTGATTTTTATGACTTCGTAAAGACAGCTTCAAACTGGCTGACAGACTGCAAAAGCGACCCGGAAAACCCAGCCTGCGTACCTAAGTAACTGGGACCGGCGGTTAAAGGAATATTGTTGACTTTCTGCATTCGAGGCAGTAGGGTGGAGTTTTTCTGGGATAGGAAGGAAGATTGACATGTAGGTAAAAAAGGAGAAGGAGGTTGTAAGATGAGAAGGCTCATTTCCGCGTTTGTTTTCTGCTTATTTGTCGTGCCCGCTTTCGGAGATACCATTTACGTCGATGCAAACGGCACGGGTGATTACCCCACCATTCAGGCAGCGATTAATGCCGCCGCCAACGGTGACGAGATTATCTTGGAACCCGGGGCTTACACAGGTTCGGGAAACAACAACATTAGTTATCTCGGTAAAGCGATAACGGTCCGCAGCACCAATCCTTATGAGCAAAGCGTTGTTGATTCGACAATTGTCGACGGCCAGGGTTCTAAGATTGGTTTTATTTTCCAAAACGGCGAAGGGCCTGGTTCTGTTTTATCCGGCTTGACAATTACTAATTTTTCTGATTATTATGAAGGAGACGGCGGCGGAATAGTCTCCAGCAGCAGCCCTGTTGTTTCTAAATGCAAACTCATATACAACAACCCGTGGTTCTATGGTGGTGGAATATTAAATTCAGGCAATATGGTCGTAATCGACTGTACTTTTATGTATAACGATGCGCCAATGGGCGGTGAAGGTGGCGCGATAATTAATAGCGGCAGCATGAACATAATCAACTGTATTTTCATAGATAATGGATCTACTACAATACGAAATGGTTCGTCAGGCACTACAAATATCGTTAATTGTCTTCTCCTGGGAGGGTGGTCCAACTGTGGATTGACAGCCTGGGGGTCGGGCTATGTGAACGTCACCAATTGCACTTTTAGCGGAATGGATATTGGAATATTCAGCGATGGCGCAACTGTGAACGTAGAAAATTGTATCCTGTGGGATATCGGACAATATGTAATTTCCGGAACAGAATTTACAGTTTCATATAGTTGTATACAGGATGGTTTCCCGGGCACAGGCAACATTAATTCGAATCCTCTTTTTGTTACGGGCCCTGATGGGGATTACTATCTCAGCCAAACAGCCGCAGGCCAGGCAATTAACAGCCCCTGTGTTGATACAGGCAGCGACAATGCATCTAACACTGGCATGGATTGTCTCACCACAAGAACTGACGAGGTCAATGACACCGGAACTGTAGATATGGGTTATCATTACGGCCGATACAATAGTCCTATCCTCAGTGTTTTTCCTTTGAATCTTCAATTTACAGGTGATCGTGATGGTGCGAATCCGGCTTCTCAAACTATAACTATCAGGAATTTGGGAGGCGGAACTCTAAACTGGACTGCGTCTGTAGATGCCAACTGGCTGAGTATCGACACAAATTCCGGCACATGCACCAATTACTACGATGCCGACACAGTTGCGGTAAACGTTGATATCAACGAGATGGCTGAGGGTACATACTATGCGCATATAGCAGTATCCGACCCGTGCGCTCTGGGCAATCCACAGACAGTTGCAGTAGAGCTTAGAGTCATCGGTCCAATCATAAAATTGTCTAAAAGCACCTTTTATTTCACAGCTTTAGAGGACGGTAATAATCCCGCAAATCAGATACTCGGTATTTCCAATATCGGAAGTAACGTCCTGAATTGGCAGATATCCGAAACATGCGACTGGCTGAGTGTGGAGCCGAACTGCGGCTCATCGACTTCGGAAGTGAACGATGTTAATATCGTCGTAGATATCTCGGGTTTGGCTGCCGGAAGCTATAATTGCCAACTGACGGTTTATTCTGACGATGCCGAAAACAGCCCGCAGATTGTTACCGTAAACCTTAGAGTTTATGGCCCAATCATAGAATTATCTGAAAATGCATTTTATTTCACTGCCATAGAGGACGGTGATAATCCCGCAAACCAGGTACTCGGTATTCAAAATATCGGGGGAGGAATACTTAATTGGCAGCTAAGCAATCCATGTTACTGGCTGAGTGTGGACCCGAACTGCGGCTCCTCGACTTCGGAAGTAAACGAGGTTAATATCATCGTGGATGCCTCCGGATTGACGGGTGGAATTTATATCTGCCAGCTGACGGTTTTTTCCGATTATGCCGAAAACAGCCCGCAGATTTTTACCGTAGAGCTTAGTGTTACTCCAATCACTGCGGACCCGACCGCTAAAATATACTGGACAGATTCCGGCACCGGCAAGATTCAACGGGCAAATCTCGACGGAAGCAATATCGAGGACTTAATCACGCTAACTGAACCATCGGGTATAGCCTTTGATCAAACAGGTAACAAGATGTACTGGACAGATGCAGGTACCGGCAAGATTCAACGGGCAAATCCGGACGGCAACTGCATCATAGATTTAATCACAACAGGGTTAAGTGAACCAAGGGGTATAGCCCTGGACGTAGCAAACGGCAAAATGTACTGGACCAACTATGGTATTGATAAAATCCAGCGGGCCAATCTGGACGGAACGAATATCGAGGACGTGATTATAACGGGCACCAAGCCGTATGGCATTGCTCTTGATACGCTCAATGGCAAAATTTACTGGACAGATACCCCTGGCGCCGACTCCAGGATTATGCGAGCGAATCTCGACGGCAGCGACGTTGAAGAACTGTTTAGAGAAGGAATGTGTTGGATATTCTTCATTGATTTGGACCTTTTCGCCGGCAAGTTATACTGGCCGAATTATAGCCTTTATATGATTCGCCGGGCGAACCTGGACGGAAGCAATGTCGAACTTGTATATCCGGGTCCTCCGGGCGGCCATGGGCCGATGGGAATTGCTCTGGACTCGCCCATGGGAAAGATGTACTGGACAGCTTCTGGTTCCGGTGAAATTTACCGGGCCAATCTGGATGGTAGTTCCGTCGAACAGCTCGTCACAGGTTTAAGTCATCCTGAAGCAATAGCGATTGGGAAAACTACAGAGACAGATGATTTGAAGGTTACGCCTTTTGACGGGCTCGAATCAGAAGGCCTTGAGGCAGGGCCATTCACACCTTCCAGTAAGATATATACATTAACGAACAACGGCCCTAATTCGCTTGATTGGACGGCTTCGGTTACACAGAACTGGATTGAGGTCAGTCCTTCGAGCGGCACCTTAGGGCCCAATGAAGTCGATACCGTCCAGATAAGCATTAACTCAAGCGCAATCGGGCTCGATTTCGGTACTCATAACGACTTATTAACTGTCACCAATCTTGCCAATGGAATAGTTCAGAATCGCTCAATTGAGCTTGAAATCGGCATTTTCGAGTTTAAGCTATTAGCCCTGGATGGGGCCGGTTCGGATCAATTCGGTTATTCGGTGAGCATTAGCGACGACCGCTGTATTGTCGGGACACCTTACGATGATGATATGGGAGGTAATAGCGGTTCGGCATACATATTCGAATTCAACGGTACAGACTGGATTGAACAGGCCAAGCTTTCGGCCTCCGACGGAGCTACCGGTGACGAGTTTGGCCTTTCGGTGAGCATTCGTGGTGACCGCTGTATTGTCGGAGCCTGGAAAAATGACTACAACGGGGTTGACAGCGGCTCAGCATATATCTTCGAATTCAACGGTACAGACTGGATTGAGCAGGCCAAGCTTACGGCCTCGGATGGAGCCGTTGTGGATTACTTCGGCGCTTCAGTTAAAATTGATGACAATCGCTGTGTTATCGGGGCTCCGCAATCAGGAGGAATGCCGTCCGGCAATGGTAAGGCATATGTATTTGAATTCAACGGTACAGACTGGATTGAACAGGCCAAATTAACGGCCATTTATGGATATGAGGGGGATGCCTTCGGCTGTTCGGTGAGCATAGATGGAGACCGCTGTATTGTCGGGGCTTATAATAAGGCTTATGGAATGATGCCCACGAGCGGCGCGGCATACATTTTCGAATTCAACGATGCAAACTGGGTACAACACAGCGAACTTCAGATCTCGGCCTCGGATCAGGCCGATGGGGATTGCTTCGGTATTTCGGTAGATATTGATGACAACCGCTGTGTTGTCGGGGCTGAGCAGCCAGGAATGCCGGCTGGCAGCGGCAAGGCATATATATTCAAATTCAACGGTACAAACTGGATTCAGCAGGCCAAATTAACGGCCTCCGATGCATCCGGGGCTGATTCCTTCGGCCGTTCAGTGGGTATCAATGATAACCGCTGTATCGTCGGAGCTTATGGTGATGATGACAGGGGGGTAGATAGCGGCTCGGCATACATATTCGAATGGAACGGCACGAACTGGGTTCAGCAGTTCAAGCTTACGGCCTCGGATGGGGCAGGCTCTGATATTTTCGGTTATTCGGTAGGTATCGGTAACGACTGCTATATTGTCGGTTCGCCTTACGATGATGACAATGAAAGCTCCAGCGGTTCGGCCTATATATATCAGAATCATCGCAGTTCGGATTTGGATAAGAACTTTGTTGTCGATTTCTATGACTTTGCCATATTTGCATCCCAGTGGTTGCAGGCGCCCGGTTTGCCGTCAGCAGATATTGCTCCGCTGGAAGGCGACGACCTCGTTGGTTACGAAGACCTTGCTGTCTTTTACCAGGACTGGCTTGATGACTACTAAACCGTTTTCCTCGCCAATACAGAACGTCTCATAATATATGTTTTGCTTCATAAGTCTTTTAAGGATAGGGACTTACGATGGGCAG
>CAZUEO010000021.1:0-42128 GCA_964619675.1 uncultured Planctomycetaceae bacterium | reverse complement strand
CGACGACCCTGGGCTTATGAATCCCATGCTCTAACCAGCTGAGCTACGCCGCCATAGTATTCATAATCATTATACTTTACAGATTTTAGGGCAGTTTTGCAAGTATTAAGGTAATGATGAATTTTCCGCTAAGGGATGCGTTAAGGCACTTGCAAAATCAGGCTGTAAGCTGTAAACTGCCTGTTTATTTTACGGGCGATTAGCTCAGCTGGTAGAGCAGCTGATTCTTAATCAGCGGGTCACAGGTTCGAATCCTGTATCGCCCATTGTTATTTTTGTCTGTGTGGGATGCAGTACATTACAAGATAATCAAGCTGATGACCCAAATGGTCAGAATCGAAGTTATACCTATAATTAATGTGGCACAGGTATGGGTCTTGTAACCGGTTTTGACATCCATCCTGGACATTTGCGTAACGACCCAGAAAAAGCTGTCATTCGCGTGGGAAACAACCATCGAACCGGCCCCTACGGATAATACGACCAGGGCCTTGGCAACTCCGCCCTCAAATCCCAAAGATGACATTAACGGCGCCATTAAAGATGCAGTTGTAATAAGCGCAACCGTCGACGAGCCCTGGGCGGTCTTTATGGCAGCAGCGATAATAAACGGAAGCCAAATGCCCAGGTTAGCTTTCGACAGAGTATCGCCAATAACATCGGCAATAGGTGAATTCCGCAGAACCATTCCAAAGGCTCCTCCGGCTCCGGTAATCATTATTATCAGGGCCGCGTTTAACATGGCCTGGCCAATCCATCCGGTGGTGGATAACATATGCATATTAAGCTTTTTCGGAAGCCGAAAGGCCAGAAGCACTCCGATAAGTAACGCGATAACCGGCTCTCCAATAAAGCTTACAATACTCTTCAAATTGCCCTGACCAAAAGGATGCGTCGGAAAATCAGAAACAGATTTAATCACGATTAAAAAAATCGGAACCATAATTGGAGTCATTGCCTTAAACGCCGATGGAGCCTCTTTCAGTCTGGCTTCTATATCTTCTTCAGAAAGCTCAGGACTGGGGTCTATATAAATCTTCGAGGCGAATTTCGTAGCGAATAACCAGCCGACTATAAGTGCAAATGAGCTAACAATCAGGCCGAAGAAAATCACCAATCCAAGGTCGGCGCCGAGTATACCTGCTGCTGCGATAGGCCCCGGCGTCGGCGGCACGAGGCAATGTGTAGCGGTAAGGCCAACAGCCAAAGCTATCGCCGGTCCAACCAAGGATATTTTAGCCTTCTTGGCCAGTGCCCTGTTCAATGGCGTAAGAATAACGAAACCGGAATCGGCAAAAACAGGTATCGAAACAAAGTAGCCGATAATACCCATTGCCAGAGGGACATGTTTTTCACCGATAATTCTTAATATTCTTTCGGCTATCCGAAAGGCTCCGCCTGAATGTTCGAGAAATGTCCCGATTATAACTCCGGCAATGATTACAATTCCAATGCTGCCAAGAGTTTTGCCGAAACCGTCATTAATCGAGTTCACAATTTCGCCAAGCGGCATCCGGGCAAACAAGCCGAATCCGACTGCGGCAAATAAAAGGGCAAGAAAGGGATGGAAGTGAAACTTACTTGTCGAGATGACAATAAAAAGCACACTGATGACAAGAAGTACAATCAGCAGCATAACAGAATCCTTTCACTATTTTTGGCGTCTGACCTGGGCTTTGGCTAACTTCTCGTAGAACTGGATAATGCCGCCATGGTCATCGCCTGCCTTTGAGTCAACCTTAAGGGCCTGCATAATCTCCATTACGCCGCCGGTCAAAGGCACAGGCACTCCGACCGAATGAGCAGTGTCTAATGCATTCGCTAAATCCTTGATATGCAGCTCGATTCTAAAGCCGGGCTTAAAATTGCCGTCCAAAACCAAAGGCATTTTGGCATTTAGGACGGTACTGCCTGCCAGCCCGCCGCGAATGGCAGCAAAGACCTTTTCCGGGTCCACACCCGCCTTCGTTGCAAGAACCATCGCTTCGGACATCGCGGCGATATTCAACGCCACGATTATCTGGTTTGCAAGCTTGGTCATGTTCCCGCTGCCGATGTCTCCGACCAGTACCGCCGATGAGCCCATAACCTTCAGGATTTCTTCAACCTGCTCGAACACCTCTTTTTTACCGCCGACCATAATTGAAAGCGTCCCGTCTTTGGCCTTCGGCTCGCCGCCGCTGACGGGTGCATCAAGCATTTCAACGCCTTTTTTGGCGACCTCGGTTGCGACCTCTTTGGAAACCAACGGGGCAATCGAGCTCATATCAACCAGAATCAATCCAGCTTTTGCGCCCTCCAAAACCCCGTCTTTCCCAAGCACGGCCTCCTTCACCTCAGGCGAATTAGGCAGCATCGTAATTACGACCTCGCTTTGCGCCGCGACGTCCTTGCTGCTCTTGGCTTCTTTCGCGCCAGCCGCCACGGGCTCTTTGGCTACCTCGGGCCTGATATCATAAACTGTCAGACTGTAACCGGCTTTGATAAGATTCATTGCCATGGGCTTGCCCATGATTCCCAATCCGATAAATCCTATTTTTTTCATTTGTTCATCCTTAATCAATTGGCGTCAAGACCACTTTCATCGCTTTTCTGTTTTCCACCAGCTCGAATGCTTCCTGCCACTTGTCAATCGGCAGCTCATGTGTAACCAGACGCTCCAAATCGACCTGACCTTTACTCATCAGCGTAAGACATTTCTCCCACACATCCCACGTATGGCTGAAATGTCCTTTAAAGGTTACAGATTTTGCAATCAGCGGGTCCAGGCTTAAGTTCACGGGCTTGGGTCCCCAGCCGATTTTTGTAATCTGGCCATTTGGACGCACGGCGCTCATTGATAATTTCAGCGTTTCAGCCGCCCCTGCGGTATCTACGATTAAATCCGCACCGTAACCATCGCCTAAAGACATTATTTTCGGCAGGGCATCCTGTTGCCGGCTGTTAACGGTGACCGTGGCGCCGAATTCCTTCGATGATTCCAACCGCTCGTCGTCGCCTGCTGTGCCGATAGCGATAATTTCGCTTGCCCCGCAAAGCTGTGCCATCTTCATACATAACAGCCCTATCGGCCCGGGGCCAATCACAACTACCGTATCGCCAGGATTCACAGTGCTGTTGCATATAACTGATTTGTAAGCCACGCAGAACGGCTCCGTTACTGACGCCGCCTTTAGTGAAACGCCCTCCGGCAGGCTGTGCAGAATCCTGGCAGGGACCTTGACATATTTTGTAAATGCACCGTCAACGTGAAAACCGAACCCTTTTCTTTCTCTGCAGAGGTGATAATTATTAGTGCGGCAGAGGGTGCAATGGCCGCAATAATCAGCGTGTGTTTCAGATGTAACTTTGTCGCCGACCTTGAAATTGCTTACTTGTTTGCCTGCTTCGACAATCCTGCCCGCAAATTCGTGTCCCAGAATAAAAGGGCAGTTAAAATCAAATAATACCGTGCCATTGTGCATATGAGGGTCAGTGCCGCAGACGCCTACGTATGCCACTTCCACTAATACGTCGCTGTCGCCGATTTGGGGAATCGGCACCTGGCGCAATTCCGTCGCATTGGCTTTATTTTCATATTTGACTACGGCCTTCATCATTTTCATATATGTCACCCTAAAACCTTTTTCACCGCCTTGACAACCGTTGCATCGGTAAGACCGTAATGCTCCAATAGTTGTTCATAGCTCAGCGCCGACTGTCCGAAACAATCCTGTATCGCGACCGCCTCCATCGGCATCGCCGTTCCTCTCAGTATAAAAGCAATAGCGCTTGCAAGTCCGCCGATTATCGTATGCTCCTCAACCGTTACAACGCCTTTTACGCCGCTTGCTGATTCTTTAATCATCTTTTCGTCAATCGGCTTCAAGGTGCTGACATTGACGATTCGCACAGAGATGCCTTCTTTTTCCAGTGCCTCGGCGGCTTTGAGCGACTTATAAATCATATAGCCGTGCGCAAAGACCGTAACATCCGCCCCCTGACGTATCACGGTTGGCTTGCCGATTTCGAATTCCTGCTTTTGGTCGGTAACGTCCGGCACATCGTTGCGAAGGATACGCATATACACCGGCCCATCGCAGGCAGCCGATGCCCTTGTCATTTTCCTGGTCTCTATCCCATCGGCAGGGGACAGGATTGTCATATTCGGGAGCGCACGCATAATGGCGACATCTTCTATGGCCTGGTGTGTTGCCCCGTCTCCGAAATCCGAAAGCCCGCAGCTTGAGCCTACGATTTTCACGTTCAGCCTGCCGATACAGGCGCTGACTCGAATCTGGTCGTAAGGCCGGCCTGCAGCGAATACCGCAAAAGAATTCGCGAACGCTATCTTGCCGCTCAGCGCCAGGCCCGCAGCGGTGGAAATCATATTCTGCTCGCCGATGCCCATCTCGAAGAACCGCTGGGGAAACTCTTTCTCGAAAAACTTCGTCATCGTGGTTTTACCCAGGTCCGCCTCCAGTACCACAATTCGCTCGTTTTCTTTGCCTAATTCCAGGAGCGTTTGGCCGTAAACCATTCTGCAATTTTGCATGTTCATTTGGAATCGTCCTCGAAAAGCTGCCTGGCTGTTTCATGCTGCTCTTGTGTCATTATCCCGTGATGGAAATCCGCCTTGCCCTCGGCAAAAGGCACTCCTTTGCTTTTTATGGTATTAGCGACAATCATCACGGGTTTGCCTTTGACTTTATCGGCTTCGTCCAGTGCATCAGCTATTTCTTTGACGCTGTGTCCGTCAATTTCCGTAACCTGCCAGCCGAATGCCTTCCATTTTTCGCCGTGCGGATTCGTATCGTATCGCTCGATAACGGGCCCGGTTGCCTGCACGAGGTTTTTATCGAAAATCGCCACGAGGTTATCTAATTTATAAAAAGCCGCAGCCATCGATGCTTCCCATATCTGGCCCTCTGCTATTTCGCCATCGCCGACTATGCAATAAACCTTGTAATTCTTCTTGTCAATCTTTCCCGCCATCGCTATTCCGCAGGCGACGCTAAGCCCCTGTCCCAGTGAGCCGGTGTATGCCTCGATGCCCGGCATTCGCAGCATCTCGGGGTGTCCCTGCAGTATCGTGCCGAGCTCTTTCAAAGTGTCTAATTGGTTTTTTGGGAAATACCCGCATTCGGCCAGGGCCGCGTATTGCGCTAATGCTGCGTGACCTTTGCTGAGCACCAACCGGTCTCTGTCAGGCCATTTCGGCTCTTTTGGATTATGACGCATCTTGTGAAAGTAGAGCACCGCGACGATATCAACGATTGAGCACGACCCGCCCAAATGGCCTGGCTTGCCCGCTCCAATCATCATTACGATATCATATCGCAGCTTCCTTGCTATTTTCCCCAGTTCTGTTACTTTGTCCGCTGATATCGGCATTACCTTTCTTTTCCTGCGAACTACTTAAAAGATTCCTAAAGAAAGATGATGGTATCAAAAAACATCGCGTAACGCAACAGGGCTTTTCACACGACTACACCTTTCGTTTTTTGGGCCGTCGATTTTTACCGTTGGTATATGCTGCGTTATCCAGAGGCCGAAATGTCTCAAAAAAACGCGATTTTGCTCATTTTTTACTTGACAAAACGACTTAGTATTTTATATTTGAGAATATCAAGAGAGAACCTGCAGCGATATGCAACTGTCAATCGAACGGCACCCTCGTGAGGAAGGTTAAGCCGGAAAATGATAATCTGAGCGAATAGAGTGTTTCCGTTTGAAGAACGGCGCAATTTTTCGCTTATCGTTAAAAGCGCAGAGCTTAAAGAGTAATTGTAAGCGAAGAAGGAGGAATAGAATGAGAATAAAATTAGCTTATTTTTGTTTTTTGTCGCTTCTGTGTTTGACTTCCACATCATACGCCTGGGACCCCGTTGTTGTAATAGGGGACTGGGAAGGCTTTCTCGACGGCTGGATAGGGACGGGTGATTTAGTGATTTACACCGAATGGAGCTCGTTAAATGATATGTCCTTGAAAGTCACGCAAGAAGGTATTGGGAGCCTCGGCATTAAGTTGCAAGATACAGGCCATATTAACGATTTTTTGACCCACGGGAAGTTTTCTATCGACCTTATGGTTCCGGCTGATACTCTCGGTGTCGGCGGCTGGGAGGAGATTTCCACGCTTTCAATTAACGCCGAGGGATACGGATGGCACGACCAGCCACCGATACCTGCCTTGCACGTTGACTTTTGGAGCGGTTCACCTCAAAGGGTGTTTACTTTAACATGGGATTACAACAGCATCTTATCTTCAATACCATCGAATCCCGGCTGGATCGAACTTTATCTGACTCTCCATGGAGGCGACTCTAACCGCGACGAATTTTACTTCGACAATGCAAGATTATGGGGTGCTATCCCGGGTGATATTTATTCTGATGGTATGGTTAATCTGATGGACTTGTCACTGTTATCAACTTATTGGCTTAGTGATGATTGCAATGAACCGGATTGGTGCGAAGGAGCAGATATCGATATGGAGGAATCTGTTGATCTTAAGGATTTTGCAATACTTGCAAACCATTGGCTTGAAGGAGTTAATCCGTAGAGATATCTCACTTTCTTTTCATAAACTGTATAAATATTTGTTTCCGAAGCGGTCCCTTCGCTACGCATAGTGTCGGGTTTAGGATATCGGATTTCGAATTTTTATCTGTCTCGCTGCATCAGCCAATAAACTTTTCGTATTCGCAATTGCATAATCAAGGTCAGTTGTTTGGTCTGTAAGGCTGATTGCATCTGTAATTCCAAAATCCCGCCACTGTTGTTCTGATAACTCAACCCTTCCAGCAATGACTACAACCTTTGTGCGGTTCAATTTGGCGGCTTTCATAATCCCGGATACGACTTTGCCTCGCAGTGATTGCAAATCAAATCGACCCTCACCCGTGATAACCCAGTCGGCATCGCTGATTTCTTTGGCTAAGCCGCTTTCCTTTATAATTGTCTCAATTCCGCTGACTAAATTCGCATCCATAAAGGCTATCGCACCCGCTGATAGTCCTCCCGCGGCGCCGCTGGAGGGGATTTTGTCTATTTCTATTCCTAATTGTTGTTTAACAACCTCTGCTAAGTGACTTAACCCCGCTTCAAGCTTCTCGACCATTTCAGGATTGGCGCCTTTTTGCGGCCCAAACACCCTTGCTGCCCCATCTTTGCCGCAAAGCGGATTATCAACATCACATAGCACTTCAATTTCGGGTAAATCCAGCTTGTCAGGTTTGATTATTTGAACAATGCTTGCCAACTGTCCGCCGCCAAAAGCGATTTTGTTACCTGCTGAATCGAGGAACTTGTAGCCGAGTGCCTGGGCTGCACCGACCCCGCCATCCACGGTGGCGCTGCCGCCGACTGCCAGCAGAATTTTGTCAGCTCCAAAGTCGGCAGCTGCCCGAATGAGCTGGCCTGTCCCAAAGGTGGTTGTTTTGAGGGGATTGACTTGTCTGGAACTTAATAATTGCAAGCCGCTTGTCTTTGCCATTTCTACCAAAGCAGTATTTGTATCGGCAAAGAAAGCAAATCCGCTATTTACCTGTATTGACGGCAATGGGCCCATAGTTTTGATTTCAATCCATTTTCCTGATTTTGCCGCCATCATTGCCTCGGCAGTTCCTTCTCCGCCATCGGCCATTGGAATACTGACGAGCCTAAGCTCAGGATAAATCGACTGTATTGTGTCTTGTACAATCTTACAGGCGTCAGCCGCGCTGATACTCGATTTAAACGAATCCATTGCAACTATTATCTTCAATTCATTTACCTTCTAAAAATGGCGGCCGTAACGGGATTTAACATAACAAAGAAACAAGAAAAACTCAAGCTGCCCCCGGATATTCATCCGGCAGGTTTTGAGCTTGATTTTGAGATTGTTTGGGATTATTTTTGTAAGCTGGCTGCCATTGACTAACGGCTATTGACTAATATGGAGAGGTGTCGGAGCGGCTGATCGAGCACGCTTGGAAAGCGTGTGTGCGGGTAACCGTACCGCGGGTTCGAATCCCGCCCTCTCCGTTTTTACCTTCGGTAAAAACAGAGCAATCGAGAATAGAAAATAGAAATTTGATACGAGAAATCTTCGATTGCGGTCTATTTTCGATTATCGATTCTCAAAATCTGCGGGAAAGGGAGTATTATTGTCGTTTTTTGTCGCAATCAGCACACCTGCTTTAAAAAAAATTATATTTTTTTCTTGCAAATTGGTACAAGGTTGTATTAGTATAAAATCCGCTTGATGGAGAGTGTGGTGTAAATAATAATCGGCCTCTTGTTCAGAGGGTAAATGTGGAATTGGCTGGTTTTTTAAGAGGATATGACCCAATCATTAAATGAAGGAGAACAAGTCATGAAGTCGCACAGATTTTCACAATTTTTAGCATTGTCGTTATTGGCATTTGTTACGTTTGGCTTCGCTGCTGTATCACACACTCAAGCTGAACAAATTATATATTTTTCGTTAGATACAGACCCCGGCTGGAGCAGAAATGGCCAGTGGGCATTTGGTGTCCCTGCCGGCGGAGGCTCGTCTTGTGGCGATCCTACCTCAGGCCACACCGGTACTAATGTTTATGGTTATAATCTTGCCGGCGATTATTCGAACAGTATGCCTGCTTATCGGGTGAGGACAACCCCGATAAACTGCAGCGGCTATGAAAATGTAGCTCTCAGCTTTTGGCGGTGGCTCGGCGTTGAAAGCAGCGCCCATGACCACGCAACAGTGGATGTCAGCCATGGCGATGGCATTTGGACCACGGTTTGGAATAACACCACAAGCACTATATGCGATAGTAGCTGGATTAAATGCACATACGACATTTCAGCAGTAGCTGACAATCAGCCAACAGTTTATATCCGCTGGGTAATGGGGCCTACCGACGGCGCAATAACATACCCCGGCTGGAATATCGACGATATATCTCTGAATAGCGAGTTGACGATCGACCTCGACATTACACCAGTGGAAGGATTTGCCTCCTCAGGCTACCAGGGCGGTCCTTTTACACCAGCCGGCAAAGATTATACGCTTACCAATACAGGCGCCGATCCTATTAACTGGACCGCAGTTGTAACGGCATCCTGGCTTAGTGTTGAGCCGAACTGCGGTACGCTGGCAGGGGCAAATGACGTCAATTTCGTACAGGTAAGCATAAACTCGAATGCAGTCTGGCTGGGTGTGGGTACACATACCGCCGAGGTAACTTTCACTAACCTGACCAGCGGGATAGTTCAGAATCGGCCGGTTGAATTGGAAGTTACCCCTATCCACAGTAGTGGGGTGATATTCTCCGACAGCTTTCCAAGTACGACGTTGGATACGAGCAAGTGGATTAGCCAGATAAGTGTACCAACAATTGATAATGTGGGTCTTGAAGAGCCTTCACCACCATATTCGCTTCGTTTAAACGGCAACCCCGGCGGCGGAGACGCTGTTGAGTCGAAAATACTGGACCTGTCGGTATACGATTCAGCACAGCTAAAGTACTGGTACGAGCAAACAGGAGGCGGCGAAAGCCCCGACACAGGAGACGACCTGATAATTGAATACTGGAACGGTTCGACTTGGGTAGAGCTGGAGCGCCAGCTCGGCAGCGGTTCGAATATGACAAGCTACGTTCAGTCCGAAGTTAACCTGCCGATGGCAGCTTTGCACGCGGGATTCAGGGTCAGGTTCCTAAGTATTGGCACCGCGGGTGCTTACGACGATTGGTTTGTTGATGACATTGAACTGATTGGCCAACTGGCAGACGATTTGTCGATTACGCCGGCGGAAGGGATTGATTCCTCAGGCTACCAGGGCGGTCCTTTTACACCGGCCGGCAAGGATTATACACTTACCAATACAGGCGCCAGCTCTATTAACTGGGCCGCAGCCATAATGGCATCCTGGCTTAGCGTCGAGCCGAACTGCGGTACGTTCCTGCCCTCCGAAACCAATATAGTTACAGTTTCCCTCAATGCCGAGGCAAATGCTTTGCCGCCAGGCGATTATAATGAAATGATAATGTTTAGGAATGTTACCAGCGGCTTTGTTCAAACACGACAAGCAACACTGAAGGTCATCGCCATTCCCGGCGAATTGGATGTAACCGATACAATTCCGCCTGCAGACGACCTGAATATGCCTTTGGGTCAGGTTATCATTGGTCTGTCGCGAACCGAGCAGATTACTATAACCAACACAGACCCGACCTATGACCTTAATGTTACGGATATTAACCTCAGCGGCGTGCAGCCTGCATATGGGACATCTGATTTATCGATTACCCTGCCTGCCGTAGAAGCCGGTTCGCCAAAGTCAGGCGATTATTATACTCCTGCTGACCGGGCCGGCTACGCAAAGGCTGAATCGCAGCTTGTAGTTCCGGCAGGATACAAAATGCTTAGTGACAAGGTTGATGTTCTGCTGCTTGCCAGCGGAGCTGACCCCACCATCCTGCGCATAGGGCTGGCGGCATTTCCTGACATCAATAGTGTCGGTTACTTCGATGCAAAGTCGGCTGTGCCGACCTTGGCTCAGTTAAGCAATTACGATGTCGTAGTGGTGATGTCCAACTACCCATTCTATAGTGCCGTTCAGACCGGCAATGTGCTGGCTGACTATGTCGATGGCGGCGGCAAGGTCATCGAATCTGTGGCAAGCTTTGCTACAGGAGCCGGCTGGGAGCTTGCAGGACGATTTGTAACCGGAGACTACGAGCCATTTGGTCACGGTCCCGCTGAATACTTTGCCCATAGTCTGGGGAATTTTGATAACACTCATCCGATTATGGCAGGGATTATGACACTGACAGACTCGGTGCCTGTCGGCGTAACTTTGAAACCGCAGGCTATCTGGGTTGCCAGCTGGAATAATGGCACGCCACTGGTTGCGACGCGAAATGAGAATGTGGTGGGTATAAACATTTATGCATTTGATACCGGCAGTTGGACAGGGGATGTAGTGCTGCTGTTCCACAATGCAGCAGCATGGCTTGTTGGACAAGGTACGGCAGCGGCAGGATTTACATTGACTGACGTCCCATCGCTGCCTACGGTAATACCGCCGGGCGATAATATCACTTTTAACGTTATTTTTGAGCCGACAGAACTCAAAGAATACAATGCGTCGGTGGTTATCAAAAGCAATGACAGTGACGAATCTAAAGTAATGGTGTCATTGAACGGTACTGGAATCTCTGATTATCTGGAGATTGTGCCTGATGTTAACTTCACATTTTCCGGTCATCCCGGCGGGCCCTTCGTTCCATCATCGGCCGGCTATCAACTGAACAATGCCGGCCCCCTTCAGGTCAGCTGGACGGTAGTGGGGCCAAGCTGGCTGGATATCGTACCAACAGGAGGCAATCTCCCTGCCGGCTATTCGATAACCGTTGATGTCCGGCCAAATCACAATGCAACCCTGCTGCCTAAAGGTATATATGATGTGAACCTTGTCTTTGCCAACGCAACAACGGGAAAAACACACTATCGTAAGGTAATACTAAATGTACGCACCGACCCCAAAATATGGACTAACCCGCATCTATATGACGCTACAACGCATCAGGGCCAGGACTTCACTGACAAGCTGACCATCGGCAATACCGGCGACGCCGGTCTGGAGTTTAGCCTTGTCGGCACCGGCCTTAACTACGCGCCCCCGAAAGAAGAAACCGGCGAGCCGCTGATGCTCGAACTCGATGAAGAGTATGTATCTTCGCTGCAGGAGCACGACTTTTCAGTTCCCGAAGATGAGCCTTATGTGGAAGGAGAATTGCTGGTGCGTTTTGCACCGGATGCCAATAGCTTTTTACCGACAAGTCAAAAGAGAGGCCTGCTCATAAGCGCCGCACTGGGGGCAGAGGCACAAGAGAAACAACAATTCAAAATAGTTCCCGGATTGAGTCTGGTAAAGCTGCCGGAAGGAGTTACTGTTAAAGAGGCACTGGCTGCGCTTAGCAGTGACACCACGATTCTATATGCACAGCCAAACTATGAATATAAGGCCTTAATCACCATTCCGAACGATGTGAGATTTAGCGAGTTATGGGGTATGCACAACACGGGTCAGAACGGCGGAACGCCGGGCGCCGACATCAACGCTCCTGAGGCCTGGGACATTGCTACGGGAACAGGCAGCATCGTGGTAGCAGTAATAGATACAGGCGTTGATTATACGCATCCCGACCTGGCGGACAATATGTGGGTAAACGAAGCGGAATTTAACGGCACGCCGGGCGTTGACGACGATGGCAATGGATACATTGATGACATCTATGGTTATGACTTCGTAAATAACGACGGTAATCCTATGGATGACCATTATCACGGCACACACTGTGCCGGCACAATAGGCGCCGTCGGCGACAATGCGCTGGGCGTTACGGGTGTTTGCTGGTCATTAAAGATAATGGCCGTTAAGTTTCTGCCTGCCGTCGGCAGCGGTACTACCGCAAATGCTATTTTAAGTGTCCAGTATGCGACGGAAATGGACGCCAGAGTAATGAGCAACTCCTGGGGTGGAGGAGCGTATGACCAGGCGCTTAAAGATGCCATAGATGCCGCGGGTGATGCAGGAATACTATTTATCGCATCGGCTGGAAATGATAACCTTAATAACGATGTATATCCTCACTATCCATCGAGCTACGACAGCGAAAATATTATCTCGGTTATGGCTACGGATAAATATGACGCCAGGTCGTCATTCTCTAACTATGGTCCTGTAACAGTTGACCTCGGCGCTCCGGGAACTGATATCCTCAGTTGCTCGCCCGGCAGCGGATACAGGTTACTATCGGGAACTTCAATGGCTACGCCGCACGTGGCCGGGGCCTGCGCGCTCCTGTTATCAGTGGACCCGCGACTGGAATATGATGAGGTAAAAGACCTTCTATTGCAAAATGTGGATACGACTCTGCCGGGGCTGTGCGTTTCAAACGGCAGAATGAATCTGCACAGGGCAATGCTAACAGTCAAACCGGCCTCGTGGCTCAGATTTGAGCCGGACTTGGGCCTTGTCAGCTCAGAAGGTTCACAGGATGTCAACATCATATTTGATGGCAATCAGCCGCCTGGTATGTATGAGGGCGAAATAACAGTCTATTCAAATGACCCATTCACGCCTGAGCTGGCTATTCCCATAAGGGTTAACCTGCTGCCGCGCGATTGGTTCACGGAATTATTCGAGCCAAACGACCCCTGGGATCCCAACGACCCCTACGCAAACGATATGGACAGCACCAGCATACTATTCAAGCCGGACGGTTCTGGATATTACCGTTTAGTCTGCCGTGAGCAAGTCACAGATTTTCCTGAAGACCCCAACGGCTCAACAACAGTGTCGCTGGGCGATGACGATTACGAAATCGTGGATTTGAACGGTATGTCTGTGTCATTGTACGGCAAAGAATATGACAGGTTTTACATCGGCAGCAACGGTTATATATCTTTTGTATCAGGCGATACGTCATATCTTGAAAGTCTCGAACAACATTTCTCGCTGCCGCGAATATCGGCTCTGTTCGATGATTTGAACCCCGAGGCAGGCGGCCAGATTTCATTCAAAATGCTTGCCGACAAGATTGTAGTAACGTTTGAGAATGTTCCTGACTACAGCCTCGGCAGTTTGAACAGCTTCCAGATTGAGATGTGGTTTGACGGCAAAATCCGCCTGACATGGCTGAACATCGGCAGCACGACAGGACTGGCAGGACTGTCGGACGGCACAGGAATACCGCTGTATTTTGTAGAAAGCAATTTGTCTGACTATGACCAATGCGATTTTATGTGCGACCTTAATAATGACCTTGATGTGGATTTTGCTGACTTTGCGATATTCGGCCAAAGCTGGCGAAGACGGATACTCGGCCCGGCCATCGTCGCTCACTGGAAATTCAATGAGAGCGAAGGCATAACTGCATACGATTCGTCAGGCAACAATCATAACGGAACGCTGGAAGACGGCGCCTGCTTTGTCGGCGGTCTGATAAACAATGCGGTCGAGCTGGACGGCACCGACGGCCGGGTCTCAGCAGGCACGTTCGACGTTACCGGCGGCGATGGTCATATTACTATCGCGGCCTGGATATATGCAGACGACTTCGATGTTATGGACGCCCGTATTATATCCAAGACCGCCTCAGATGCCGTAAACAGCCATTATTGGGCGCTAAGCACTATTTTCAGCGGCAGTATCAAGCCGTGCTTCTACCTGAAGTGCAACGGTACGACAGAAATGCTTATCCCCTCCTCAGGATACCTGATACCGGAAATCTGGACACACATCGCGGCAACGTGGGACGGCAGCACAATGAAGCTATATAAAGACGGCATACCGGTCGGAAGCAGGGCCAAAAGCGGCGTCCTCGACGCCAACAACAATGTTAAGGTTGCGATTGGAAACCAGCCTGCAGATGTGCCCGGCAAGCCGTTTGACGGATTGATTGATGACCTGCGCATATACAACGTCGCACTGTCACAATCAGAAATTCAGGAGCTTGTGTACGGCTATGAATACGAGGATGCTATCCGCGCAGAATGCGATTTTTATCCCGATGGTGTGGTGGACGGTAAAGACCTTTGGATATTTATAGAGCACTGGCTTAAATAGGACCAAGGCATAACAATCAATATTGAGAACTTTGCAGCAAGGCTAAATGTGCCGTGTTTGGATAAAGACTATAACGGCAGGTAGTTCGTCTGCAGC
Source organism: uncultured Planctomycetaceae bacterium (assembly GCA_964619675.1). Taxonomy (GTDB): domain Bacteria; phylum Planctomycetota; class Phycisphaerae; order Sedimentisphaerales; family UBA12454; genus JAPLMW01. The sequence goes on along the minus strand of CAZUEO010000021.1, from coordinate 27,448 downwards.
CCTAATTCCTTTTCTCCTTGACATAGACTGTCTGTAAACATATCCTGAATTGCTCATCGGGGCGGTTAGCTCAGCTGGATAGAGCGCCTGCCTTACAAGCAGGAGGCCACAGGTTCAAGTCCTGTACCGCCCATTAGCGCGGGAAAGCGAGGAGACAAAGAGACACCAGAAGCGTCGCCGTCCCGGCGACGGCTAAACCAATACATTAAGAATGACGGCTAAATAAAATCTTTCAGCCGGTGAAGGTGCCGCTGCGATTCATATCGTCGGGGTCCGCCTGGGAAATGTCAGGGGTCGGCTGAATCATCGCGATGTCAGGTGCGGAAACTTTTGCAGGCTGCCCATCAATCTGAATCGCAAACGTTAATGGGCCTACCTGAAGATTATCGCCAGGCTTGACATCCGTTTCATCTTCGACCTTGCGACCGTTTAGGAATGTGCCATTGCTCGAACTGAGGTCGCGAACCTTCAGAGCATTTCCTTCCTGACTCAACTGACAATGCCTGCGTGAAACCACCTGTAGGGGGATACACAGGTCACAATCAGGCCTGCGACCCAATATCGCGGCTTTGTCGCAAACTGGAAAAACCTTTTTTGTGCCGTCTTTCTTCAGCAATATAAGCGAAATGTTCATTTCGCTGCCTTTCAGGCTGCAGTCGTAAAATGATTAGTTCATACTACAATTATATTATAGCACATTAAAAAAACATTGACAAGCCTTAAATAATTACAGATACAATAAATCCTGTTTTGTTTTTATTGACGCGAGAGCAATTTGCCGATAGACTCTAAAAATACGGGTTATGGGTGTAAAATGAGGTATAAAGCGGCAATATTTGACCTTGACGGGACATTAGTCGATTCGCTGGGTGATTTGGCAGATGCAACAAATTACGTGTTAGAAATTTTCGGCCAGCCTCGCAGGGATTTACAGGCGTTTCGAAAAATGGTCGGCGAAGGCACGAGAACATTAATCAGCAGGGCACTTGAGCCTGATAAACAATACCTTGTCGATAAAGTACTTGAAAAAATGCGTGAAAAATACGCCCAAATCTGCCTGAATAAGGTAAGACCATATAAAGGACTGCCCCAGATTGTGGCTGAACTTTCGCAAAAGGGAGTTAAACTGGCCGTTCTTACGAATAAAGACCAAAATACGGCAGAGCGAATCGTAGGGCATTTTTTTGATGGTTTTGGTATAGTAACAGGTGCTACAGACTCGGCAATTGTGAAACCCGACCCGAGCCATGCATTGCAAATAATTGATAAATTTAAAGTTAAACCAACAGAAACAGTCTTTATTGGCGACAGCAATATTGATATGCAAACGGCAAAAGCAGCAGGTATAAAAGCCGTAGGAGTAAGCTGGGGATTCCGCAGTACTGAGGAGCTTAGGCAAAATGGAGCAGATACGATAGTTGATGAGCCTCGGGATATTATTGATTTATTTAACTAAATCTTTTTGTTGTCATTACTTGACAAATTTTACCGATAAGATATATTGGTTATTTGTCCGCATGGGGCGGGCAAGTTCATATTGTTCTGGATAGTTAAGTAATTTATTTTGAGGTTTAAGGGCCGGAATAGTCGATGACAAAAATAACGCTGCCTGACGGCAAGGTATTAGAAGTTCAGGATGGTCTGACAGCAGGGCAGATAGCTGAGAAAATAGGCTCAAAACTTGCCCGCGACGCAGTGGCGGTCAGGATAAACGGTCAGGCGGCTGATTTAAGCACTTCTGTAAGGGGAGAGGTAGCTTTTCAGGTCATAACAGCGGATAGTAAAGAAGGTCTGGAAATAATGCGGCATAGCTGCGCACACGTTATGGCTGAGGCGATATGCAGCATCTGGCCGAAGGCTGAGTTGGTTTACGGGCCGACCGTTGAAGACGGCTTTTATTACGATATCGACCTCGACGAGACTATCAGGCCTGAAGATTTCGCGAGAATAGAAAACAAGATGACAGAGATTGTGTCGCAAAATCTGCCTTTTATCCGTAAGGAAATGAGCAGAGAGCAGGCGATACTTCACGTAGCGGTCAGCAAATACAAAATCGACAATATAAACCGTGCGCAGGGTGATACCATAAGTTTTTATTCGCACGGGCAGGGCTTTGAAGATTTGTGCAGGGGGCCGCACGTGCCGAGCACCGGCAAGGTCGGCAGTTTCAAGATTAGGTCGGTGGCAGGGGCCTACTGGCACGGCGACCCGACGCAAAAGATGCTGCAGAGAGTTTACGGCACAAACTGGAGAACAAAAAAAGAGCTTGACGAATACCTGCAAATGCTCGAAGAGGCAAAGAAACGCGACCATCGCGTGCTCGGCAAACAGCTTGATTTGTTCAGTTTTCATGAGGAAGGGCCGGGCTTTGCGTTCTTTCATCCGAAAGGAATGATAATATGGAATGAGATTACCGATTTCTGGCGGAGCATTCACAGGAAATACGATTATGAGGAAATAAAAACGCCTATAATTCTTAATCAGCGGCTCTGGAAATTAAGCGGGCACTGGGATCATTATAAGGAAAATATGTATTTTACGAATATTGACGACATCGAATACGCGGTAAAGCCGATGAACTGCCCGGGAGGGTGTCTTGTATATAAGAACAGGCAGCATTCGTATAGGGAATTTCCGATGCGTGTTGCGGAGCTGGGGCTTGTTCACCGCCATGAAGCAAGCGGCGTGATGCACGGGCTGGTAAGAGTAAGGCAATTTACCCAGGACGATGCGCATATATTCTGCGTGCCGGAGCAGATTGAAGATGAAGTCGTAGGTGTCATAAATCTTGTATTTGAAATATACTCAGCTTTTGGGTTTGAAGATATCCATATTGAGCTTTCCACCAAGCCGCTAAATCATATCGGCTCAGATGAAATCTGGGAAATATCCACGACGGCTTTGAAAAATGCGCTTGAAAAGAAAAATCTGCAGTACCAGATAAACGAAGGCGATGGGGCTTTTTACGGGCCTAAGATTGATTTTCATATTTCAGATTGTCTCAAACGAACGTGGCAGTTAGGCACAATTCAGCTTGATTTTTCAATGCCGCAAAGATTTGAGCTGGTTTATACCGACAGGGACAATACTGAAAAAACTCCCGTTATGATTCACAGGGCAATTTTAGGCTCATTCGAGCGGTTTATAGGGATTCTTATCGAGCATTACGGCGGCGAAATGCCTTTGTGGCTTGCACCACAGCAGATGAGAATTCTGACTATCAGCGAAAAGACAAACGATTATGCCAGGCAGCTGCTTTCAAAGCTGAAATCGGCGGGTTTGAGATGCAGCATAGATATTTCCGATGAAAAAATCGGCGCAAAAATTCTCGGTGCTCATAATGAAAAAATACCTTATATGCTCATAGTAGGACCAATAGAGGCACAAAGCGATAGTGTTAATGTCAGGATTCGCGGCAGCAAGGATACAAAAACATTACAGGTCGATGCGTTTATCACCGAAGCAAAAAAGAAAATCGGGGATAAAAAGAGAGATTTGAATATATAATTTAATTGATTATTTAAAATGGAAAGGATGAAAAATCGCAAAGCTGAAACTCAGGATTAACGAACAAATCAGAGTAAGCCCTGTTCGTCTGGTTGACGCCGAGAACAAACAAATCGGCATAGTAACCATTAACGAGGCGATAGAACTGGCCAAAGGGGCGGAACTTGACCTTGTCGAGATAGCGCCCAACGGCAAACCGCCTGTATGCAGAATTATGGACTTCGGCAAATATCTGTACGAACAGAAAAGAAAAGAAAAAGAAAATATCAAAAAGCAGCATACCATAACCGTCAAGGAGATACGTTTTCGGCCTAAAATCGACCCTCACGATTGCGAAACAAAACTGAACCATGCCCGCGAGTTTTTTAAGAAAGGGCATCGAGTTCAGATTACTATGATGTTCAGAGGGCGCGAAATGCTGCACCTTGAACAGGGCAAAGAGCTGATAGACAAAATCATCGCACAGCTTGAAGATGTTGCAAAGGTTGACAGGCCGGCGGTGCTGGCGGGCAGAAGAATGACAATGCTTATGCTGCCGAAATAGGCAGGCAGATAAATTCCGGCTCGGTATTAAATAATTGTTGACCCGTCAAAGATGGTCTGTTAAGATTCTGTCGTTATTTTCCTAAAAAAGTAAGTGTTAAGGTTGAAAAATATGCCTAAACAGAAAACACATAAGGGTTTAGCCAAACGCGTAAAAGTGACGGCCCGCGGTAAAATCAAGGCTCATAAGAGCTACGCAGGACACCTGATGAGCTGTAAAAACGCCAAGAGACGCCGGCGAGTCGGAAGGCCATTTATCATTGAGGGTATGTCCGTAAAACGTATAAAAGAAATGCTCGGTTCAAACAAATAATCCGAAAGGAAAGCTGAATGCCGCGTGTAAGAAAAGGTTCGGCCAGGCGTCGGGCCAGGAAAAGAGTGCTCAAGAGAGTAAAAGGCCATTCGCATGCGCCCGGCAGGACATACCGGCTCGCCAAGGAAAGAGGCGTAAAAGCACAGGTTTATGCGAAGGTCGGCAGAAAACAGCGCAAAAGACAGTTCAGAAATATGTGGATTATCCGTTTGAACGCTGCCTGCAAAGAAAGACAAATCCGTTACAGCGAGTTTATCAACGGCTGTAAAAAGGCAAATATACGGCTTAACAGAAAAATGCTCAGCGAGATTGCAATAGCAGATGCCCCGGCTTTCGATGCCATAGTCGAAAAGGTCAGGACGGCATTGAAGGGATAATTAATGTCGCCGTGCCGGCGACGGCTAAACAGTTGTGCTTGACGAATTCAAAAAAATCGAACAAGAGGCGCTTGAATCACTCAAAAAAGTGACAAATACCGAGCAGCTTGAACAGTTCCGCATAAAATTTCTGGCAAGAAAAGGAACTGTGACCGATATGCTCGGCAAAATCGGGAAATTCCCTGCAGAACGAAAAAAAGAGGCGGGCGCTCTTGCAAATAAAATCAAGAAAGAAGTAACTGAGGCATTTGAACAGCTTAAGTCAGTTATTAAAAGGACTCCCCAAAAAAACGTGCCGCTGACTGATGTTACGCTGCCGGGTATAGATTTCCAAATCGGCAAAAAACATATAATTACGCAGACGATAAATGAACTGCTTGAAATTTTCGGACGGATGGGTTTTTCAATTGCCTACGGGCCTGAGGTTGAAGATGAATGGCATAACTTCATAGCATTAAATATCCCGCCCGAGCATCCTGCACGCGATGCGAGTGACAATTTTTATGTTGATGCCAATAGATTGCTTCGCAGCCAAACTTCAACGATACAGATTCGCATAATGGGCAAACAAAAACCGCCCATAAAGGTCGTCGCGCCGGGACGCGTTTACCGGCCTGATACGGTCGATGCGACACATATGTTTATGTTTCATCAGCTTGAAGCGCTTGTGGTCGATGAAGACATTTCGATGGTTGATATGAAAAGCACCATAGCTCAGTTTATCGGTGCGTTTTTCGGCAAGGACGTAAAATGGCGGCTTCGCCCGAGCTTTTTTCCGTTTACCGAGCCGAGCGCAGAAGTGGATATCTTGTTTGTCGATAAAAACGGCGAAGAAAAGTGGATTGAGGCAGGCGGCTGCGGTATGGTTGACCCGAACGTATTTGATGCGGTCGGAATCGACAAGGAAAAATACACCGGCTGGGCGTTTGGTTTCGGCATTGAACGGCTCGCAATGCGCAAATACAGCATAACCGATATTAGACTGTTTTTCGAAAACGATATAAGTTTTCTTAAACAGTTTTGATTTTTTTTGCGGCGAGTCTTTTTTTCACGCCTGCAGCAATCCGGGCGGCGAGTTTTTCTCCATCAATTTTCACATTCTGCTGCGCCAGATAAGCATCCAGAAAAACCGGCTTGTGGGCGTCGCTTAGAGACATATTTATCTGAATGAGATTTTTCAAACGCAGTTTTTGAGGCAGATTTACGAATTTTTTCGTTCGTTCATTGTCAAGAAAGACAAATTCAAACTCATCGTTGACCTTTTTTACGAGGACATTCCCGAGCCGTAAGTCGCCGTGGAAGATATTTTGAGCGTGCATCCTGCCGACCATCCGGCCGAACTGACTGATAAGCTGCTGTTTTTGCGGTGTATCCATATCGAGCATTTTATAGAGTTGGACGGCATCCTTGATTTCGCAGGTTATAAGGAAATTTCTGATTGGAAAGCCGGCAATTGTTTTTTTGCCTGCGGCGGCTGCGTCAGGCGAGGTAAAGCCATACCGTTTTAACATTAAGCCTGCCTTAAAGGCTCTTTGCGAGCGGCAGGGACGCAGAAGGTTTTTAAAAGCATCAATAACAGAACGATTAAGATACTGCTTGAGGATGAGATTGTAAACTTTGCCTTTAAAAAGAAGGTTAAATTTAAAGACATTGGCAAATTTTGAGGAGGGCAGTTTGACAAAAAAGCTTCGCCTGCCGTCGATAAAAGTATCCGTTGTGCCGGCAGGAAAACCGGCAGGGAAATCATCTGAAAGTTCGAACTGCCAGCCTGAAATTTTTATTTTCCGGAAATTCATAAGCCGATAATCGCGATACCGAGCTGATTTGCAAGTGCAATGGTATCAGGCTTGTCTATAATGATAGTTCGGCCTGCCTCGACGACGAGGCATTTGCCGCCATTGGCGCTTAGGGATTTAACAGTATCGGGCCCTACGCAGGGCACGTCAAAACGCCAGTCCTGGTCGGGCTTTGAGGCTTTTAAAAGAATCCAACCGCCTTTTTTGCAGAACTGGCCCGCGCGCTGAATCATTTTTTCAGTACCCTCGACCGCCTCAGCGGCAATAACGGTTTTTTCCCTGATGGCGACAGCTTGGCCGATACCCATCTGGGTAATTTTTTTCACGATGTCCCAGCCGAAATCAATATCCTGCTGAATGCCGCCGGCAGGCTGAACTTTTGTCATTACGCCTTTGTCGGCCAAATGCTCGGCACAAAATTTTGTAGAGTCCTGCAAAACAATACCTCCGCTTGCCAGCTCATCGGCAATAGCCTGTAAAATAGTCTGGTCGCTTTTATTTTTTTTTCGCAGGCGCCAGTAATAAATTCTAAGCGCCCGCCGGTCAGGCAGGTATCGCAAAATCCGCCAAGGCGTGAAAAGCTTTTCCTTGCGGACATAACCTGCCATTATAGCGTCGGTTACGCCGTTTTTCTTCAGTTTTCTAATCCAAACGCCCGGCCGGGCTATCGGCACCGTTGTATAAAAGTCCGTCAGTTCTGCAAGCTGCGGCTCAGGATTATTACCAAGTCCCGTACATATAACTCTGAAGCCCGCCTGTCGTGCACCCTGAGCAATCAGGAGCGGTAGTTTTCCGCCGCCTGCTATCAGGCCGATTATCTTCTCACTGCTCATTTTCAAGCTGCTTTTCGAGGCGATGAATGGTTTTCTTCATCTCGGGCAGGTCCTCAATCAGGCTGTAGGCTCTCCTGGCCTTTGCCGCATCAATTGCAGGAGCGCCGACAACGTTCTGGCCATCAGGAATATTATTTATTACACCGGCCTGAGCAGCGATTTTGACATAATCACCTATTTTTATATGCCCTACAATTCCGGCCTGAGCGGCGATGACACAATGATGGCCGATAGTAGTGGAGCCTGCAACGCCAATCTGACTGACAAGCAGGCAATGAGGGCCAATCTTTGCACCGTGACCAACATTAATAAGGTCGCCCAGCTTACAGCCCTGACCTATAACCGTATTTTCAATCGCTCCTCGCTGGATACAGCAGTTCGAGCCGATTTCCACGTCATCTTCTATTATTACAATGCCTATCTGCGGGATTTTATAATGTTTGCCTTCGTGTGTTGCGTAGCCGTAGCCGTCCTTGCCTATCGTTGCATTGGCATTGATTATGACATTGTCGCCGAGTTTGCAGCCGTCGTGTATTACCGCGTTCGGGTAGAGGATACAGTTTTTTCCGATAGTAACGTCCGGCCCTATAAAGGCGCCGGCGTAAATAACCGCATTATCGCCGATAATGGCGTTGTCGCAAATGGTTGCAAAATCGTGAATGTTGCAGTTTTTGCCGATTTTTGCCGTTTTGGCAGTCGTTGCCTTTTGCGACAATCCGGTATTTTTATGCTGCCTGTGGCCGTGCAGAAGAACGACTATCTGGGAAAATGCATAATATGGGTCGTCAGCGATGAGCAGAGATACCGGCGCCGAGATGTCTTTTCCAGCGATTACAGCGCCGGCCTTTGTGGTCTGCAGGGCCTTTGCATATTTAGGGTTGGCAAGGAAGCTGATATCCGCTGCAGTCGCGTTTTCAAGCGTCGCAACTGCGGTAATCTTCACATCAGCGTTTCCTTTTACTTTTCCGCCAACATGCTCTGCAAGCTGAGCTAATGTCTTTTCCATAAGAGCAGCTAATTATAACCATTACTGTTTACAGGTCAAGAAGTTAAGTATTGAATCGCCTGTTTTACCATCTCCTGTGCCTTGTCAGGCGAAGGTACATCAAAATCACAAGACCCAAGCCTGACAGTCCGGACGTGCAGTCCAATAGGGCCGTATTGGGCGGGGTCAGTTGGTCCGAAGCAGGCAATTGTCGGGACACCTGCCGCCGCCGCCATATGTGTTATGCCGCTGTCATTACCGATAAAACAATTCGAGCAACTAATAACCTGAAATGTTTCTGTAAGCGAAAGCTCACAAAGAACAGGCGCAATCGCACCGAGAGCATCGATAGTTTTCCTTTTGAACCTTTCCATTTCAGCAGGGCCCAGTATGAAGACGACTTTTATATCTTCATCACACAACTGCTCGGCGAGGATGTAGAAATTGTCGATATGCCAGCACTTTGAAATGCTTCCACTTCCGGGATGAATTATCACGACATTGCGGCCGGGTTTTACACCGGCTGCTTCAAGGATTTTTCTGCCGCTGATTAAATCGCTTTTGCCTGCCGTAATATATCTTTTTTTCAGGTTTTTGTTTGCAGGAGATACTTCGAGTGATTGAGCACAGATAAATGAATCAAGATGAAAATCAGTTATGTGTCCTGCAAAGTCAACAAGGGGTTTTAACTGTAATGTGGTTACCTCGGCGGCGTTGCTGCAATACGCCGTGAAAATAAGATTAGCTTCAAAATCGCCGCCTTCATCGCCGAGAAAAGTAATAATCTGCTGATAACCTGCGAATGCGTGTATCAATGAATCGTCATCTTTAAGTTCAAAATTTTTATTTTTGACAAAAAGCCTGTGCAAATCGACAGAGTCAAGGTCCTTTATGCCGTCTATGCAGGTTCTGCCGGGGAAATAGTCGATATGATGACTTCTGCCGAGCATCAGGATGGAGCCTATGCCGAGATGGGCTTTGAGAAATTCGGCCAGCGGCAAAGTGAGAATACAATCGCCGATGGCGCCGGGCTGAATAATAAGAGCCTGCATCGCAAGCCGCTGAGCCTCGTTTTCAGCCTGGCGGACCATATCAAGAATATCCTGATTTTCGTCTTCCATCAGTCAAAAACCTCACCTAAGGCGGGCAAGCCTCTTTAATCCAGGCGCCGCCCGCAACTTTAAAGCCTTTTTCATTTTTTAAGTAAAAGATGACCGCCTGGCCGGGCGTTATCGCACGCACAGGCTCGTCAAAAGAGACTTTCACAGTGTCCTTTTGAGGCGTTACACAGCCTGGCACAGGTTTGTGATTATACCGGATTTTTATCAGGGCGGCAAATGGTTCCACCGGCTCGTCAATCAGCCAGTTTGCTCCGACAGCAGTTAAATTCCTGTGTAAAAGCTCCTCGTCAGGACCAAGCGTAACGGTGTTTTGCATAGCATCGAGCTTAGTTACATAATAAGGCAGGCCCATAGCGACCTTCAGGCCTCGCCTCTGGCCTATAGTAAAACGATGAACGCCGTTGTGAGTTCCCAAAATTTTGCCGCTGCTGTCGATGATATTGCCTTTGCGGACAACTTCGGGGCACAAATTCTCAAGTTTCGCTGCATAATCGTTGTCGGGTATAAAGCAGATTTCCTGAGAGTCGGGCTTATTGCTTACTTCAAGGCCGAGAGTTTCCGCCATTTTGCGGGTCCGGCTTTTGTCGAGCCGGCCGAGCGGTAAAAGAACGTCTTTGAGAACCTTGCGGTCAATCATCGCAAGGGCATAAGACTGGTCTTTTGTCGTATTAGCGGCGGCATACAAGCTAAAATTATTTTCTTCCTCTATTATTTGAGCGTAATGGCCGGTGGCAATATAACCTGCGCCTTTTGACTTTGCGTGTTCGAGGAATTTTCCGAATTTTATGAACCTGTTGCAGAAGACGCAGGGATTGGGGGTTTTGGCCTGTTTATACTCGCTGCAGAAATAATCAATCACGTTTTTGAACTCGCCGGTTAAATCCAGAACTTCAAAAGGTATGCCGAGATGCTTTGCGACTTTTTCGGCGTCGCTGCTTTTATGTGCCGGCTGGTCGTAAAGTTTCATATAAACAGCAGTGCAGTCAAAACCCGCCTGCCTAAGAGTGGCAGCGGCAATGGCACTATCGACGCCTCCGCTGACGGCAACAAAGACCTTCTGCAACAGCCGCTTCATCGATTGTTAGTCTTTCTTTTTAAACAGTCCCTTGAGCTTCTCCGTTACTTCCTTGGTTTCTTTTTTAATCTCTTCGCTTTTCTTGATAAGCTGCTTGCGTGTCTGGTCGATGTTTTCCTGAATCGGGCCGGTTATGTCGCCGGGCAGTACGTCGCTGCCCTGTGTGGCGATTGCATCTGCGATTGCGTTGAATATTCTGCCGATAACGTCCGCGAGCGTTGTCTTTTTGCCGCCGATATCTGAAAGATGCAGCGCAGAAATTTTTAATTGTGCAATATCGAGTTTTTCGGATGCGGATAAAAGTTTTGCCTGTACATCAATGTTCTGTATATCTAAAGAGGAAATATGGATATTTTTGGCTCCCGGTTTGGTTTTTTCAGTATCAGTCTCCGGCTTTTTCGGCATTGATATGAGAATGTCGGCCATGTTGTTCTTTAGGTCTTTCTGCACTATTACAACCGTCAAGTCATTAAGGCTGACCTGGTTTACTTCCACGGCATCTGAAGCGAGAGAGCGTATATTGGCTTTAACGTTGATTGATTTGAGCTCAAGAATGTTCTCCAATTCGTAGCCGGGCGGGTTGCCTATTTTCAGGTCGTTGACCTCAATGCTGCCTGCAGCGAGATTAAGATGAACCCGTGACACTGAAGCCGGTACATTCAGCTGACTTTTAATCGCCTTTTCAATACTTGCTTTCAAAATGCCGTCGATGATGAAAGGCAGGATAATAACCGCCAGAACGAGTATTACTACAACGGTAAACAACACGCCGGGCAAAGCCGTTTTTTGTTTTTTTTCTTTTGCCATTTTACAGTCCCTTAATCTCAATTTTTCGTTTGTGGTTCCACGTCCAAAACTTTATAAAGCTGCTCGAGCAAATCCGGTGAGACATCATAGCCCTGCTGTCTGGCAATTTCAGCGTGTTCGAGAGCCTGTTTGTATTGATGGAGCATATAAAAGCTGATTGCAAGGTTATTGTGCGCAGCGGGATAATTGGGCTGTAACTGAACGGCTTTTAAATAATACCTTCCAGCCTCTGTATACTGCTCCTGCAGCGAATACGCGACGGCGAGATTGTAATAAATATCGGCAGAGGGATTACGGTCAATTACCTGCTGATATGCCTTTATGGCAGGCTCGTATTGTTTCTGGTTCATATAAGCCTGCGCAAGATTTTGCCATGCAGAGACCATATCGGGGTCGGCTCTCAGGGCATTCTGATAAGCTGCCATTTCATCTTCGACCCAGCCGAGCTTGTTATAGGTAAGGCCGAGACCAAAAAATGCCTTTGCGTTTGCCGGCTCGTAAAAAAGGACAGCTCTGAACTGCTCTATAGCATCATTATACATCTGGTTTTGAAAATATGCGTAGGCAAGGCCGTAAGTGGCGCCAATGGAATCGTTTTTAAGCGCAAGCGCCAGCCGGTAATTTGAAATCGCCGCATCGTAATTGTGCTCGTCCTGGTATATGCCGGCAAGCGTTATATACAGCTCGGCATCGCGGGAATTAACGTCAATAGCTCTTCTTAGAATGCCGACGGCTCTTTCGGTCAAACCCTTTGAATGATATGCACGGGCCAGTCCTTTATAAATTTCGATAAAATTCGGGTCAAGGCCGAGCGCGATGTTGTATTGTTTGATGGCGTCATCGAACAATTCTTTTTTGCTGTAGGCATTTGCAAGATTGTGATATGCTTTGGCGTCTGTAGAGTTTATTTTAATCGCTGCCTGGTATTGCTGAATTGCCAGGTCAACCATATTCTTTTTGAGAAGAATATTGCCGAGATTCATCCTGGCTTCGCCAAGCAGGGGATTAATATCGACGGCCCTCTGCTGGTAGTAATAGGCATTTTCGATATCATTAAGTTCAGAATATACATTGCCAAGGTTATTGAAAAAGCAGCCTATGGTTTCCTTCTTGCTGAGATTTCGCAGATAAACCGCCTGCCGTTTGTCCTGCGGCACCTTGAATTCCTTTATATAATGCTCGTCGGGTGGGCTTGCGCCTTTCTGGGTTGTTTCAATGTTGAAAGGCTTGCTTGTTTCGTCGTCGTATCTTACAAAAAAGTGCCCCGGCACAACGACGCCATAAACAGGCAGCTCAAGACGTTCGGCAATTGAAAGGTATAATACTGAGAGGCTCAAACAATAGCCTTTTTTGTTGTCGAGCACCGAGTTGAGGAATAAATCCTGGGGGTTATCGGCATTGTCCACGGGCGTAAAACCGAGCTCATCGAACAGCAGCTTGTTGATTATCTGAACCGTTCTGCGGCCGTTCGACAGGGGACTTTGGCCGTTAAGCCTGTCGAGAACCGAGATTGCCATTTCGTCGATTTTGCCGCGATAGTATTTTATACCTATCGAAGGGTCCCATCTTTTGCCTGCCAGCAGCGCCGCTGTCGCAATGTCGATGTCGTCGTCGCTTATCTGGAGGGCTCCCTCCATCGAGCTTACATACAATCCACGCGGGTTATATGAAAGATTTTGCGATGCAGATAAGGAAGCTGTAAAAAATATTAAAAGTACAAACGCGATTTTTTTCATATAACGCTTTCCAGTTTTTCCATAAGAGCCTGCGGCGTTATCTGCTCGACGGTAATTTGCTTTACTTTTGAAGTCAGGCCTGCGGTTATCCTGATAAATTTTTTCTTAACGCCGAGTTTATCCGCAAGAAAATCAACGAGAGCCTGATTGGCTTTGCCCCTTTGGGGAGCTGCTGACAATTTAATCTTCAGCATACCGTTTTGAACGCCTGCCGGAGCTGTTCTGCTGCTGCCGGCAATCACCTTTACGTAAAAAACAGCAGTATTCGGCCTGCAAATTATCTTTACGCTTTTATCAGCAGGGACGTTTTCAGACATCTAAGCCGTATTCCCTTATATTTTTGCCGATGGCGTTCTGAATATACCGTTCAATCTGTGCTGCAAGGTCGCCGACGGTGCTTATCTGGAAATCTTCATAATGGCCCTGTAGAAATTCTCCGTTCAGGGCTTTCTTGAGAACTTTTACCCTTATGATGGGACAATTTTCACAAGTCTTGCTGAAATCTGAGTTCTGATGCTCGGTCAGCTCAACCCGCCAGTCTTCGCTTATGAATACCAGCGCCGTGCCGGTAAATACCGATGTCGGGAAATAATCATATAATGCCTTGAGAGTTTCCATTTTTCGTCAATATTATACTTTGTTAAAGGTGCTATTTCAAGCAGCCTGTAAGTTCTGATATTCTGCCGATATTGTGCCGCAGGCAGTATTTTCTTATGCCGTCGATGATTTTTATTGCACTGTCGGGGTATATAAAACTTGCCGTCCCGATGCTTACGGCAGTTGCCCCTGCAATGATAAATTCAATCGCATCAGCGGCGTTTCTTATCCCACCGCCTGCCAGAATCGGGACATTTGCCGGTTTGGCAATTTCGCGATAGACCTTATTTGTGAGATATACGGCAATCGGTTTTATCGCAGGGCCTGAAAGGCCGCCAGTGCGGTTGGCAAGTACAGGCCGTCTTGTTTCGATGTCTATTACCATAGCAGTAAAGGTGTTTATCATACTTAGGGCATCGGCTCCTGCATCTATCGCAGCAGAGGCTATTTCGCTTATGTCCGTAATGCTGGGCGTTAGCTTCACTATTAGGAGTTTATCGCCGGCGCTGTTTTTAACTGCCGATGTTATTTCAGATACAAGTTTAGGGTCTGTGCCGAAGGTTATACCGCCTTTTTTGACATTTGGACAGCTGATATTCAGTTCCAAGCCGGCTATTTCACTGCAGGCGGCCAGTTTTGCAGCGACAGAGGTGTATTCTTCTATCGTACTACCTGCAACATTGACAAAAAAGGGCGTGTCAAATTGTTTTATTAACGGGACTTTTTCCACTATGAATCTGTCAACACCTATGTTCGCAAGGCCGATGGCGTTAAGCATACCTGAATCGGTTTCCACGACCCGCGGCACAGGATTGCCATCGCGTTTTTGCAGGGTGATACTTTTGGTTATAAAGCCGCCAAGCTGACTTACATCCATAAAATCACCCAGCTCGTCAGCGTAGCCGCAGGTGCCGGATGCAGTAAACACAGGATTTTTAAGTCTTAATCCTGCAAAATCTACAGTTAAATCGACCTTCTGTTCCATATTTATCCGCCTCTGGCGCGATTCACCAGACAACTTCATCGGCCCAGAATACCGGGCCGTCCTTGCAGCAGAGTTTATAACCGGTTTCTTTGGTCTGTTTGTCTATACATTTTACGGCGCAGCTTTGGCACAAGCCTGTACCGCACGCCATCATTCTTTCAAGACTCACCTGGCAGGGGATATTAAATTGGGAGCTTATCGCAGCGACCTGTGACATCATTGCCTCAGGCCCGCAGGCGTAAATAATCGTTTTATTACTGTCGGGTTTTTTATCTTTTAGCCACTTTGTCAGCATTGCCGTTACAAAGCCCTTAAAGCCTGCCGAACCGTCATCGGTGCTTATAAGGGCTTTTGCATTATGTTTCTCAAATTTGCTCAGCACATAAGAAGGTTCTTTCGAGATTTTTTCGAGTTTTATATCACGGTAGGGCAGTTGTGAAAGAGTTTTTGCGCCTGCAAAAACGATAGTTTCCATTTTTGGGCATTGATTTTTCAGTTCTTTTGCGAGATGCTGCAGCGGCGGGCTGCCCGTCCCGCCTGCAACGAGAATTGCCAGCTTTTTATCTTTGAAAATTTTAAAACCGTTGCCGAGCGGGCCTATCAGGTTTATCTCGTCGGCAGGCTTGAGGGTTTTCATTCTTAACGTTGCCGGCCCAAGCACACAGTAAAGTATCTCAAGAATTACTTTGCTGCCGGCACATTCGATATTTGTAAAGCTGAAAGGCCTTCGCAAGAGGATTTGCCGACCGGCTTGCTGCGCGAGTTCATCAGAGATTTCAGCCGGCAGGGCGAGTCTTGAAAGGTCAAGTTGAGCAAACTGTCCCGGCAGGGCGTTTCGGAATACCTTTGCGGCGCCGGCATTTAGCTGGAGCTGAAGACTGAAAAAATCTTTGCCAACCGCCTTGTTGTCTGAGACCAAGGCCGTAAAAACCGCTCTCTGGGGCTCGCTTTTTGCCATAAGTAACTATTATAAAAACAATTACATATCAGACTGTCAAGACATTTATGGTGAGCTTGTCGAATCCATAAAAAAACCTGGCGGAATATTCATCCACTGACATTCCGCCAAGCTCGCCACGGCTAATTGTCTATAACGGACAAGAAAGCCGCAAAGATTCAAACCAAAATTATACATTAAGGGGACGGCTAAACCGTCAGGTAGTATAATCAGCATCGGTTGCAATGTCAATCAGACATAAAAAATAAAGCAAATTTTTATAAAACCCTTTCCTGTAAGCACTTATGTTATTTATTGCTTTTAAGACTGTTTTATGGTAGAAATACCTGCCATGTTACCTGAAAATACCAAAAAATACATAATTTGCCTTGCTGTCGGGCTAATGGCGGCAAGTTGCAACGCGTCTTTGCAGGGCAAGATTACACAGATAATCTCTCGCAAAGACCAGGCAAAGGTAAAATTCGCAGTTCTCGTAATAGAACCCCGCAGCGGCTCGCAAATATTCAGCCATAATAAAAATCTTCCGCTAATACCTGCATCCAATATGAAGCTCGTAACAAGTTCTGCAGCCTTAAAAATCCTGGGCCAAAAGTTCGAGTATGTTACAAAAGCAGGAATTTCAGATAAAAAGCTTATCATAATCGGCAGCGGCGATCCGCTATTGGGCATTGCCGCTAAGAGCAGCCCCGGCAGCGGTGATGTTAATGGTTTTTTATTAGATATTGTAAAAGCGCTTAAAGAACAAAATACAACCGAAATAGAAGATATTGTTATTGACAGCTTTGTTTTTGACGACGTCAGGGTGCATCCAAGCTGGCCGAGAGAGCAGCTCAACAAGCCTTATGCCTGTGAGGTAAGCGGGCTTAATTACAACGCGAACTGCATAAAAATTTCAGCTTTCCAAAAAGACGGACAGGTAAAACTGCTGACCGAACCCAATACGGGATATCTGACGCTTATAAATAAGGTCAAGCTGACCAAAAAAGGCCAAAGTGCGATTGGCGCATACCGTACGGAAAAGGAAAACGTCGTTGTAATAGGCGGCAAATGCAGGCGTGCGGCATCGTTCGATGCGGCTATCGAAAGGCCCGCGGCCTTCTTTGCCTATATGCTTGCTGAAAATCTCAACAAGGCCGGCATAAAGACGTCAGGCCATTTAATTGTGGCAAACATCAACCAGGATAAACTACAGATACTTGCCGAGCATCGCACAGGCATAACTGGTGTTCTTGAGCAGTGCAATAAGGACAGTTTTCAGCTTGCCGCTGAGTGCCTGCTGAAGACCCTTGGTGCAAGACGTATCACGGGCGGCAAAGCGGGAAGCTGGCAGGGCGGCCAAAGGGTCGTGACGGATTATCTGGAATCACTCGGCGCCGATACGGGAAGTTTCAATATCGACGACGGCAGCGGCCTGAGCAGCCAAAACAGACTGTCCGCCGCCGTTGTTGTCAGGGTCATTAGCGATGTGTATTCGAGCGATTTGTGGCCTGTTTTCAAGGAAACACTGGCGGCAGGGGGCATAGACGGCACGTTAAGAAAGTATTTTTATCAGGATAGATATCGCGGGAAAGTTCTCGCCAAGACCGGCTATATAAGCGGCGTTCGGGCACTATCGGGTGTCTGCACGGCCCGGCAGGGTGAGTATATTTTTTCAATCCTGACAAACGACGCCAATTACAAGACAAAAGAGGCGATTTTCGATATCGTTAAAGCGATAATTGATGAGGGTTAAGCGGCAGTGTAATTATAAACTCTGTGCCTTTTTGCAGTTCAGATTGAACAGATATGCTTCCGTTATGCGCTTCAATTATTTCCACGCAAAAGGCAAGACCAAGGCCTGAGCCCGTTCTGCCGGCGGTGGAATCGGGTGTTTTTGTGGTAAAGAAAGGTTTGAAGATTTTTTCAAGAGCTTCAGAGCTTATGCCGCTACCGGTATCGGCGACAGTAATAACGATTTCTTTATCCCGCCGTGCTGCTTTTATGGACAATATCCCGCCGCCAGGCATCATAGCCTCGCGGGCATTGAGAACAAGATTCATTATTACGTGTTCTATCTGCACCTGTGCCGCATATATAGTTAAATCTTCCGGTATATCGAGCCTGACTTTTATGCCGTCCTTTTCAAAATCTCTGCCGATACAGGAAAAAACCTCTTTTACAAGCTCTATCAACCTGCACATCTTTCTCTCTGCAGCTTCGCCGTTAATCATAGCCATAATGCTTTCGAGGATTTCGGATGCCCTTGCACTGTTATGAACGGTCTTGCGGAGGGCCTTTTCCGTCAACTGCTTATCCTGCGGACTGGCTAGCGCCGCCTGGGCATAATTGCCCAAAGGCATAAGGATATTATTGATTTCATGGGCTACCAGAGCGGAGATTTTACCCAGATTTGCCAGCGCACCAAGCTCCATCAGTTTTGCTTTAAGTTCTTTATTCTGCTGCCGTTGCAGGTCAATCTGCTTGGTCAGAGATTTTCTTTTTTCTATTAACTGCGGCAAGGCCGGGCTTCCTGAACAAATTAAAAAACTCTTTCAAATGCAGCTACGGTAATATAAAATTATAACATTGTATATTTATCGACATTTAAGGCTTTTTTCCTTAAAGTTATGGATAATAAATCTATTCTTGACGACCTGCTTGATATACTTGAAAAGCACAATGTTAAAATAAGGAAGGATTCGTTAGGCGGCGGAGGCTCAGGCCTTTGCAGGATTAAAGACCAGCATATTTTTTTCGCTGATACGGATTCGAGCGCCTATGAGCTGGCCGTAAGCTGTGCCAGGGCGGTCGGCAAGGTTGTGGATGTCGAGTCAATCTATCTAAAGCCGCAGGTAAGGTCCTTTATAGAACAGAATATGGAGAAGGTTCAGTGATGGCAAAAATGGCAACAAAACAGAAAAAAGTTGAGGAAGGCGCCAAAACCGCAACGATACTCGTTGTTGACGATAACGAGCAGAACCTTGAATTGCTTGTGGCTTATCTGGAAGACCTGCCGTGCCGAACAATTCCCGCAAAGGATGGCACAACTGCTTTGGAACTGATAAAAAAGTCAATGCCTGATTTGGTCTTACTCGATGTAATGATGCCGAAAATGAGCGGTTTTGAGGTCTGCAGGAGAATCAAGAACAATCCAGCCACAGCATCACTGCCGGTGATTATGGTAACAGCGTTGAATGAGCTTGGCGATATTGAAAGGGCGATAGAGTCCGGCACAGACGACTTTTTAAGCAAGCCGATTAACAAATGGGAGCTGGTTACCCGCGTAAAAACAATGCTCAAGCTTAAACACCTTTCAGACCAGCTCGAAAGAACCCTTGCGTATCTTAGCGAAGTCGAAAAACAGGCACGATAAAACAGCGGTCGATACATCTAACTTTTACGAAACTGCTGTATCGCATAAAAGCTTTTTTATCTGCTCTAATAATTTTTCTATATCAAGAGGCTTAGCAAAAATAATATTACCGTCAGTCTTTGACCTGTATTTTTTCTCCTCTGTCTCTGAAGGCAGCGCAGTTAAAAATATCACAGGAATATTTTTGGTTTGGGAGTACTCCTTCAATTTTGCCGCCACTTCTTCGCCCTCCATATCCGGCATTAATACATCAAGTATAATGATATCAGGGTGTTCTAATAATGCCAAACCTATGGCATCGGGGCCATTATTCGCAGTGATAACAGAATATCCTGAAGCCGTTAATCTTTTACCAAGCATCGATAGGAAATCTTCTTCGTCGTCGACAATAAGTGCTTTCTTCATAATATCACCTTTCTATAAAGCCTTGTTAATTTTCAGAGGTTATCCTGGCATTTTATTTTTATCCATTTTCGCCCTTGTCTCTTATACGCCCCAACATTCGGCAAATGCAAGGCAGGTGAAGCAATGGTCGATACATATAACTTTTACAAAACTGCTGTACTATCTAAAAGTTTTTTCATCTGATCTAATAATTTTTCTGCATCAAGAGGCTTGGCAAGAGCAATATGGCCGCCGACCATTGAGCCATATTTTTCCTCCTCTTCCTTTGAAAGCATAGCAGTTAAAAGTATCAAAGGAATACTTCTGGTTAAGGGATGCTCCTTCAACTCTGCCGCCACTTGGCCGCCTTCCATCTCCGGCATTATTATATCAAGTATAATAATGTCAGGGTGTTGCGATTTTGCCAAAGCTATGGCATCCTTGCCGTTAGTCGCGGTAATAACAGAATATCCTTCAGTTGTTAATCTTTTACCAAGCATCTGCAGGGCATCTTCTTCGTCGTCGACAATAAGTACTTTCTTCATGATATCACCTTTCCATTTGGTATTTTATTTTTATCCATTTCTGCTCCTCCATTTTATTCCAGGATCTTTTTTGCTATGCTGATTAACTCTTCAGGTTCAAACGGCTTGATGATATAACCATCCGCTCCGCATTCCCTGGCTTTTACATCAAGAGTTCTGGTAGTAGCGGAGATTAAAATTATAGGTATATGCTTCAACTCGTCGTCCTTCTTCAATATTTTGGCAACATCATCGCCATTAATCCCCGGAAGATACACATCAAGAATTATCAAATCGGGTATAATTTGGCGAACCAGATCCAAAGCCTCTCGCCCGTCTGCGCTGCCAAATACCTCATAACCAGTCTTCTTTAGTCTAAGTAATGTAACTTTTAGCAGGTCTGGCTCGTCGTCAACAACCAGTATTTTTTTGCCCATAGAGCTTTCCTTGTTATTGAATAGTGAATCTGATTCATTCCTTAATTAAAACTTCTCCTATCTTCTCTAACAACTTGCTCATATCCGTTGGTTTTACAAAATACCCGGATACGCCCAATTCCACTATAGCTTCTACTGTTTGCTTATCGCTTAGTGCTGTAAGTGCTATTACAGGTATATTAAATGTATTGACATTCCCCCTTAGATTATCAAGCACTCCGATGCCGTCGCCCGCAGGCATCATAATATCCAAAAGGATCAAATCTGGTTTTAATTTTAGCGCCTGCGAAACCGCTTGTATAGAATCAAATGCTGCTTCTACCTGGTATCCGTTGATTCGCAGCCTCTTGCTAATCATCTGTACCCAATCCGCATCATCATCAATTATCAAAATCATCTTTGCCATAAGACCTCTATCTCAAATAATATTTTTTTGCAATACACGATAAACAAAAATCATTCCTGCTTTTCCTGATTTTCCAATGCCTCTTTTAAATCATCCTCGGTGATTTTCCCTTCTCCAACAAGAATCTCTCCAATTTTCTTTTTCTCCTTAAACTTCTTGGGAATAGTAAAATGAAAAGCCGAACCCTTACCCGCTTCTGACTTTGCCCAGATGTTTCCTCTATGCACGAGAATAATCTCTTTAGAAATCACCAATCCCAGGCCTGTGCCGCCTTTTTTCTTATCTCTTGTTATGTCTAATTGCTCAAAGGCACAAAAAAGCTTTTCCATATCTTCGGCTTTAATGCCTATGCCGGTATCCTGCACGATTACATGCACCGTATTGGCTTCCTGCTTCGTGCTGATAGTAATATTTCCTTTTTCGGTATATTTTATGGCATTACTCACCAAATTAGTAAGCACCTGAATAATCTTGTCTTTATCAAACCTTACCCTGGGTATGCTGTTGTCTGTATCTACTGCTAAATCCAGGCCTTTTTCTTTTGCCAAAAAGCCCATGGCTTTATTGACCTCCAGCACTGCCTCATTAATATCATTTTCCCTGATATCAAACTCCATTTTCCCTGAATCCATTTTCTGGAAATCCAAAACATTATTAATCAAGCGTCCCAATCTATCGGTATTCCTTTTGGCGGTATCCAGCAGGTCCTTCTGCTCATCATTGATATTTCCTGCCAGGCCCTCTAAAACAAGATTTATGCCCTCTTTGATAGCTCCCAGCGGGCTCCTGAGCTCATGCGAAACCATAGAGGTAAAGCTGGACTTTATTTCTGTAGCAGTTTTTAATTCCGCCGTGTGTCTTTTCTCCGCCGCCGCCTTCTCACGCTCGGTGTGGTCCCTGACAACCGCATGGAGGAACGCTCTTCCGCTCTGCTCGCCCCTCGATAACAGCACATCTGCAAGAAATTCCTCGCCGCTTAGCCGCTTGTGTACCCACTCGAAGAAGTGGGAGCCTTTGCGCATCGCCGCTTCGATCATTTCTTTGGCCTTCTCGTCCGAGGCACGCCCGTCCGGCTGCAGCTCGGGAGACAATCTCCAGGGCTCATAAGACAAAAATTCCGCCTCGTTCTTCGCCCTGAACATTTCTATTGTTGCCGGGTTTCCGGATGTGAACTTCCAAGTCGGCGGTTCAAGGGTCATAATAGCGTCATGGGACGCTGCATAGATACTCCGATACCTGTCCTCGCTCTCCCGCACCATTTCCTCCGCCTTCTTGCGCTCGGTGGTATCATGAAAGAATCCAATTAGATATATCTTCCCGGCAATTGTGATAGTTGTTGCATTAGCGTCAGCATAAAAAATGCTGCCGTCTTTTCTCTTTATGGGCAAATCCCTGGATAAGTTAAATTCTCCTTTTAATTGCCTTTCAAATTGATTAATAGCATAAGGGATATCTTTTTCAGGATGAATATCCATAATCCCTAAATTTTTAATTTCCTCCGAGCTGTAACCGAGCATCCGGCAAATTGCTTTATTACCCTCGTAGAATTTCTTATTTCCCGTATCGGCTATCAGTATTCCATCCCCTGCATTATCAAAAACAGCTCTAAATGCTTCTTCCTTTGCCTGTGCCAATTTCCTCTCCAATTGCTTGCGCTTGGTGATATCAATAAAAATCGCGACCACCCCATTAATCTTATTATCTAAAGTGCGGTATGGCCTGATATATGTCGAATACCAGTTTCCTTCTATGCTTTTTATTTCAAATGTCTTCGGATGAAGGGTCTCTATTACATCCAAAAGTATTTTCTCGAAATCCGGAATATCTACATTGAGTTTAATCTTGCTTATCGGCCTGCCGATGTCGGAAGAAATTATATTAAGCCTCTTTTCTGCCTGGGGAGTTATCCTGCGGACACATAAGTCTGTCCCCATCATAATGACCGGCATATTGATACTGCTAAGTAAGTTTATCAAGTCATTATTCAGCAGAACGACTTCCTTATTACGGTTCTGCAGCTCCTCGTTAGTGGTAATCAGTTCTTCATTTGCAGACTGCAGTTCTTCTTTGGCAGTTTCCAGTTCCTCGTTGGTGCTTAGCAGTTCCTCATTACTTGATAGTATTTCCTCATTAGCTGTTTTCACTTCTTCGTTAGCGCTTTCCTGTTCTTCTATAACTGCCTGAAGATATTCTTTTGTTTCTGCAAGTTCTTTTTGGAGCTCATTGACATACTTGTCGCTTTTAACGGATTTTCCCTTTAAGGATACTTTCCTGCGTCCTTTTGGCAAATTCTTAGACGCAGCCGCCCTGGCAATTTCGTCAAAAAGCACCAGAAAGAATTCATCTTTAAAGACCCCGGATTTCACAGGAACAACGGTTATATTAACTCTCATCCTGCGGCCATTATACTTTACATCCTCCGCTTCTCTTTTTACCGTATGTTTTGTTTCCCTTGCCTTGTATATCGCCGCGCGCAAAGGCAGAAACAATTCTTCCTTCGCCAATTTGAATATGTTAAGGCTCGGTTTGCCTGCCGCTGATTCAAGATAGCGCCCGGTATGTCCGCGGAACTGAACGACTTCCATATCGCTGTCTGTCAGCACCCCGCAGGGAGCGTATTCGCTAAGCACAGCCCGTTCTACCATGCTTTCAATATCGGTCTCTTTGCCTTTCCTGATACCTGTCTTTTCCTTGATTTCTAATTTATTTGACGGATAATATTTAGGACCTAATTCAAGTTTTGGCTCTGCCGGCAGATATTTTTTTACAAAAATTCTCTGCTTTCTGTCCAGCGTCTTAAAAATATTTGAATAGCCGCCTGCGGATTCCGCGCTTCCTAAAAGGAGAAACCCGTCAGGCTTGAGTGCATAATGAAATTTATGGAATACATTCTCCTGCAAAACCGGCTGCATGTATATAAGCAGGTTGCGGCAGCTTATAAGGTCTACATTGGAGAAGGGCGGGTCGCTGAACACATTCTGTTTTGAAAAAATACACATCTCCCTCAGCAGCTTGGAAACCTTATAAGAGTTGCCTTTTTTGGTGAAAAACCTTTTTAATCGCTCAGGCGTAACATCGTTTCTTATATTTTTGCCGTAAATGCCCCGGCGCGCCTTGTTAATACTGCTTTCGCTCACATCGGTTGCAAAAATCCGGACAGGAACCGCACTGCTTTTATTGCCCATCGCTTCAATAAGGCATATAGCAATAGAATAAGCTTCCTCGCCGCTGGAACATCCCGGAACCCATACCCTTATCTCCTGACCTTTTGTCTTGTTTTTAAGAATTGCAGGTATTATCCGTTTTTCCAGTGTATGAAAAGCGTTCGGGTCACGGAAAAAACTGGTAACCTTTAGCAGCAGGTCTTCATAAAGATTTTCTACCTCGTCTTTATTCTCGCGCAGGAACTTTACGTAGTTCTTGAGATTTTCCAATTTCAGCAAAACCATCCGCCGCGATACGCGTCTGTTGATGGTAGTGGTTTTATAATGAGTGAAGTCCAGCCCCTTGGCCGAGTGCAATATATCAAAAATACTTCCAAGGCCTTTATCTGGCGTTATGATTGATTTATCTGTCTTAACAAGCCCGGCAGACGATATAAGGGGATGTTTTGCTATGCGCTCCAGCTCACGGGCAATCCTTTTGGGCGGGAGCACAAAATCCACACATCCTGCCCCAATCGCGCTTTGCAGCATACCACTGTATTTAGCGCTCTTTTCATCCTGTGCAAAAATAATACCGCCTTCGGCCTTTATGGCCTCGGCTCCCAGCGTCCCGTCTGTTGCTGTTCCTGAAAGAATAACTCCGATAGCCCTGTTCCCATGCTCTTCTGCCAGCGAACGGAAAAACCAGTCTATCGGCATACGTTTTAACCCGGCATCTTTCATCTTGTTAAGTTTTAGTCTTCCGTTTGTGACAGAAACATTGGTGCTTGGCGGTATTATATAAACATGGTTGACCTCTATGGGCATACCGCTCTTTATTTCTCTTACCGGTATTTTTGTTGACCTGGCAAGCAGTTCCGTCAGCATGCTTTTATGTCCCGGCGATAAATGCATTATAAATACAAATGCCATTCCGGGTTTAGCTGACAGATTCTTGAGTAATTCCTGATATGCTTCAAGACCGCCGGCTGAAGCTCCGATACCGACAATGGGAAAAGATGCTGTTTTGGGATTCGCAGATATATTCTTTTTCTTTTTTGGTGTTACTTTTATTTTTTTTCGCATATCTGCACCAAAATAAAAAACCCAAATCCTACGGTTTTCACCGCAGAGTTTGGGTTAGTAAGAAAATTTTGTTAAATTTGTTAAACCCACACCCCAGGGCACATCACCCGGTATATCGATTCCTGTTTTCTGGGCTGGCTGTTTTGTCTTATTTAACATCTTTAGCGTCCTTGCAAAGACTTCCCCTAATCAGTACCGACTCCTATTTGCTAATGAGACTATCACCTTATATATCCGTATATAAAAGAAATGCATAAAAGGCCGGCTAATAGAATTTAGACAAACTTTTTCCTCTGTGCGTCCCCAAGCATCAGCAAATTCACTACTAAGGTCACAATCTCGCACAATATACCCCTTCGTGCTGCTATCGTATATCCATGATATACGCTATCAGCCGCGAGCATTGCATAATAGCCAACTGTTTTTTGGCATACAAGCAATTGCCGAATCAACAATGTGCCTATTTTCGGCTGTGGTTTAGTCCCATTTATATATCAGATTATACGGGTCTAAAAAATATGTCAAATAAAATTTTTCGACAATTAACTTTGTGCCATTACACCCTTATTCTCTGTTCCCAATTTTTGGAGCATTTTGATTTACGGATTAAAGAGGGGGGCACTGCCGGAAAACTCGTTACAGCCGTTATAGAAGTTGCAGAAAAACCTCTATTTTAAGCCAAAAACGCATATTTTCTTCGCATTTCCATTAAGCCCGCCTTTTATGTTGTCGATAAACAAAGTGAACAGTTAACAGTGTATAGTTAACTGTAAGCTGTAAACATTAAACACTTTACTAATATGTCTAAACTGCTTGAAATTCTCGGCAGGGGAATTGCCGTTGACACTCCAGCTCTTTTGTGGCACTGGATTGATACAGTCACCAAAAATAATCCCGAATTTGAGGAGATTGGCGAAGTTTTAAACCTTGTGTCTTTGGCAAGCTCTGACATTGCAGAGCAAAAAGTCAATCAGTACCTGCTCGAAAAGCCGGATTGTGTCATAGGCAGAATGGCTGCAACAGCGATATGTCTTGAAAACTCCAGTCTGGCAGGGGCCGTCGAGAACTTACAGTCAGTTTATTACAGGCAGCCAAGCAATACTATCGCACTTTATGCACTGGGACACTGCTATGAAAGGCTCGGCAAAGAGGCCCAGGCCGTTGAATTTTACCAGGACTGCCTGAAATTCAAGGATTATCTTGAACTGCCAAGGTTGCGACTGGCGGCGATTTATTTCAAAAACGGCCAGGTCGAAAGGGCGATAAAGGAATATGTGCACCATAGAAGTGAGTATCCCGGCGACATTGAGACACATGTGCTTTTGGGGCATCTGTTTATGCAGAACAGCTGCTATGAGGCTGCGATTGACGCATTTAACAGTGCGATACTCATTCATCCGGACAACTTCATAAGCTCACTGGAAGAGGAGAAAATACAGGAGATAATCGAATGCGGCGGGCACTATCAAGCGATTGAACATATAAACAGCATCCTTGCCCAGCAGCCTGATTCAGCGGAGCTTCATTTACAGCTTGCGGATGTGCTTGCGGACGATGGCAACACGGCAGAAGCCATAGCAGAATATGAAAAAGCCGTAAGGCTGCAGCCCAATTTTCTGCAGGGGTTTGTAAAACTCGGCTCTCTGTATGTGGCTGGCGGGAACTTTGCCGCTGCTGCTGAGTGTTTTAACAAGGCTGCGGCAGTAAACGATGAAATTGTGGATGCGTATGTCGGTCTGGCTGCGGCACAACAAAAGACACAGGACCCTGCCGATTTATACGGCACTTTGATGCTCGGCACCACAATTCAGCAGAATAGTTGTATCCTTTTTGCTGAGGCTGCAAAACTGCGATATTGTGCGGCTGCCCATATCGGGTTACCGGAGGGGCAGGAAAGCCTTAATGTTATATTCGAGTCTCTAAAACAGCAGTGTTTGCTCAACCCGGATAACCAGTCATTATTGTACGCCCTCGGCCTGCTGTTTATGAAAAAGAGGCTGTTTCAGGATGCAGCCGAAAGCTTTAGCCAAATCATCCAGAGAAACCCGACCCATTACAGGGCGCGCACCAGGCTGGCGCTCTGTTTTGCAGAAATGGACGAGAAATCCAGAGCTCTTATGTATCTTGTGACCGAAGATAAAATAAGCCCGGAACTTCTTAATCTACACTATAAAACCTCATTATTGTACTGCAGCAGAAACAACTTTATAGAGGCTTTAAGAACAACCAGACAGCGGCTGGATGAGAACTTCGATTCTCAAAACGCTCTGACATCGCTAAGCGAGGCCCTTCAGAATATGGGGCTTGTTGACAGGGCCTTCGCCTGCTGGCATCTTATCAGCGATATGATAAATTACGCTGCACAGAGCTGATTAGGCCGTTTCCATTGAACCTGCCTTGAATAAGCTCAAAAACCCGAATGAAACATAACATATATTATAGGACTTTGAATCGCGTTTGATAAAACAAAGGCCTATACCGGA
>CAZUEO010000020.1:39119-42268 GCA_964619675.1 uncultured Planctomycetaceae bacterium | reverse complement strand
CTGCCGCGTACTCGCCTGCCGCCCTGCCCAAAAATTCATTTTTCCACACCTCCAGCGCCGCAGGCTGTTTCATCAAAACCGCCAACGGCCACGCAAGCGTTATCACCAAAAACAAAACTGCGCCTGCTATCGGCAGCAATTTCGGTACAAGTTTCCACTGGCGAAAAAACACAATATAAAAAAACAATGCAGGCAAAATCAAAGGCAGCGGCGCAGGCCCCTTTGCAAGCATTGCAAGAGCGAAACTCAGCCAGAAGACGAGGACAAAGTAAATCTGTTTTTTGCGTGACTGCTCGTTTATCGCCGAATAAAAGCTCAGCATCGCAATCGTAACGAAAGCGGTAAGCGCCATCTCAGGCCTGCCCGTATGGCTGTACCTGACGTAACAAAGCGATGTTGACCAGATAAGCGATGAAAGCGCAGCGACCCGCACACCCAACCAGCCGCGAACGAAATAAAAAATCGCCATCGCCGAAAGCACCGCAAGCGCCGCGCTTGGCAGACGAACAACAAAACTGCCGGCGCCGCCCTCGGCCTTTGCCGCTGCAGCCACAAGCCAGTAATTCAAAGGCGTCTTTTGCAGTCTCGGCTCGCCGTTAAAATATGGTATAAGCCAGTCGCCGCTGCGGACCATTTCTCGTGCCGTAACTGCAACATAAGCCTCATGATTGCCGACCGCCCGCTCGCTCAAACCCCAAAACGCCGTAAAAATCGAAACTGCGGCAACAGCAATAAAAATGATTATTTCTGATTTTCCGTCATTCATAATTAGTGTTTAAAACGTAACCGTATAACGAAATCCGAAACGAGTATCGCAACCGCAACCGTTAGACGCTCTTTCCTTTACTCCCTTATCTCAGGAATAATTCAGTCTTTACCCATAAGTTTAATTATCTCTTTCAGGTCGTTGGGGCACTCGACAGGCGGGTTGCTGTATTTGCCGCCTTTTTCTCTATGATAATTTACGGTTACATCGGGGTCTTTTAAACTATGGCCGGTAAGCACACAGGCAATTCTTTCATCAGGCCTAACTATTTTTTCAGAAAGCAAAACCTGCAAACCCGCTATCGTCGCCGCCGACGCAGGCTCACAGCCAAGCCCATATTTCCCTATTAAAGCCTTCGCATCGGTTATCGCCTCATCAGACACCGCCCGCACAACGCCGTTGGTTATATCAATCGCCCGCAGGCACTTCTTCAGATTCACAGGCCGGGAAATCTCTATCGCAGAAGCGCACGTATGTGGCGAGAATTTCTTCGCAGTAAGCTCCGCATAAAAATCGCTGATTTTTTTATTATCGACTTTGCCGCCGTCCCAGCACAGCTTCCTGTTATTCACAAGCTCAGTCAAAGTATCGGCTCCCGTCGCATTGATAATCGCCATTCTCGGCACGCGCTCAATCAAGCCGAGCTGCTTCAATTCGTAAAACGCCTTGCCGAACGCGCTTGAATTGCCCAGGTTCCCGCCAGGCACAATTATCCAGTCAGGCACATCCCAGCCGAGCCCTTCGAGAATGCGGTACATTATCGTCTTTTGCCCTTCCAGCCGGAACGGATTAAGCGAATTGAGCAGGTACAATTTCAGTTCAGTGCATACCGCCTGGACCTGCCTCATACAATCGTCAAAATCGCCGTGTATTTGAATGGTCTTAGCTCCGTAATCCATCGCCTGGCTGAGTTTCCCGAACGCAATCCTGCCCGACCCGATAAAAACGGTGCATTTAATATCGCAGTGATGCGCGTAAAGCGCAACCGCAGCGCTGGTATTGCCGGTGGAAGCGCACGCGCAGGATTTTGCGCCGACCATTTTTGCATGGCTGAACGCCGCAGCCATCCCGTTGTCTTTGAATGACCCTGACGGATTAAGCCCTTCGTATTGGAGATGCAGACAGCCTTTTTTCACACCTAAAAATTCCGCAAGCCCGTCATTTTGCTGAAGCAGCGTCTGTCCTTCGCCAATGGTTACCCTGAATTTATCATCGCAAAAATCCAAAAGCTCCCTGAACCGCCACACACCTGAAAAATCGAGCTTGTTGTCCCTCGTCGCCCATTTTTTTGCGAAGTCTGACAGTCTTTTTGGTACTTTTATCTCGTCCCAGTTATACAGGATATCTAACAAATCTCCGCACTTCGGACATTTGAAGAACGATTCATCACAGCCGAATTCCGCAGCGCAGTCAGGGTTTATGCACCTTTGATACGCCTTTTCCGCCATTCAATACTCCGTAATCCTTAAGCCCCTAACTTTATGTTGGGGGTTTTCTGTCATTCCCGCGCAGGCGGGAATCCATTTCATTTCGCGTTTATAATACCCCTTTTCGCAACAATTTGCAACTGTTAGGTTAGCCCCGCCCGTCCCGCACCAATTTACTATTCAATTATGCCTATTATCGCTACGATATAATGAATTGGTGCGGGGTCGATTCTCTATTCTCCCCCTCCAATCGGGGGGTGTCGCTCTTACTTGAGAATGCTTTCTTGTGAAGACGGGGGGATTCAAATTATTTATTCCCTTAACTTGTCAGGAAATCTCGTCATTGCCATTATCAACACTTTTATTTTTCTTTTCGTCCGCAAATTTTCCTGCCGGCCCTTCTCCTGTAAATAATACCGCCAGCCTTGTAATCAATGCGCCTAACAGCACATATCCCAAAATTACCTGTATCATCAAAAGTATCTGCCCCCAATGGCTGTCAGGATTGCCTGCTATATCACCAAATCCTAAAGTCGTCATCGTTACTACCGAAAAATACAAGGCATGAACAAAATCTCTCAAATGGTCGGCCCCGCCTCTTACTATAACAAGCCCCGGCCAAAGCCGATAGATAACTGCAAAAATAAGAGCCAATCCGAAAAACCACGCGATTATTCTCAATGTTGATATCCCATAATCACTCATCTGCCAAAACAACCATACCGGCCATTTTAATATCTTATGCTCTTTATACCAATCCTCCCAATTCATCCGTCTTATATTATATTTCAATAGCTGTTTTGTAGCGGGGTCAATTCTAATACTGTCCAGTCCGACACCACTGAAATTTGTATATCGGTTGACCGCACATTTCCAGATGGATGTTTCACCATCAATGATAGCCAACTCAAAATCCGAATCTTGCAGATAACTCTCATCAAAACAAGCACCTTTCA
>CAZUEO010000020.1:0-39109 GCA_964619675.1 uncultured Planctomycetaceae bacterium | reverse complement strand
AAAATCTCTTGCTAAAATTTCCATCAATCGCATATAAGCATGACTAAAATTTGTATTCTCAAGATGTGCGATGTCGAGTAATGCATTTTCTAAATCGGCACTCCATATTGCTGCGCCTTTAAGATTAGCCATACTTAATTTTATTCCTTTCATATTGGAGGAAACTAATTTAGCACTTTTCAAATTAGCACCGAAAAAATTCACGTTTTCCAAATCAGATAACCGGAGGTCTGCTCCCTCAAGATTAGCTTTTTCGAAGCTCGCATCTTTAAGCTTTGCATAAACAAGATTCGCACCTTTTAAACAAACCTCTCTTGGAAAAATTGCTCCTTCAAGAAAGATATCTACCCCCTTATTCTTTTCTCGCCATTTGTTCCATTTCGTAATGTCTTTTTTATTTGAGCATTTTTTGAGCAGTTTGTATTGCTGTTGATCGAATCTTCTCGGCTGTTCATCATTTTGGTTTGTTTTATTTTTATCGCTCATTTTTTCATCTCTGCATATTTGTTAAATCTATCAAATTTATAACGGTGGGTATTTGAATATTTATTTTAGCACACCAGCGAACCCAGATTGGCACATAACCTGTTTTTTGGGCATGAAGAAGTTTTTCCAGCGACCACTTTTTATTGCTGCTGTCAATTTCTATTGCATACTGCTTTTCATTTGGGCTTTTAATTATTATATCTATAAGCCCCTTATACCCATCTGTTTTTCTTCTTAAGCCTAAAAATACTTCTTTCTCACATTCACACATCTGTTCACAGGCGAAGTTTTCTATTGATGAAGCAAGCAGTTCTGTTCCTTTATTCCTGTTGCCTCGCCCACACAAACTTAAATCAATTTTCTTTAAACAATGCTCAAGTGAATTAATCATTTTTATTGTTTTGTTTTCTGTATTCTTTTAAAACAAAATTCTATCTCCTTTTCTTTTCAAATGCAATCCCGCACCTTCGAATATTCTATTTTTAATTAACGGAAGGTGCGGGGTCAACGACAAAATTTATCCGCAATAATGAATCCAGTTGCCGCCTGCGGTTCGGGATTCTCTTTATTTTACTCCGTCCCTCAGGGACTGCGTAATACTGCCTGTTCCCTTGCCCTGTGAGATGCCGTAGCTATCTCATCGGGGTCATCGCAGCCCTCGGCGGCAACTGCATTTTTCTTTAGTCTGCCGCAGGCGGCCTGCCCCTCGTAGCACAAATGTGCGAAGTCGGGCTCCTGCAACTAACGACCAGCGACTAGCGACTAATCATCTTCGTGCCTTTGTGCCTTAGTGGCTATAAAATATTTTTTAATTATTTCTTGACTGCCTGCACGATATATATGAGCAATAGTCTCATTTTTTTATTTCATAATTCCCGACATGGCTTTTGATTATTGACTCCGCCTCTTCAACAGTTCCCTCAATTAAAGCCTTCTTCGGCAGCCATATAATTTGTTTGTCGTATTGCAGGAGCATAAAATCATCGTCAGCTCGAAAAGCCTTAACGAAGGTGCTCCATTTTAATTTGTGTTCGCTTTTTCCGGTTATCTCAAGAAGCCCATCCTCTGACAGGCTGACAGTGCAGCGTTCATTTCTAAAAGGGGACTTTTTAAATCGGCGTTTAGCTAACCAATAGTCAACTTTATGGGCGTTGAACATTACAAAAATCAGGGCTATAAAGAACGCTCCCGTTAAAAACACTTTAACTCCCAAAGCGGGTGTTGCGAAAAAAAGCATTATTGCCATTATGGCCAGAATAAACGATGCGACTATTTTAACTGGTTTTTCGATATGAAATCTCGACCGATACTTCAAGCGCACGGCAATAGCCGATGCCAGCCATTCATCAGACAAGACAAATTCAAACTTTACACTCATATTTTCCTCCAAAAACAGCCGTTTTTAAAACCGCCCGCTTCCCCGCCGCAGACGGCTCCGCAAATCTTCAATCTACAATCTTCATTCTTCAATTCTGCTGCTCTCTCCCTCTTTGCTTGATAGTTATCAACTACCTTTTTTCGCCCCAATTTTTGATTTTTAATTTTATTTTAACTGATAACCGATAACTGAATTGCTGATAACTTTTCTTCTGTCTACTGGATTCTATATCCTTACGCTAACCGCAAGACGTCAGCCGTAACGAGCAGCGCAACCGATTTACGGTCATTGGATGTTCAGCGTTCGATGTTCCTTACTTCTGCACTCTGAGTTCTGTATTCTGCTCGATTTATTTCTTCCACGATTCCGGGCAGTTCTGCCAGCCGTTCGATTTTTATCACATTTTCGGGCGTTTTTTTGCCTGCATTTGTATATGCTTTTTTCATTACTGCGAGCATATTTGCCGCAAGTGCCCCGGTTATATCTATATCGAGCCTGTCGCCGACGAAGAGTGTATTTTGCAGTGGGCAGTTCATTTGTTTTGCCGCTTCTATGAAGATTCTGCTGTCTGGTTTGCGGAAGTTGAACTGGTACGAATATAGCCTGGTAGTAAAGTAGTCTAATAATCCGAGCTGTGCAAGGTGTCTTTCGAGCGTTGCTGCGTTGACGAAGGTATTTGAGAGTATGCCTAATTTGACGCCTATTTGTTTCAGTTTATCGAGCGTTTGTCTCAAATCCGGCTCGACAGTAGCGATTTTGCTCAGGGGTTCGTACCAGCACCAGCCGAAGTTTTCCCATTGTTGTTCGGTTAGTTTAACGCCTCTTTTCCGTTCGATTTTTTTCAGCAGTTTGAGCGAATCGAAATCTCTGCCTTTTATGTATGACCAGACTCTAAAGATACGAATCATCCACAAATGTTTAAGCAGGAAAAGGTTTAGCGAATCGGCAGGCTGGTCGAGTTTTTTGAGGAAGTTATATGCGAGTTTCCCGCCTTCTTTGAACAGTGCTATTGCATCGACTTTGCCGAAATTCAGCAATGTCTCGCCGACATCGAAAATTACTGCTTGGATTCTTCTCGCAGCCAACGAACGCTCCTGTCAAACCATATTTAGCGGAAGCGAAAAACCATATTTGGCCGAGGCGGGAGTCGAACCCGCACGCCCTATTCGGACCCGGGATTTTAAATCCCGTGCGTCTGCCATTCCGCCACTCGGCCAAATGCCTGCGACGCTTTGCGAAGCGCGCTTCGCAGGACAACATATATAATTACTGTTATCGTAGCTGAGTACAGAATAAATGTCAATATAAGATTACCGTTAAAGAAAACCATCAATGTCAGTTTTGGCACGTTCTAATCCGCTAAATACAAAACCGCCAGCAAACCTAAAGCCCCCAAGAAAAAGCCTCTACCTTATGCAGATAAGCTTTCCTATACAACGAATTAACATCGCTGTCTAGGCCGTCATAGAGCAAGTGAAAAAGGGACCATTTGAACAGGAGAACAGTAGAGCAGTAAAAGCAGTTATTTTTTTCTGGACAAGTCGGGTGTTTTTTGGTAGTATTCCGGCGGATAATTCACAGAGAGAAAATACAAAAATTATGCTTAAGAGGCTGACAATTTGTTTAATGGCAAAGACTAAAACAAAAAAGGAACGATTAAATTTAATCGTTCCTTAATAGTTATAATATGAGGAGATGTCAAAGACAGAACTCCGCGCCTTCTTATTTCTAAGAAGATTATTATAACTTGCTCTCGAAAGAGAGGATAAAATAACCAGTTAAAAATATCAAGGAAAAAATAAAAAAATTCGAGGTGAAAAGTGGACAACGAAAGGATTGTTTTAGGATTAGACGTGGGAATATCCTCCGTTGGTTATGGATTGGTTAAACTTCAAGAAGAGCCATATCAATCTGAAACGCCAGATGGAGAACCATATATTAAACACAAGATTGTCGGCGGGGAAATTATAAAAACCGGCGTAAGAACTTTTCAGACTCCGCAAAATAAGGATGGAAAGAGCCTAGCACTTATACGCGGCTCGGCAAGAAGAAACCGATGGAGAATAAAGCGAAAAGTTAAAAGGTTAAAAAACCTTATCAAACTCGCCAAAGAATCTCAGCTTATCGCTGATGATTTTGACAGGGACAACATATTAAAGCCCAGAAAAGGCGATAGCAAAAAAGAGAAATGGGATATATGGCGGATAAGAAAAGAGGCACTTGAAAGAAAATTATCCGACACCGAACTATTTAGAGTACTCTATCACATCGCAAAACACCGGGGGGCATATTTTCATACGAAAGCGGAATTTCTACCTGAAGAAGATGAAAAAGAATTAAAGAAAAACAAAAAAAGGGGGAAGGATGAAAGTCAAAAAGAAAAAGTAAAAGGCGAAGTTAAAAAAGGATTATACAAAATTCAAAAATTATTAAGGGAAAGCAAATATAAAACCATAGGGGCGTTATTTTATGAAAGATTCAAGCAGACAAATGAAAAAGGCAGTAACAGAAAAAGAAACGCACCTGATAAATATGAACATTCTATACACAGAGAACTGCTGCGAGATGAGATTGTGGAAATTTTTAAAGAGCAGCAGAATTTCGGCAACCCAAAAGCAAAGTCGGAATTGGCACAAAGGTATATAGACGAAATTTTGATGAAAGAAGAGGGAATTGATGAAAATAAAATGTGGAACATGATGAGCGACTGCGAATTTGTTCCCGGAGAGAAGTGTGCGCCGAAAGAAAGTTATACAAGCGAAAGATTTACTCTGTTCAACAGATTAAATATTTTGGTGCTGAGAGACGGACAAAATAAAAACGGTCTGCTGCCTTTAGATGACGACCAGAGAAAAAAGATGATCGCACTTGCATACAAAAATGCCGATGTAAATTTTTCACAAATTAGGAATGAGTTAGAACTACAGGATAAACCACACTTGACTTTTAATCTTTGTTCATACTCCGAGAAAAATCCTGAATACGATAAAAAAATAAAATGCGAAGTAAAAAACGGCCAGCCGCAATTCGACGAGAATCATAAAATCCCTATCATTGACCTCGATACGGGCGAAATAAGGACATTGGACGAGGAAATAAAAGATATATTTAGAAAAAGATGCGAGCCAAATTATAACCATCTAACCCTGTATTATTCAGACATCAGAAAAGAACTGCAAAGCAATCCTGAATTTAAAATCTCAAACTTCAGATTTCAGAAATTTGAAAAAAACTACACAAAGTCAGAAGAAGAATTAGGCGGCCAAGCGGAATATATCAAACAATTCGAAAAGAAAGATACCTTCGTCAAACTTGTGGGTTATCATAAAATCAAGAACACATTAGAAAAAACTGACGGCAAGTGGGAGCAAATTAAAAATGACTTCAATAAACTTGATATATTCGCAGAAGCACTGACTTACTGCAAAAGCAATAAGACCAGACAAGACTATCTGCAAAAAAACGGCATAAAAGACCAGAGTATTATAGATGCAGTCCTGACTATCGATATGAGCGGACTTGCGAATTTTTCAAAAGAGGCCCTGAGTAATCTATTGAAGTATATGGACAACAACGAACGGCTGCTTTTCAAGGATGCAAAGGAAAAATGCGGATACGGCAAGAAAGAATATGACAAACAAGCGGAGCTTAAGCCATACAGCGGATTTTTTGAAAAGAATCCGGTAGTATCGAGAGTGGTATCGCAGACGAGAAAAGTGATAAACGCGATTTTACGGGAGTGCAAGGATAAATGCGCAATCGACCAGATACATATTGAGGTTGCGACGGAATTAGCGAAAGGCGAAAAACAGAAAAATGAAATTGCACAGGGACAAAGAAAAATTAGCGCATAAAAAAGCGAGGCCATAGAAAAACGTTGAACGGTTACGGTTACGAGGCTCGTTACGGCTGACGTAAAACGGTTGCGTATTAACTCTTGAACGCAGATTACGCTGTAATATTAAAGATTAAAATGTTTTTTCAACAGTCCCGAACCCTCTATTTATTCACTATACTGCATTGCAGTATACTGCATACGAGTATAGTAACTGAGAAATTTTTAATTGTGGATTTTTAGACGCAACACAGTTCGGCCAGCACGCCAGAGCGAGGGCAACGGCCAAAATACAAGATTGACAAAAAGACCGTAAAAGTAGAAAATGGGGGCGTAGCCACTAAGACTCTAAGGCACGAAGAAGTATATAGTATTTGGCATTTAGTATCTGGTATTTGGTGAAAGGAGCCGCCTGCGGCGGACTAAAGAAAAATGCAGTTGCCGCCGAGGGCTGCGATGAGGAACAGGCAGAATTACGCAGGCGCAAAATGCCGCAGTAAAATAAAAATTACCGAACCGAAGGCGGAAACTGCCTTCACCACGGCGGAGATTTTGTCGTTGTGTTTGAAAAGAAAAAGAGTAGAATTTTGTTTTAAAAGAATTCAGAATACAGTAGACAGAATAAGACGCGAGGAAATAAAGGAATGGCGGAAAATAGGGGAAAATAGAGCCGAATTAGAAGAATTGGAGAAATAAAGAAATGGCAGAAAATAGACACAGATTAATGCTGTTTTCTTAAGACACGGATTTACATGGATTGTAAGTTATGAAAATAAACGGAGAGAAAGAATTACCTGCACAGATAAGCAAACTCCAAAAGGAAATAGACAGACTTAAAAAGAGCGTTAAGGAGAAAAAATTCGGCCTTGTCTGGATGAATGTGCCTGAAGCCTTTGAAGACGATGTTGAAAATAAACTGCCTATTCTTAAAGAAGTACCAGAAAAAGCGATTGTAAATAAAGATGGCAAATCAACCCATATTTTAATTGAGGGCGACAATTACCACGCCTTGACCTGCCTTAATTACACTCACAAAGGCAAAATTGATGTTATCTATATTGATCCACCTTACAATACCGGAGATGATGGGTTTAGATATAAAGATAAAAGAATTTTAGACAAGTTCCCTGATGGCACACCTGTTCCTAAAGATCACCCCTTAAGACATAGCTATTGGCTTTCTTTTATAAAAAAAAGATTAGAGTTGGCAAAAGACTTATTAAAAAAAACAGGAGTAATTTTTATATCAATTGACGATAATGAAGTTGCTCAACTAAAATTACTATGTGATGAAATTTTTGGGCAAGATAATTTTATAACAAATTTTATCTGGCGTAGAACAAAAACTCCACCAAGATTATCAAAAAATGTTGCAAGAGTTCATGACTATATACTTTGTTATTCAAAAAATATAAAAGTTGTGCAGTTAAACAAAATGCCACTTAAAGAGGATTATGTTAAAAAAACATATAAAAATCCAGACAATGATCCTCGTGGAGCTTGGCGTTTGGTCCCCCTACTGCAACCCGATAGCTCCTCTAATAAAGAGTTTGCTATAAAGATGCCAAATGGCAGAATAATAAGAGGTAAGTGGCGTTGTTCTGCGGAAACTTTTGCTCAGTATGTGAAAGATAATTTATTAGTAGTTACCGAAGATGGAAGCCCCAATAGGAAATTATTTTTGTCTGAAAGTGATGGGCAGATAGTAGACACTTGGTTGGATAATATAGCAACAAACGAAAATGCATCTAAGGAGATTGAGAAATTTTTTGGCAGCAACGCTTTTTTCTCTGCGCCCAAGCCAACAGATTTAATAAGACATTTAATCAAGATTGCGGGAAATGAACAATCAATAGTCTTAGATTTTTTTGTTGGTTCTGGAACAACCATTCAAGCTGTTATTGAATTAAACAAACAAGATGATGGCAAAAGGCAAAGTATTGCTTGCACAAATAACGAAAATAATATTTGTAATGAAGTAACATATCCGAGAACCGAGAAAGTTATCAACGGTTATTCTTTTAAAGGCAAAGAAAGAGAGTTGCTATATAAGCAGAAAATCACCACAACAAACTTCAAAAAGAGCGGCGATATTTTGGCTGAAATTGATTTTATAAAGTTGGAAAAAGAAAAGCATTTCGATATGTTTGAAACTGATATAGAGGACAACCACATTAAACTGTTTGGGATTAAAGATGTAAAGGGCCAGAAAGAAGGTTTCGGCGGTAGTTTGAAATATTATAAAACGGCATTCATCGGCAAAAACAATATCCTAAAAGCTACTGATGAAGATAAGATTGAACTTGCGCATCAGGCCGGTGATTTATTATCGTTAGCAGAAAATACATTATATAAAGTAAAAGAGAATAAATTCTGGCAGCTTTACAAAAATGGAGAAAGATATACTGCCGTATATTTCAGAGAAGAATTAAATAAGTTTGATGAATTTGTTGAAATGGCCGAAAAGCTGAAATGTCCGACAACAGTTTATGTTTTTAGCTGGGGTGATGAAGAATTCGCAGAAGAGTTTGAACATATTGACGGTGTAAAGGTTAAAACGATACCTTTGCCGATACTTGAGATTTATAAAAATATTTATAATTTAGGGTAACCAATGAGCGTATTAAGTCCGTTACGTTTTCAAAAAGAAGCTGTTGATAAGCTTGTTATATTTTTTCTTAAGCTTTGGAAAAATCCTCAGCATAAATTGCCGCTTGTGTTCAAATCTCCAACAGGGAGCGGTAAGACTTTTATGATGTCAAGTTTTATCAATGAGCTTAATAATCTGCCGCAATGGGATGAGGATAAGGCGTTTATATGGATTACATTCAGCGACGATCTTGCGATGCAGAGCAAGGAAAAGTTTGAAGATTATTTTGAAAATACCTTAAAGAATGAACTGCTGACGGTTGATAACTTCAACAGAGGCAAATTATTTAAAAATGATATTTTGTTTATTAACTGGCAAAAGTTAGTTTCAAGGGCCGCGGAAACCAGAGTGTTGAGAAGGCCTGAAGATGAAAATATGCATAAGGAAAGCGGGTTTTATTTTGAAGATATAATCGAAAATACGCACAATGACGGCAGAAAGATTATTCTTGTAGTTGACGAATCGCATAAACACAAGACAACGGAACTTGCACAAAATATCATCGATAAAATCAATCCCAAGATAATAATAGATGTTTCTGCAACGCCTGATAACGAGCCAAAGATTTCAGATGTTGAAGAAGGCAGAGCAGGTTTTGTGGGTGTTAAAAGAGACAATGTTGTTGAAGAAGGGCTGATAAAAGAAAAAATCGAGGTTCAAACAGAAGAAGAATTAAAGGCTCACGGCGGACAAGACCTTGATAAGGTTTTGCTTGATTTGGGTCTTGATAAAAGACTAGCATTAAAGGAGCAATTTGAAAAACTAGCCAAAGATGTAAATCCTTTAATGATGATTCAGCTTCCCAATGATGATAAAGCACTGCACGAGAGGGGCGAACAGACCAAAGAGGAAATTGTTCTCAATTATCTTCGGGAAAAAGGGGTTGATGTCGAAACAAAAGTCGCATTATGGTTTGACGATCATGATAAAAATCGTGAATTCATTACTGATAATGATGATACGACAGATTTTCTTTTATTCAAACAAGCTGCCGGGACAGGGTGGGATTGCCCAAGAGCACATATTTTGATAATGTTCAGGGAAATAACAAGCACTACTTTTTATGTTCAGACCCTCGGCAGAATACTGCGTATGGCTGAACCTCATAACAAAAAGGATTTTATTAATACTCCCGATTTACGAACCGGCTATCTTTATACAAATTACAGACGAGACGAAATAAAGGACATTGAAACAGTAACAGGCAATAAACCGCCGACACAATGGGCCTACTTAAGAAAACCTTTACATGATGAAGCACAGCTTTTTGAATTGAAGTCGGCTTATTTGCACCGTATCGACTATGGCGATTTGGCAAACTCTGCGAAATTTCAGAAAAGTTTTACAAAATCCATAAATGAATATTTTGAAATTACTTCAAATGATGTTTTTGAAAAAATCGAGAAAAAATTGACAGCTAAAGGTTTGGAACTTAAACCAAAATTGACCAATCAGTTAATAGTTGACGCCAAATTCGAGGATTTCGACCATTTGAAATATGATTTTGCAGTCAAAGGTCATGATTATACCTTCGAAATGTCATATAATGATGTAGAGAGGACATTTAATTATTTATGCTATAAAGTGCTGACAGAACAGACAGATGAAGATGCCAAAATAACAAATGTCGCGCGTTCATGGAACAGATTAAAATCTGCCTTAAGGGTTTGGTTTAAAGGAATATTAGCAGGCACTGAAAGCGGATATTATTATAGATTATTCGTTTACGATTTATTGATAAAAGGCGCTAATAGCACTTTTAGACCTGCGATTACAAAAGCATTGAAGAATTACAGACCGATTTTAAATAAACTACTTAAGGAAAAGGAAAAAAGGGTTGAACATGCCCAGGTACCGATATTCAGAATTAAAGATGTTTATGCTTATACGGATGATTATGAAAAAGTAAACCAAAATAGATGTATATTGGATAAATGCTACATAGAAAAAGATTATTCAGGCAAGCAAAACGAAAAGGCATTTATAGATTTTATCGACAATAATAAAGAGGTGTATTGGTGGTTTAAAAATGGAGATCAAGGCAGAGATTATTTTGCATTAAATTATTTTAATACTACTGATAAGGCAAGAAAACTGTTTTATCCGGATTGGATTGTAAGATTCCATGATGGCCGTATTGGCATTTTTGATACAAAAACAGGTGGAACTTTAAATACAGAGGGCAGAGCAAAAGGGTTGGCAACAAAGTTAGAAGAATTAGGGGGTAAGTATATCGGTGGAATAGTTAGGTTTGCTAATGGAGTGTTCGATTGCTGTAATTCAGTTGATTATAATGATACTTCGCCCCAAGATAATAAATGGGTTCTATTAGTGGATTTGATAAATAAAAAATAAATTTAAAGGGGAGCAAAAGAATGGCGAGAAAGAAAAGACGGAAGACAAGGGCGATTATAGTAGGACATCTTGAAAAAATCGGTGCAAAGGTTTTTGACGATTTCAGCTCGGTTATAACAGATTTAATAAAAGGACATCAGGGAATATACGCCCTGTTTAAAAAGGACAGGCTTTATTATGTCGGCCTTGCAAGGGATTTAAAGGGCAGGATAAACTCTCATAAGAAAGACAGACATCAGAATAAATGGACACATTTCAGCCTTTACATTATCCGCAAGGAAGGCCATATAAAAGAAATCGAATCTTTAGTGCTTAGAATCGCCTACCCGAAAGGAAATAAAATCAGAGGAAAACTTAAACAGTCAAGAGATTTACGGCCTTTGCTGAAAAGCAGACTTAAAGACGAATGGGCAAGACAATTAGATGGGATAATCGGCAATAAAAACAGGCTTGCCGGCAGAATTAAAAAAAGAAAAATCAAGAAAACCAGCAAGAGACCTTTGCAGGGATATTTCCCGGAAGGAAAAATGATTTATGCAAATTACAAAGGCAAAGAATATAAGGCTTGGGTCTGTTCAAACGGGCGAATCAAAGTAAATGGCAAATTATTTAACAGCCCTTCATTGGCAGGATTGGAAGTTACAAAGAAACAAACAATGAACGGCTGGAGGTTCTGGAAGTATAAAAATAAAAGCGGCAAACTTGTTTATATCGACCAATTAAGAAAATAAACGCCGGAGGAGATAAAAATAGTAGAGGGGGCACGAACCTGCTGAATAAATCGGCAGGCTTCAGGAAAAACCCGCTGGATAAACCGGCGGGCTTCAGGAATTTGGAATATACAAATTGGTGCGGGGCTAAATATTTGGATTACCCCTCATTTACATTCAGGGCTCCGAAATGCGTGTTTAACTTTTTTCGGTGTGCTGCTGGGAAGCGGCCTGCTGGGCGGCCTGCTTCCAATCGTCCCTCGATAAAAAATCCATAAGATGAGTAAAGCGAACGTTAAGCTCATCAAATAACGATTTGTATTTGGTACTATCCGAGTCCCTGGCAGCAGCTTCAAGCTGTTTAGCGATATCCGAAACTGCCGCTGCACCAACCGTCGCTGTCGCTCCCTTAAGCGAATGCGCGTAAAATTTTATCTCGCCATCGTCATTTTTGCGAATGGCTTCAGTCAACATACGCATTCTATCGGTGTTGTCCTTAATAAAAATAGGTATTATTTCGTCAACCAGCTCCTGGCCGCCAACTCGTTCCATCAGAAGGTGCCAGTCTATTTCAACGCCGCCTGGCGTTCCTGCGAGGTCAACTTCCGTTTTCGCCGAGGTTTCGGCTTTGGCTGAAGCTGCGTCGGACGAGACAGAAAGATACTTCATAAGAGTCTCAACAAGTTTTTTCCTGTCTATCGGCTTGGGAAGATAATCATTGCAGCCGGCAGCAAAACACTTTTCGTCATCGCCCTTCATTGCACAAGCCGTCAGGGCAATTATCGGAATTTCAACGCCATCCTTTCGAAGCAGCTTTGTCGCTTCGTATCCGTTCATCAAAGGCATTTGAATATCCATGATGATAACATCAAATTTTTCTGCAATCGCCTTTTGCACAGCCTGCCGGCCGTTTTCAACAACTACTACCTCGATACCCAGCTTTTTGAGCAAAAGCTCGATAAGAGCCTGATTTGTAGGACTGTCTTCAGCAACTAAAGCTCTGCCGCTGAGCTGCACATTATCTGCCACCCGGACAGACGAACGTCTGCCTGTATCTTTAGCATCAGCGCGGCGGGCTGTCGCTGCCTGCGGCATACCAGTCGGTATAACCAAAGTAAAAACAGAACCTTTGTCCTTCGCACTGCTGATTGTTATGCTGCCTTCAAGAAGCTCGGCAAGTCGCTGCGTAACGGCCAGGCCCAGCCCTGCACCCAGCTGCATCGGTCGGAATAATTTTAAATCTGCCGGCAAAACCGTTTCCTGGCCGTCTTTACTTACCTGCTCGCTGTTCAGCCAGGAGTAAGACCCTGTGTCCTCAATATCAAACCGGATAAAAGGTTTGCTGCCGCTGTTGTCCCAGAAAATCCTGATATAAACATAACCCTTGTCGGTAAACCTGATAGCGCTGCTTACAAGATTTATCAGGCACTGTTTGAGTCTTGTCGCATCAGTGCGGATAAATTCAGGCAGCGGCTGGCTTCGAATAATTTCGAACTGAAGCCCTTTTTCCATAGCCAGCGGCCTCGTAAGCGATTCGACCACGGCAAGAATACTTTCGAGACTGCATTCGGCAATTTCGATTTCGAGCTTGCCCGCCTCGATTTTCGAAAAGTCAAGAATATCATTTATCAACTGCAGAAGCTGACGGGAGCTTTCGCGGATTATCCCGACCTGCTTTTTCTGCTGCTCGGTGAGATTTTCGTCGGCAAGCATCTCGCTGAAACCCATAATCGCATTCATCGGGATGCGAATCTGGTGACTCATCTCGGCCAGGAACTCGTTTTTGCTTCGGTCGGCTTCCACTGCCTGCTGCGTCGTTAAATTGGCGTGCCCAACCGAGGCCTGCAACTGGTGATTTATCTGCTCGGCCTGGAGCCTGGCAACTTCAGCAGCGGCTTTAGTCGTTTCAAGCTCGCTTGTCCGCTGACTGATAACCTGCTGGAGGCGGAGATGACGAAGATGATTTTTCCGAACCTGGTCTATGAGAACCACTACCGAAATAAGGACTATCAGGGACAGGAAAAAAACAGTGAGGCGTATATACTCTATCTGCCGGGCATAAAACCAAAGTATTATTATGGCAACGAAGGCCAAGACAATCACCAGAACGGTCAAGAGCACCGAAGGAATTTCGATTCTGACTTTGCTAAGGTTTTCGCTAAATCTTCGACGGTCAAGTCGGCGGTCTTTTTCAACAGCGTTGTTCATTTCACAATCCCCATAAGTCATTAGTCGATGGCTGTTAGTATTTAGTCCGCTGCCGGAAACAGTTTCCAGCAAATCAGATGCTAAGCACCTTAAAATTTTATCGGCAAAACGGCAATTGCGGTTAACCGGGCATCTGTTTGTATTGTGCGAATACGAGAGAAAAAATGCGGTTTATTGCGTATCGCTAATGATTTGACTGGAAGAAAACAAGGTAAAACCAGGTGCTGAGTAATTTCTGA
This sequence comes from uncultured Planctomycetaceae bacterium, assembly GCA_964619675.1. GTDB lineage: Bacteria > Planctomycetota > Phycisphaerae > Sedimentisphaerales > UBA12454 > JAPLMW01. The sequence goes on along the minus strand of CAZUEO010000020.1, from coordinate 25,248 downwards.
TTAATTTCGTGAATTTATCGGACCCAAGCCTTCTATCTGGCCAATTCCGTCAAGCGGCGGCACATCACACAAAACGCCAAAGGCATGGAGCCTGTCAAGCTCCACATATTTCTTTCTCTGAGCTATATAATCAAAATACCACAGTCTGTTTAAACCGTCGACATAACAAAACACACAAAGAATGTTCTTACGCCTAGCCCAAAAACCGCTCACAACCAGAACGCCCAACTCATCGGCGGCAGAAACAAGCAATCCCAAAAAATCTCCATAATCATAATCGCTCTTACAAACGAGCTGCGATTGGCTTGTAATCATTCAAATTCTCCTTTATCAAAAAACTTTTAAAAGGCTCATTTTTAAAAAATGGGAAATTCAGCGGCGCATAGTCCTGGTCACCTGCCTCAAGAACAAATCTGTCTCTTGCAATGGCGGCAAGCACCAGGCCGGCAGGCGTAAACGGCGCACAAAATGTTTTCCTTTTGCTGTCCTCAGGCTGGAAATAAGCATAGTAATAGAATCTATCAGCTCTATCCGTTCTCTTTATTCTCGAGACACCGACATAGCCGGTATTGGATTTGAGCCTGCGATTCAAAGCACTTTGCCTTGCGTTGACAATTCGCAGATTTTCCCTGCGGTTATCCAAAGGCTGTCTGTTTCTATGGTCAACAATCTGCCCCTCTTGAGCGTTAAGGATTAACCGCGGCAGCGAAGGATATTTTTTATTTTTGTAATCGCAGATAATTACACGCCGGCTTGCGGTAATCATCAGACTCGAATTTAAGATTCTGGGATCGTAAAAGTCCTGCGGGTCAAGCTTGACAAACCTGCCGGCAACCTTCCGTAACAGATAAGTTTGTTTCTCTTCAACCATTGTTCACCGCCATAAAAATAGTTCTTCTTCTCATTTTAAACCTGTCCCAGCGAAGGCGAAGGCTTTTAATTCGTTAATCATTTTACTAATTATGTTATTATTTTAATGTTTTATCTAACAAATGTCAAGAGAAAAACTGGTTTTTTTGAAAAAAATTGAAAAATGGGACAAAAAGTGTCAGGAATCCCCTCGGTTTTTTGCGTGTTTTTCACTATATGGACAATTGCTATCTGGAAATTAAAAATTTGGGGAGCCTGACTTGGCACATTCATACTGCGATGGGCAAGCCGATGGATGGGGGACTTGGTTTTATAAGTTTAAGGCTGCAATCCGGTCGGGGGCTCTTTAACGAATAACAATGAGGTTATTTAAAGCCGCCTAAGCAGGGTGAACTTCGAGGATGGAGTTGAATTCACCAAATGGGTTCAGCTCGGCATTTTCATTATACGGGTCCTGCTGCCACTGGCCGTCAACTACCATACGGTAACGATATTTGCCGGGGGCAAGCTCGAGGGCAAGCTCCCATTTGCCGTCCTGCGTGGGCTTCATAACCGTCTGTTGCGGCTGCCAGTTATTAAAATCGCCTGCAATCTGAACACTTTTGGCCCGCGGGTAAAGCGTAATAAATTTAACCGCGTCGCCAAACTGTCTTACACCATAGAAGTCGTTGAGCCTGCTGTCAATATCCTGCTGGCCGCGCGTCGCAACGGGCTCAACCTCCGGCACCGCGGGCGAGGCAGTCTGCAGGCCGGCAAGGACCTCCTCCTGTTTTGGCTTAGGCTCATTGAGGCTCGTCAGCAGTTCCTGTGCCGATGAGCTGATTGCCTCAAGCTTGTCATCAAAGTTCCTGACGACCTCTTTTCTTTCAGCTCCGCTCGAGACAGGTTCGGTTTCCTGTTTCTGAACAGCCGGTACCTGCGATTCTGCTTCGGCTGATGCGTCTTCCGTTTTTTCCTGCTCGACCATTGACGTATCGGTCGCAATAAGCTCCTGTGCAAGATACTGGAAATCCCTGTGCCCTGCGCTCGCAGGGTCGTATTCGCAGATTGGCTGGCCGAGGCTTGCGGCCTCCTTTAGCTTGGTGTTGAAGTTGACGACGGTCTTGAACATCCTGCTTGAAAAGTGCTTGCGCAGCTCAGACAGTATTTCCCTGCCCATCTTCGTCCTGATGTCGTACATACTGGCGAGCACCATAACGTGTATATGCTGAGAGCACTGTTTGCACAGGATGCTGAGCGTATCAAGCTGTTTACTCAGGCCATGCAGTGAAAAGTAGCCTGTTTCAACGGGAACAACAACATCTGTAGCTGACAGCAAGGCGTTGAACGTAAGTATGCCTACGGCGGGAGGACAATCGATAACGACATAATCATAGTCTTCTTGAACGGTTGCCAGCACGTCCTTGAGACAGTTTTCACGGTCAGGCATTCCATTTGTCTGCTGCTCGAAGGCGGCCAGGTCAATGCTTGCCGGTGCAAGCTCAAGGTTGTCGCTGATTTCCCATAAAACTTCAGAGAGCTTTATAGTCTCGCCCCTGCGGAAGTTTACGAGCACATCATAAATGCCCTGCTCAATTTGTTCCTCCGGCACAGCCAAGCCGACAGCGCAATGACCCTGCGGATCAATATCAACAAGAAGAGTCCTTTTGTTTTCAGCAGCTAAGGCGCTGGCAAGATTTATCGAGACAGTTGTTTTTCCGCATCCGCCTTTCTGATTAATTACCGCTACAGTTCTCATCGGATAATCCCTTATTCTAAATACCGCTTACTAACCCGACTCCGCCAAGGCTACGCCGGGCAAGCTGTTCGCGGCTCTGTTACTCCATTAAAAGCGTTTTAGCACTAAAAACTATGATTTCAGCGCGTATAGGAATAGTCCTATATTGGCTTATTCGGCCTTCGACAGTAAAAAACTTTAAGGTTTATCGGACAAGAAGATAAAAATTTACCTATTTTCAGCACTGAAAACAATGATACAAACAACCCAGGCAACCACATCCGTCAGCGACACCTTGCGCTCCATTTCTTTTGCTCATACTTCGCTTTTCAAACCTGTGAGAAAAAAATTTAAAGGCTGTCCTATAATCCGCTGATTTGAAGTGCGGAATCAATACTTTTTTACCGTAACGTCTTATAACAAAGAGACTTACTTTACTTTCTTGACTGCGTATGTTAAAATAGGCAAAAGTGATAAGACGGGCAATTTTATTTAACATTCAGCAGTACTGATTTCTGTATTTTTTGATTTTGCGAACAGGGCGCAGAGTCTTAGCTGAGAGGGTTTAAAAAGTGAACTTCGTCAAAAACAGTAGCGGCTTCGACGGAACATCGTTGAAAGCCAAATTTCCGGGAAAACTATTTCTCACCCGCAAAGACGCAAAGATAAGCGTTTATCCTTTTGGGAGGATTAATTTGAAAATGTCAGCGATAATTTCCAAATTCCAGATTTCAAATTTCAAATTGTGCCTGCAAGTTACCATACTTGCGTGCGCACTCATTAGTTTTGCCGGCTGCAAAGAACCGGTAATGTCGAACAATGAACAAGTCAAAGCGTTCGAGATGGCAGGCCCCCTCGTGCCGCAGCTCGATATCGACCAGATGCTGAGGGTTAAAGATAACCGCGGCACTTACACGATCGGTACAGGAGATGTGCTCGAGCTGCAAATACCGACAGTGCTGACGGCGGTATCACCGAAACTTTATAAAAATCAGCAGCAGCAAATCGAATCCTATCCGTGCAGGGTGTCAGACTCGGGCACAATCGCGCTGCCGATAATCGGCGAAATAAACGTCCATGGCAAGACGCTGTCGCAGATAGAAAATGAAATAGTGAGCGCATATTATCCAAAATACACAGTTACTCTGCCAAACATCATATGCAACGTCAAGGAATATTATCTGAAGGACGTTACGGTAGTCGGAGCGGTTGTTCAGCCCGGCGTTTATAAACTGCAAAGCAACGAGATGTCGCTGGTAAACGCACTGATGAAGGCGGGCGGCATCGTCGAAGGCGGAGCAAGCATTATCACAATAAAAAATCCCAACCGCAAATACGCAGCCGCCCAGCCGACGGCAGAAATGATAAACGAAGTAAAACAATTAGCAGATTTCGGCAGCGGTGTCGATGAAAAATACATAGAATACGTTGAATCGCCAAAGGATGAAACCAATGTCTCATCGCTCCAGGCCGATCTCGTATTCAAGCCCGAAGGCGCCGGCTCAACAGCCGGAACCCTCCTTGTTCAGCGCGGCTCCGAGACGCTATACTCAAAAAGGATAGATATTAAAGAACCGAGCCAGCGCAGCGAATACGTAAAAGAATTACGCAGCGTTATCGGTGATGAGCAGGCATACATAATAAGTCAGGCGATTGAGCAACTCGCCGGGCAACTGGCAACATCTACAATTGCGGCAAGCCACACAAAACAGGCCTACACAGAAGAAGAAGCCGAACTTCTCGAAGCGGCAAACGAATCAAACGACAGCAGCACTTATATTCCAAAGCCCATCGAACCTCTCAAGAGCGATTATACGCCTGCGGGCAGGGCCAGCGAAGATATTGTACTGCCTGTAAAAGGACTCAATATTCCATTTGCCGATGTGCCGCTGATGGAAGGCGACCTTGTCGAAGTAAAAAGACTCGACCCATCGGTCTTTACCGTCATAGGACTGGCTAAAAATCCCGGCGCTTTTGCGTACCCGTCTGACGTTCAGTACAATCTTATGCACGCAATAGGCTTCGCAGGGGGCGTCGACCTCATAGCCGACCCGAGATTCGTAAGCATATACAGACAGGATTCCAAAGGCGGGATTGTCTCGGCAGTCTTCAGAATCGACAAGGAATTTATGGCTAAAAGCTGTAACGTGAAAATAAAACCCGGCGATGTTATCTCGGTCGATGTTACACCAAGAACGAAAAGAAACGTGCTTCTGCACCAGATACTTCGCCTGAATTTCGGTCTGTACGTCAGTCCGAAATCCCTTTGATTAATAATCCATAAAAGCAAAAGAGAGTGAAAAATGATAGCGAACGGTACAAAAACAGAAAACCAGACGGTCGATTCCGCTGAGCAGCCGAGACAGGCTAAAGGCAGAACTTTCTCGATGACGCTTCGAAGAAGAAAATGGAGCATTCTAATCGTAACGGCCATGTTCGCAGCTTCGGCGATTCTTTACATTTCAAAGGCAGCGCCGACATACACAAGCACCGCAAGACTGTACGTCGAACAGATGGGGCCCAAAATCATCACGGAATACGAAGGCGTTATGACACAGTCAAAGAACTATTTGTACACACAGGGAGAACTCATCAAGTCCACGCCGATAATCGCCGAGGTCGCAGCGAGAAGCAACATAAAAAAACTGGATACGCTCAGGGAAAAACCGGAAGCTTTCATCGAAAAAATGAAAGGCCGAATCGGGCTGGCAGAACCGATGATGGAAACAGGCGAGATTGACAATATTGTCGTTTATCTGAAGAAAATTCTTGACGTAAAAATCGGCATCAAAGACGACATCATGGCAATAAGCTGCGAATCGCCATACAGACAGGAAGCGGCCCAGATAGTCAACGCCGTCGTCGAATCTTACGTGGATTACCAGACGAGCCGCAAGAAAAGCACCGTTTCAGAAGTGCTGAAAATTCTGCAGAAGGAAAAAATGGAGCGCGACAAGGAACTTGCCGCAAACTTCGAAGAGCTTCTGGACTTTACCCGTCAATACGGAGTCGTGTCATTCGAAAAAAGCGGCTCAAACGCAATATTCCAGAGACTTAAAAATCTGGGCGAGTCCCTTACACAGGCCCAGCTTGAGACCATAAACACAAAGTCGCGGTTCAAGGCAGTGCGTCAATTTGCAGATGAGCCGCTGAAAATCAAGGAATACGCGATGGCCCAGCTTGACACGGGAAACGGGCTTTTTGGAAATGAAATTGAAAAACAGCAGCGCAGCGAGCTTATGGACATGAGAGCCGAGCTTGAAAGTGCGGCATTACAATGCAGCGATGACCACCCGACCGTCAAGGCATTGAAAAACAGAATCGCAGCTATCGAAAAGCAATTAGTCGAGCAGCTTGACAGCCATGCGAAAGCATACCTTGAAGTTCTGAATATCGAATACCAGACCGCAAAACAAAAAGAAACCGAGCTGGCGGCCTCATACGAAAAGGAAGAGCAGGCTGCACAAGGCCTAAACATCAAGGCAACAGAATATACCGTCATCGAATCCAAACTCGAGCAGAGCAAGAGATTCTGCGAGATACTCGATGAAAGAATAAAAGAACTGAACGTCTCAGAAGATACCGGCGCTCTTAATATCAGCATACTCGAAGCAGCGAGACCCGCCGAATTTGCAACGAGCCCGAAAAAGGCAAGAGTCCTGATGATAAGCCTGATATTGGGCGTTCTGTTCGGGATAGGACTGGCAATAGCCAGAGAACAAATGGACTGGCGACTGCGAAACGCAGAGGAAATATCAACAATCCTGACAGCACCGGTGCTCGGAGTTGTGCCGTCGATGAACGGAAAAGGGAAAAAGACTTCCACCAGCCACGGACAAAAAGTACAACTCGAACCGAAGTCCTCGGTCGCCGAGGCATACCGAACCATACGAACTGCAGTGTTTTTCAGCGTACCGAAAAGCGAGGCGAGAACCATTCTGGTTACATCGCCTGCGCCGGACGACGGCAAAACCACAATGGTAAGCAACCTTGCCATAGCAATCGCGCAGGCAGGCCAGAAGACCCTTATTATCGATGCAGATTTCAGAAAACCAATGCAGCATAACGTATTCGGCTTTGACAATGACACTGAAAAAGGCCTGTCGAGCATACTTTGCGGACAGGTTTCGCTTGGCAATGCGATAAGGGGCTGCCAGACAGAAGGGCTGGACATTCTGACAAGCGGGCCGGACGTGGTAAACCCGAGCGAACTGCTCAACAGCGAAACATTCGCAAACCTGCTCAAGGAGCTGACGAGCCGCTACGACAGAATCATAATTGATTCTCCGCCGGTGATGCCGGTAACTGACAGCCAGATACTCGCGGCCATCTGCGATGTTACAATCCTCGTAGTGCGGGCTGAAAAATCGACACGCAAGGCCTGCCAGCAGGCAAAAGACGCCCTGGCCGGTGTCGGAGCACACATGCTCGGAGCGGTCGTCAACGACGTTTCTCCGAGACATAGCCGATACGGTTACTACTCCCATTACGGTTATTACGGATACGGCTATGGTTATGGAAGAAACAATAAATAAATACAGGCGTCTCAGCGATAAAATTATTGAGATACTGCTGACAGCACTTCTGGCATTTATGCCGTTTACCTTCGGCGCCGTACATCAATGGAGTCAGCAAATTGTCGTTGTTGTCAGCACGGCAGTACTGATTATTTTCCTTTTCAGACAAATAATTTCAGGCGGAGACTTCACGGCCACGTGGGCTTATGTACCCATTGCGGTATTTATCCTGCTGGCGATATTTACAATTATCCCGATGCCGCAAAAGGCTGTCTCAATCCTGTCGCCTGAAACCGTAAAACTTAAAAGCGAACTCCTTTCGGACAACATCAGGAACCTTACACTCAGTTTTTATCCCGACGGCACAAAGAACAACATAAGAATCATCCTTTCTGTCGCAGCGATTTTTATCGTCGTGCTGAACGTGTTCAAAAAACCATCGCAAATAAAAAGGCTGCTGAAGGCAATCGTGATTATCGGGCTTGGCGCTGCTGCCGTGGCGATTGCACAGGACATTGCCGGCAACGGGAAAATCTACTGGCTTATCCAGTCGCCGCAAAAAGCTATCGGCGGGCCGTTCGTCAATCACAGTCATTTCGGGCAGTTTATGAACCTGTCTATCGGAGCGGCTGTTGCGCTCGTGCTGCTGATACTGCACCGCCAGTTTAATAAAAGAGAGATTACCGCTGTAACGGTATTCGAATATTTCGATTCGCCGCGCGCAAGAAAGCTATGGCTTCTGGCGGCAATGATAAGCATATCAACAACGGCGGTGTTCGCATCACTTACACGCGGCGGGATGCTTTCAATGCTCGGCGCAATGAGCATTACAGTCCTTCTGCTTTCAGCCCGCAGGACACTTCGGCAGCACGGCTGGATGGTAGTTCTGGTCGCACTGGCGGCTCTTGTCTGTCTTTTATACACGGGATTCGACACGGTCTATGAAAGACTCGCGACGCTAAGCTCGCTCGACGGATACTCGACGAGACTTGAAGTGCTGAAAGATATGACCGAACCTATAAGGCGGTTTATACCCTTCGGCACCGGGCTGGGAAGCCATTTTGCCGTTTACCCGATGTTCCAGAGCATACATACCACACTGCAATTCAGCTTCGCTGAAAACGAATACGCACAGCTTCTTGAGGAAACAGGCCTGGCAGGTTTCGCAATAATGCTTGCTTTCGGCTCGATTGTTGCGGTAAATTTCATACGGGCCATACGAAATAAAGAACATTATATCAGCGTTGCGGCATACGGGCTGGGCTTCGGACTTATCGCGATTCTCATTCACAGCTTCAGCGACTTCGGCCAGCACCTGCCTGCCAACGCGATGCTGTCCGCAATTTTCTGTGCACTTATAATAACGCTCGGCAGGGGTAATAAAAACTTACAAACTATTCCTGTTGTCCGATTAAGAAAATCCGTATTGCTGATATTATCTGCAATCCTTGTGAGCGTATATGGCTGGGCCTTAATCGGGGCAGACAAGGCGAGAGTCGCTGAAGGATACTGGCAGCGGGCAAGCAAAATAGAGAATAAACTAATGACAAACGGCTGGGCCGGCAGCGATAGTGATTTTAAAGAGCTGATTTTTTATGCAGCAAAAGCCGCACAAACACAGCCTGAGAACATCGAATACAGGTACCGGCTGAACGTCTGGAGGTGGCAGGATGCTGCCCGCAAAATCGACCTTGAAATGGGCTGTCCGACAAACGAGGCAATCAGCCAAGTAGAAACAATCGTCGATGAGCTTAAACAGGCGCCGGCGGTATGCCCGACATTCGGGCCGGTGTACTGTCTGCTCGGCCAATTAGAGAAATTCGTACTGCTGGAGCCTGCGGGCGAGGACAATATTAAAAAAGGATTTATGCTTAAACCCAACGACGAGACAACACTGTTTGCGGCAGGCTGTCTCGATATAAGCAACGGAGAGATTGAACGCTCATTCGAGAAATTCAGCAAATGCGTCAGCTTAGGCAATACCTTCTTCAAAGATATCGTGCAGATTTATATCGAGCAGGAAAAGAGGGCAGACCTCGCCGTTGAAGTCGCCGCAGACAATATAAGAAGGCTGAAATATGTCGCAGACATACTGTCGGCAAACAAAGAGTACGGCGTCGAAGCCGAAAAGGCACAGGCAAAATTCGTTGCGCTGGCAGAGCAGAAGGCGGCAGAAAATAATGCCAGCCGCGATGAACTGGTTCTGCTGGGCGGATATTTCCTCAAAAACAGCAACTTCCAAAAGGCGACAGAATATTTAGGCGCAGCCGCTGCGGCAGATTACGGAGATGCGAATCTGAGGCTGAAACTTGCACGGGCACTGGCTGAAAACGGGCAGGCTAACGAAGCTGTCAGGCAATTAAGAATATGCCTGAGACTGCGGCCGAAATACCGGCAGGCCGAAAAACTGCTGGCAGAGCTTTCAATCAGGCCTGAAGTGATAAAACAGAATCTCGGCGAAACAGAAAAACAATGAAAACCTATATATGTACATATCTGGGTTCTCTCGTTATGTCGTTGATGCTGACGCCAGCGATAATCGCCATGGCGAGGCGATATAAGCTGTTCGACCGCACAGGACCGAGAAAGGTACACCGCGGCAGGATAGCGAGAATCGGCGGGCTGGCCATATTTTTCTCAATGATATGTATGGTCGCAGCGGTACATCTGCTGCCCAACAGAATCGGCGATAGTTTCCGCCAGCTCAGCCCGAAAATACTTGCACTGTTAGGTGGAGGGATATTAGTTTTTTTAACAGGTCTGATTGACGATATAAAAGCCGTTAAGACATGGATAAAACTGCTGACGCAAATAGCGGCGGCAATTCTGGTCTGCGCTTTCGGAATAAGAATAAGAGTAATAAACGTGCCGGATTTGCTGAGCCTGGACTTCGGCATATTTTCCTGGCCTTTCACGATTCTGTGGATTGTAGGCGTTACCAATGCGGTAAATCTCATCGACGGGCTGGACGGACTTGCGGCAGGAATCTGCACGATTGCCTGCGGCACAATCGCAGCACTGGCAATTTATTCCGGGCAGGCAGTGCTCGGCGTGATGATGCTGACGCTGGCAGGCGGTCTTACGGGCTTTTTATTTTTCAATTTCAGCCCGGCAAAAATATTTATGGGGGACTGCGGCAGCCTGTTCCTCGGATTTATCATCGCATCGGCTACCGTTATGTGCACTGCAAAATCACAGACGCTTGTGAGCCTGGCGCTGCCGCTGCTGGCGCTGGGAATACCCATATTCGACACACTGTTCATTATGCTTAACAGGTTCGGCGACAAAAAACCGGTCTATATGCCCGACAAGGAACATTTTCATCACAGGCTTCTCAAACTGGGCCTGAAACAAAAACACATAGCAATCCTTGCCTACACGGTTACGCTGCTGGCGACCGGCGCGGGTATCTTTCTTATAGCGGCAAGAAACGTAAAGAGCATCATAATGTTCGCCTCAATACTCGTGCTGATTGTCCTTGTTTTTCACGTCATCGGCGAGGTCAGCATCAGACATATTCTGCGTGCGCTGCGAAGAAAATATTATTAAGTTAAAGCTGCGAGTTTTGAAACTGTGAATACCATAATAAAAAGAATGTTCAAAAACGCTTCGGTGCTCTTCAGCGGCAATACCCTTGCCGGATTGATGGGGCTGGTCAGCCTGTCCCTTGTCGCCAGAGCATTAGGCGCCGAGAAGCTGGGGGTTTTTGCGATTATCCAGTCATCCATAATCATTATCGACAGACTTATGAACTTTCAGTGCTGGCAGGCGATTATAAAATTCGGCGCCGATTTCCTCAAACAGAACAAAAAAGAAGAATTTAAAGCCCTTGCCAAGTTTTGCACAATTCTTGACGCTGCAACCGCTGCTGCAGGGACTTTTATAGCGGTAGCTGTCATTTGTATACTCGGGCAATGGAAAGGCTGGCAGGAGGAAACAATTTATGCAGCCATAGCTTACAGTTTCTGGATACTTTTTAATTTAAGGAGCACCTCTACGGGCATACTTCGGCTATTCGACAAATTCAAGCTTATTTCAGCAACAATGGTAACCGCAGCGTTTTTAAAAATGATTCTGGCAGTGATTGCATATATATTTTCCGGCAGCTTACTGGTATTCGTGATTATCTGGGTAGCAGCAGGGTTTGTGGAATCGGCGATATTGCTGACAAGCGGATGGCGCGAGGTTTATAAAAAAACAGGTGATAATTTCCTGAAGGCAAAACTGACTCCCATCGCAAAAGATAAAAATATCTGGAAATTCGTGTTAAGCACCAATTTAAGCTTGTCTATCCGGCAGGCTTCGAGAGAATTCGACGTTCTAATCACAGGAGTGATTTTAGGGCCGGCATTAACCGGTATATACAAGATAGCAAGACAGTTCGCCTGGGTCCTGGTACATCTAATTGAGCCGATATCGCAAGTAATCTATCCAGAACTGGCTCATCTGGCGGCTAAAAAACGATTTTCAGATATGAAACACGTCGCTACAAGAACGGCAGCAATTGTCGGCGGCATATCTGTGTTCGTATGGCTCGGCTCGATACTTTTCGGCAAATGGATTTTGAGCATCGCAGCAGGAGAAGAATTCACAGGGGCATGGGGCACGATGATTATTTTTATGTCAGGCCTCGTTATATGGGGTTTTACCTTCTGCCTGCCTGTCGGACTGCTTGCTGTCGGCAGAGCGGGTAAAGTTCTGCTGGTTCAGATAATCGCATTTGCAGCATTTCTGCCGGCATTATATCTGCTGCTTGTCAATATCGGAGTTGCGGGGGCAGCCATCGCACAAGTTATATACTTCGCGGTTTATTCGCTGCTTATGCTGCTATTCTTCAGGAAATACGTTTCAAATAATATGAGAAATGTTTCTGAGCAGAAATCAGGCACAGGAACAAAAAAACAGCAATGGCTGTATTACAATATTCACGATTTAATCAGGATTCGCCTGCAAAAAGGCCATATAAGTGAAAGATCTTTCGAGCTTTATTTCGGTCCATTTAAGACGGACTTCCTGAATGAAAAAGAAATCGATATTTCGGTCCAGCAAGACGTCCCTGGAATTTCAGAATTCAACGGCAATCATATTTTTTTGAAAAAATATAAAACTCATCTGGTTAAACAAAACGGTTCGTGGATACTGGCAGGCCGAAGGAATCTTCTGCCTTTTATTCATCCGTTTTTGCAAATGATATGTTTAAGAAAAAAATATTGTATGATTCACAGCGCATCAGTTGCCATAAACGGCAGGGGCGCGCTGATGCCTGCCTGCGGCGGAACGGGAAAGACAAGTGCGATTATCCATATTTTAAAAGAGATGGGCGGTTCAAGTTTCCTGAGTGATGATTTCAGCTTTCTTTCACAGGATTTGATTTACTCAATGCCGAAAGCGTTCGTTATATATCCATATCATCGGCCGCTGTTTGGGCATTTATTCAAATCGAGGCACAAATTTTTAATTCCTTCAGGTTTTTCCAATATATTCGGAAAAATTCAACTTTTTGCCCGGCCGGTTATTATGATGTTTCCCAGACTTGAAAATATTGCAAGAAGAATAACGCCCGAATATATGGTGGTGCCGGCACGCGAGGCTTTGGGCGATTTTGAATTTTCCGACAAAGCCGACATAGACACCATTCTTTTCATAGAACGGTATAGCGGCGAAAAGGCTGCTTTAGAAAATATCTCTGTCGAGCAGGCCAAGCAGCGTTTAATAAACAACTGGCTGCACGAAGTAGGCAAATGCAGTCAGGAAATAATCGCCGCTATGGATGGAACAGGTCTTATTAATTTATCCGAATATTTTTCGCAAATGGGAGCCATAATTGACTTGGCCTGCCGAAACCGGACAGTCAAACTGCTTAAAGTTCCCAAGACGATTCCGCACGAAACAGGCAGGATAGTTACAGCGACATTGAAAGAAATTATGAACATAAATTAGGGCACGAAACTTATGTTAAACAACCATAACAACATCATAAACAGATTTTTCAAGGCAACAACCGCACTGTGGCGCAGCGCAGCAGAATACCAGGTATATGCAGCACTCGCTGCAATCGCTTTGCCTGCAATTTTGATTTTGTTTGCGATTGAAAAAACTGATACTGCCGGTACGGTGCTTAACCTTGCTATATTTTGCGCAATGGCCGCGGCAGGATTTGCATTGCTTAGATTAAAAGGTTCACAACTGGCGGCATTTACGTTTGCGGCTGCATTAATTCTCAGGTTATGCCTGGTATTCGCATTCGAAAAGCCTTCGCCATATATGTGCAACGATGACCGAGTCAGAACTTATCGATGGATAAGGCATTATGATTCGGCGATACTTCAAGCGGACGAATTTTTCTACGCTTATCATACACAGGATTATAAGGATACAACAGCGCCCGAATTCATAAATTTGCCTGAATTTGCGAAAAACGCCTACAGGACAAGCTTTCTGATGTCAAGAATACTAAGGCTTTTCGGGGACGACTTTACATGGCTGAGAATTTTCGGAGCATTTTTGGGCGCGTTTTCCGCTGCGATTGTAACATTGGCAGCCGAGAAGCTTTTCAGCAGAAATACTTCAACAATTATTTCACTGCTTTGTGTTATAGCTCCACAGACGGCGTTTTATTCAGTCCGATTCCTCAAGGAAATATGGATAATTTTCGCAGCGAGCCTGATGATTTTCGGCTTTGCCGCAATACTTCGAAACAAAAAACTCTTTTCGGCTGTATTGTCAATCGCGGCGTCCGCCATAATACTGTTCTGGTTTCGGTTCGAATACGGCTTGATGTCCATTACCACCATCCCAATTGCTGTCTGCTTCAGGCACAGGGGCCCTTCTATGGGAAAAAATGTTGCTATTATATCAATGATTTTTCTGGCAGCAGTACTCTCTTTTTATAAGTTTAATCAACTGACATACAGAGCCGAAAACACGTTTGACAGATATTTGCTGACAGAACGAGGGCAGAAGGGCACGATTGAATCAGTCAACGCATTAGACAAAATATACAAATCGCACGGACCCTTAAGGCTGCTTAATATACCGCTTTCCCTGCTAAATCCTCCGCCTAAGAATCCTCATCATACTTTTGCACCTGCAAATGGCCTTCACGATATTGTGCTACAGGCCGATATCTGGCAATGGTGGCTTGGTTTACCCTTTTTAATTATCGGAAGCATCATAATAATCAGCAGACGCACCGAGTTTATACCCTTTCTGCTGCCGTATCTGGCCGTGATAATTATTTCAGCCATATTACATGGAGGGCTACTGCCTGTAGTTTACAGATTTAGAGATTCACTTGCTCCGGCAGCTTTTATCATCATCGGTGTAGGAATTGAAAGTCTATTAACAGCACCACAGGGCTGGAAAAATAGGATTTTCACAGGAGTATCTGCAGTATTTGCGCTGCTGGCTGTTTATCTTTATACAAAAGGCTTTTGAAAATATATGAAAGAGCTTGTTTTCATAAGAGAAAGCACGGCGAACATGGGCGGCATCCAGTGGCAGATTATAAAGCTCGCCCAGAAGCTGTTTTCCCGCGGCTGCTTCAAACCTGTCCTGATAACCTCGGATGAACATTCACCCTTTGCACAGTCATTCGGAGCCTGCGGTTTCGAGTCGTTTTATGTTCCAATGGGCAATACAAAGATTCTCTCGGCAGCAAGACAAATCCTGCGCCTATTGGAAAACAGGGATGTCGCAGCTATACAAACTCATCTGCTGAGAGAAAGTCTCATAGGCAGGCTTGTGCGGAGAAAAAGAGCTGACATCCGGCACATATTCCGCGCTCAGGTATATCCCAATGATATTTTAAATCCCGGCTGGAAGAAAAGACTTTGTCATTTTCTCGATAGAATCACCAGCCGCTGGGTTGATTACTACATTGTAAACGGCCAATACCTGGCCGACGAGATTATCAACAGCTCCAAAGTCAACCACAACAAGGTTGTCGTGCTTTTAAACGGCAGGAACCAGCCGGGACCGCCCGATGAACTATGTGCCGTACCCGATGAATCTCTGCCTGCCAGAATAGCTATGGTCGCCAACTTCGCGAAGGGCAAAGGACACGACTGTCTTATAAAGGCGATTGCCATACTGAAGAAAAAGAATTTGATAATCAAAGCCAGACTTATAGGCGGTGAACTTGCGGCAAAAGACAGCAATAACACAAAATGGAATAATTCATCAGCGATAAAAAAACTGGCTGATGAACTCAAAGTTTCCAATCAAATTGAATTTTACGGCTATAGTAAAGATATTTTCAGCGCTCTTGCGGGCATAGCGGTTATTGTTCTGCCGTCCGACAGCGAAGGCGTGCCGAACTGTATACTCGAAGCTATGAGCCTCAGGAAACTGGTTATTGCAAGCAACACCGGCGGCGTCAGCGAAGTCATTGAAGACGGCAAAGACGGCCTGTTGCACAAGCCAAAAGACCCGGCTGGGCTGGCAAAGCTTCTGGAATATGTCTTTACACACAAGGCGTCAGACCTGGAAAAGATGCGAACAGCGGGCTTTGAAAAATGGAAGAAGGAATTTACAGGCGAAAAAATGGTCGATAATCTTGTCGAAATATACAGGAACGTGGGGGTCTTATAACAAATTATGAGTCTGCCTGACAACAAAATTCTGCCCAAATATTCCGTCCTTATGAGCGTTTACAAAGGTGACAGGGGTGATTACTTCAAAGCCGCGATGGATAGTATTCTTGCCCAGACGGCAAAACCTGATGAGATTGTGCTGGTCAAGGATGGCCCTGTCAGTACCAAGATAGACAATATAATTAATGAATATCAAAAGCGGTTTTCTCATGTCTTAAAAGTTGTAAGTCTTGAAACCAACAAAGGACTCGGTACTGCCCTTGCCGAAGGCATCAAAAACTGCACTTTTGACATTGTCGGACGAATGGACGCTGATGACATAAGTGCGCCGAAAAGATTTGAAAAACAATTAACATTCTTAAAAAACAATCCCGATATCGATGTGGTAAGCTGCTTTGCTGCTGCTTTTGAAGAAACCCCCGAAAAGGTCCTGTTTGTAAAACGCGGTCCCCTGCTGCACGAACATATTGCGAAAAAACTCAGATCCAGATTCTGTATGAATCACGCATCGAGTATGTTTCACAAAAAAGCCGTTCTGGCAGCGGGGAATTATATGCCTTTTGCCGGCCTTGAAGATTACCACCTATGGGCAAGAATGATTTTAAATGGTGTAAAAATGGCAACCATCGGACAAGTGCTCTATCACTACAGGTGGGAAAAAGGGCTCCTCAAAAGGCGGAGTGGCTTAAAAAGAGCTGTCCAGCAGATAAGCCTGCAAAGAGAGTTTCTTAGAATGGGATTTATCAATAAGCCGCAATTCTTACGCAACATAGCAGTTCGTTCTACGGCAGCAATCCTTCCGGTGGAACTGACAAAACGAATAAGAATTATCTTAGGAATATAAACCCTGAGGTTCGCAACGGCAGCTTTGGTTTTCTGACGAAGTTGTACCAAGCTGCTGCGAGCCAAACCATAAGGAGAGCCTCAGGAGGCTCTCCTTTTTTGTTTGCAACTAATTTAATCACTGATAACTATGGCATCTCTATAAATTTTATTGTCAGGAGTGAAATGACAAAGTGTATTTTTGGGGATCACCGTAAATATTAACTATCCAAAACAGAAGACAGGATATAGTATATAGAAGAAGTTTTTGCTAAATTGCCTATTTACTCGAAAAGGCCAGTTTCATAATGACAGATAATTTCAAACAGGTTATAATAAAAGAAGGAATATCTATGAAAGAAAAACAGAATCTTGAATCATAATATTAAGAAACCTTTTGATGCTCCTAATAAGTTTAACATAAAGACGAATCTGGGCGAGTGCTATCTGTTTTAGTAACTGTTTGTTTTTCATTCATATGGTAACTCCTGAGGCGACAGGGCATGTTCCTTGCGCCATACTACGTGATTTGCGGCATTAGACCCATTGAAATATAAATAAAGACTTCGTTTAAAATTAATGAGGATTTCCATGAAAGACACTAAGCAGTTCTTCGATAAATATGCATATGATTTTGATGCATTGTATAGGGTTCCCAAGAATATACTCAATTACATTATTAATCCAATATTTCGTAAAAGTATGAGGTTGCGTTTCGAAAAAACCATGGAGTATACTTATCCAATACAAGGTAAGACTGTTTTTGATATTGGTTGCGGGCCTGGACATTATGCCATTGCGCTTTCCAAAGCGGGGGCGGAAAAAGTCGTAGGTGTTGATTTTGCTGCCGAGATGATCAGTATCGCAATACGAAAATCTAAAACTGAGAACGTATTCCACAAATGCGAATTTATTGTTGCCGATGTTTTTAACTTTCATACAAATGTTAAATTTAATTATTCAATATCAATGGGATTCATGGACTATATATCTGACCCTGTTAAATTAATTAATAAAGTCATTACATTAACCGAAGACAAAATACTACTTAGTTTTCCCAGGGAAGGAGGAATTTTAGCAGCTCAACGAAAACTCCGATATAAAAAAAGATGCCCCCTTTATATGTATAAGGAAAAGGATCTAATTGATTTGTTTTCCAAGTTTGAACCTCTTGATTATAAAATAGAAAAAATCAGTCGTGACTTTTTTGTAACATTATTCCTCAAAAAGGACTAAATAAATGAAAGATATCATTTCAATTGACGTCGAAGATTGGTTTCATATTCTTGAGCTGGAATCAACACCCAATTTACATGAGTGGGACAACTTAGAATCTCGGATAGAAAATAATTTTCTAAATATTTTGGATATTCTTGAAGAAAAAAATGTCAGAGCAACCTGTTTCTTTTTAGGATGGATAGCTGAGAAATATCCTCAATTAGTAATAGAAGCATCCAAACGCAAGCACGAAATTGCCTCCCACGGTTATGCACACCAGCTAATATATACACAAACGGAAAGTCAATTTTATGAAGATATTAGTAAAACAAAGCACCTATTAGAAAACATTTCTGGTACAGAAGTCATCGGTTATAGAGCACCGGGGTTCTCAATTATTCCAGAAACTACGTGGGCATTTGCTCAATTAGCAAAAGCGGGTTACAAATACGATTCTTCCCTATTTCCAGCTAAGAGAGGGCACGGCTGTTTTTTAGAAGCAAATTTACATCCTTTCAAAATTGCAGATTTTGATTTCTATGAATTTCCTATCACGGTTGCTCACTTTTTATCAAAAAATATTTGCTTTTTTGGAGGGGGGTACCTGAGACTATTCCCATATTGGTTAATAAAAATTATGAAAAAACAGGTCGCTAATGAAAATAGGCCTGTTATTTATTATATTCACCCCAGAGAAATTGATATCAATCAACCCAGGTTAGCTATGAACCTAAAAAGGCGCTTTAAATCTTATATTAATTTAAAGACAACAAAAGCGAAACTGAGAAAAATTATTGCAACCAATGAATATATTTCTTTTGCTGGATTCCTAAAAGAATATGAGGAATATTTTGTCGCAACATCTAAAAAAATGGCTCTAACAAAAAGTTCGACCTGACACTGCCTCCTGCTTAGAGATATCTCTAAGCAGCCTGTCTTTAACGGGACAATCACATAAAAAAGGCCGTTTATTACAACGGCCTTTTCAAAATTACTGCCTCTCGATTACGGGCTATACATCCACCACTCGGCAAAAATAGCGAAATCAAAGAAGGCCACGTTGCCGTTTTCATCAAAGTCCGCACCGCTGCAAAAACCATTGCCCAAACTGCAATCATTTCTCAGCCACTTGCTGGCAAAGACCTTCAAGTCATTTGCATCCGTAAAACGGTCATCGATAAGTCTATCACTTACTATGCTTGCAGAGGGTTTATTATTGATAATTGTTTTAAGATAATTACAGTATGATTCGAAACTCAACGGGTTATAACGAAGATTGAGCGCGCTCAGATTAGTGAATTTTGTTAACGCACTAATATCCCGAATAAAATTGTATCCGAGCCATAAAAACTGTATTTGATTAACATCGCCAAGCACGGAGATATTGCTTACATTAGCATCGGTAAACGCTAATTCCACCAAATTGTTCATATCTTTTATGGCATTAATATCCGCAAGGTCATAATTACCCGACATATAAAGAGACTTAAGTCCCGTTAAATTCTCGAGCGAATTCATGTCAGTTATATCATTGAAACGAAGCTTCAAATTCAACAGATTTGATAAACCTGAAAGCGCATTTATATTCGAAATTAAGTTATCAGACAAATCAAGCTCTCTAATTTTATTTAAATTCGGATCTGCCAAAGTGTTAATGTCCGAGATATTATTGCTGGCAAGATACAAATACTTGAGAGTATTAACATCGGCTATGGGTGTTATATCTGAAATTATGTTATCGCTTAAATGCAGCCACACCAGTTTTTTAAAGTTAGATACAACACTGATGTTCATTACATTGCCGCCGCTCACTCTGAGGTTTCTCAGGTCGGTCATGCCGGAAAGAGGAAACAAACTATTAATGCTTGGATTACCCCCCAGGTAAAGATTTTTCATCTTTGTAAGGCCTGCGAGCAAATCGAGGGCGCTAATATTATTATTACTAAGACGAAGAGTTGTCAGATTTGTCGCGGTCTGAAGGCCGGTCAAGTCTGAAATTCCCAGATGATTAGCATCGAGAGAAGTTAACAACAACATCTCAGTCGCATTCGGGTTACTTATGCCCAGCTCAGTCTCAACCGCAACCTCAAGATTGGGGTCATTAAATACTACAGGGGCTGCCGAAGAAATGCCCGCAACTACCAAAACCAACAAAAAAATAAATATGCGTGTCATAATTATTACCTCCTATACTGTCTGCATCCGGTTCGGTTCTTAGGTCGGAATCCGTAGTACCACCCACAGATGCAATTTTTAGAAATATTACGTTCCCTTCTTTATCTATTTTCCCTAAGTTATATACAACCCATAAAATACCAAAATCAGGGAACTTTGTCAAGACAATAATCAATCATAACTACTTAATAATTCCCTACATAACTCATAATTGACCAAAACCCGTATCAATATAAATTCATTTTACAAAATATTCCCCATATAAAAAAATGGTAATTCCATATACCCTTTTTTCACAATGAGTTACAAACAAAATGAAATGCTGTATAACTTCCTGAAAATTTCACATCCAAAAACTAAGTCCTATAAACAACTTAGTATAAAATATAAACGGACCATATTATGTTTATTGTATATCCACTTTATTGCTTTATGGCAAAAGAAAAATCCCCCTCAGAATCACCCTTCCCGAGCTAACAATTCAGCAAATTACGTCAGGACACCGGCTCAAAGAAACTAATGAGGCATAGCCAACATACCCCGACACCACAGGCTCCTTTTGCCGCAGGCCTATATTCGATACTGGAATAACAACAACTTTTCTGATATAAGTACTCTCTCTATTCTGTGAACAAACAGTAGTTTAGTTAAGCAGGAATACCGCATGTTTGCTATAATAAGCGACATACATTCAAATCTCGAAGCACTGACAACTGTGCTGGCGGACATTGAACAAAGAAGCATAAAAACAATTTACTGCCTCGGCGATATAATCGGCTATGGGCCGGACCCCAAGGACTGTCTGGATCTTGTGATAGATAAAACGCAGAATTGCGTAATGGGCAATCACGATTACGCTATACTGTACGAGCCGACAAACTTCAATCTTGGCGCCGAACGGGCAAGCTTCTGGACAAGAAGCCAGCTCGAAACCGAACCGGGCTCCGAAAAGCGGCACAACCGCTGGAATTACCTGGGAAGCCAGCGGATGAGATGGACACTTCATACCGAGCTTAACGGTGGAAAAGCGGTTCTGGACTTCGTGCATGCTTCGCCAAGAAAACCTATAAATGAATACGTCTTTCCCGATGACGTATATACAACACCCACAAAAATAACCGCACTGTTCGACCGTGTTAAGCACATCTGCTTCATAGGACATACTCACCTGCCGGGCGTTTTCCTCGACGACCCTGATTTCTATGCCCCGGATGAGCTTGACTATGTCTATCCCATAATACCCGAAGAAAGAGCTATCATAAACGTCGGCTCCGTAGGCCAACCGAGAGACAAAGACAACAGGGCAAGCTATGTCTATATCGAGAAGAACAACATCCACTTCGTCAGGCTTGACTACGATTACAAAACCACCCAAAATAAAATCTACAGTGTCGAGGAGCTCGACAATTTCGAGGCCGACAGGCTAAGCGAAGGACGATAAAAAGAATGGATGCAAAAAAACTGTTTACCCTGCTTATTTGTGCATACCTTATTATATGCGGCTTTTTGATATTTGATTCAGGCATATTTGTAAAACGGCAAAATACCGCAAAGCAAATCATAACTCTGGCCGCCGAGGCTAATTTGCCCGCCCCTGGCCGCCTGCCCGAGATTGCCCCCCTGCCGGAAACACCCACATCCACATCCCAGATTACCGCTGTAAGCGCGGAGGAAAAAACATTCACGCTCGGCTCTGTTTTGCCGGCAAAAAAAAATCCTTATAAACTCGAACTTAAATTTACCACAAAAGGGGCCGCGATTGTCTCTGCAAAACTGCGCGACTATGACAACCGCAATCACGAAAATCCCCAGCCGCTTGAATTGCTGTCCGGCGACGGCAAAGCAGACACTATGGCAGGTAAAAAACTGCTGCTGCCGGATTTGGCAAAGGCTTTCCCGCTCGACCGGCTCAACTGGCAAAGCAGCGGCACAGCTAAAAACGCCGACGGCTCACAAACAATAAGTTTTTACGCAACAATCCTCAAAGGCGGCGGCGAATTTGTCAAACTGACAAAAAAATATACTCTCCGGCCGGAAGATTGCCTGCTGGATTGTGATATCACACTGGGCAACTTGAGTAATTCTGAAATCAAGACATCTCTTGATATGCTTGGCCCGATCGGAATATCAAGAGAAAACGAAAGAGTCGATACAAGAACGATAACAACAGGCTTTTTAAACCATCAGGGCTCTGTTGAAGTAACAAAATTAAATATTAAAAAGCTGGAAAAGAATTCTGGCGGCAGGACATCCCTGTTCCATAAAAATGCCGCTTATAAGTTTCTCTGGACTTCCATTTCAAACAAATACTTCACCGCCATCATACGACCGATTCCACAGGACCAGAACGGTTTAGCGGCTGGATGGATTGCCGAAAAGTCTGCGATACACTACGACCCCGACAAAACAGCCGGCAGCGGCGATGAAAACATCGGCGTCGAACTGCAGACTGAAACTGTTACCATCGCCCCAAGAACACAATACTCCTGCGGTTTCCAGCTTTACATCGGCCCCAAGGACAGACATCTTTTCAAAACTAACCCGCTTTATGAAAAACTCGGCTTTATACAGGTAATCGACTTCCAGGCCTGCTGTGGAAATATTTTCCGCGGTCTGAGTTTTCTCATCCTGAACGTTATGAACCGGCTGTATCAATACATCCCGAATTACGGTGTCGTTATTATAATTTTTGTCTTCGTTATACGGATTCTGCTGCATCCGATTACCAAAAAAAGTCAGATTTCAATGATGAAAATGTCAAAGCTCGCCCCAATGGCCGAGGAAATAAAGCAGAAATACGGTGATAATAAAGCGGAAATGAACAAGCAAATGATGGCGCTTTACAAGGAGCACGGCGCAGCACCCATATTAGGCTGCCTGCCTATGCTGCTCCAGATGCCTATTTGGTTTGCGCTTTACAGCGCAATTTACGCAGGTATTGAATTCAGGGGAGCAGAATTTCTGCCTTTCTGGATTACCGACCTTTCATCGTCGGACGCACTTTTCAGCCTCCCGGCCGCTATGGAAAAAATACCTATCCTCGGCTCATTCATCGGCACAAATTTCAACCTGCTGCCGATACTGCTCGGTATATCGATGTTCGCACAGCAAAAACTGATGCCCTCCTCCGCCGCCGCGGCAACCAATCCGCAGGCAGCCCAGCAGCAGAAAATGATGATGTGGATGATGCCCGTAATACTGCTTATAGCCCTTTACAGAGCGCCGTCAGGTCTGAATCTTTATATAATGTCGAGCACTATCGCAGGCCTTGCTGAACAATACATCATAAGAAAACACCTCCGCGAAAAAGAAACCACCGAGCAGGCCGGGCTTGTGCCGACCACAAGTAAATTAGGCGGGAAACTCAAAAAGAAAAAGCCAAAACCGCCAATCAAATTCTCCTGATAATCATAGACTGCAAATGCGGCTATGTATAACACAGACGACACAATAATTGCGGTATCCAGCGGGGCAGCTCCTTCCGTAAAGAAAATCATACGGGTCAGCGGCGATAAAACCTTCGATATTCTAAAAACCATTACCGCACAGGAATTTGCGAAACAGAGAAAAATAACGTCTGCTTTGATAACTATCGCCGAAGGTCTTGAAATTAACATCTGTCTCTATCTTTTCCCCTGCCCCAATTCATACACAGGTGATGACCTTATTGAAATTCATCTTTTTGCCTGCGATGAGGCTGTTAAATCTCTTTTTTCAAAGCTTCTTTCTCTCGGCTGCCGGGCCGCTGAGCCGGGAGAATTTACATACAGGGCTTACATAAACGGCAAGATGGATTTGTCCCAGGCCGAGGCGGTGGCACAATTGATTCAAAGCTCAAACCGGTATCAGTTATCAGCCGCTCAAAAACTTTTTAGCGGCTCAGTCGAGAAAAAAATCCGGCAAATTTGCGAAGAAATTCTCAACATCTTGAGTTTAATCGAGGCAGGACTCGATTTTGCCGCAGAAGATATAGAAATAATCTCCGTAAAAAAGGCCATCGAAACAACAGAAAAAATCCGCAGCAGCCTTGAGAAACTCCTCGACGGCTCAATCACTTATGAACAGATTGTAGATGCCCCTTCGGTGATAATCACAGGCCCTGAAAATGCGGGAAAAAGCAGCCTTGTCAACACACTTGTCGGTGAAAAAAGAAGCATCGTATCCCAGCAGAGCGGCACAACCCGCGACATCCTGCAGCACTGGCTGAAATTAGACAAATGCGATTGTGTCCTGTTCGATTGTGCCGGCCTTGTCACCAGGCCTGCAGATATTATTCAATCGCTTGCCGACACGGCAACTCAAAAAGCAATCAACGACTCTACAGTTATAATCTTCTGCGTCGATATTACAAAACCAGATTATTCAATTGATTCAGAGGTGCTCAGGCGTCTCTCAAAAAAACCTGCGATTTATGCAGCAACAAAATGTGATTTATTGACTGCTGACCAAACAGCGGAAAAACTCACGCTGTTAAAACAGGTTTTCGGCTGCGATTTTTTGGCAACCAGCTCCAAAAATTCCACAGGCCTTGAAAATCTCAAAGAGCTTACACAACAGAGCATTATCAGACAGACTTCGAGTACAACAGAAGCTGCTGAAAAAACAGCTCTTACTGAAAGGCACAGACAGGCCGTAATCGAGGCGATTAAAAATATTCAAACCGCCTTGGTCGAGCTGACAGAAGGTAACGAAGAAGTGGCTGCGATGTTTATACGCTCGGCTCTGCAAAATCTCTCGACCTTCGAGGCTGAATATATTGACGAGAAAATACTTGAAACGATTTTCTCGCATTTCTGCATCGGCAAATAAAAACCCATCTATTTAGCGGCCGCCTAACCCCGCCACGAGTGGCGGGGGCTAAATGGTTTCAATTGTTATTTGTCTTTAGCCTCAAATTCGGCGTCTATCACATCATCACCGCTTTTGCGGTGAACCTGACCTTCGCCGCCCTTCGGTTCTGCCGGTTTAGGACTCTGCCCTGCCTGTTTTTTTGCTGCTTCTTCGTAAAGAACCTTGCCAAGCTCCTGAGCGGTTGTGCCGAGATTCTCCATAGCCTTTCTTATCGCATCGCCGTCCTCGCCTTTGACGGCCTCTTTGAGGTTATTTACTGCCGATTCGATTTTGCCCCTCGTATCGGCTGAAACCTTATCGCCATGCTCCTTGAGCGTCTTCTCAGTCGAGTAAACAAGCTGGTCGGCCTGGTTTTTGAGGTCAACTACTTCGCGCCGTTTCTTGTCCTCGGCAGAATGAAATTCGGCGTCCTTTTGCATTTTTTCAACTTCCTGCTCGCTAAGGCCTGAACTGGACTTAATCTGAATCGACTGCTGCTTGCCGG
>CAZUEO010000019.1:0-43367 GCA_964619675.1 uncultured Planctomycetaceae bacterium | reverse complement strand
AGCGGTAAAAGATTCAATTACAGGCCCGTTGAAGTTTAACTTCAAAAAGGGGCTGTTTTGAATTTTACAGTGTTCGCAGAACACCGCCTTAAAGCAAAACCTCTGTGTGCTCTGTGAGCTCTGTGGTGAACAAAAAATCTGCGTAATCTGTGAAACTTATCCTCGCGCAGGCGGGGATCAGTGTTTAAAAAACTCGTCCGCCTCCGGCGGATTTATACGCAACCGTTTTCCGTTAGCCGTAACGAGCAGCGCACTTGTCTCGCCATAGCCCTTGGCGACGGCGGAACCGCAACCGATTGACGCTTTCCTAAATCTTCAATTTTCAATCCTTGCCCTGTGAGATGCCGCTTCGGTTATCTCATCGGGGTTAAATCTTCAATTCCGAACCTCTCCCACACTTTGATTGACAATTATCAACTATTGATTTTATATTAAATGTCCAATGTTTTTTATATGTCTGCCTTCCCACATTTTGATTGATAGTTATCAACTATCGTTTTTCGCTTTCTTTTCGTTGTTTTGGCCATTCTAAATTTTGGTAATTCGACATTGTTTCCACCGTAAGGTGTCCCATAGGGAGGAATTCGTATTTCGTAATTCGGAATTCTTTACACCTTCGCGACCTTCGTGTCCTCGGTGGTGAATAAATATAAAAACAAGGTCTCGCCGTTAGGCGAACTCCACAATTTTGCATTTTTATTTTTGATATTTGATATTTTTTACTAGCGACTAGATACCAGCGACTAGCGACTGCATAATCCGTGGTTAAATTTTCAATCTTCATTTTTCAATCTTCAATTTCCCTCTCCTGTTTGCCTTTGGGCGGGACAAATCTCTATTGACGAAGCCGTAAAGATATTGAATAATGCTGTAAAAATGGCCTTTGTGGGTAAAAGTTAAACGGGAAAATAGCCGATAAAAGAGTATAGCTTGTACGTTTTTAATGGCCATAAGTCCTTTATTTAAGGCTTTTTAAGGGAAATAAAATGTTTATTGAGCCGCAGAAGAATCTGATAAAGAATATCGACCCGAAGCTTCAGGTTATGCAGTATCAGCGTACGCGGGAGATGACGTTGGATGATATGTTGTTGGAGAACAGGATTATCTTTATGATAGGGGAGATTTCCTATAGTTTAGCGGCGGCCGTTATTATGAAGATGTTATATCTCGACAATCAAAAGCGTGGCAGTGAGATTAGTTTATACATAAATTCGCCTGGCGGCAGTGTTGACGATACGATGGCGGTTTACGACACGATGTGTTTTATCGGCTCGCCTGTTGCGACTTATTGCGTAGGCCGGGCGGAATCAGGTGCAGCAATCATCCTCGCCGCAGGCGAAAAAGGAAAACGCCACTCCCTGCCACATGCAAAAATCATGGTTCATCAGCCTTATGGCGGTATTTACGGACAAGCGGCGGATATCAAAATTCAGGCAGAGGAAATTCTAAAAATAAAACAAATGATAAATGAAATTCTTTCCAAGCATACAGGACAGCCAATTGAAAGAATTACCGCTGAAACAGAACGCGACAGATATATGACAGCCCAGGAAGCAAAAGAATACGGCTTAATCGATGAAGTTCTGCACGAAGCAGAAGGCGACAAAAAAGGGAAAGGTAAAAAGTGAAAAGAACCACGGATTTCACGGATTACGCAGAGTAATCCGTGGTTATAAAAAAGAAAAGGGAAAAAGATGACTTTAAACCAGAATCTTGTGCCAATAGTAGTTGAAAAAACCGGACGCGGAGAACGAGCTTATGACATTTATTCAAGACTTCTGAAGGACAGAATAGTTTTCCTCGGCGGCCAGCTCGATGATGAGTCGGCAAACCTTATAATCGCTCAAATGCTGTTTTTGAGCAATGAAGACAGCAAAAGCGATATCAACTTCTATGTCAATTCGCCCGGCGGGTCCGTAACAGCGGGACTCGCCGTTTACGATACGATGCGATTTTTAAGATGTTCCGTAGCAACATACTGCGTAGGCCAGGCGGCAAGTATGGGTGCAATACTCTTTACGGCAGGCGAAAAAGGAAAAAGATTTATGCTGAATAACAGCAGAATACTCCTGCACCAGCCATTGATTAACGGTGTTCTTGAAGGGCCTGCAACCGACCTCGATATCCAGGCAAAAGAAATCATCAGAATCCGCGGCAGAATTTATGATATACTCGCATACCATACCGGCAAACCGATAGAAAAAATCACCGCTGACTGCGACAGGAACCTGTGGCTCGAAGCAAAAGAAGCTATCGAATACGGCCTTGCAGACGAAATCCTGCAAAAAGCCCCGCAACCAGTGGATAGACCGAAAGAGACGGACGCGTAAATCGGTTGCGATGCTCGTTACGTTAATCGTTTAGCGGTTAGCGTAAAAGTTAAAGCTAAAAGCCCAAAACCACAATTCAAAAATCAAACTGAAAACTAAAAAGTCTTTATGAACTTACATATCTGCCAGTTGCTACTGCTTGTGAAGTTAAAGCTTTAGCTGATTACTTTGGCACGCAGGATGGATTGTTCAGGTCTGCGTAGCAATCGATAAGCCAGCTGCCAGCAAATGTTGCGAAGTCGGTCAGGTTCACCCTGCAATCGTCATTCAGGTCGCCCGCCAGGTTAAACGGACAGCTTCTGCGCCGCAGGGCAAGAGAGTGGTCCCCGCCTGCTGCGATGGCGACGAAGTTATTTTCTGCAGGGCTCGTTGCCTGACCAGAATAATTGTAGCCCCAGCCGACGATTGAGCCGTCGGACTTCAGGGCAAGAGAGTGTGCCCCTCCTGTCGCGATGGCTAAAAAGTCGTTTCCTGCGGGGCCCGTCGCCTGACCATGATTATTGTAGCCCCAGCCGACGATTGAGCCGTCGGACTTGAGGGCAAGAGAATGGATACTTCCTGCCGCGATGGCTAAAAAGTCGTTTCCTGCAGGGCACGCCGCCTGACCATAATCATTGTTGCCCCAGCCGACGATTGAGCCATCGGACTTGAGGGCAAGAGAATGGTACCATCCTGCCGCGATGGCTAAAAAGTCGTTTCCTGCGGGGGGTGTCGCCTGACCAGAATCATTGCGGCCCCAGCCGACAATTGAGCCGTTGGACTTCAGGGCAAGAGAGTGGTAACCTCCTGCCGCGATGGCTAAAAAGTCGTTTCCTGCGGGAGGCGTTGCCTGACCATAACTATTGTTGCCCCAGCCGACGATTGAGCCATCAGACTTGAGGGCAAGGGAGTACAGCCATCCTGCCGCGACGGCTAAAAAGTCGTTTCCTTCAGGGGCCGTCGCCGCACCATAGCCCCAGGCGAAGATTGAGCCATCAGACCTGAGGGCAAGGGAGTGCCAGTGTCCTGCCGCGATGGCGACGAAGTCGTTTCCTACAGGGGGCTTGGCCTGACCATAATCATTGCGGCCCCAGCCGATGATTGAGCCGTCGGACTTGAGGGCAAGACAGTTATCCCGTCTTGCCGTGATGGCGATGAAGTCATTTCCATCAGGGGCCGTCGCCTGACCAGAATTATTGAGGCCCCAGGCGACGATTGAGCCGTCAGACTTGAGGGCAATAGAGTGTCTATATCCTGCAGCGATGGCTAAAAAGTCGTTTCCTGCGGGCACGTTGCACTGACCATAACCATTGTAGCCCCAGCCGACGATTGAGCCGTCGGACTTGAGGGCAAGAGAGTGCTGACCTCCTGCCGCGATGGCTAAAAAGTCGTTTCCATCAGGGCCCGTCGCCTGGAAATAAACGTTGTCGCCCCAGCCGACGATTGAGCCGTCGGACCTGAGGGCAAGAGAGTGGAAACTTCCTGCCGAGATGGCGGTAAATCGGCTGCCGATAAAGTCGTTGCTATCGGCGGCCAAACTGCCCCAGTTCTTGACAGAGCCGGCGAAAAGGGCGGCAGGCGATACTGCCAGAATACAAAAAAGCGAGGCAGCAATGTAAAAAACTACCCTTGATGAAGCCAGAGATGATTTTTTTGTCTCCATTTTCTTTCTCCTTAATAATTTAATGTCCTTACTTGAAAATACCTGCTGCGACCCGCCATTTGGCGAGGTCTCGCCACTGGCGGACACACATCTCAGCAGGCGCGTACTTTCTTCGGATACTTTTTGCTGAAAATTATCTTCAGACGCACACCCTCTTCACTTCAACCTGCAAACTACAGACCTTCCGAAATTTTGTCAAGAGAAAATTCAAAAAATCGGTATTTTAAGGTGAACCCTGCACCATCCGCCTTCGCCAAGGCTTCGTCGGACAGGCAGGGGTGCAGGCTAACCAAACTCTGTCCCCCGCCTGCGACTACTCGAGGGCAGGCACTGCGCGAGGGTAAAGTCCGTGTTGGCGGGGCTAACCAAAAATAACCCGCCGGCAAGGGCATAGATTTGTAGTTGACGGTAGAGGCTGTGAAGCGGTAGTATTATGTGGATATGAGAACAGTAGAACAGGTAAGCAGGTGAACAGTTGATAAAAGGAAAGAAAAATGGAAAATAGAAAGTTGAAAAACAAGTTCCGAAATTTTTATTTTTTATTTTTGATTTTTAATTTTCTTTTAATCGGCTGTCAGGAAAAGGCTAAAGTGCCGAAACCTAAAGCAATTACCGGGAAAAAACCAGAGACCAGCGAAACAACTCTTAAACGGGAAAAAGCCGAACTAACTGCTCAAAATAAACAGCTCAAAGAGCAGCTTGAGACCTTAATGGGTATCGACAAACCCGCGAGAATCGAGGCGATTTCAGCTGTTTCGTCAATCGAACTGACAGGCCGATGCGGTATTTATGATAAAAAAAGTGGTGACAGCAACAGCACTGCGAAAAAGAAAACGCTTGTTGTTTACCTCAAGACCATCGACGATATGGGAGATGTCGTAAAGGCGCCGGGGGCGGTAAAAATCGAACTTTGGAACTTAAACAAAAAGCCGGCAGAAGCGCTGCTGTCAAGCTGGCAGGTTGAGCCGAAAGAGCTCAAGAAAAAATGGTCAGGCTCGCTCTTTACGAGCTATTATAAACTGCCGTTTGACGTAAATTCAATCCTGACCGGCAAAGAAAAAGAGCTTACTCTAAAAATCGAATTTACAGACTACCTGACAGGAAAAGTCCTTAAGGGGCAACAGGTTATAAAGCCATGAGTAAAAATTTTACAATTTCAAGTCAGCTTGTTGCGGAATTTTGCCGCAAGAATCATATTTGCAAACTGGCTGTATTTGGTTCAGCCCTGCGGGACAATTTTTCGCCGGATAGCGACATTGATATTCTTGTCGAATTCCAGAAAGGCTTTACGCCGGGTTTCGCCTTTTTCCGGATGCAGGATGATCTTTCGGAATTGCTCGGTCGCAAAGTGGATTTACAAACACCGGCATTTTTGAGCAAATATTTTCGCGACAAGGTTATTCAGGAAGCAAAGGTGCAATATGCGGAATGAACAGGATATTGTCCGTCTTCGCCATATGCTCGACGCCGCAAAAAAGATAATCGAGTACACAGAACCTATTCAAAGAAACGACCTTAACAAGGACGAAAAGCTTGCATTAGCCCTTGTTCGATTGCTGGAAATCATCGGCGAAGCTGCAAAAGCCATTTCGTCGGATTTTAGGCGAAACAATCCTCAAATTCCGTGGCGTGAAATAGCGGGCACAAGAGACCGGCTCATTCATGGATATTATGACATCGATTTAGATATTGTCTGGCAGATTGTTTCTGAAGATATCTCGCCATTAACAACAGCGATTGAGGCAATTTTGGCCGATATGTAAGTCTTCTGCCTGACAGGCAAAGTTCTCAAGAAACAAAGAGTTATAAAACCGTAAACTATAGTTCAAATCCTCTCTTGCAATTCTGTAATTTTGCGCTAAAATGTGGTTTAATAACCCTGCCATCGTGATGGCAGGGCTAACCGATATTATCAAATTATCAAAGGAGAAGAATGATGAACACGAAAATTTTAGTATTGGCCGGTTTGCTTGTTTTGCCGGCGCAAATTTGGGCGCAAGACGCTAACACAACTGCAGCAGTGCAGGTCCGGTTAAACGTCACAGCAGAAGAACTTAAGCCTATCGAGCTTCCCAAGCCGCAAATGGAAGGCGGCAAGCCGTTGATGGCGGCCCTGAAAGAAAGAAAAACCAGCCGCGAGTTCAGCAGCGAAAAACTGCCGATGCAGGTGCTTTCAAATATGCTGTGGGCGGCGTGCGGAATAAACCGGCCTGACGGAAAACGCACCGCGCCAACCGCGATGAATAAACAGGAAATCGATGTTTACGTCGCTCTTGAGCAAGGCCTTTACCTCTACGATGCCAGGGCAAATACACTCATACCTGTTGTGGCAGGGGACATTCGTGAGGCGACGGGTAAGCAGGCATTTGTTAATGATGCACCTGTAAACCTTGTTTTTGTAGCCGACTATGCAAGAATGGGCGGTATGCCCGACGACATTAAGGATTTCTACGCGGCTACCGATACGGGCTTTATCAGCCAGAATGTTTACCTTTACTGCGCTTCGGAGGGCCTGGCCACCGTCGTTCGCGGATATGTTGACAAGGCAGCGTGTCATTCAGCAATGAAATTGCGGCCTGACCAGAAAATCATCCTCGCACAAACTGTCGGATATCCAAAAAAGTAGTAGTTAGTCGTTAGTATTTAGTCGTTAGTATAAGGATGGAAAAATTGCTTAATAAAATCATCTGCGGCGATTGTGTAGAGATACTCGGCGAAGTTAAAAAACCGTTCGCAGATTTGATTTTTGCAGACCCGCCATTCAATATCGGCAGAAAATACGACAGCTACAACGACAAGCAAAAAAAACAGCGCTACATCGATTGGACAAAAGAGTGGATAACGGCTTGCTGTAAAGTCCTTAAACCAACAGGCTCGTTTTATATCGCTATCGGCGACGACTATGCCGCCAACGTAAAGCTTATCGCTGATGAGCTTGGCCTGTTTTGCCGCAACTGGATTATCTGGCATTATACCTTCGGCCAGCAGATGAAAAATAAATTCGCACGTTCGCACACCCATATATTTTACTTCGTCAAAGATAAAAAGAATTTTACGTTCAATGATTATGCCGTAAGGACCCCGTCCGACAGGCAGCTTGTATATAAAGACAAAAGGGCCAATTCGTCCGGCAAGATGCCTGATGACGTCTGGCCTGATTATTCGAGAGTATGCGGCACGTTCAAGGAACGCCAGAGCTGGCATCCGTGCCAGATGCCTGAACTTTTGCTTGCGAGAATTATCGCCGCAAGCTCAAACAAAGGCAATTGTGTCCTTGACCCTTTTATCGGTTCAGGTACTACCGCTGTCGTTGCCGCCAAATACGGCAGGAATTACTTTGGAATCGATATTTCCAAAAGTTATGTGAAAAATACCATAGGCAGAATCGCTCAGATAAAAAAACAAAGCAAAGCTTCAAGCAATATGTTTTTTAACTCGATAGAGCTTGAAGAAGTAAAGAGGCTTTTTGTTGAAACGGGATTGAGTATTGCGCAAATTGTCGAGAACAATAAACGGCTGGGGATTTTTGCAAATCAGTTTGCGGTAAGAATGGGTAACCATAAAAGATACGACGCAGGGCAGATAGCATCGGTCGTTAAGGATTTTGCAGGTTGGGACAAGAAAAGCTGAGAAATCTGTCGGCTATAGGTTGTTTTGTTGCAAGTGCCGTTCTACTGACGGTCATTCAGCCGCCATTTAATCTTTCATTACTTGCGTGGGTTGCATTAGTGCCGTTTGTAATCGGCTGTCTAATTAGCAAAAAAACCTGGCTGACTGTTTTGGCGGCGTATATCATTTCGCTTGTTTACTGGCTGGGCAATCTTTACTGGCTGGCGATGGTAACAATTGCAGGCTGGTTTCTGTTTTGCGTTTATATCGCAGTTTACTGGCCGATACTCGCAGTGTGTCTGCGTTATTGTTTTCAGAGAAAGATTCCACTTTGGTTTTTACTGCCGATACTGATTGTCGGTGCGGAGGCTTTCCAGGGCTTGTGTTTCAGGGGCTTCGGTTGGCGGTATCTTGGGCATAGCCAATATGAAAATATTATAATCATTCAGATTGCCGATATTTTTGGCGCAGCAGGAGTAAGTTTTCTCGTCGCGATGGTCAGCGGCCTGATTGCTGACATTGTTGGGCCGCCACGAGCGGCGGCCGCTAAATTTATAGGATTTTTTATTGTGATTTTCGCTTTGAGTGCAACGGTTCTTTACGGCAGATACAGAATAAATCAGACAGCGGCTTTTCTTGTAAGAGGGCCGACAGTAGGCGTGGTGCAGTCAAATGTGCCGACTATGGCGGGAAAGGAAATCGAGCCTCTTGAGCAAACTTTTCTTAATACCCTTGTGGACAGCAGGAATTGTTTAGCGAAGGCCAGGCCTGCGATTATTATCTGGCCGGAGACGATGGTTGAGGCCGTGCTGGATGACAGTTACTTAAAGCTCGTGACAGAAGACGATACTGCAAAAATATTTCATAATGCTCTGGTACGTCATTCAAACGAGGGCGTTTATCTTCTTGTCGGGGCGTTTGCAGGAGATGCGGTGAGGGTGGATGATACAATCAAACTTAAAACGAGCTACAACTCTGCTTTTCTGTATGAGCCGAATCAGATAGGCTTGCGTCAGTATTATAATAAAATACATCTTGTGCCGTTTGGTGAATATATTCCTTTTACGGATGTGTGGCCGGCCCTGGGCAAATATCTGGTGAAACTGACACCTTATGATTACGATTACACCATAAATGCCGGCGATGAATATACAGTTTTCAAGATGAAGAACGCGGGCAAAATATATCGTTTTGGCGTGATGATTTGCTATGAGGATACCGTGCCGAAAATTGCCCGCAAATTGACGTCCGCTGGGGGATGGCTTATGCCACTTGATGAAAATAAAGACAAACAAGTTGACTGGCTTGTCAATATAAGCAATGACGGCTGGTTTGCAGGGCAAAAGAAAAACAAGATAGAGCCGGCAACTGAGCTTGAACAGCATATGGCGATATGTGCCTTCAGGGCGGTGGAAAACCGCGTGCCCATCGTCCGCAGCGTAAATACAGGCATAAGCTGTTATATAGATTCGCTTGGCAGGATACATAACGATTATATCGCAGGCACGGTTGCAAAAGAAGCAGCCAGGCGGGCGGGTCAAAGAGGCTGGTTTGCAGACCAGGTATTTATTGACAAAAGGGTTACGTTTTTCAGTCAGTCAGGCCAAAACCTGGAAATTGGCTGCGGCGTATGTTTGATTTTTGCCGCTGTTGTGTCGATATATAGAGTAGTCGTTAGTAGAAAATTGAAAGCTAAAAATGAATAAGAAAAGCCTTAAAATATTCATCTGTATTTTTGTTGTAAGTTGTTTTTTAAAAAGCAGTTATTCCAATGCTTCCGTGACGGCAAAAAGCCTTATTTCAAAAGCGGAAAAGGCCGTTTCGGCCTGTCTTAAAGACCCCGACAGCAGGATTCGAGCAAATGCCGTTGAAGCGGCCTCGGTAGGGGAAAAAAGCGTTTTTTTAGCTAAAATCATCGGGCTTTTGAAGGATGAAATAGTGCCGGTCAGGTTTGCTGCAGCAGTTGCACTGGGAGACCTGCAATATGAAAAGGCGGAAAATCAGTTACGGCGGCTTTTAAAGGACCCTGATTTAAATGTAAGAATAGCAGCAGCTTATGCACTTTGCAGGCTCGGGGGAAATAAATCTCTTTCTATTATTGAAAAAGCGGCCCGAGTCGATGACCAAACTGTCAAGGCGAATGCAGCAATGCTGCTGGGGAAACTGAAAAGCAAAGAATCGCTGCCTGTTCTTTACAAGCTCAAGGACAGTGAAGATTCAAGCGATACCGTAGCCTTTAATGCTACAGAGGCCATCGCCAGGATAGGCGATGAAAAAATATATCAAAAAATATGGACGATGCTCATAAGTGTTTATGCAGACGATAGATATATGGGTGTTTGTGCTATGGGGGCTCTTGGCGGCACCAAAGGTGCAAATTCCATTTTAACGATGCTCGACGATGAGGTGCCTGAGGTTAGGCTTGCCGCTGCCGAGCAGCTTGGTATGTTAGGCGATACGAGCGGCGAGTTTGTTGTTCTCGAATATCTGGCTGATCCCGGCCGGCAGGATAAAATTGAAGCTGAAAGATGCAATGTTCTTGCGGCACTGGCGATAGGGCAAATCGGCACTGAAAAACTGGCGGAATATCTGCCTAAACTGCTTAAAAACGATTCCCCGGCTGTGCGGCTTGCGGCAGCAAAGAGTATTTTTGTACTTGCCGGACGCAATTAGCCCGGCCTGACAGGGGCAAAAATAACTTGACCTTAACGTTATCAACTCGTAAAATCTCCCCAGATTGTGTAATCTTAAGGTTTCTGCTTTAATTGTGTTTAATTTGTAAACAGCCTGGCAACCAGCGGTGAAAGGAGTAAAATTTGAGTGCTCTTACAAAGATTTTGATAGTTTTATTGTCGTTATTCTCTCTTTTTTTGTGCGGCACCGTTGTAACATACGTCAGCACGGCTAAAAATTATAAAAGTGCATACGAGAATTCAGAGACGGAACTGGCGGCTTTGCAGAAAAAGAATCAAAGCTACCAGCAGCAGGTTGAAGAGAAAAAGCGGCAGATGGATGAGCTTTCAAGCGAGCTGGATAAAGAGATAGCAGGGCTCAAGACCCAAAAAGTTCAGCTTGAGCAGGATTTGAAGAATGCCCAGCGTACCAAGGACGAACTTGATGAAAGGGTAAAGACCCTTGCGGCAGCAGCATTGAAATTTGAGCAGACGGTCGGAGGAATGGAAGACTCTCTCAAAAACACCAGACAAGAGCTCGACCAGGCAAGGGCCGAAACAATCAAGCTTTCCAAGAATCTGAATGAGATAACAGCAAGCCTTGAAGAAAAGATGGCACAGCTTAATGCCCTTGATGCGGAAAAGAAAAGACTGCTTGAGGAAAAAACGAAGCTGGAACAGCAGCTTGCGGGCAGGACGGGCGACTCGTTTGTTAGCGGGCCGGTTACGGTGGTGCCGGATTCCGCAACGAAGGCAATTGAACCGCTGATAACCGCCGCACTTCAGGGAACGCTTACCGCAGTTGAGGGCTCTCTCGTAACGCTTTCAATAGGAAGTGCAGACGGCGTTGAAAAAGGTATGATATTTCATGTGATTCGCAGCGACAGCTTTGTGTGTGATATAAGAATAACCGACGTTGATACGGAAGCGTCGGCAGGTACGACTCAGCTTGTTCAGCAGCAGCCGCAGATCGGCGATGTTGCTTCTACAACGTGGTAAAACAGTCGTTGGCATAAATGGTAAGGTCTGATGAGCGCATTACAAGCAAACAGCGTTAAAATAAAGGCATTGAGCAATCTTTACACGGCCCTGCTGGCGCTGGCGTGCGGTGCTGTTGCGGCAACGGCCGGCTTTGTCGCTTATAAATGCTGGTTCGTTTACGAAACGCTTTTTAAAATAGTGGAAAATGTTCGTTAATTTGCGATACTGACAGGACTGAGATTTGCTCGCAGGTCGATTGTAATTTTTGAAAGGATTTGATGTGTTTCTCGACCCGATATTGGGCTGGTTTAGCATGGATATGGGTATCGACCTGGGCACCTGCAATACGCTTGTTTGTGTCAGAAACGAGGGAATAGTTCTTAATGAGCCAAGCGTAGTTGCGGTTCGCAAAGGCACAAATATAGTTCTCAGCAACGGCGAAGCAGTAGGGGTCGTGGCCAGGGAAATGATGGGCAAGACTCCGGGAAGTATTTCAGCAATCAGGCCTCTCAAGGACGGCGTAATAAGCGATTTTGAAATAACCGAAGCGATGCTGAGCTATTTTATTCGCAAGGTTCACGGCAGGGGCAGCCGGCTGATACGGCCGCGGGTGGTCATTGCCGTGCCGAGCGGAATAACAGCGGTTGAAAGACGCGCCGTTATCGACAGCGCCGAGAGGGCAGGCGCGAGAAAGGTTTTTCTTGTTGATGAGCCGATGGCTGCCGGCATCGGGGCGGGACTGCCGATTACCGAGCCGACGGCTTCTATGATAGTCGATATCGGCGGCGGTACTACCGAGGTTGCGATAATGAGTCTTGCCGATATAAGCTCCTGTGAGTCGATACGCATGGGCGGCGATGATATGGACGAGGGGATAATAAATCATCTCAAACGCACTTATAATCTCCTTATCGGCGAGCCGAGAGCTGAGCAGGTTAAGATTCAGCTTGGCTCCGCTGCTCAGCTCGAGCAGGAGCTTACAATGGAAATAGCCGGCAGAGATACCATATCGGGACTGCCGAGAAAGATTGTCATAACCAGCGAAGAAATCCGCGAAGCCCTCAAGGAGCCCATCAGCGGGATTATCGAAGCGGTTACCAGGACGCTTGAAAAGGCCGAGCCGGAGCTTGCGGCAGACCTCATCGACAATGGAATGCACGTTTGCGGAGGCGGCTCACTGCTTCGGGGAATAGATAAAACTCTTGCAAATGCAACGGGATTGGCCGTAAAGAGAGTCGATGAGCCTATGACGTGCGTTGCCAGAGGTACCAGCGTGTATCTTGAGAACCTCGAACTTTGGAAGGACACGATGGACCACGATGGCTACGGATGGCAATAGAAACTCAAGCGTTGGCCGTTTGGGAATTTAAATGGCACGGGCGAAATTCAAACCGTCGAAGCTCACACTTTTCATCGGTCTTCTTTTAACGGGTATTATCGTGCTGCTTATCCCGCAGAATGTAACGGCGAGGCTGAATTTCGCATTTATTGATATTTTCAGTTTTTTTTTGAATATCGGTTCATCGGCGGCTTATCGTCAGGAACCTGCGAATAGCTCGCCTTTCTTTGTATCCCGACACGAACATAACAAACTCTGGGTTGCTTACTCGAATCTGCAGGCACAGATTTTAGAACAGAAAAGGCAGATTGACGAGCTCGGCAGGGTCAGGATGACTGAGCCGGACCCGGCCACCGGCCTTGTGCTGGCTGGTATTGTCAATCGCAGAAAAAATGAATTCATCATAAATCGCGGCAGCGCAGACAATCTGAAAAAGGGACAATACGTGCTCGGAGATAATGCCGTTATCGGCTGTATTGAGCAGGTATCGACGGATGTGTCGAGCGTTAAACTGATTACGAGCTCGGCCTGCAAACTGCATATCAAGATATCTGCGCCGGATGTGAATTCTTATTTCAACGGTACGATGCAGGGAGACGGCAAAAACGCGGCGAAAATTATCAATCTTCCGAAAAAATATAAAATAAAGAGTGGTTTCTATGTTTATGCCGCACCGAAGCCCGGTATTCTGGCAAGCCTGCGCATTATCGGCAGGGTATCCAGATGTGTTGCCGATGAAACTAATCCGCTGCTTTGGGATATAACTGTAAAAGGCGCTTACGAATTTGATAATATAACGGATGTAGCGGTAATCGTTATCAAAACTGAGCCGGATTGACATAATGAGATGGTGGAGATTTACATTTTTGATTATATTCGCTGCCGTTCTGCAGACGAGTGCGGCGATGAATCTGCTGAGCCTGACGGATTTGCGAATCAGGCCCGATATTCTTCTGATACTGCTCGTTTATTTTGCCGTACACTGTGACAGCTACGATGCGGTTATAATTTCGTTTGTCATCGGTTTTGCAGCAGATATTACGGGTATGGTTTTAGGTCCGCATTTTATCAGTTATGGAATTATCGGCGCTGTGATAGCTCATATCAGAAAGATAATTCTCTTGAAGAGTACCCGCCAGCAGGCGACAGCTGTTTTTGTAACGGGTATTTTGACCCAAATGATTGCCTTGATGCTCATGCAGTTCAAGGCCCCGGAGCTGATAAAAACCAGGGTATTTGAAGTTTTTGCTGTCAGCGCCTATTCGGCAATTCTGTGGTTTCTGATAAAATGGCCGGTGACGAAGGTCGGCAAATGGCTTGGCGTAGGTGTTCATCGGTTCACAGCAAGAGTAAGCGAGAGATAGCGTCGAATGTACGACAGGCGGTTGAAGATATTTGTGTTATTCTGCTGTTTCTTTGCAGCGGCGTTTATCGGGCGCCTTGCCTATATTCAACTCAATCCTCGTTCAAAGTGGAGGAGCCGGCTTGAGAAAATCCAGGCAGCCGAAAGCAAAGAGCTTGGCGCTCTGCGGGGCAAAATTCTCGACAGGAACGGCAAAATCCTTGCGGCAGATGAAGCAAAATTTGCTTTATGTATAGATTATAAATACGCAAGACTGGCAGATGAGAGGTTCTGGAAGGTACAGTTACTGCGGACGGGGGCCGATATGGATACCGAAAATACGTGTGAAAAAATACGTGAAAGGTTTGCTGATGATTTTAACAGTTTAAATGAGATTATTTATAAATGTGCGCAGTTCAGGAATTTAACGACTGAGCAGGTTGAAGCGCAAATCAATCAGCAGATAAACGAGCCAATATGGCAGCTAAGGTATTATCTGGCGTGGAAGCGCAAGTATCCACAGCAGGATTTTGAAGCGGCCCTGCCCGATGCGAACCAGAGGCTTCTGCTCGCGGCAGACATTGATGTGGCGGAAATGCATCAGAATCAGGAATTATTCAAGCTTGAAAATGATGATGAAGTTCTTGCTGCCCAGCTTAAATTTCTCGATACGCCAGGCGTGCAGGTGCAGCCTCGCGCGGAAAGATATTATCCTTTTAAAAATTCGGCGGCCCAGCTTATCGGCTGGGTCAGGCCGGCCTCGCCACAAGACAATCGGGATGACTTCGAAAGATATATGTACGGAGACATTATCGGTTTTTGCGGAGTTGAATATGTCTGCGAACCGTATCTTAGGGGCAGCAGCGGCAGAGTTGTTTATGGCATTGACAGAGAAATTGTAAGCAAAAAGGAGACCCGTTTCGGCAGCGATGTAAAATTGACCATAGATATCGAGCTGCAGCGGAAAATTGAAAGTGTTCTTAAGAACAGAAATCTCAACCCGAATTTCGGCAGCCCCGCAGCAGTTGTGGTTATTGACGTAAACTCGACAGATATACTTGCGTCTGTGTCCCTGCCCGATTTTGATTTGAACAAGGCAAGGTGGGAATATTCGAAACTTATCGCCGATGAAAATGTCCCCACTGTCAATCGTGTCATTGAAAAACATTATCCGCCCGGCTCGACCGCAAAACCTTTTATTCTCGCAGCGGGCCTGGCGGAAAATAAAATAAACAGTCAGGAGATAATTTCCTGCCCATCGCATTCGGCGCCGGCGGGCTGGCCGAACTGCTGGATTTTAAAAAGATTTGGTTACGGACACGATGAGCAGTGGGCTTATGAGGGCGGCAACAGGGCGAGAAATGCAGTAAGAGGCAGCTGCAATATTTATTTTTCCCGGCTCGCGGACAGAATTGAGCCTGCAAATCTTCAAAAATGGCTGTACAGCTTCGGCTTCGGCAAAAATGCACTGCCGGATTTCAGACAGGCTTGCGGAATTATATCGAGCAGTGTGCCGCGAGCGGATAATTTGTCTTTAGAGCAGTTGCCCGGCATTGACCCTGCCGAGAGGCGATTCTTCGGTATCGGCCAGGGCAACTTCAGGGCGAATGTTCTGCAGGTCGCAAATGCCTTTGCGGCAATTGCAAGAGGAGGGATTTTTAAGAAGGCAAGGCTTTTAGCCTTGCAGCAGGCCGATACAGGTTACAAACTTGGTTTGAGTGAAAATGCCCTTGCAGTAATTTATGAAGGAATGCACGCAGTTGTCAGTGAGCAGGGCGGCACCTTGTACAGGCAGTTTGCCGACAGCGGTTTCGATGAAAAAGGCATAAAGGTTTTTGGCAAAACCGGCTCGACTGAAAAACCTTATAATGCGTGGTTTGCAGGTTTTGCAAAGGACAGGACTGGTAAATCAATTGCCCTTGCGGTGTTTATTGAAGGCGGCCAGCACGGCTCAAGCGACGCAGGGCCAATTGCGCGGGATATTATCAGCTTCTGTATAGAATTAGAGTATCTTAAATGAATTTAAAATTTTATATTTAATATTTAAAATTAAAAAAATATTGGAAGACTTCACAAGTATTAAATTTTCAATCTTAAATTTCGAGGTAGTTGAGCGTTTTCTCGAGGATTTCCTTAGCAGCCGGCGCCGCTACCGACCCGCCGGTGTAGCCTTTGCCGAGCCTTTTATTCGGTTTTCTGATGGAGACTGTAACGACAACTGCTGGATTTTCAACGGGAGCGCCGCCGATAAACGATGCGACGTAATTTTCCTCGTCATACCTGCCGCGGGCATTTGCGATATTTGCGGTGCCGGTCTTGCCCCATACCTGCCATTTTTCAAGCGCAGCGGTCTTGCCCGTGCCGTTTTTGATAACATCAGCCATCGCTTTTGAGACCATCCAGTTTGCTGTTTTGCTGCTGACGACAAAGCCGCCGGTCGGCACAGGTTCTGTTATTTCGAGCTTTTTACCGGCATCGGAAACAATACCCTTTACAAGATGCGGCTTTATTACCCTGCCGCCGTTGGCAAGGACGCAAAAGGCACAGGCCATTTGCATTGTAGTTACCGAAACTTCGTGACCGAATGGAACTCTGGCAACGCTGTAGCCTGTCCACTTGTTGACAGGCCATACGATTCCCGGCTCTTCGCCTTGCAGGTCGATGCCGGTTTTTCTGCCGAAGCCAAAAAGTTTTATACCTTCATAAAGTTTAGCAGCTCCCATTTTCTGGCCGATTTTTGCCATCCCGATATTGCTCGAATAAGCGATAATTTCGCTGATTGTAAGATTTCCATAACCTTTACGATACTCGCCGATTGTGCCGAAACCTTTGCCGCTGTAATGGCCGTTTTCACAAAAGATGGTGTCATTCGGATTGATAGTGCCTGTTTCAATCGCCCAGACAGCTGCGACCGGCTTAAAGATACTGCCCGGCTCGTAAGGGTCGCTGAGGATATGGTTGCCGAGACTTTTTGCATCTGCATTTTTCAAATCTGTCGGGTCGAAATCAGGCAGGGAAACCATTGAAAGGACCGCACCGCTGCACGGGTCTAAAACCATCGCGACTGCCGATTCGGCCTCGAAGGCCTTAAACTGTTTCACAAGAGCAGAATGTGTGAATTCCTGAATTGTTGCATCGATTGTCAATATTATATCAGAGCCGTCCTGCGCGAAGGATTCGCACTGGCTCAGCCTGACAGGTCTTCTCGCAGCATCGGCAAAAAAACTGCTTCGCCCGAACGAGCCGCTAAGCTGCTTGTCGTATTTTAATTCCAGTCCTGCAAGGCCCTGCAGGTCTGTGCCGACAAAACCTACCACGTGAGCGGCGGCGGGGCCGAGAGGACAAACTCTTTTCCATTTGCTTTCGATGCCGATGCCGCTGAGTTTGAGTATCTGGTTTCTCTGCTGGTCGGTAAGTTTTGCGTCGATAAGTATGGGCGCATAGCCCTGATTTCGGCTGGTGAGAACCAGTTTGGAAATTTCAACAGGGCCGATACCAATTATAGCTGACAAGTCGTGAGCGGTTTTTTTAAGGTCGCTTATTGCCCGCGGTTCGGCAAATACGGTATCGACCTTATAACTTGCCGCAAGAATTCTACCTCGCCGGTCAAGTATCGCACCCCTGCGGGGTTTTTCGAGAAAGCTGGATTTCTGGGCCTTTACCGAGGCCTGCTCGTAATAATCCGCTTTAAAATGCTCCAGATAAAAACAGCGGGCTGCCGTCCCCAGCAGTCCTGCCGCAATTATCGAAAGCAGTAATAAAGCAGATTTGTTTCGCATACTTACTCTGCCGTTTTAGTCTTATTCTTGAGAGCCTGGGAAACAGAAGCGGGATTGATGAGAAGTTCGAGCTGAAGCTGCTGCTGCCAGAGCTGCTGTTTGAGTCTTGCCTGTCTTGCCTGTCCTGTGCGAAATTTGTAAAAAGCGGTGTTCTGGCACCTGCGCAGATAAATCGCTGCAAGCAAAACAAAGCATAGGACAAGAACTGCAAAAATGTAGCGAAGAGCGGTCAAGGTTATTAACGCTAACGCGCCGGCAGCTTTAATTTCATACCAATGACGAGTTTCTCCGGGTCGGCAAGTACGGATTGATTTAACTGAATGATTTCAGAAAATCTGTCGCCGCTGCCCAATTGCTGCTGGGCTATCTGCCACAGGCTGTCTGACTCCTTCACAACATATTGCCTGTATTGCTGCCTGGATGGTTGAGAAGGCGTGATTTTTGAGACCTTTTTGAAAAGCCCCGTTTTCAAAAGCGAGTTTGTCTTGTTTTCAAGCGGGGGTATAACTAATTTCTGGCCTACCTGAATATAGTCCATCGATTCAAGCTTGTCCTTGTTGGCATTGTAAATTTTTTCAACGGAGGCAAGTTTATTGCCGTTTTGTGGGCCGTACATTTTTTTTGCAATTTCCGCCAGGCTGTCTCCCGGGCAGACGACATAAGTTACATCTGATTGCTGTTGTTCTGTGGCGACCTTTCTGGCAGGTTTTATCTCGACAAGCTCTTTTTGTGCTGCCTCGACATCGGCTGTTTCCGTTTGTTTTACGGCCTCCTGAGCGGCGGGCATAAGGGCCTGATAGCGCGTTTCTGCGGGACTATCCAAGTCCACCTTTGCAGTTTCCGTTTTTACGGTTATGACAGGTTTGTGGTTCAGGGCAGGGGCGATGTTTCTGCTGGGTCCGACAAGGGCAGGCTGCTGCTGGTTATAATGGTTTACATAGCTGGTAGTGTCGGCAGATTTATCTTTTTTGCTTAAAAAGTCGGGCAGGCCGTTAATTACAAATGTTATAGCTACAATAAAGATAAGCGCTAAAAGTAATCCGATTTTTGCATCCGTTGTCATTGGCGAAACTCCTTTTTCTTCTTAGAACCTGACTGCCATTCTTAATTTAGCACTCCGACATCGCGGGTTTTTGCGTCT
Organism: uncultured Planctomycetaceae bacterium; assembly: GCA_964619675.1. GTDB lineage: Bacteria > Planctomycetota > Phycisphaerae > Sedimentisphaerales > UBA12454 > JAPLMW01. The sequence continues at coordinate 24,532 of CAZUEO010000019.1, read as the reverse complement.
TTCATCGGCCAAAGCAGTTATTGGTTTTTTCGTAGCTATTTCGTAAATGCCGGCCGTTTTATTTTTTCTGAAATTTGTTTTTACGATTCTGTCCTCAAGGCTGTGAAAACTGATAACCGCGATTTTCCCGTTTTTCCTTAGCAGGCTCGGCGCTGCTGCCAAAAATTTTTCAAGGCTTTCAAGTTCGCTGTTGACAGCGATTCTTAGCGCCTGAAAGGTTTTCGTGGCAGGATGTATCCTGCTCTTTCGCGATTTCGGACTGCACTTGAGGGCCTGGCATATAATATTAACAAGTTCTGCAGTTGAGTCGATTTTTTTCTTTTGCCTGGCTTGAATAATGGAACGGGCGATCTTCCTTGACGCCCGTTCCTGTCCCAAATTGTATATCAGGTCAGCCAATCCCTTTTCGTCCGTGCTGTTGACAATTTCAGCAGCTGAAATCGCAAGTCTGTCATCCAGCCGCATATCAAGCCTCATATCTTCGTTAAAGCTCAGGCCTTTGCTCTCATCGGCAAGCTGAACGGAGCAGGCGCCAAGGTCTGCAAAAATCAAATCGGCCTTTTCAATCCCATTCTGCCGCAGGACTTGAGCGATGTTTGCAAAGTTCTCGCGGATAAGCAGTACCTTGCAGGACAAATCTGCCAGATTCCTTCGGGCAATTGCCAGGCAGTTGTCATCGACATCAAGGCCGAGCAGGATAGCGTCCTTGCCCAGGGTTCTTGCGAAGATTTTGCTGTGCCCTCCGCTGCCTATTGTGGCGTCGATGACAACAGCGTCGTCTTTAAGGCTTATTCCGGCAGCAAATTCGGCAAGTACTGGAATGTGGTCTGCCGGCGTATTATTCACTTTTAAAAATCCATAATAATTAATAAGTTTAAATAATTATACCGGTCAGCTGACGGCGAGTTTCAGCTCCTGTTCGGCAAGAGCCTGCACATGCGGTGAAAACTCGACGTCGATAAATGTACGGTGCTGTTTACGGACGTTCTCGAGTCTTTCTGCGAGGATGTTTATCGATGCGAAGGTCTGCTCGTCAATGGTTTTGTCTCCCGCCAGACTGTCCCGTACAATTTCACAATGGTCCTGTTCGGTTGTGTACATAAACCTTCTCCTTAAAGTTTAAGATTTTAAAGCTCTTTGCTCTGCTTCTGCAGAATAGACTGTCTTGCCTGCATTGTCTGCTGCTGGAACTGCCTGAAGTTATCTGAGACGTATTTATCCCAGTCTTGGCTGTTCCACAATTCAATATGGTCGCGGATGCCTATAAGCGTCAGGCTGTTGTGCAGGTTGGCTCGTTTTCTGATTTTTTCGGTTATTAAAAGTCTGCCCTGCCGATCCAGCTCTACCTTGCCAGCCAAAGCGAAGCTCATTCGCTCGAATACTATTGCCTCATCGGGGGCCACCGTCCCTGGTGACTCGGCAAGGGCAAGTTGTTGGAAATATTTTTCAGGATAAAGGCACAATATTCCGTTTGCCCCGAGTGTCAGATAGAAATTACTGCCGTGCTCCTGGCAGTCTATCTGACTGCGAAGTTTGTTGGAGATGAAAACCCTGCCTTTTTCATCGAGTGTGCCTTCATATTCGCCTGTTAATAAAAGCATGGTTATGTTCCCACTTTCCTATATAACTTGTGCCAATTTCTACCACTTTCTCCCACCACAGTCAATAGGCAAAAACGAATTTTTCAGAAAAATACGAAAATTTTTTTATCGGACTTGGAGAAATTAGACCCCGTAAGGTTTTTTAGTTTACCCAGATTACCAACCGCATTTATTGAAAAAGCGGGCGATGAGAATCGAACTCACATAGCCAGCTTGGAAGGCTGGGGCTTTACCATTAAGCTACGCCCGCATTGGCGCTTACGAGTTTAGCTGTGGGATTGGATTTGTCAAATATAAAGGACTTTGCATCAGCGACTGTAAAATCGTTGTTTAATTACAGAAAGGTTGTTAGAATTCCTTTTCAAATCGGCTATTGTGGCAAAACAGGGTTTAAGATATGGATTTAACAGAACTTGTAAAATCAGCCAAGAAATCGGCTATCTGCCTGGCAGCAGTCAGAACTGAGCGTAAAAATAATGCGCTTAAGGCGGTTTCCCAGGCTCTAAAAGACAATGCCGACCAGATTATAAGGGCAAATGAGCAGGATATCGAAAAGGCTAAGGACGAAAAGCTGCCTCTCGCTTTGCTCAAAAGACTCATATTCAGCGAAAATAAAATCAATGACGTATGCAACGGTATCGAAGACCTTATAAAGCTGGATGACCCTGTTGGCAAGGCACTCTATGCAATTCAGATGGATAAAGGTCTTGAACTTTATAAGGTTAGCTGTCCCATAGGAGTAATTGGGGTCGTATTTGAATCCCGCCCTGATGCTTTGGTGCAGATTTCAACGCTGTGTCTCAAGAGCGGCAACGCTTGTTTATTAAAAGGCGGCACTGAAGCGGCAAATACGAATCAGGTTCTTGCCGAAATAATCCACAATTCGAGCGTGAAGGCAGGCGTACCTGAAAACTGGATTCAGCTTTTGCGTACGCGCTCTGATGTCGAAGCTATGCTCAAATTAGATAAGTTCATAGACCTGATAGTACCGAGAGGCTCATACCAGTTTGTCCGTTTCATTATGGATAATACCAATATACCTGTGCTTGGCCATGCAGACGGCCTATGCCACGTTTACGTTGACAGCCAGGCCGATATTGATATGGCGGTCAAAATAACGGTCGATTCCAAAACTCAATATGTCGCGGTGTGCAACGCTGCCGAGACGCTTCTGGTTCACAAGGATATCGCCGAAAAGTTCCTGCCTGAAGTTAAAACAGCTCTTGCGGCCAAAGGCGTTGAGCTTCGCGGCTGTGAAAAAACGAGAGAAATAATAGATATAAAGCCTGCCGACGAAAAAGACTGGATAACCGAATATCTTGCTGAAATCCTGTCGATAAGGACAGTGGATTCACTCGATGCGGCCATAGAACATATAAATACTTATGGTTCGCATCATACGGACACAATTGTTACACAAAGCCAGACCGCCGCTGCTGAGTTTCTGGAGCTTGTCGATTCTGCGAATGTGTTTCTAAACGCCAGCACGCGTTTCAGCGACGGCTATCGCTACGGCCTTGGCGCCGAAGTCGGCATAAGCACCGGCAAAATTCACGCTCGCGGCCCTGTCGGCCTTGAGGGCTTGGTTATATATAAATGGAAGCTTCTCGGTAGCGGACAAATCGTCGCAAATTACATGGGCCCCAGCGCAAAACAGTTTACGCACAAAAAATTGAAAAAAGAATTTCACTTGTAATGCGAAACTTCAGTAATTCCAAACGAATAGCCGTCAAAATCGGTACAAATACGCTCAGCAAAGCCGGAGCCATTGACAGCAGCTATATCCGCTCTGTCACCTCTCAGATTGCCGGACTTGTCAAAGCAGGCAGACAGGTAGTGATTATAACTTCTGGTGCAATCGGAATGGGCGCAGGCAGGCTTGGCATAACCGATGCCGTTACGTATATAAAAATGCGTCAGGCCTGTGCCGCTGTAGGCCAGCCTTTGCTTATGACCGAATATAGAAAGGCATTTGATAAATTGCACCTTACCTGCGCGCAGGTGCTTTTGACCGCAGAAGTGCTTAACTGTCGTCAGACCTATCTGAATCTGAAAAATGCCATTGAAACGCTTTTAACACTTGGTATTGTGCCTGTGCTTAATGAAAACGATTGTGTCGCAACCGATGAAATCGGTACAGCCTTCGGCGATAACGATAAATTAAGCGCGCTTGTAGCAAGTAAGCTCGATGCGGATGTGTTGATAATGCTAAGCGATATTGATTCACTTTACGACAAAGACCCGCGCAAGTTTGAAGATGCGAAGCCCGTAAGGGCTGTTTATGAAGTTACCGGTGCGGTTTTAAAGGGTGCAGGCAGCCGCGGCAGTAAATTTGCCGCAGGCGGGATGAAAAGCAAACTTGAGGCCGCAAAAATCGCTTCAAATGCAGGCTGTAGGATTGTCCTTGCAAACGGCAGGATTAAGGATGTTATAACAAGGATAATTGCTGGCCAGGACATTGGCACGATCTTTATGCCCAAAAGAAAACTGAGCAACCGTCTCCGCTGGCTCCTCAATAGCGATTCGGCTGGAACAATTACGATAGATGACGGCGCTGCCGAGGCGGTAAGAAAGAAAAAGTCTCTGTTGCCGAAGGGAATTAAATCTGTCACTGGCGATTTCAAAAGTGGCGATGTCGTAATGCTCAATGATATTGCAAAAGCCGTTACGCATTTTGGCAGCGGTGAGTTGAAGTCGATTATCGGTAAGCATAGCAGTGAAATAAAAAACATCCTTGGCAGCGGCAAAAAAGATGTCGTCGCAACACCTGAAAACATCGTTTTTCTTGATTACTGAATTGGTATTTAGTATATAGTATATGGTATTTAGCATTTAGTGCCGCCGTGGGCGGCCTCCAATGACCAAATACTAACGACTAAATACCAAATACTAATCAGCCGAAGTGGCGGAACTGGCAGACGCGCTGGATTCAAAATCCAGTCGGGCTCAAACCCGGTGTGGGTTCGATTCCCACCTTCGGCAATTTTATGCAACAGCGGCTGTCTCTTCTTGTTGTTGAGGTTCATAAGAGTCAAACTTAACGCTTATCTTTTTGCTTACGCCTTTCTGCTGCATTGTAATGCCCACCAGCACATCCGCAATACTCATCGTCCGCTTGGCGTGTGTGATTATAACGAACTGCGAGTTCTTTTTAAACTCCTGCACAATCAGATTGAATCGCTCGTTATTTGCCTCATCAAGTGCGGCATCAACCTCGTCGAGGAAGCAGAACGGCGAAGGTTTGGTCTTGAAAATCGCAAACAGCAGGGCGATGGCAGTCATTGTTTTTTCGCCGCCGCTCAGTAAACTTATGCTTCTTGTCTCCTTGCCCGGCGGGCGAGCCACTACCTCTATGCCGCTTTCAAGTACATCTTCAGGCTGTTCAAGCAGGATATCCGCTTTACCGCCGCCGAACAGTTTCCTGAAAACCTCCTGAAAATTGATTCTTACCTGTTCGAAGGTCGCGGCAAATTTATCAATCGATTCTTTATTGAGCCTGCTGATTAACTGTTGAAGCTGGTTTTCGCTTTTGTTGAGGTCTTCTATCTGGCCTGTTAAAAAGTCGTTTCTCTTTTCAAGCTCGTCCTGCTGCTCGATTGCATCGACGTTTACGTTGCCGAGCCTTTCGATTTTACCGCGCAGCTCTGTGATTTCATCTCTTACAGCGTCCCAGTTAATTTCTTCAGCTTTATAGTGTTGATACTCAGCCGTCAAATCCATCTGCAGTTCTTCCGCGACGCGCTGAATGAGGTCTGCCAATTTGACCTCAAGCTGGCTAAGCTCAAGTTTTACCTGGTGAATTTGCTCATCGAGCTGGCTTTGCTGTTGTCTTTTGAGTTTTAAGGCTTCCTGAAATTCGCTTTGCTGCGCCAGCATCTGCTGGACCTGCTCGTGCAAAGCTATGCTCTGGCTGGCGGTTGTTTCTTTTTGTTTGAAGAGTTCTGTAATTTGGGCCTCGATATTTTGTATATCTTCCTGCGACTGCTTTATCTGCTGGCCGCAGCTCGTGATGCCATTTTGTGCCGAGGCAAGGGTGGTTTTGGCATTTTGAATCTGGTTTTCAAGGCTGACAATCTGTTGTGCCATCGCCTTTTTCTGCTCCTGCCCCTGGCCTAAGGCGACTTTTAGTTCTGTAAGTTCGCCGCTGCTGTGCTGCAGCAGTTGTTTTTTCTCTGCAAGCGTTTTCTCGAGCTGTTCGATATGCTCGGTTCGTTGAGTATTTACGGCTTCGAGTTCCTGCAACTGCTGTTTTGAGCCGTATTCGCTCTGAACGGTTTCGCTAATCGCTTTTTCAAGCTGCCGGATTTCGCCTGCAAGGATGGGCTCCTCGTCGGTAATGCGTTTAATGTTCAGTTCTACAACGTTCAGGTCGGCAGTTACATTTGTTTTTTCCGTATTGGCTTCGTAAACGCTTGTTCTGAAATCCTTGCAGAGTCTTTCCAGATGTTCGTTCTGCCTGGTATCTTCGTCGAGTTTTTCTTCGAGCCGTTTTATATCTGCCGATATATCGTCGAGCTGGCCTTTTAGCTGGACAAGTCTGCTCTTTCGGGAAATCAGGCCTGCGGCTTTTCCTATCGGTCCTGCACAGATACTGCCGTCGCAGTTGAGTATTTCTCCTGCTGCGGTAACGAAGCTGTAGCCCTGCGAACAGAACTGTGCCAGTTCAAATGCTTTTTCGATTGATTCGACTATGATTGTTTTTCCGAGCAAACTCCAGGCCAGCGGTGCGTATTGATTGTCAAAACTTACAAATTCAACTGCTCTGCTCATTTTTTCAAAGTTATGCCTTTCGACAAAAGGCTCTATCCTGTCCGTGCAGATGAATTTTACTCTGCCCTGCGACTGGTTTAAAAATTCTTTATCGTTTATCAGCGAATCGGTATCGCTGACGATTATCGCATCGGTTTTGCCTTCGAGTGCCGCTTCGATTGCAGTGGCGTATTGGGGCTGTGCCCTGATTACATCGGCGACGATACCTTTAATATATGGTTTGCCGAGGTTGAGTATTTCCCGCACTGCCTTGTCAATACCCTGTTGTTTGTTTTCCATATCGGCAAGGACTGCTGTTTCACTTTGTGCAGCGCTTCTTTGCTCTCTTGCTCTGGCAAGCTGCTCATTGGTTTGCGCGGCATTTTCGTCAATGGATTTTATCTGCCGGCGTTTGTCTTCCAGTTCTGCCTGCAGCTGGTCGATGACTCGATTAATGTCGTCAAGCCTGGCCTGGTTTTGTGCCTTTGAGCCGAGTAATTGTTCGAGTTGTTGTTTGCTCTGCGAGGCTTTGTCGCTGAGCCGGTCTTTTTGGCCGTGAAGGTTATTGCGGTAAAGTGTGGTGCTCTGGATTTCGTTATGAAGCTGAGCGGTGCGTCTTACGATATCTATGATACCCGATTTTTCATCTTCGAGTTCTGTTTCAAGTTCGCTGCAGTTTAGGTTAATGTTGCGGATGTTTTGCTGAAGTTTTTCAAGCTGGTCTGCTTTTTCAGCGATTATTTTTTCAATTTGCAGGGCATCGGTTTGGCATTGTTTGAGTTGATTTTCGAAATCCGCAATCTGCTCGGCCAGTCTGCGGCTCTGCTGCTGTTCGGCTGAGCCTCGTTCCTGCAGTTCTTCGATTCTTTTGTGCAGGAATTCTATCCGCTGCTGCTGCTGTTCGATTTTGGCTGTTATGGAAACAAGTGTATTGTCGCAGCGGTTGATTTCATTTTCTTTTTCGATGATTTCAGCAGCTAAACCACTTAGTTTTGTGTCCTTGTCTGCAACTTCCGCAGCGACCGCGGCAAATTGGCTTTGCAGTTCGTTGAGATTTTTATTTCCTTTGTCCGAATCGGTTTTTATCTGATGATACTGTGCGAGTGAAAATTTAACACGCAGTTCTTTAAGCCTTTGGCTGTATTGCAGGTAGCTTCTTGCTTTTCCTGCCTGCAGTTTTATGCTTCTCAGCTGTTTTTGCACTTCGCCGACGATATCCGCAAGCCGCAGAAGATTTTGTTCAGTGCGTTCGAGTTTTCGCAGAGCCTCTTTTTTCTGGGCCTTGTATTTGCTTATGCCTGCCGCTTCTTCAAAAATGACCCTTCTGTCAACTTTTGAAGCGGTGAGCAGTTGTGCAATCTGACCCTGCTCGATGATTGAGTACGCTCGCACCCCGATTCCTGTGTCCATAAAAAGTTCTCGAATATCCCGCATCCGACAAATCTTGTTGTTAATCAGGTATTCGCTTTCGCCGCTGCGGTACAATCTGCGTGTTATGACAAGCTCGTCCTGCTCAAGACCAAGCGGAACCGCCTGTGAAAAATGTAAGCTGACTTCAGCCATTCCCATGGACTTACGAATAGCGGAACCACTGAAAATTACGTCGGCCATCATTCCCGAACGCAAACTCTTGGTGCTCTGCTCACCTAACACCCATTTTAAGGCGTCAACAATGTTACTTTTGCCGCAGCCATTTGGGCCTACGATAGATGTGATTTGTTGATTAAATGCGAACTCTGTTTTGTCTGCAAAGCTTTTAAAACCGTCCAGAACAATTTTTTCAAGTCTCAATGCTGACCTCCATACTTCATAAGTACAGTTAAAATAAATAGATATAAAATAACAAAACCGACTGCCGAAGACCGGAAACTATATTGTATTATCGGTCTTAAGCCCTGAAATTCTTTGATTTAAAGCCGTAAATACCACATTTTTCAACAGGTTTAAACAGGATATTTTAAGAAAAATGGGTAAGATTAGCCATAGGTTACACAGATTACAAGAATGAGAACACGTTTAAAATCCTACAATCCCCCCAAATAGGCACTTTTGAGGTACAGGGATTTTGGATTGTCATTCTTCAAGCCTTTGTATTTCATCGCTGCACATTTTTTTCTGGCTGGGGTCAGTCAACCTGCTTAAAGCCTTTTTCAAATAATCGAGGGCTTTTGTTTTGTTTGACAGATACCTTGCATAAACAATGCCGAGCATGAGCTGCACCTGTTCATAGTGCTCGGTTCCGCTGTAATAGTGCAGGAACTTTTCGTAAGCTTGTGCGGCGTCAGGCCATTGGCCTGTTGACATAAGCTGGTTTGCTATGTCGAGCATTGCCTGGCGAGGCATTAATTGGCCGGGATTGTCTTTTAGCAGTTCCAGATAGAGCGAGGTGGCGGAGGCAATGTTGCCCTGGGTTATGCGGGTAAGGATTTCCTGCTTCATGGCCGCTGTTTTTTCATCGGTCTGTTTTTCTGCTTCGGTTTTTACCTCTTTGACCTTTATTTTTTTGCTGATTCTGCCTGCAAACGGGTCTCCGCTTTGAGCGATGGAACCCCTGTAAGCTCTCCTTTGATTCCAGCGTCTCAGCATTGCCCACAAATCAAAATCATCAGGGCGCAGCAGTTTTACCGCCAGCAGGAGCAGAATCGCACCAATGCCAAAGGCGTAGCCTGCCAGGTGAGCGTCGTAAGCGATACCTGTCGATGTTCTTGCGAAGATGTTGTCGATGAAAATCATTTTGAGCAGGATGAGATATATAGCGGGGATTTCCATAGTTCCTATGAAGAAGAACCAGTAAACAATGGTTATAAGTGATTGAGGATAGAGGACCAGATATGCGCCTGTAACGGCAGCGATGGCACCGCTCGCGCCGAGCACAGGTATTTCAACGCCTGAGCCGTGAAGTGGGGCGATGAGGATATGGCCGACAGCGCTGAAAACGGCTCCTGCAAGGTAAAAGCACAGGTAATTTGTGTGCCCGAGCCGGTCGTTGACGTTGTTTCCGAATATATACAAAAAATACATATTGCCGAATATATGCCAGACGCTGCCGTGCAGGAAGGCGTAAGTTATAAACTGCCACAGGAAAGGATACGCAGGCATAAGCATATATTTCTGTGCCCACGCGTGCAGGGTTTGGCGGCCGCCGGTGTAGGTTATGAAAAAAATAATCACATTGACAATAATCAATGCGTAATTCGTGTATGGCGTCCGCCACGGCTTAATGTTTGTCCTGATTGGGAGCAGCATATCCTGTTTTTATAAAAAGTCTGGCTAAACTATTTAGAAGGCGGTATTCTAATATCAGAACGCATTTTATACAAGAGATAAAAACACGGATGAGAAACGATATTTTTAAAAATCGAGTAAAAAAAGTCAAAGGATTGCTCAGGAAAAAGCGTCTCGATGCGCTGATAGTGGCCTGCGGCGCCAATGTCTCGTATTTGAGCGGTTTTTCGGACGATGACAGCTGGCTGATTTTAACGGCAAAGGACGTTTGGCTTGTTACCGACTGCAGATATACTCTGCAGGCAAAGAGCCAGTGTCCTGCCTGCAGGATTTATGAGCGCAAAGGCAGGATGACAGAGGCCGTGGTTGACATATTGAAAAAAGTTCCCGCTGTGAAGGCTGTCGTGGTTGAAGACAAAATAGAGCTGGCTGTGTTTAATATTCTGCGGGAAAAACTTGGCCGCCGGCTCAGGACGGCAGGCGGTCTTGTCGAACTGGGAAGGCAGATAAAGGACGAGTTTGAAGTCGCAGCAATAAAAAAGGCGATTGAAATTTCAGAAAAAGCGCTCGCCAAAGTTTTGCGGGAAATTCATATCGGTATCAGCGAGACGGCTCTCGCTGCGATGTTGAACTTTGAAATGCAAAAGGCAGGCGCATCGCCGGCCTTTGAAACTATTGTTGCATTTGGCAGCAATTCAGCGATGGCACATCATCGCCCATCTGCCAAAAAGCTTAAAAAGGTCGATACGATTCTTATAGATTTTGGCGGCAAGCTGGCCGGCTATTGCTGCGATATGACAAGATGTTTCGCGGTCGGCAAAGTAAATGATTTATATGCGAAGGGATACAAAGCGGTATTTGAGGCGCAAGCTGCCGCGATAAAGGCGGTAAAGGCCTGCGTTAAGGTAAAAAAAGCTGATGCTGCTGCAAAGAAAATTATTGCGGCAGCTTTGCTGCCGCCTTACGGCCACGGACTTGGCCACGGGCTCGGGCTGGAAGTTCACGAACGGCCGGTTATATCGGTTATTTCAAAGGATACTCTGCGGCAGGGCAATGTGGTAACGATTGAGCCTGCGGTTTATCTGCCCGGCAAATTCGGCATTAGGATTGAAGATGACGTCCTGATTACCAGGACGGGCTGTAAAGTTTTAAGTTCGCGTTTGAAAAGCGACAAAGTGCCGCTTTTGAAAATAAAGTAGCAGCTATTTTTTGAATATTTTCATCAGCTCTTTATTTATCCTGAGGCTGCACCATTCTTTTCCGCACATTGTGCAGTAGTCATCGTTCGGGGCGGTGGCATTAATGCTTTTTATGCAGGCCTTGCTGTGGAACTTTTGTGCGGTTTTAGGGTCAATCGCGCTTTCGATATGTTTTTTCCAGTCGAGAGCGGCTCTTGCGATGCTTAATTGTTTATCTTTTTCTGCGCAGCCCGGCAGGCCTCTTGCGACATCCGCGGCATGGGCGGCGATTTTGGTTGCTATGACGCCATCTCTTACGTCCTGTGCATCAGGAAGGCCGAGATGTTCTTTGGGCGTTACGTAGCACAAGAACGATGCGCCATAGTATCCCGCAGCAGTGCCGCCGATAGCGCTTGTAATATGGTCGTAGCCGGGGGCGATATCCGTTACCAGCGGGCCGAGCACGTAAAATGGCGCGCCGTGACAATATTGCTGCTGAAGCTCCATATTTCTCTGAATTTGGTCAAATGGAATATGGCCTGGGCCTTCAACCATAACCTGGCAATTTTTTTCTCTTGCGCGCAGAACAAGTTCGCCGAGTGTTTTCAGCTCTGCGATTTGCGCTTCATCCGTAGCATCGGCAATACAGCCGGGACGCAGGCCGTCGCCAAGCGAGAAACATACATCGTATTGTGCCATAATGTCGCAGATGTCGTCAAACAGCTCGTAAAATGGGTTTTGTTTATTTTTCAAAAGCATCCATTTGGCGATTAATGCTCCTCCGCGGCTGACGATTCCGGAGATCCTTTTTACGACAAGCGGCAGATATTCCTTAAGAACGCCTGCGTGGATGGTGAAGAAATCGACTCCCTGTTTGGCCTGTTTTTCTATTGTTTCGAGGATGACTTTGGAATTTATATCTTCTATATTTCTGCCGATAATCATTTCATAAACGGGCACAGTTCCAAATGGCGCCGGGCAGTTTTCAATTAATCTGTTTCGAACCTCGTTGGTATTGCCGCCGGTGCTTAAATCCATAACCGTATCTGTTCGGGCATCGAAGGCGGCTGTTAGTTTTTCAAGTTCATCTTCTATGGATGAGCTTGAGCTGCTTGTGCCGATATTGGCGTTGACTTTTATCAGGGCGGCTCTGCCGATGCCGATGGGTTTTAGATTTTTTTCTATGTGGATAATATTGGCGGGAATGACCATTTTTCCTTCGGCGGTTTCTTTGCGGACTGTCTCTGGCGGGATGTTTTCATTTTTTGCGACGGTATTCATCTGGCTTGTTACTTTGCTATCGCGTGCCGATTTGATTTGTGTCGCCATTTTTTCTCCAAATAAAAAAGTCGCCCTGGCAGCAAAGCGACCTTTCATACTGATTATTGCCGTTTCAATCGCTTCCTACGCAGGCATTCCCCTAAAGGGATAATCCTGTTCAGGTTCAAAGGGTATATTCTCAGGCCGTCTTTGGCCACCCCTGTATAAAAAAGAGTATAAAACTGCCTTATCGGCAGGTCAAGCTAAATTTAGTTCTTCTCATTTCGGAATGCAGGCAGGGTTGTTAGGGTCGCTTTTGCAGTCTATCAGCCAGTTTGAAGCCATCTTTACGAAGTCATAAAAATCAACTCGGCAATCGTAGTTTGAATCGCCGCCGAGCGTGTAATCACAAACCTGGATAACAGCCAAACTGCAGGAACCGCTCGCTTCGATTGCCACCACAAAACCTGTATCAGGCGGAGGGACATCACACTGGCCGTAATCATTCCTTCCCCACGCCACGATAAAACCATCCCGCTTCAGGCCTAAACTGTAACCTGAGCCTGCGGCAATGGCTGTAAAACCTGTATTGGGTGCAGGAATATTGCATTGGCCATAAGAATTGTCTCCCCACGCCGCAATGGAGCTGTCTGATTTCAGGCCTAAGCTGTGACCTGACCCGGCCGCGATTGCTACAAAATCACTGTTGGGTGAAGGAACACTGCTGGTGGAGCCCCACGCCACAACGGAGCCGTCCGATTTCAGGCCTAAGCTGCGGCCTCCCTCGGCTGCGACTGCTGCAAAATCACTGTTGGGTGAGGGAACGTTGCATTGGCCGGTGTCATTCCTTCCCCACGACACGATAGAACCGTCCTGCTTAAGGCCAAGGCTGTGAAAGCCGCCGGCCGCGACGGCCACAAAATCTGTATTGGGCAATGGCACAACGCATTGGTCATAGCGTGGCCAGCCCCAACCTGATTGCCCGGCTTCACCGGCTCCCCACGCTGCGACGGAGCTGTCCGACCTCAGGCCTAAGCTGTGATACTCACCCGCCGAGATGGTTACAAAGCCGCTATTAGGCAGGGGAATATCATATCTGCCGAAAGCGGCGCTTCCCCACACCAAAATCGAGCCGTCTGATTTCAGGCCTAAATTGTGCCCGCTCGCCGCGACGGCCGTAAAATCTGCGTTCGGCAACGGGATATTACACTGGCCGTTACTATTGTATCCCCACCCTACGGCAGAACCATCCGATTTCAGGCCGAGGCAGTAAACAAAGTGCATGGCAATTGCCACAAAATCCGTATTCGGCGAAGGGACATCAGAAATGCCAAGTTCATCTCGTCCCCAGACTACAACAGAGCCGTCTGACTTCAGGCCTATGCTGTTATACGCCGAGCCAGCGGCGACGGCCACAAAATCCGTATTAGGCGGAGGCACATTGCACTGGCCAAAGGAGTTATATCCCCAGGCCACGATGGAGCCGTCTGATTTCAGACCGAGGCTGTGATAACTGCCGGCCGAGACGGCTACAAAATCTGTGTTCGGTGCAGGAACATTGGCCTGGCCGTAATCTTCATCCCACCCATTTCCCCACGATACGATGGAGCCGTCCTCTTTCAGGGCGAGACTATATTCCTCACTTGCCGAGATTGCTATAAAACCTTCATTTGGCAAAGGAATATCACACTGGCCCCAGTAACTGGCTCCCCATGCAACGATGGAGCCGTCTTCCTTCAGGGCGAGATTGTGACTGCAGCCTGCCGAGATCGCCACAAAACCGGTATTGGGATTTGGCAAGTTGCACTCGCCATGTTCGTTATATCCCCAGGTAACAACAGAGCCGTCAGCCTTCAGGCCGAGCGAGTGCCGCCAGCCAGCCGAGACAGCTATGAAGTCGGTATTAGGCGATGGAATATCGCACTGACCGTAACTTTTGCTGCCCAGGGCCACGATGGAGCCATCGGCCTTCAGGAAGAGACTATGAGTGTTGCCCGCTGAGACCGCCACAACACCGCTTGTCAGGTCAGCGCCGACCAGCCGGCCTCCCCAGCCGATAATTTTGCCCGATTTGGCCAAAACGGATTGGCTGGTACAGAAAGAAAAGACGACAGTAACTAACGAAAACAATACCAGATTTTTCTTGAAAACATTACGGAATTGCATTTTTTGTCCTCCTACCTACACACTTGTTTTAGACACAAATAACCAAGCAGCTATTATTATCAATAATTATATGTTTGTCAAGGATTTTCCGGGCGATTCACTTTGTTCCGATTATTTCCAGTGATTTTTCGATAAAAGGCAGGGGGATGACTTTTATTTGCGGGTTTTCAAGAGTTCCTCTCATTTCAACCCTCAGGAAAGCCGCGGCGATGCCTGATGTGAGAGACTCGATAAAGCTGGGCGGTCCTTCCTTGCCTGCAGCGCTGTATGCCTTGAAATCGACATTGATTGTATCGCCGGCCGGCTCGTAAGTTCCCGTTCCTCTCAGCGAGGCGGTAGGGCCGTATATATCGAAGGTGGTTATGTACACTGTTTTGCCTTTTATCACAGCCTGGATTTTTACGTTGTCGAATGGAAGTTCTTTTTTGATTGTTTCATAAATGGCCTTTTGGATTTGCGTAACTATTCCTGTTTGTTTTGGTTTTAATCCTGTCGCCAGGGCGATGAGTCTTCCTCTTGCGGTCCCGGCCTGTCGAAAATCCCCTTGTATATTCAGTTCGCCGTTTACTGTACCGCCGGTTTGCGAAGCGCTCATCGTCTGCGGCGAAACAAGGCTTTCGGTATCGACCTGCGAAAGGGCCATACTGATGCTGTAATTCGCGAGTTTGCCGGTACTGTCGGTCTGAAATTCGGCGGCGCCTGTGATTTTTCCGCCGAGAAAATCTCCGACGAAATTTTCCACGACGATTTTTTCCTCGTTGATATCGGTGATTATGGGTGCCTTGAGATTTTTAAAAGGCCTGTTCTTGACCTTAACGTTTTGAACGTTCAAAAACAGGTTGCAGTTGCGCAGGCCGGCACCGACCTTATATCGGGCGTCGATATCGAGTATTGCGTATATATTGCTGACAGGTTTTTTTCGTCCGATTGAACAGTTTTTGAAAAATATGGCTCCGTCAAGCTGAAGCATTTTGTCGTTCGCATCGTTTTTGTAGAATTTTATCCTGTCGAGATTGAGGTCGAATTTTCCGGTCGGCTCAAGTTCGGTATAATATTTTCCCATCTTTCCCAGGACGGCTGCGAATTTTTCGTCAAGACTCATTTCAACGGCGTTTAATTTTAATTCTGCCGAATTGATATCCTGCTGCAGCATATTTATTTTTCCGTCGAGCATAATTCTCGGCGTTTTTTCCAGAGGTTCAATGCTGCCCGCGGGCGTTGCCGCCAGCTCAATAAATTCAATAGTATCCGGTTTTACGATTACTCTGCCGGTAATGTCTTTCAGCGGCAGATTGAGTTTGCTTATAGCAGCGGTATCACTCAGGCATTCGACCGCGATTTCGAACGGAGGGCACTTTATTTTTGGGTTTTTAGCAATGGTGGCACTGAGGTTTACCGGCCCCTTGAAATTGTAGTCTTCAAGCAGTTCTGCACTGCTTTGGCCGAGCACCGTCCCGACAAGATTACTGTCGAGCGCCAGATGCATCGCCTTGAGGCGCATACAGTATCCTACAGGTTCTTTTCCGAATCCCGTCCATATTGTTCCTGCGGCATCGAGAGGGCTGTCGTTGAAATCGGCCTTGAAACTTTCTATTTCGAGAGTTGCGGGCGTAAGATTTGCATCGAGCGTGATATTCGTCAAAGGCTGCGGCAGCAGAGGATGGCTTATCCGCTGGCCCGTTATGTTGAGTTTTGCCAGATAATCTACCGGTATTTCGTTGTTATCGGCCGAGAAAATATGAATGTCCGCATCACCTTTCGCCTGTATGCCGAAATTGCTGAAGAACTTTTTCTGTTCCTGCGGAAACGCGTTTATAAGTTCTTTGTCGATGGCTATGTCGTCAGCCTGTATTTTAAAGTTGTATTGGGGGCTTAGCGTATTCGCCTTTGTAATCAGGCCGTACATTTTGATTGTGCCGCCGTTTCGCCGGCTGGAAATATCCTTGAGCTCTATTCTATCGCCGCTCATGGCGATTTTTCCTGTAATATCCCTTATGGAATAAGGAAAATACTGGCACATAATTGAGACGTTGAGCAAATCGCCGTATATTTCCATTATCCTGGTGTCCGGCGGTTTGGCCGAGTAGATAAAATCTCCTGAAACCACTCCTGCCGGCGAGAATATATACCACAGTCTTTTGTGATGTTCGAGCAGCGCCGTGTAAAGGTCGTCATCGAGAATCATATTATTGCTCGACATGACTATCCGGCTATCCATAGTTTCACCGAACCCGCTGCAGTAGCCGTTCATTGTGATAGGAACTTTTCCGTGAGCGGCCTTGACGTCTTTCATGGTCATACTATTTTCTGTAACGTCGATTCTTCCCGCAAGATGTTCGAGAAGATATGGAAACTGAAAGTATTGCATGGAAATATCCTTGCAGCCAAGGTAGCCCCTGCACTGAGTTTTGGCAATCTGTTTTGCCTTTCCTGTTAGGATGACGTCGAGGTCGAGCAGTCCCTGCGGGTTGAAGTTGTCGAAGAACACCTGCAGCATCGGGATGAATTGTTCGAATATTCTGCTTCCTGTTACAAAAGTGTTATCGGCAGGCTCGTGTCGGACGGTCAGGTCTTTCATTTTAACGGCGAAGACGAACGCAGGGTCTTTTTGCAGGTCTTTTATTACGCCGTTGACGTCTATTACGGTTTGTGGCCCGATGACAAGACGTGTGTTTTCAAAAATTATGTTTTCCTTGTCTGCGGTGATTTTTGAATTGAAGCTGTTAAGGTTGCATTTGCTTCCGAACAGGCTTAAATCGAGCAGCGGCAGCCGGCAGTCGACTTTAATTTCCGTTTTACCATTCCCGTTCGACAATCTCAGGGCAGGTTTTGTCCAGTTGACCAGTATCCGGTTTCCGCTTGTTTCGGTTGCGTCATCTTCTGCGATGGTCAGAGTATTGGCCCCTTTTTTCATATTGCCGTTCTTTATGCAGCAGGCAATGTTTTTGGTTTCCTTTCCATTGTTTATCTGTGTAAATTTTATTTCTCCTCTTTTGAATCTGAGCTGCGGCAGGGGGGGCTTCTTTTTTCCCGCAGGCAGTTTCAGAGCGAGGATATTCCATTGTTTTATATCGTTGTTGTATTGTACGTTCAGTGTGAAGTCTTCAATTTTGAGGCGTTTTAACCGCGGCGACAATTTCAGGATGCTTATCGGTGCAAAATAAGCGTCCAGTTTTTTTGCAGTTAGAATAGCGTTGTCCGGCTTCTGTTTGGTCAGCGGCCCGATTCGTATGTTTTCAAGCCTGACTTTTCCGCTTATTCTAAACCTTATCCCGTCGATATCGACTCTTGCTCCGGTTATTTCCTTGATTTGCTTAATGGCAAGGGGTTTCAGTAAGGTTCCGCCCCAGTTGTAAAGGCACCACAGAATGACGGCAGCGATGATTATTATAATCCAATAAATAATTTTCTTGTCTTTTTTTATCACAAGTCCGCAATTTCCGAAATTTTCAATTTTTTAATCGCTTTATCCGCTATGTCTTTTCTATAGTATGCCTTTTCGAACTTTATTTTTTCAGCGGCCTCGTATGCCCTTTGTTGTGCCGTTGCGATTGTCTCTCCCATCGCCGTTACGCCCAGTACTCTTCCGCCGCTCGTAACGATTTTCCCGTCTTTTTCTGCAGTGCCTGCATGGAACACTAAGCAATCGGGGATTTTTTCCGCGTCTTCGAGTCCTGTTATGATTTTTCCTTTTTCGTAAGTCTCCGGGTATCCGCCTGATGCCATAACGACGCAAACAGCGGGGCGCCTATCCCATTCGAGCGTGATTTTATCGAGTTTCCCGTCGCAGGTTGCCAGCATCGCCTCGAGCAAATCGCTTTTGAGTCTTGCGAGTATCGGCTGCGTTTCAGGGTCTCCGAATCGCACATTAAATTCGAGCACTCGCGGCCCGCCCTGCGTAATCATAATTCCAGCGTATAGAATCCCTTTGTAAGGTGTGGCGTTTTTGTTCATTCCGTCAACTATAGGCACGAATATTTCTTTGATAGTCTGGCCCATAATTTTTTCCGTAACTACTGGCGCCGGGCTGTAGGCGCCCATACCGCCGGTGTTTGGGCCGCTGTCTCCGTCCCTGATAGGTTTGTGGTCTTGTGAGCTTTCAAGTACATAAATATTTCTCGAGTCCACAAAGGCCAGTATCGATGCTTCCTGCCCCAGCAGCTTATCTTCAACGACGATTTTGTCGCCTGCACTTGCAAATATTTTGTCGCACATAATTTTTTCAGCGGCGATGATTCCCTCGGCAGGGTCGTCGCAGACAAATACTCCTTTTCCCTTGGCCAGTCCTGCGGCCTTGATGACAACCGCCTCATCCCTGCTTGCGATATATGCCTTGGCGTCCTGAAAATTGTCAAAGGTTCTGCTTTCTGCCGTTGGTATCGCGTTGGCCTTCATTATTTGTTTTGCAAAAGCCTTGTCGGCCTCAAGCTGGGCTGCTGCCCCGCTCGGTCCGAAGGCTTTTATGCCTGCCGCTTCAAATCTGTCAACGATACCTGCTGCCAGCGGGTCTTCAGGTCCTATGATGGCAAGACCGATTTTATTATCTTTGGCGAAGGAAAGGAGTTTGTCATAATCGTCCGCTTTAATATCGATATTAGCGCCGCATTTGGCGGTGCCGGGATTGCCGGGTGCGATGAAAAGCTTGTTTATTTGTTTCGATTGTGCCAGCTTCCACGCGATAGCGTGCTCTCTTCCGCCGTTTCCTATCAGCAATACGTTCATTTTTGCCTCATCCGTAAAGAGCCGTATTTTCGTTATTTGCGGCTTAATTTACCACAGCCGCCACCGTTTCACAAGTTTTCTTTGTTTGTCCGGCAGGCAAAATTTACTGTTGCAAAAGGGACAACTTATTGTTAGAATGCATGGTTTGGAATTTTGCGGATTTGTTTAGCAGATTAATGGAGAAGCGATTATGAACGGCAGATTTTATAATATTGTTGTTTCTGTTTTTGTTACCCTGTTTCTGATTTCTGTTTCATCGTATCAGTCCGAGGCTGCAAGTTCCAGCCCGCCGGACAAAAACACGCCCCAAAAACTCAAATCAACCGGCCCCGTGCCTCATATAAAGTTTGACAATGTGGTTCATGATTTTGGCGATATATCTCCCGACAGCTACAATAACTGCACCTTTGCTTTTACCAATGCCGGCAAGGCCACATTGCAAATTACGCGGACCAAAGGCACGTGCAAGTGTACGGTGCCGGAATTGCAGAAGAAGGACTACGCCCCCGGCGAATCGGGACAGGTGAGTGTCCGGTTTCATGCACCACGGTATTCGGGCCCGACGTCGCAGAGAATATTTGTTTCCTGCAACGACCCCGAAAATCCAAGGGTGGAGCTTACTATAAGGGCTCGCGTTCAGACTCAGGTTCGGGTAGCTCCTGAAACAATGACTCTTTCACTTGTTGATGCGAACAATGCCGGTGCAGTTGCGATAACTCTAAAAAGCATCGATAATAATGAGCCGTTTGCAGTAACGGCCGTTCATTCCGAAGGCGGTGTATTTACCATAGATTTTGACCCCAACAAAGTATCAGACACACATACTTTGTATCCTAAGGTGAATGTCGAGAATCTCCGTAAATATCTTGGCGGCTATATCATTTTTACTATTAATCATCCTGCTAACAAGTCTGTGCGGGTCGGCTATAATTGTCTGAGGGAGTTTGATGCTTCGCCGACTGTGATTATTATCAGGGATGCGGTTGCCGGCGAAGTTCAGAAGCGTACCATATATCTTACGAGCAATTATAATCAGCCTATTGAGCTTGAGTCGATTGTTTCCGACAAAGGCATCATCAAGGTTGTCAATCAGGTGCAGACTGCCAATCGCTTTAAGATAGATGTTGATATAATCCCGCCGCCCAGGGAAGGCAAGTTGCGGATCTTTTCAGATACGCTGCATATAAAAATTAAAGGCAAGGGGTCGATAGACGTTCCCTGCCGCGGCTTTTATAAAGTGGGTCAGTAAATGCAAATTCGTTTACCGGTTACGTCTTAAACTACACTTTACGATTAACGTAACCGCAACTGTTTGGCGCAATCTTTAACCTTAACTTTCCTTTCCCTTCCTGAAGAAATATTGATATAATTGGTCTGACACTCTGGCGCTGGCGGCGATAGTGTGGAGAATATTATGAAAGATTTTCTTGAGAAAAACAAGATACCCATAACCATTATCGCTGCTGCGCTTATAATTGCAGGCTCAATTCTGCTGTCAAAAAAACCGTTTTCTGCCGGTCCGCCGCCGCGGCCTTTGCGGCAGGCCGACCTGCGCATAGATTTTTCCCAGGCTCCGGCTCACGTCGGGAAATACGCCTGCGTAACAGGCAAAGTGGACCATATTTATACTTCCCGAAAAGGCACTATATTTTTAAATTTCTGTCGCAATTACAGAACCTGTCCGTTTGGCGCCGTGATTTTTGCTTCCAGCGCCTCTGAATTTCCCAACCCGGACCGGTACACGGGCAAAACAGTCCAAATCACCGGCTTTATAACATCCTATCAGAACCAGCCGGAAATCGTCCTCGACAACCCCGCACAAATCAGAATTGAACAATAGATTGTAATCTGTGCCTGAAATTTTCCGTGCCTTGCCTTTCTCCGCTTCAGCAGCGTCCTATAACCTTATATTTGTCGATAATATCTGCCAATGGCTCATAAGATTTTGGTTAAACCCCGGCTTTTTCCTGCCGAAGTTAGTTTTGATATGATTATTAACCGGATAGCGAGTATGGTTTTTGACAGTTTTGCCGACACCGACGTTGTTGTTGCAATTCTCAATCACAACGGCAGTTACGTCGCCAGCAGGCTGGACGTTTTTGAGAAGGTCTTTTGTGATAGAGGTTTGCTGGATGGGCTTTGCAGGAGGGTTGATGATGGCCAGGAGCCTTTGATAGCTCATATTGATGGTTTCCTGGTCGCTGCTTCGAGTCTTTCGGCTGGTTTTAATGGTATTGGTTATGTGGTAATGCTTTTGCCGGGCAGTTCACAGCAGTCTTTTGAGCATATAGAAATCATACTTGAGCAGTTTTCTTTGATAGCCGGGTTAATTGAGCAGAATCAGCAGTTAAGGGATTACAGCGAATCTGGAAAAAGCGATATGGATTTAGTTGCTGTTGCCTGTGTGAATTAGTTACTTTTTCTCAGTTTACGTTCCGCTATGCCGTGTGCGTGCAAGTTCATTCCTATACGACACATAAAAAAGATTCATTGATTTGGGGTTATTTGGTGCTATAATTCCCTGTCTATACGAATTTTCTGTATTTTTTGACGTATTTTTAGGGTTTGACGGGTGAAGTTTATAGTATTCAAAGATGGCAAGGTAGCGAAGGATTTTGCGCTTACGGGCGTTACGTTATTTGGCACTGACAGGATACCGTTTCGCAGCACGAAGTTCATAACCTTTCAGAATGGCATTATAGACTGCAAAACGAGAAGTAATGCTGAGCCTGCGGGCTTGTCGCTGCTTTGGCCTGTGGAGCGCTTCGGCATCGTATCGCTTTGTACAACCCGGTTGCCGGAGAGGGAACAGCCTTATATATTAAATGTCGAGCTGGCCCGTGCAAAACTAATGGAAATAACCATTAAGCGCGAGGACTGGGCGATTTTCGAGCAGAAGAATCATTTTGGAAGCCTGGCAAATGAGATTCAGTGGTTTTTCGTTCAGATGCTTGAAAACATAGATGAGCCTGCCAAGGCATCGGAAATGGCCGATGAGTGTCTGGTAAGGGCACTGAAGTTTTCCGAACAGCTCGCAATAAAATACGCGGATATTCTTTTCGATGCCAGGCTCAAGAATCGCGGCTTTGCGCGTTCGAGCTTGGGCTGCATGATTGAGCCGCAGCATCTTGAAAACAAGAATTATCTTAAAGCGATAGTCGAACTGTTCGCTCATGTTACGATACCTGTTGACTGGTCGAAGATAGAGCCTGTCAGGGGCGAATATGATTTTGACGAAATGGACAACTGCATCGAGCTTCTGGGCAAAAAGAGAATACTTCTTTGCGCAGGGCCGCTGTTATGTTTTGACCAGAAGTTTCTGCCCGGCTGGCTGAAAGGCCAAAGTGATTTTGAAGTTATCCGCGAGGCCAGCTACGAATTCATTTCAAAAATTGTTACCCGATATGCGAAGTACGTTCATATCTGGCTGGTTTTGAGTGGTTTGAATGCCTATAACCATTTCGCCTTCAGTTTCGAGCGGATTCTGGAAATCACCAGAACGGCTTGTCTTGCCGCAAGAGAAGCCGATAACAGAAGCCTTAAGATGATTGATATAGTTTATCCGTGGGGCGAATATTACGCGCAAAATCCTGATACCGTGCCGCCGCTTATCTATATCGATATGGTAACGCAGGCAGGCATAAACTACGATGCGCTCGGCGTTCAAATGGTTTTTGGCAGAAATGAGCCGGGAATGCACATACGCGATATGATGCAGATTTCCGCAATGCTCGACCGCTTCGGATTTGTGCCGAAACCTCTGCATATAACCGCTTTCGGCGTGCCGGATACAGTAAACGGCGAAAAACAGCAGCCAAACGAGGCGGGACAGTGGTACAAGCCCTGGGATCAGACACAACAGTCAAAATGGATAGAAGAGTTCTGCAAAATTGCCTTCAGCAAGCCCTTTGTTAATACCATAACCTATTCGGCCCTTGCAGATGGAAATGCAAATAACCTTGCCGGCGAAGGACTGCTGACCGAAAAATTTGAGCCGAAGAAGTCCTTCGCGACAATGGCAAAACTGCAGAAAAAAATTCTGCAAAAGTGAAATTAGGGCAGGTGTTCAGGAATTGTTCTATGAAGTATTCGGATGATAAAAACAAACAAGCAGCCGGGGTGCTTGCGGCAGTTTTTTTTGCGGGCATTATTTTAAATTTTTGTTTCGTTTTTCCGGTTTTGCGACATTCCGGAAAAACGGTTTTTGCCCGGACGGATAAACTCAATCCTAATACTGCTTCTGTCGGCCAGCTTGCCGAGCTGCCCTCAATAGGCACAGGAAAAGCACAGGCGATAGTTGACTATCGCAATGAGCAAAATACATTTGAAAAGATAAGCGACCTTGAAAACGTCAGGGGCATAGGCGAAAAAACCGTTGAAAAGATAAAACAATGGCTCGTTTTTGAATAGATACAAAATAAATGGCTGAATGGGATATACATAAACCAACGGGTGCATGCAGCGGCAGCGGCAAAATAATACAGCCTGATGAAGAATTCATCGCTACGCTCATTGAGACACCGCAGGGTCTGGGGCGGCAGGATTACAGCATAGAATACTGGATGGCAAATAAGCCTGCGGCTTACTGCTACTGGAAAAGCATAATGCCGAAAGACGACAAGAAGAAAAAAATCTTCGTGGATAATGATATGCTGCTTGCATTTTTCGAAAGACTGGCGAGCGAAACCGACGAGGAAAAAGTAAACTTCCGTTTTGTGCTGACACTCATTTTGATGCGCAAACGCCTTGTTAAATACGATTCTTCACAAATTATCGACGGCAAGGAAATATGGACCGTAAAAATTACGGGCAGGGATGAAAAGGCACAGGTAATAAACCCCAACCTTACAGAAGATAAAATAGAACAGTTATCCCAGCAGCTTGGTCAGATACTGCAAGTGGAATTTGACAGCCGTTAGCAGCAGGTCGCAATTAAGGCGCGTATGCAGGAAATCCCGAATAATAATGGTTTATTGGGAAAAGGCAGAGGATATAAGTCGTTTTATTTTAAAAAAGAGTTTTTTTGATTCGGGGGTAAAAACATGAACAAAAAGTGTTGACATATCGGCTTTTGCATGTTAGTTGAGTAATTACTGCAAATTAGTTTTCAGGGGAAGAGCAAGAAGAGGTTGAGAAATAGAAAGGCAAGCGTTCAATATTGACAATTTATTGCGGAGGTACAGAAAATGTTAGCTGTAATTGAATGGAACACTCTTATCATTGAGCCGGTCACCCAAATGTTGACCAGAATACTGGCTTATCTTCCTGTCCTGCTTGGGGCATTGATAATCCTGATAGTAGGCTGGCTTATAGCCAAGGCAATCAAACGGGTAGTTGACTGGCTGCTTAAGTTAATCCGCTTCGATACGCTGGCGGACAAGGCGGGTATATCAGCAATTCTAAAGAAGGGCGATTTGAAAATTTCCGCCGGAGAGGTAATAAGCAACCTGGTTTATTGGCTGATTATTATTATGGTTTTAGTAATGACAGTTGATGCACTGGGTCTTCCGAAGGCTTCCGATGTTCTTGCGAGCTTATTTGCTTACGTCCCTAAGGTTATAGCTTCCCTGCTTGTTTTGGTGGTTGCTATGTTTCTGGCCAGTTTTGTGTCAGGAATAGTTCGCACGGCTG
>CAZUEO010000018.1:0-45787 GCA_964619675.1 uncultured Planctomycetaceae bacterium | reverse complement strand
CCGGCAACAACACAAATGCATTAAACGCCGGAGTTACTCTTATGTTTTAAATAACGACACGCCGGCAAGATTTGTTTAACCGGAATCCTTCTCCCTATTTTTTCTACTCTCCAAAAAACCCTTTAGTATCTCAGCTGCTGCAATTGCATCCATTCTGTTTTTTTTCTTTTTATGCGTAAGACCTGTTTGAGACAATTTGTCCTGTGCTGAATAACTTGAAAGTCTTTCATCTTGAAAAAATACCGGCAGATTTATTCTGCCTTTGATTTCCTCAACAAATCTCCTCGTTCGTACCGTTCTTTCGTTTTCGCCGCCGTCCATATTCAACGGCAAACCAAAAACCAGAGCCTGGGCCTGATACTGTTTTATTGCCCGGGTTATCCGGTCATACAAATTTGCCCCGCCTTCGATGACGCCAACAGGACTGGCTATGGTCTCATTGTCATCACATACCGCAAGGCCGGTGCGCTTATCACCCAGATCTATACATAAGAAACGCATCTATCCACAAAAACTTAGTTACAGATACTGCTCTTTGCCATGCTCTCGGATAAGCTCGAGCAGCTCTTTTAATCTGCCGGTCTGTTCAACAGGACAAACAAACGTGGCATCCGGACTATGCACAACCACCATTTCCTTAAGCCCTATAGCAGCTATTAGATGATTTTTATCCTCGGTTACAAAAATACTGTCATTACAATCAAGAATTTCGCTTTTGCTCGCCACAACAATATTGCCGTCGGCGTCGGACTGAATAATATCTGCAAGAGCAGAAAAAGAACCCATATCGAACCACCGGCAGCTAAGCTTTATGGCATGTACATCCGGCGCCTTTTCCATAACTGCAAAATCAATGCTTATCTTCGGCAGTTTTACAAAATACTCTGCAAGTATATCTTCCTGACCCGGCCCGCCCCACGCAGCCTGAATCCTTTGCAGAGGCTGTTTTGCCTGCGGGAGATTCTCAAATAAAAGTTCAAGTACGCGCCTGGCCTTCCATACAAAAAGACCGGAATTCCAGCAGAACTGGCCGCTTGAAAGATATTCCTTGGCGGTATCCAAATCAGGTTTTTCCTTAAATTCCTCAACATCGAAAATTTCGTTGTCGCAGTCGCTGCACGTGTGGCTTTTGCCGAGCTTTATATAACCAAGCTGGGTGCTCGGAAAAGACGGCTGTATTCCAAAGGTTATCAGCACATCAGGATTTTTTTCCACATAAGTCATACCGTCGGCAAGAGCCTGCTGAAAAACATCCACAGGCCTGATAACCTGGTCTGCCGTTACTACCGCCATAGTGGCATCAGGGTCGAAGCGGCAAAGTACGCTGGCGGCAAGCCCGATGGCACCGGCCGTATCGCGAACTATCGGCTCAGCTATAACATTGTCATAAGGAATCTCAGGCAGGTTGTCCCTGACAAGGTCGCAATAGCCCCTGTTTGTCAAAACTATTATATTGCGATGGTCAAAAAGCGAGCTTAACCGCTGAAAACAATTTCGCAGCAGAGTATCGCCGTCAAGCAACTTGAGAACCTGCTTGGGTCTGTCTTCCCTGCTCAAAGGCCATAATCTTTTGCCCGTCCCGCCTGCCATTACCACTGCAAACCGCATAACTTACCCTCTTTAAGATTATATGATAAAATGACTGTCAATTTCCGTAAAAGGTTTTATTTTTTCGGCCAACTCTATATAATCGCCGCTGCCCATCAGGGCAAGTGTCGCATCTTTCCCAAGCTCAACCGCCGGCTGGTCATAAGCGTTTATATTAAAAAGCAAACCGGCGATAGATGCCGAGACTTCAAAAAGATATACGAACTGCCCTACAGTATAAGGAGAAATCCTGTCAAACGCAACAGTAAGACACGGCCGCTGATTTGCCACAAGAGCGTATTCAGTCGCAATTTTTTCACTGTTCAAAAGCCTGCTCATCTTCTGATTGGCTAAATAACCAAGCTCCGGCGCAACAGCCGGCGGCGAACCAATCTGTACATCCCGGTCAAAATCTTCAACCGCAAGAAATGTAAACAATTTGTCATTCGGCCCTTCCCTGTAAAGCTGTACCTGGCTGTGCTGGTCGGTAGCACCCAGCGCCTTTACAGGCGTAGGACCTGTGGAAACCATCTTGCCGGAAAGGTCTTTTGCCTTGCCCAGACTTTCAGCCCAAAGCTGCCTGTACCAGTCGGCAAAATCTTTTAATGCGTAACTATACGGCATCATTACCGATATTCGTTTGCCCCTGTTGTAGTAGTACCAGTTTATCGCTGCGTTTACCGCTGCCGGGTTCTGATAAAAGCTCTGCTGACTTACCTTTTTGTCCATCTCGGCGGCCCCTGCCAGAAGTTGCTCAATATCAATTCCGCATACCGCCGCACTTAACAGGCCGACAGCACTTAAAACACTGAACCTGCCGCCAACATCATCAGGCACTTGGAGACTAACTAACCCAAATTCACTTGCCGTCTTACGCAATGTACCCCCTTTCAAGTCAGTTGTCGCGATTATATGTTTTTTTAAAGAATCTTTGCCCAGCTTTTGTTCGAGCATCTTGCAAACCGTAAGGAACTGTGCCGCTGTTTCAGCAGTCCTGCCCGATTTGCTTACTACATTAAAAACGGTTTTATCAAGCCTGCCAACCAACCAGTCAAGAAATGAACTCATCTGCTGAGGGTCAACATTATCAAAAACAAATAGTCTCGGGCCTTTGCGCTGCTTATCATCAAGATTATACATATAGGGATTCAGTGCCGTCTGAAGTGCGATATTGCCGAGGGCTGAACCACCTATGCCGAGCACAACAAAATTTTCACACCAGCCAAACTCCTTTGCAACTTTTTTTACCTGCTCAACAGTTTTCCCCTGATAAGGCAAATCACGATAGCAAGCCTTGCCTGCCTTCCTGTCAGCGTTTAACTGCTCTATTAACGGCTCGGTCTTTTGAGCAAGCTGGTTAAACTGCTCTTTGGTTATGCCGTGTTCTGCACCAAGAACTTCCGCCGTGACATTTTTATAATAAAATTTTATCTGATGCTGCTTCATACGCACTTCCTATTGACTCATTCAACAACATTCAAATCAGCATACTTCAGCATTAGCGGTTTTACCTGTCCGCTGTTAAACTGAATGACAATTATACTGCTCTCGCCGAGATTGTGAAACTCTTTCACCCTGCCGAGTCCGAATTTTTTATGGGATACAAGCCGACCTGTGACAAAAGCCTGTTTGCCATCATAAGAATCCTGACTGTAATCCCTTTCATAATAAATATTACCACGGTTTTTATCTTCAAATTCTTCCTGCTTTTCTACGATTTCCTGTAGCTGCAAACCCGCCTCGGAAAGAAAGTGAGAAGGGATTGTTCTGGTCGTTCGGCCGTGGATGGTTCTGTGCCTGCTGAGGGTAATACTCAATCGTTTTTTTGTCCTTGTAATTCCGACAAAAAACAACCGACGTTCCTCTTCCATCTCAGATATAACATCCTTACTTCTTTCGTGCGGCAAAATCCCATCCTCAAGACCTACAATAAAAACATTTTCAAATTCAAGACCTTTGGCGCAATGCAGCGTCATCAGCGAAACCTTGCCGCTCTGTGAATCGTAGGCATCTGTATCGCTGAAAAGCGCAATATGCTGCAAGAAATCAACGAGGGTCCCGCCCTGCTGCTGGTCAAATTTTCCCGCGGAACTTATAAGTTCTGCAACATTATCCAGCGGCGAAGCCTTACTGTAATCTTCCTGTGCCGTTTGAGATTTGAGGAACTCATAAAGACCGCTCACTTTAAAAACCTTGTCCATCAAAACCGCGACCAGGCCGGTTGTATCTTTTCTAAAATCTTCAATCATATCAGAAAATTTTCTAAGTTTTGTTTTTGTGCCGGCCGGGATAGAATCTAAAGTCTCACAGTTTTTTACCGCCTGATAAAGACTTATGCCTTTCGATGCCGCGAAAGCCTCCAGCCGCCCAATCGTTGTGTCGCCTATCCCTCTTGCAGGCGTGTTGATTATACGCAAAAGGGCCTGTGCATCGGCACTATTTACTATAATCCGCAGATATGCGAGAATGTCGCGAATTTCCCTGCGATTATAAAATTCGATGCCGCGAACCACCTGATAAGGAATACGGTTTTCAATAAAAGCCTCCTCAACCGCTCTGCTTATCGAGTTAACCCGGTAAAAAACGGCCGTCTGGCTGGCATCTTCACCGCTATCCAACAGTTGTTTTATAAAACCAGCCACAAAAGCGGCCTCGGCCTGCTCATCATCAAGACACTGCACAACAATTTCGGCACCAGCCTGTTTTACAGGAACAAGATTTTTCAGCTTGCGGCTTTTGTTTGCAGCGATAAGTTTGTCGGCAACAACAAGGATTTCAGGACCGCTGCGAAAGTTTTCCTCCAGTTTGACGACCACTGTCTGCGGCCAGTCTTTTTCAAATGCAAGTATATTGCCGATGTCGGCGCCGCGCCAGCCGTATATCGACTGGTCAGGGTCACCGGTTACACAGATATTGCCGTGCTCGAGAGAAAGCCCGCGGGCAATCTGATACTGAGCGTGATTGGTATCCTGATATTCATCAATCATCAGATACTGGAATCTTTCGTTCAACTGTCTGCGAATATCGGGAAAATCCCGTAAAAGAAATGCAACCTTCAAAAGCAAGTCGTCAAAATCAAGCGCATTGTTTTGCTTTAGAATCTTCTGGTAATTACGATATATCTTCGCAAGGCACTGAGAAAAATAATCGCTGCTATAGGCGGTTGCGAAATCCGCAACATCCTGAAGATTATTTTTCAGTCGTGAGATTGCCTCCAGCAGCCGACCCGGCGGGAAATTTTTTGCATCAAGCTCCGTCGCCTTTACAGCTTCTTTGACGCAGTTTTTCTGGTCCGTCTCATTATAAATGCTGAAATAAGGCGATACTTCCGCCGCCTGCGGGAATTGCCTGAGAATCCTTACACAAAGCGAATGAAAGGTACTTATATGCACCCCGCCGCCGATGTTCATCGCAAAAACTCTGTTGCGCATCTCATCGGCCGCTTTATTCGTAAACGTTATTGCACAAATACTGGAAGGCACTATTCCCTGATTAATGAGCGCTGCAAGACGGTTAGTTATCACACGCGTTTTGCCGCTACCGGGACCGGCTATAACAAGCAATGGGCCGTCTTTGTGCCAGACTGCCTTCTGCTGTGATTCGGTCAGATTCTCCGTCGCAAAATACCGCTTAATCATTGCTGCGCGCTTTCCTGCTTTTCCATTTCCTGAATGAAGTATTCGTGCTGTTGTTTTAGTTTTTCGTAAAGCTGAGGCATTTCAATCCGTATTCGGTCAATCAGGTTCTGACGAATATAATCGGGATATCTCATATCATTCAAAAAACTGGTTATCCCTATGTATCTAAACACTTCAAAGTCAGGAAGGGCTATTCTATCAATACCTTCTTCAAGTCCGTATTCCTTTTGATAATAATTATACACCTCCCGGGCCATTTTCTCCCTGCCGAAAGCCTCATCGTCATCACCCACAGCATATCGGTAATACGCCTCCTGCAGCATAAGTATCACAATCTCGCGGGCATCGCTCATACCTATCATTGCAAGTTCGTTGATAAATCTGTTCCTTGCATATTCAGTCAGTGAGACCTGCACCTCCCTGTCCTGCGGATATTCCTTTCGCAGTGTATTGTAAATCTCCAGGGCTTTATTCATATGACCGGCCTGGTAAAACAACAATACCGCGCGCTTAAGCATATTACGATGAGCGTTCTGAAGACTTTCCACATTGCTCCCAAGCTCAGTGTACTTCTTTTGCAGCGCTTTCAATGCCTGGTCATACCTGTCAAACATTCGCAGGTCAGGAACCAAAAAAATACTTTCACGCTCTATGATAGAACAAGGGTCATTTTTCGCCGGCAGTCTTGAGGTATAAACAATCATTTTGCCCCTTCTGTAAAGGTTCTGAATGCTGTGAAAAACAATCCTGTCGGTGTTCAGCTCATCTGTCGAATACTCTTGGCTGGAAGCTCTTTGCAAGCCAAGCGCCGCCCAGTAAATAGCGTGAGCGTCAGGATGCTCCCAGTTCAGCGGTAATACCTCATTGGGGTCCTTATAATCAACCGGGCCGTACTTTTCATTCAACTGTACCATAAGCCGTGGCTCGAGTTTCCAGGTGTGCCGCAGATAATACGCTTTTGCGAAAGTATCGAAATCTTCGAGCGTCTTTGTGCCGCGGTATTTGTCAATAACCGCAAAAGCCTGCGGTGAAAAACGCTGCGGCTGCTGCCTGAGAGAAAGATAATTATCAACGAGCTGGGCAGGTTTCGCAAAGGCGCCGTCAGCCAAAGCCAGCTCATTTACAAATTTTATAACATCCGGTCTGGCCAGTATATCCTCAGGATTTTTGGGTGCATCGGCAAGAGATTTGTAATGTCCCTGTGTTTGTGGACCAAGCAGCGGCTGCATCGCATCATAAAGCTGAAGTTTGTAATATGTGTGGCATTCGTCCGATATATCGCCTATCTTGTGCTGAAATATCCATGCAAGCTCACGATAAAGCACTATGCTGCGCGGATTTTTCTCTATGCCTCTGTCTCGCAAAAGCTCGAAACCATTTTTGACCCACTGCCACCGTTCCTGCGGCCGGCTCGACGGAATCGCAACTGAAATATTATAAGCCATGTTCCACGCATGAAAAACCCATACCGAGGCAAATCTCGGCTGCAGAAGAGTTATCCACTCGGCAAGCTGCTTCGCGTCAAAAAATTTGCCTTCCTCCTTCAACTGGTCTGCCCGCAGCCAGAGAATATCCACAACAAGACCGCGAAACGCCCCAAGCGCCACCGTTGCAAAGGCAAGCGAAGGCGGCGCATTTTCAAGCGGCTCATTCATTATCAGCTTCATTTCGCTGCGCTGCGCATTTATATTATCGAGCCTCAAAGAACCCAAAAAAAGCAGGCCCGCCGCAACGACCAAACACACTAAACAAATAATAAGGCTTTTAAACCACATATACTTATCCGCCTACGGTGGAATAGTTCAAACTATAACTTTGGCTATCTCGCGTTTCGCAAAAATTAAAAACCCCGCCAGAAGTAAAATCAATGATTTCACTACAAGAATCCCAACAGCAAGAGTCAGAAAACCGGACTTTATCAGTCTGGCATCAATTATATATTTGTTGACATTGAAGCTCTCATCAAACTTGGGCAGAAGCCATATCAATGGTTTTATGACGTACTGGTAAAATACCGCGATGTTCTGACCAAGATATTTAAAAGACTGGATTACAAAACCGTTGATAACACCTGTGAAAAACACTGCGAAACAGCAAAGCACCGCTACCGGAAAGCCAAGCCAAGTTGACAGCGAAACGCCAAGAGCAGCCAGAAATACAAGTCTTGAAAATATAATCAGCACGGCACGCAGAAAATTGTCTGTGAAACTGCCTGCCTTGTAAAGGACCTCAAAACCGTCCTCTATAGGAAATATCACCGTTGTTTCGTTCATCGGGTCATTATAAAAAACCACGGCAAGATAGCCGTCGCCGGCTACCGCATCAGCAGAAACTTTAAATTCATGCAGCATTCCGATTACATCTTTGCGAGGAACAGTATAAATCGGCGTCTGCATCCGGGACTGGCCGTATTTTATCTGCCGATAATCTCCCACGTACCAGACGCCATAAATATTCCTGTCAGGCGGTTCCTGAGAAGCATTAAACTTGAAACGTATAAAGATACTTTCATTTACATCGAAAGGCCTGACACTCTCAAATTCCCATAAAACCACTCCGCCGGGCTCCGCAGAATGCCTGCTGAATTTCTCTGCGTTGCGTAATTCCGTAAGCACCTCGTCTCTGTTGCGAGATTCGCTAATCTGGCCGCTGCGCTGCAGCTCGTCATAAGCCTGGCGTACACGATTCTCTACGGCCTGTTCGTCAATGCTTACTTTAAGAGCCGCTCTTGCAGTAAAAAACTCATTGTCCAGCCGGCCAAGCTCGGCCTGATAGGCCTTTGCAAAATGCGGCATCTGCACAGTAAGCGCATAAATTACCGATGAGAACACAACCAGCAGCAGCAAATCAAGAAGCACCACGCCAATAACTTTACCTATAACCAGCTCAAAACGCCTGATGGGTTTTGTAACAACTGTATAAATCTGCTTACGCTTTATATCGATGCTTAGCGTGTAACAGGAAACTATAATAGTAAGAACTGAAAGCAGAAATGTAACCAGACCGAGCCCGTAACTTATGAAGCTTTGGATGCGTCCCATAGCAGTGCCGTCACCGGTGCTTGTCAGGCTCAGTATCGGCAAAAGTACAATCAGCAGCAGCATAAACACTATTGCGGTCTTCATCCTCATTGAAGAGACAAAAGTGTTTCTGGCAACGGCCCAGATTCTACCCATTTTCATCATCCCCCGACCGGTCGTCCACAAGCTTGTCAAGAAATTCTTTCCCGACATCCTGCTGTTTTTGTTTCTGGATGTCCGGCTGCTGCTCTTCGACCTGCTGACTCGGCGGCTTAATATCTTCCTGCTCATCTTCAGTGAGCCTGCTTAAAATATCCTCATCCGGCTTCAGTTCTATCGGCTTTAAAACCTTTTGTGGTTCCGTCAATTTTTCAGGCTCAACCCTGGCGGCAACAAGTCTGTCAAGCACATCCGACACAGCGGCAGCGCTCTCGGCAGCCGTGACCTCCATCCGGTTCACTACTCCGCTTGTCGGTCGTTTTTCACGCTGTGCCTGTCTGACTATATCTATAAAGAACGACTCAAGCCTCTGCAAGGGCTCAATTATCTCAAAATTGCTGCCCTGATTCTCTATAATCCGTCTGATTTTCTCGACCGCATCATCGTTTATTACATCAGTTGTAATCTGCCTCTTGTCCGCCTGCTTGAGAAGCTCATCGACACTGCCCTGACGCTGAATACGTCCGCCGTAAAGTATTGCTATCCTGCTGCAAACCTCCTCGGCATCGGCAAGCAGGTGACTGCTCAAAAGCACGGTTTTACCTCGTTTTCCAAGCTCTACAATCAGGTCTTTGATTTGTTTTGTACCGATGGGGTCCAGGCCGCTTGTCGGCTCATCGAGTATCAGAAGCTGCGGGTCGTTTATCAACGCCTGCGCAAGACCAATTCTGCGCGCCATACCTTTTGAAAACGTGCCCACAGGCCGATTGGCCATACCAGACAGGCCGACCATATCCAGCAGCGCATCAATTCTCGTTTTGCGCAGAGCCGAATTTAAACCGAACAGTCTGCCGTAAAAATCAAGCGTTTCACGAGTATTCAAATACGGATACAAATACGACTCTTCAGGCAGAAACCCGATTTTAGCGCTTATTTTGGGATTCCTGCTGTCGCCGCCCAGAACAATCGCTTTGCCTCTTGTCGGGTGAAGCAGGCCCAGCAGCATTTTCAGAAATGTCGTCTTACCGGAGCCGTTCGGGCCAAGCAACCCAAACACCTCATTGCGCCTGACCTTAAGATTCAAATCCTCAACCGCAATAACCCTGCTGCGTCCCCACCAGTCGCTGAAAATCTTTGTCAGTGAAAATGTCTCTATTGCAAATTGCTCGTCTTTCAAATTCCTTCCCCCTGCTCAATTGCTCACTTGTGTTTCGCCATGCGGCTCAAGCTCTTCGCCGAATCTGACGAGCCTTGCACTATTGAAAACCACAACGAGCAAACCTGTAAAATGCAGTACGGCAGCATAAATCAACGGCAGCCAGCCTGCCGCCGACGCCGACACGCCAAGAATTATAAACAGAACGCCGAATAAAAGATTTTGATTTATGACAGCTCTTGTTTTTCGCGACAGCCTGACTAAAAAAGGCAGTCTTCTCAAATCGTTGCTCATCAGCGCTATCGACGCTGAATTTATGGCTACGTCGCTGCCGGCAGCTCCCATTGCAATACCGAGGTCGCCGCTTGCAAGCGCAGGTGCATCATTTATGCCGTCGCCGACTACCGCCACAATATGACCGTCCTTTTTCATTCGTTCAACTATCGCAAGTTTATCCTGCGGCAGGCATTTGGCCTTCACATCCGTACAGCCAAGCTCCGCTGCAACCCGCTGGGCAACCTCTTGCCTGTCACCGGTAAGCATAGTCAAACGCTTTACATTTACGCCGAGTAATTGTTCAACCGCCTGCTTGGCCTCAGACCGGGTCTTATCCTGCAAACCTATCCAGCCGATGCACTTCGAGCCCGAAGCAACATATAAAGTGCTGAAACCCTGCTCCTCGTGCAGTGCAGGGTCAGGCACAGCAGATGTATTAACCTTATGCTCCTGCAAAAATGTATCTCTGCCTACCAAAACTTGCACGCCGTCAACTTTGGCAGAAACACCTTTGCCCGGCGTCTCGGCAAAATCAGCAGCGTTTGAAAGTGTTAGACTGGCCTCTTTTGCAACTATTTGCAGGGCCCGTGCTGCAGGATGCCTGCTCATCTGTTCTGCCGAAGCTGCAATTTTTAAAAGCTCTGCCGGCTCGACACCTTCGGCAGGCGTGAGCTTGGTTACGTAAAGCTGGCCTGTGGTAAGGGTGCCGGTCTTGTCAAATACCATCGCTGTTATCCTGCCGGCAAGCTCAAGGTCGGCTACTTTCTTTATCAGAATACCGAGCCTTGCGGAAGCCGACAGCGCCGCTACCATCGCGGTCGGCGTGGCAAGTATTAATGCACAGGGACAGGAAACGACAATTGCGCCTATCGCGCGGTTTATATCCCGCGTAAAAAACCATATTATCGCAGCTATCATTAATATCGTCGGTATGTACCACTTCACATACCTGTCGATAATCCGCATTATCGGGATTTTGGTCTGCTCGGCCTGCAGTATAAGTGACTGAACCTTGCCCAGCGTGGTATCTGCACCGACGCGGGTTACCTTGATATCGAGAGCGCCGGTAAGGTTGCTGGTGCCTGCAAAGACCCGCATCCCCGCCACCTTGTCAACAGGAAGAGATTCGCCTGTTATCGACGCTTCATTCACGGCGCTCAAACCGACTATAACTTCACCATCGGCGGCTACATTATCGCCCGGCCTTACGCGGATTGTATCGCCTTTGTTTAAACGGCTGACATCAATTTCTTTTTCTCCGCCGCCGGCCTCAACAAGACTGGCTTTGGTTGGAGTAAGTTTTATCAGCGATTCAATCGCGGCTCTTGCACCGAGTGCTGTTCTTGTTTCAACAAGCTCGCTGAGCAACAGGAAAAATGCCACAACACTGGCTGCAACATAATCGCCGGTGGCAAAAGCGGCGATTATCGCCAGAGCAACCAGCTCATCCATATGCATCTGGTTTTTTATGACGGATTTTATCGAATGAATAACAACCGGCGCACCCAGCAGTATCGCTGCAAGCATAGCAAGTATCTGGCCGACCTCCGCCTTCCTGCCGTAGAAAATCGGAGAAAGCAGACTATTTAAAAGAAGCGTTCCGCCAAGAAGCGTGCCTATCAGCGCCAAACTTACCCTTACCTGCCTGCGATGCGTCTTTTCCACGTCAACTTCGTGTGCCGCCAAATTCAATACTCTATGTACCATATCCTGATTATTCTTTCTTTTCCTGTTTTTTCTGTTTTTCAAGCACCGGGTCTCTGTTTACCAACACCCTGAACTCGGTGCTTTTCACGCCTGAGCTCGGTTGTACTATTATTGTTTCCTGAGTATTGCTCAGTATTTCTTCCATTGCCTCCTGATAAATCCTTTCGAGCACAAGTTTTGGTCTTTTACGGTACTCAGGCAGAAGTTTTGCAAGATAATCGGCGCTTGCCTTTGCCGATTCAACCACCTCTGTCCGGTAAGCCTTCGCCAGCGATATCGTCTGGCGAACCTGCCCCGAGGCATTTGTCAGCAGATTATCCATTTGCCGCTCCGTTATATTCGGGTCAAAAAGCGCGTTAATTATCTCGATGCCGCCGGCCTCATTGATTTTGCTCTCGGCATAACCTTTTGCCTCACGGATGATTCTGTCGGCTTCATTACTGGCTTTTATCGAGGCAATGAAGGCGTCATCCACCTGCCGCGGCCAGGTAATCTGTGTAATCTGCATCGAGTCTATTTCTATGCCGCTTTCTATCTGGTCAAGTTTCTCCTGAAGAAGTTTCAAAGCCTGCCTGCTTATCTGGGCATCGCTCTTTATCGCCTCATCAATGCTGAACTGAACCATCGTGGCAACAATTGCCTCACAGACGAGAGCCTTCAAAAAAGGTCCGGCGCTTGCCGGTATCACATCAATATAATTCTGACCGGCCGGCGCAGGTTTTACATAAACATTTTTGAAAAACAGTTCACAATCGGAAATCTTGTAAGTCAAAAGCCATTTCGAATGCACGATGTTATAATCGTCTCCGGCCTTTAAATCCGCCACGGTATCATTACGCGTAATACAGTAACCATCCATCACGGGGTTAAGCGACGAGGGGGCGTTTTTTTTCGTTTCATCGTACCAGAAGAAATCCAAAGCCACCCGCTGTACGGTATTCTTGCCGGGAAATTTTATCACTTCCTCTATAGGATAAGGCACCGCCCAGTGCAGACCGGGGCCGAGTATTCTCTTATCGCCGGTTATACCGCGTATTCTGCCAAATCTTAAAACCATTGCCTGCTCGTCAGGCCCGACCGTAAAAACGCCTGAGCTGAAAAACAGCACCACAAGCACAACCATTATAATCTTGAGAACGAAGAAACTGATTCGCAGGGCATCGGCAAGGCTCCTGCTGCCTACATCAAGTTTATCCGCCTGGGCGGACTCGCCTGTCCCGATTTCAGTCTGTAAACTCGCCTCTCGGCGAAGCGGAGGGTTTGTTTTATCGTGATTATGAATATCGCTCATAATTATTCCTGCTGTTATTTAGGCTCAATCTGCGGCATCTGTTTGAGAAGTTTAAACGGCTCGGCATCGGCAGGCAACACTACCGTTGCACGTTCCTTAAGCGTTTTTTTCAGAGTTTCAATCTCACGAAGGAACATTGCAAACTCGGGGTCGGCCTCGAGCATTTTATAATACTGCGCAGCCTCGGCATCACCGCCGCCGCGTATCGCCTTCGCCCTCGCCTCGGCTGCCGCCAGAAGTTCGGTAATCTTCGAATCCGCATCGCTCTTAATCCGCATCGCCTCGGCATTGCCCTGGGCTAAAGTCGCGTCGGTCTTGCGCTTCCTGTCGGCCCTCATTCTCGCAAAGACGTCCTCGGTAACCTTTTCGCTCACCTTGAGCATCTTTATACCTACAGATTCAACCTTTATGCCGTAGGCTTCTTTTACAGGCTCGGCAAGAACCAGAGCCATTTCATTTTCAATCTCGCCGAACTTTATCTGCGAACGGTCGGTATTGACAAACTCACTGAAATAATGCCTGCCGACCACATTGTTCTGCGCGTCCCGAAGCCTGCTTCGCAAAAGTTTCTCGGCTCCATCGACATCCCTCACTGCTTCGCGGAACTTTGTAGGTTCAGCTATCCGCCAGATAAGATAACTCTGTACAATTATCGGTTCGCCGCCTTTTGTAGTCGTTTCCTCTTCAACGCCTTCAAAGATTATAGGTCTTGAATCATATCTTACTAAAGTCTGTATCGGTGCAGGCCATTTCCATTTCCAGCCCGGCTCTGTAATCGGACGCGTAGGCTCGCCAAACGTCAAAACCAGCGCTACTTGCGTCTGGCGCACCTGAAACGAGACAAGATAAAGCAGCAAGACGGCAACAATTAAAACAATAAGAATCACAACCGCTATATTTTTCATTTCGTTCTGTCCTTAATCTTCATTCTATTTTCTATCGCCCTTTTACCGGCTCAATATCATACAGGCTCGGCACAAGTTTTTCCTGAAGGTCTATTATCGTTACCTGCCTGTCAGTCTCGGCCACAATGATATATTTCCTGATTTTCTCAAGGGCTTCTTCCAGCATCTCCATTCTCAACTCATGTTTATAAATCTGCTTGGCGGCCTGGTAAGCTTCAAGCTGCTGACCGAATCGCCGGCCGGTAGCTTTGGCAAGCGTGGCTTTTTCATAAGCGTAACTTTGCGCCTGGCGAAGCTTGGCAAATAACTCGCCGCTGGCCTGTGAAAAGGCAATGTCAAGGTCTATCCTGATTTTATCCGCCTGCTGCTGCTCTTTTTTGCCGCCCTGCTGGGCCTGCATATATTTTTCTGCAAGCCCGTAAAGAGACTCAGCCTGTTTGACGGAACCAACATTTATAGTGAATTTCTTATCCCTTTCTGCGATAGCCAGAAGGATAGCTGCCTGTTTTTTCTGAACGGCACCTATGACTGCCTGAAAATCCTGGGAGACGCCAGGCGGAGGATGAAATCCCTGCAAACCCATAAAAACTATCTCGACACCAAGGCCTATCTGGTCGGCCTTTTTCTGAATTATATCGACAAGTTCTGCCGCGGCTTTCGCTCTGCCCGCTCCAAGCACACTTCCTTCGGCATTGCCGCTTTCGGATTCAGGCTCAATCCTGGCTCCTGCGGCAAATTTTATTACCTCACGATAACATATATCCTCGAGAATTTTACGACTATCTGCGTAGTTATAAAAATACTTGTATAAGTCCACTACACGATACTGAACAGGGATAGCCGCTCTTATAATACTTACAGGCACCGCGCCTTTTTCCTGCGAACTGATACTTTCAGTGGCGACCAGAAGATTATACTCTGCCTTGTAATGTTCCCTGCCCCACAGCAGCGGGGCCTTTTGTTTATCGGGGTCGTCTTCAGGCACATAGCCTATATGTATTTCCTGAATTTCCTTTGCTGGAAATTTTCTCGCCGTCTCGAAAGGCCAGGGCAGCTTGAACGTAAGTCCCGGCCCGATGAGCCGGACATCGCCCTTCGAATCAAACGCAGAACCGAAATGCTCAACTATCGCTTCCGAGCCGGGCCCGATAATTACAACACAGCTCAAAAAATAAAGGATTACCGCTGAGACAATTATAAGCGGCACTACGGCCTGCTCCATTATCCTGTAAAACCACGTCTGCGACACCTTAAAGCCGAATTGATAATCGATAGCGCTGGCGGCAGTCTGTAAAATATTGCCCGGCGATGCTATTACCGCCAGCAGTCTGCTGTCAAAAGCGGCGCCGCTGTACTGGTCTTTCAATCTCGGCCGGTATATATCAAGCACGAAATTAAGAGCGGTTTCGAGTCCGAGAACAACAATCACTATCGGCACAACCCAATCGAGAACCGCCAGAATCGCCAGCACTTTAAACTGGGCAAAAGCCATCCCGCAGGCAACGGCAAACGACAAAATTGCTGTGGCAAGTAAATAACTTCCTCCTGCCCGCAGAGGCCGCCATTGCTGCTGGCGAGATAGTCCCGTGGCGAACAGAGCAAAAAGAAAACTTAAAAAGGCAATAGAGATGGTCAGCACCGCACCAAGAAGTAAATGGCTTAACTGTGGGGCCTCCTGACGCCGCAGAAGATACCTTATAAACACCGCACCCATTGCCATCTCGTAAATGGCTATAAGAACAGAAAAAACAGGCAGAATCCACTTTTCAAAGATTTTTAACCTGTTCTGCGCCACCGTGAAAAGTTCGCTGTGGGTCTTTTGCGCCTCGAATATCGTATCGCCGCTGGCAAGCTGAAGCTGGGCCATATCGAGTTTTTCCTGCTCGGCCAGCGCTCTTTGATAGAACTGAATCGAAAGAACAGCCCAAATTGCCGCCACAGCGATTATCTGCCAGCTAAGCGCATAAAGGGCAAAACAAGCAGTCAACTTACCTAAAATAAAACTGCCAAGAAAAAATATTGCGCTTAAAACAAGTGCCGCAAGACTTACAAGCCCCGCTTTTTTCGCATCCGTCTGCATTTATTGTTCTCTGCTATTCCTGATTTATACTGGTTTTACAGAAACTTTAGACTCGTTGCCAAAGTATACAAGAAAGTTGCTTTACTACAAGCATAAAAGGAGTTAATATAATCGGTAAACTTCCTGGAAGTTTTGAAATTTCGATTTATAACCAAATATTACAAAAAAATGTTCTATAAACTGTTTTCAATAGCAAAAAATACCTTTATCGAGACAATTCGCCAGCCGGTCTATGCGGTTATTGTTGCCGCTGCCCTGTTTTTGTTCTTTATAAGCCCATCGCTAACGATGTACACTATGGAAGATGACAACAAACTCTTGCGAGAATTAGGGTTATCTACGCTTTTTATTGCCGGTTTGTTCATAGCTGTATTCAGCGCATCAGCGGCAATTACGGAGGAAATTGAAACGAAAACTATCCTGACTACCCTATCCAAACCAATTGCCCGATACGTATTTATACTCGGAAAATTCATAGGTGTAATCGCTGCCGTTATCCTGGCTCACTATATCTTTACTATCGCTATGCTAATGACGATACGCCACGGTGTGCTTTCAACGGTTAGGGATACCCATGATATGACCGTTATCATTTCAGCTACTATTACCATAGGCATTTCACTCGCTATAACTGCCTTTCTTAACTACTCCTACGATTGGAAATTCACCTCAACTGCAATAGTCCTGATTGCAGTTTTTGCGACAATGTTTATAGTATTTCTCTATTTTATAGACAGGGACTGGAAATTCAACCCTGCGGGAAATGGAATCAATTTATTTGATGTCTATGGTTCAATATTACTCTTGATTGCACTTTTTATCTTAACGGCGGCGGCTTTAATGTTCTCGGCGCGCTTTAATGTCCTCGTAACCCTGAGCTTATGCATAGGCCTGTTTCTTCTCGGCCTTATAAGTGATTACGTATTCGGCAGACTTGCAGAAACCCATTTGTGGGCTAAAATAGGCAAAATAGTCGTGCCAAGCCTTCAGGTATTCTGGATTAGCGATGCTATTTACGAGCAGAGCAGCAAAATTACAATCGGCTATATAACCTCCTGCGGCATTTATGGCCTGATTTACACTACCGCCTTTATATTGATTGCAATTGCCCTGTTTGAAAGAAGACAAGTCGGGTAGCCCGAGCTAAACACTATCCTAAACTTTTCTCAACTGCTATTTCATCACAGTTTTCCTGTTTCGGACAGCGGGCACAATCGCTCCAAACCTTCATAGGAAGCGTTTTTTTTTCCACAATCTTAAAGCCTTGTTTTTCAAAAAAGGCTGGTTCAAGGGTCAGGGCAAAAACTTTATTAACCCCCAGGTTTTCGGCTTGCCGAACGGCGTTTTCAAGCAATACCTTACCTGTCCCGGTATTTTTGTACCCATCCATAACGGCAAGTGATTTTATCTCTGCAAGGTCAGACCAGATTACCGCCACCGCACAGCAACCGACAACGTTGCCGTCAACTTCTATTACGCTGAACATCTGCAGATTATCAAAAATATACGCCTTTGACCTGAACAACATCTTGTCAAGCTGGGCATAACAGCTTATCAGCGAATAAATCGCTTCGACATCTTTAACTGTCGCATTTCTGACAATCATAGTATGAAATATAACCCCTTTGGATGTTTTTGCAATAAAAACTCTATTCAATCGTTTGTGTGCCGGATTATTGAAAAAAAGCTGGAAAACACAAATTATATCATTACAATACCGGTCATTATGAGATTTGTTCTGATTGATAAGGTAGTTAAGATATCGCCTGGTAAAGAGATACAAACTGTCAAGAATGTATCTCTTTCGGAAGAGTATCTGGCGGACCATTTCCCGACCTTTCCGGTTCTGCCGGGTGTTTTTTTGCTCCAGGGACTGATAGAATCGGCCTGCTGGCTTGTGCGGGAAACTGAAAATTTTGCCCACAGTATGATGTTGCTTGCTCAGGCAAAAAATGTAAAATACAAAAGTTTTGCCGCCCCGGGTTCGAATATTCAATACACCGTAACGGCAAAGACAATAGAAGAAACCATAAGTTCGTTTTCAGGTACAGGCATCTGCGGCCAGGATACTATTGTCGAAGCAAGATTCAGTCTCAGGCATTTTAATCTTGCCGAGAAGGATTCAAAACTTGCCGCCCAAGACGCTTATATTATTGAAAAATTAAAAGAGCGATGGAAGCTCTTGAATTTGTAGTTTTTCTCTTACTGGAGGTCTAATTTATGGCTATGACGCGGGATCAGGTTTCACAGGAAATTAAGGGTGTGCTCGTTGATGCCCTTGGGGTTGATGAGGAGGAAGTTACGCCGGATGCAACTCTTATGGCAGACCTTGGCGCTGAAAGCATCGACTTTCTCGATATCGTTTTCCGTATGGAAAAGGCTTTCGGAATAAAAATCCCCCGCGAGGAACTCTTTCCCGCTGAAAACGTTTTAAGCAATAAAGAATATATCAGTGACGGCAAACTTACGCAAAAGGGTCTGGAAGAACTTAAAAAACGTATGCCGCACACTGACTTTTCTGAATTTGCCAACGACCCGAATGTCAACAAAATAGGCGATTTGTTTACCGTCGATGTCCTGGTTAATTACGTTGATTCAAAACTGAATTCGTAAGACAACCCGCCGTAAAACCCCGCCAGAGCGGGACAAGCGGCGGGCTAAATATCAAAATAAATCTCGGCTGAAGGCCGAATCCGCAATTTTGATTTTTTACTTTTGATTTTTAATTTTCGTTATGCGTTGGATATGGATAGATAAATTTATCGAATTCAATAGCGGCTCAAACGCCGTTGCCGTAAAAAATGTAACTATGGCTGAGGAGCACCTGCACGATAATTTTCCCGGCTTTCCCATTATGCCGGAATGCCTGATGATTGAGTCAATGGCCCAGACCGCAGGCCTGCTCGTGGGACAGGCCAGGAATTACAAGGAAAAAGTAATCCTCGCAAAAATCAACAAAGCCATTTTTTTTAATTACGTCTGCCCCGGCGACACAATCAAAATCCATGCCAAAATCGAATCCATCACCGCTGAGGCCGCTTCGACAACAGGCAGAATCACACGAAACGACCCGGCTTCGCCAAGCTCCGCCGAGGCGAGTGAGACAATTGCTGAAATTGATTTGATGTTCAGCCATATCGACCAGAACCTCGCAGGCAGGCAATTTCCAAAGGAAAATTTCGTATTCACCGATTTGTTTGGCATTGTCCTGCGAGCCTCGGGCATTGATGCCCCTGTTCCGGAGTCTTCCAAATGACCACTCAAATGCCGGTTATTACAGGTCTGGGAGCAATTACTCCTCTGGGTTTAAGTTATAAAGACCTGTGGTTGGGCCTTTGTCAGAGTAAATGCGGCATCAACAGGATTACCGCCTTTGACCCTTCAGGCTTTACCTGCCAGATTGCAGGCCAGGTGCCGGATTTTAGCATCCGAGATTACGTTCCCAAATCAATGCGCAAAACAACTAAGCTGATGTCGCGCGATATAGAACTCGCCGTCGTCGCCGCTGATGAAGCCTTCAAAGATGCAGGATTAACTACAAAGGCATTTGACGAACAGAACGTAACTATCAATCCTGAAAGAACGGCAATAATTCTCGGAGCAGGCCTGATTAGCTGCGACCTTGTCGAGCTTGCCCCTGCCGTTGCAAAAAGCATTACCGATGGGAAATTTGATATAAAAAAATGGGGTTCGCAGGGCATAGAACTGCTCACACCACTTTGGCTGCTCAAGTACCTGCCCAATATGCTCGCCTGCCACGTCGGCATAATCCACGATATACAGGGGCCAAGCAATTCTATAACCTGTGCCGAGGCCGCGGGCCATCTTGCTATCGGCGAAGCTGCTCAAATAATCGCTCGCGGCGATGCAGATACCGCCCTTGCAGGCGGCGGAGAAGCCAAGGTTAATCCTATTGTTCATTTAAGACAGTGCCTGCTCAAAAGAGCTACAGCAGATTACAATAATAATCCCAAGGGTGCCTGCCGGCCATTCGATGCGGATGCTAAAGGCTCGGTATTTGGAGAAGCCGCCGCCTGCGTAATAATGGAAAATCCGGAAAATGCGGAAAAACGCGGTGCGAAAGTTTACGCCCAGATAGCAGGTCTCGGCCAAAGCTGCAGTATAAACTCCAAATATGAATTTCTCGAACCCGATGGCAAAGGCATTCAATACGCAATTGAAACGGCTCTTGAGGATGCAAAGATAAAACCCGACCAAATCGACCTGATTATCCCGCACGGCACAGGAATATTTGACGATGATGTTGCAGAGGCAAGAGGAATTGAAAAAGCCCTCGCCGGTGCCGCTGACAAAATACCCGCACTGCCGACAAAGAGTATGACGAGCAATACCGGCGCTGCAACAGGCACCGTTGATGTTGTCGCTGCCTGCTGCGCAATGAAAGATGGAATTATCCCCGCTGCCAAAAACTGCGAAAATATCAATAAAAACTGCAGACTAAATATAGCCAAAGAACAGA
This sequence comes from uncultured Planctomycetaceae bacterium, assembly GCA_964619675.1. Taxonomy (GTDB): domain Bacteria; phylum Planctomycetota; class Phycisphaerae; order Sedimentisphaerales; family UBA12454; genus JAPLMW01. The sequence goes on along the minus strand of CAZUEO010000018.1, from coordinate 25,488 downwards.
TGAAGAAAGATATTAAATATGTCCTCTGCTGCAGCTACACCTATGGCGGCCAAACAGCGGCCATTGTGCTGAAAAAGTATGAATGAGAAAAGTAAAAATCGTGTTGTAATAACCGGAATGGGAATAGTTTGTCCTCTTGGCAACGATGTCAAAACAATGTGGGACAGCATTCTCAATTGCCGCAGCGGAACGGCTGCTAACACAATATTTGACGCCTCAGGATACCCGACAAAATTCTGTGCGGAAGTCAAAAATTACGACCTTACAAAACATACAAAGAATCCCGAACTGCATAAAAACAGTAATCGCCACAGCGGTTTTGTCGTCGGCGCAGCAGGCGAGGCCTGCCGACAGGCAAGAATAGATATTGAAACTGAAAATCCAAACGACGGTATTGACCGCAGAAAAATGGGTATATATCTCGGCGCAGGCGACGGCTCAGTGGATAACGAAAATTTCTTTAATGCGATAGTTCAGGGCTGGGACGATGCAGCGGCAAAAATGGATTGGCAAAAATGGGCCGCAGTGGCATTTGGCAAAATGCAGCCTTACCGTGAGCTTGAGCAGGAGCCGAATATGCCCGCAGCACATATCGCGATGCTTACCGGCGCCCGCGGCCCGGTAAGGAGCTGCCTTACCGCCTGTGCCGCAAGCACACAAGCCGTCGGCGAAGCGTTTAAAATCCTGCAATCGGGCCAAGCCGATATAATGCTCGCAGGCGGCGCCCACTCGATGATACACCCGCTGGGTGTTACAGGTTTTAATCGTCTTACCGCCCTTTCAACAAGAAACGACAGCCCGCAAACGGCATCACGCCCCTTTACCGCGAGCAGAGACGGTTTTATCATCGGTGAAGGAGCTGCAATAGTTATTCTCGAAACGCTCGAATCAGCAAAGAAACGAGGTGTTGAAATTCTTGCTGAAATCATCGGCTACGGCAGCAGTAACGATGCCTTCCGTGTAACCGATATGCACGAAGAGGCCCGCGGCGCCGTGCAGGCAATCGAAGCCGCTTTGAAAGATGCAAATTTATCCTATAAGGATATAGACTATGTAAGCACACACGGCACAAGCACCGCTGAAAACGATTCGATTGAGACCCTTGCCTTAAAAAAGGTCTTCAAGGAAAAGGCCAAAAACACCCCTGCCAGCAGTGTTAAGAGCATGCTTGGGCATTTAATTGGCGCCGCCGGCGCTACAGAATTGATTACCTGTATCCTTGCGATTCGTGATAACATATTGCCGCCGACAATAAATTTAAACGACCCCGACCCGAACCTTGATTTGGATTACGTGCCGAACAAACCAAGAAAGGCACAGGTCGATATCGCACTGAATGAGTCCTTTGGCTTTGGCGGCCAGAACAATGTGGTTATAGTGAAAAGATTTAACCAATGATAGATATAAAAGAAATCAGAGAAAACCCTGATAAGTTCAAGGTTGCCTGCAAAGCTAAAGGATTTGTAGTTGAAATCGACAGATTGCTCGAACTTGATTCAAGGCTGCGCGAGGCAAAGGCTCGCCTGCAGGAAATTACTACAGAAAAAAATGCTCTGGGTAAATCTATTCCAAAATTAACAGGAGAGGAGAAAAAGTTAGCATTAGACAAATTAACACAACTTAAAAAAAATGAAGCTAACATTCGTGATACATTTAAAATCGATGATGACATAGAACTTCATAGGCTGATGCTTCAGGTTCCTCAGCCGCCTGATGACGATGTGCCGCAGGGCAAAGACGATACTGAAAACGTCGAGATTTCCCGCTGGGGCGAGATTCGCAAATTTGATTTTGAACCTAAAGACCATATTCAGCTCGGCCTTGCACTTGACATAATTGATATTGAAAGAGCCGTCAGGCTCGCAGGAACGAGAAATTATTTCCTGAAAGGCACCGGTGCTCTGCTGCACTGGGCCATCCTTCGTTTCGCAATGGATTTTATGATAAAAAAAGGCTATGTGCCTTTCTCAGTACCGATGCTTATGAAAAAGGAGGCAATGGAAGGCACAGGTTATTATCCCGGCAGCGAAGAGCAGACCTACCGAATGGAGCGGGACGAGCTGAATCTTGCCGGCACAGCCGAAGTGCCTTTAACCGCTTACTTTACAGGCGAGATTGTCCCGCAGGAAAAACTGCCGCAGAAATTCGCAGGCCTAAGTACCTGTTATCGCAGGGAAGCCGGCGCAGCAGGCAAAGATACTTACGGCCTTTATCGAATTCATCAGTTTGACAAGGTCGAGCAGGTTGTTATTTGTGAAAATGACCCCGCTGAAAGTAAAAAATATCACGAGGAAATATGTGCAAACGCTGAAGCTGTTATGCAGGCAATGGAAATACCATATCGTGTTGCAAAGGTCTGCACAGGCGACCTCGGCAGAGGTCAGGCAAAAAAATATGACATCGAAGCCTGGATGCCGTCCCGCAACAGCTTTGGCGAAACACACAGTGCAAGCAAATTCTACGACTTTCAGGCAAGAAGACTGAACCTCCGCTACAAAGACGGCAAAACAAAAAAGAATCTCTTTTGCCATACGCTCAACAATACCGTGATTGCCTCGCCGAGAATTCTGATACCGATTCTGGAGCTTAATCAGAACGCCGATGGCTCAGTTAATGTACCGAAAGTTTTACAACCATATATGAACGACTTGAAAAAAATAACGAAATAATTTTTAAATTCCGTTGGACGAAATACAGCAAAAAATCGAGGACTTCCAGAGTCAGCTCATCCCCAGACAAACACTGCTCAAACAGACTCTGCTCTCCTGTCCTGCTGTTTTGCCTGCTGTCGGGTTAATCACAGGTCTTGTTTTGCAGTTCTATTTTGTTTTATCATTATCTCTCTGGTTCGTAATTTTAATTTTATGCGCAATCCTGTATCTGATATGGCGATTATTCAGCACATCATCAATATATTTTTTATTTATTGTTATTTTTCTGTGTTTCACCTGCCTCGGCTCAATTAGACTAACTGCGTACAATATGCCTGCTTCGAACGATATCCGCAATATCATGATTGATGATTTCACCTTCGCCCATATAAAAGCCCAAATTATTTCCAAACCTCGTATCGTAGTTGCGGATGAGAACGACTGGCTTTTTTCAAAATTTTCTCAATCCCTGCCTTACACAACTTTCTACGCAAAGGTTACCGATATAAAAACTACCGCAGGCTGGAAAAAAGCAGCAGGCACGATAAAATTTTACATCTCAGAAGATGCAAATTATTTAAAAACAGGCGACGAATTTCAAAGTTTTTGTCGACTGAGAAACTTCTCTCCTCCCGACAACCCGGGGCAGTTTAACATCGTACGGTATATGAACAGCAACGCCGTTTATATAGCAGCCTCAGTCAAATCCACAAACGCTATAACATTTTTGAATATTGAGAATAAAAACCCGAAATCGCTGCTTGACCTAAAAGCAAAACTGCGCCAGCTTGCAATTACTGCCCTGCACGGCGACGCCCAGCAGCAGAATAATGATACCCGTCTTGTTGAAGCTCTTTTATTAGGCAGCCGTGCAAAAATCGACAGAAAACTCTATAATGATTTCATAAAAACAGGTTTGGTACATTTAATTTGTCTTTCAGGCCTGCATGTCGGCATTATCGCCGGTTTTGCCTGGTGGCTTGCAAAAAAAGCAGGCCTTTTGCACAGGGGCCGTGCCATAGCCTGCATCATTGTGACAATCATTTTTCTACTCGTCGTCCCTGCTACATCACCAACCCTTCGTGCGGGAATAATGTTTATTGTCTTTTGCCTGGCCTACCTGTTCAATCGCCGGTCCAAACTCTTAAACAGCATTGCTGTCTCGGCAATTTTCCTTTTACTCATAAGACCGATGGATTTTCTGGACGCAGGGTTTCAATTGTCATTTGCGGCAACAATCGGAATAGTTTTACTCTGCCCTTTGTTCTTCAATTTTCTTATCTCGCCTTTCGGATATTTGAAAAAAACTTATCTTTACAAAATTCTGCAAATACTGCTTGCCGCTTTTTCCACCAGTTGCACCGCCTCGCTGGCTGTTATGCCGCTCATCGCCTGGCATTTTTATCGATTTCAGCCTCTCACTGCTATATGGACTGTTCTAGCTTCTCTGCCTGTAACGATTATTATTATCCTCGGCACATTGAAAATTATGTTTACTCCCCTGCTGCCGACTTTGGCCGCCGGCATAGCAATCGTAATCGACTTTTCAGCATGGGTCCTCTCGGAACTTGTTACAATTTTTGCCAAAGTCCCGTTCACTCAGGTAACCACAGGCAAAGTATCAATTTATATCGTTCTGCTTCTTTACCTGCTGCTTTTCTTGTGGCGGTTTTTCTCGTTTCACAGGAAACCTGCCGCTAATTATATTTATCCCGCGATGATTGTCTTCTTGTTGATTGCCGCTTTTTCGATAAACAAATTTAAAAACTTGAATAATCTGCAACTGACTGTTTTATCTATCGGCCACGGCCAGGCTGCTGTCATTCAACTTCCCGGCGGACAAAATATCATTATCGACGCAGGCTCAATGTCAAGAAACAATATCGGCACAAAAATCGTAAATCCTTTTCTTGATTATACTGCCGCAGGCCAAATTGACTCTGTATTTATCAGCCATGATGATATAGACCATTACAATGGCATACCGGAAATCCTTGAAAAACACAAATGTAATAATATTTATACAACCGGCCAATTTATCAGCAGCGGTTCATACACCGCTGCAATATTGAATAAATTTCTTAAAGAACATAAGCTTTCACTTGAAATTACCCCCGAAAAAATCATGCTGGACAAGACCACAATCACCCGTCTCTGGCCGAAAGAAACATCAACCGAAATCCCATTGTCGGATAACGAATCATCGCTTGTGTTGTTATTTGAATACGCCGGCAGGAAAATTATTTTCTGTTCGGATATAACCAAAGATATTCAGAATCAGCTTGCAAATCTTTATCCCGCTCTCGATGTTGATATAATGATTACCCCTCATCACGGTTCAGGCAGGACATTTAACCCGTTCTTTTTAAACGCCTTTAAACCCGAATATCTCATCACAAGCTGTTCAGAGAGTCGTTTTCAGACAATAAGCAGCGAGATAAGGAAATTTGCGCAAAGTCTTTATACCTGCAAAGACGGCGCGACAGCCGCAGCAATAAACTCCAAAGGCAAAATCAAAATCGAAACCTTTAAATAATTTCCCGCTAAATGCTGCCACATTGCGAAGACCACACAAAAAACCATTCGCAGTTTAAAAACCCAGGAACTTCTCGCTGAAAGATGCCGAAAGCATCCTTCTAACAACAACGATAAAAATCAAACATATCAGCAGCGTCAATGAAACAACAACAAATTGATACAAAGGCTGGCACAAGTAGAGAATGTTAATACTGCGAACGTATTCCATGATTCTGTTAATAAAAATCAGATGTATAAGGTATATCCCAAAAGAATACCTGCCGAGCGTAACCAGAAACCCGGGCCAGCGGTGGATATGCTCCCTTAAAACAAGAAAACCGAAAATCACAAACACCGAATACAAAAACGAAGAATATTTTGTCATTGCAGCCGCGAAAAATATGTCCTTCAGCTTCGATAATATGATAAAACCTTCCGCCTGTGAAAGTAGAATTGTGATTAATAAGCAGGGTAAAATCAAAGGACGCAGCTTTTTCGGAGGAAAAGTTCCATCGGCACGCGCTCCTATTAATAAGCCCATCTCGTAAAAAGCAATCCACAAATAAAAAGGCAATGTTACGGGGTGATGCCAAATAAGTCCCATTCTCGAAAGATATAAAATCAGCAAACTTATCACGTTTAATAAAATGATAAATGCCGGCCCATACGGCCTGCGATTAAGATAATGCCAAACCGGCGTCAGCACATAAAGCTGGGCAAGCACTACTATAAAATAATAAATATAATAAGGAGTCGCAGCCCTGCCTGTCATAAGCTTGAATATTACCTGATATATATTAACCTGATTAGACTTGATTGCCGCATATCCAAGTAAAACAAACGACCAGAAAAAATACGGAATGAGAATCCGCACGAGTCTCCTCGTCAGGAAAATCCTGTAATCGTGCCACGATTCAATCGGTTTTTTAGATATCCAGTATCCAGATATGAAAAAAAATGCCGGCACACAAAAATTCAATAGTTGACAATAAGCGATAAGAAAAAGGAAATTCCACTGTCCTTTTGGGATGAACCTAACTGAGAAAGCCTGATAAGCAGCGTGAATCGCAACAACAGCAATTATTGCAAGTCCGCGAAACGCCTCGAATGATAAATCCCTGTCCTTTTGCATAAAACAGTCTTTTTACCGGTTTAAATCATAAGCAACCGATTATAATATACTTAAGACTTCATAACATCAAATATTTTCCCACAGTCCTATATTAACTCTTGCAATTCTGCCATAAACACGATATAATATGGCGTTTAATAAAAAAGTCTTTTAACAGGTTCTAACAGGATAAGCAGAACCAAAAACTGTTATGGACAGCAGGGAGACTGAATAAGCATTTAGGGAGGAATTAACAATAGAAGACTTGAATCAAAGACGAATATCAAGGCTATTTTTGATTGGTTTGATATTTCTGGGGTTTACATTAGCTGGTGCCGCAGAAGCTGAAATCAACATTATAGGGTCCTGGGTTACGGGCTTGAGCCACCCAAATGAGCCGGGCAACAACCGCGCTCTGGTATTCATCGCACATGCCGAGCACACAAGCGATTTTTGTGTTACATCCGTAACATATGGTGGGCAACCGATGACTAAAGTAATTGACGCAAACACCGGAACGCCCACGGCACAGGCATATGTTGCAACGTATATCCTCGATGAGGCCGGTATTGCTGCCGCGACCGGCGGCACGTTTGTTCCCACCTGGAACCAAACTCCGCTTGAATACTCATATACCAGCGTATTCCTTTCCAATGTTGACCAAATAACTCCAATCGGAGCTACCGGCAAAAACGGTACTCCAGACGGTACTACGAATCCAATCTTGACTGATCCCCTTTCCACAAGTGACGGGGATATGGTTATTGCTGCTGCAACAGCCGGCTTTTCAGGCGATTATACGGTAAACAATGACTTTACTAAAGCTTACGAAAATGACATGGCCACATCTGTCGGTGCTGCCGGTTACAAATCCGCAACCGGAGTGCCTGAAACACCGAGCGTAACGCACGCAGGCGATTACCTAAACCGTCAAGTCATTAGTGGTTTTGTAGTCCAGAACGTAAATAACGCAAATATTGTAAGAATTATGCCCCTGGGTGATTCTATAACCCGTGGTTACTGGGGTTCGGCAAACCATAATGGTTACCGCAAACCGTTGTATGATAAACTGACAGATGCAAATCACAATTTCGATTTAGTAGGTGGCCTAGCCGATGGTAATTTCCCGGACCCCAATCACGAAGGGCACGGCGGCTGGTGCGCCGACGGCTGTCCAGTAGAATACGGGGATGTAAATGATAATGTTTACAACTGGCTTACTGCCAATCCCGCAGATATCATCCTGCTGCATATCGGAACAAATGATATTACTCGTAATGGAGAGGATGCTAATGAAGTAAGCGCCATACTCGACGAAATTGACAGGTTCAGCACCGATATCAAGGTTGTCCTTGCTCTTATAATAGACCGGGTGCCCAACGACTCCCGGACAACACAATACAACATCGACGTCAACAATATGGCCCAAAGCCGTATCGCCGCAGGCGATGATATTGTTGTCGTAGATATGAACAGTGTGTTTAATTACATAGATGATATGTACGACAACCTGCATCCCAATGACGTTGGCTATACCAAAATGGCCGACGTCTGGTTTGACGCCCTGGACAATATTATAACTGCCCCTCTGATTACTTCCACACCGCCAACCAACACTACTATTCTGCAATTATACCACTATGATGTTAATGCCAGCGGTTATCCGAAACCGACTTATGAACTAACCATATATCCTGCCGGCATGATAATTGATCAAAACACAGGGCTAATTGAATGGTTTCCCACGGCTGCTGGCGATTTTAACGTTACAGTCGTGGCCAGCAACGGCCAGATATCGGATACCAATCAAAGCTTTGTCATCACAGTAGACCACATCATCAAGTTTGACGCCGCCAGTTCCAGCTCCAGTAGTGCTGACGGCAATGTATTAAGCTGGCAACACATCATCGGCGACAGTAATAACCGTATTCTCTTGGTGGGTATCACAGGAGATGACAATGATGCAAATGACCTTGTAATAAACAGCGTCAAATACAACGATGTCAACATGGCCCTTGTAGAAGATTCTAATGTAACCGTTGGTTCCGGCAATCCGGTGTACTATATGAAGACAGAATTATACCATTTGCTGGATACTAATTTACCACCACTTTCAGGAAATTATACCGTTTCGGTAACCTACAATGGCAGCGTCAGGAGGATATGCGGCGGTGCCATTTCGCTGGCCCACGTAGCTCAGCAGGCCAGAGAGGCCGTCGCTGCCAACTCAAATGTTGACCAGAATAGCATCTCTACAAATATCACTACTCAAACCGACAATGCGTGGGTAATCGACGTAGTGGGTTGCGGCAATACCGGTTCATTTCTCATTACCGACAGTATGGTCGAGCGATTCGATGTCAACAGCGATACGAGTTCTGCGGCGGGCAGCACAAAGCTGATAGAATTTGCACAGGAGACTACGTTAAGCTGGACCCATTCCGGCGCCAACCAGCTGGCCCACTCGGCAGCAGCATTCGCACCGTCATCGTATATCATTGCCGGCTGTATCAACGAGCCTAATGACGCACCAATCGAAAATGTATCGGTCTCGGCAGACGCTAACGGTGGTTCCGATATAACCGACGCCAATGGCCGTTATGAGGTGTGGGTACCCTACGGCTGGTCAGGCGATGTTACACCAACAAAAAATGGGTATCTCTTTGCCCCTTCTGAACGAACATACAGTTATGTAATTACCGATTTGCTGGAGCAGAACTATATAGACATCGTTATATATGACCTCGATACTGACGGTTTTATTGGCTGGGGTGATGTTAAGATAATAGGTGAAAACTGGCTCCAGAGCGGAGCAGATATTCCTGGTGACTTCCACAAAGATAATATCATCAACTTCCTAGACCTCGCTGAGTTTGCAACTGTATGGTGGCAAGAGTAAAAATATACCTTTATCCCGTCTGTTGGAACTTGGTGTAACTCTGTCAATATAAAGCTATTATGATGCTTTGTGTTGACTTTTAACGTAAAAAATGATATAATAAGTCATAATCTAAAAGGAGATTTCCAACCGCAGGAATGTAAGAGACGCAGGCTGAGGAACTTGAGAAATAAATTTACAAATAATCTCCTAAGCAACAGAAAATCCTGCACAATTTTATGTGCAGGGTTTCTTATTTTCATATTGGCTGCAGATATTTGCCTTGCGGGCCACACTGCAAACATAATGCTCACAGGCTACTGGCCTCCGACCAACGAGATGCTTCGCCAATTCAGCACCGACCCAAATCAAAACCCGGGCGGCTGGCAGGGCCAAAACTGGGAAGGCCGCGGCTATGATATCTACGCCTATTTTCCTGAATTTCCCGGTGGTACCGGCAGCAACCCCAAGGGCAATGGTGATTTCGAAGTGGATTACCAGGATGTCGGCTCGTGGCAGCCTCTGGCGGAACCAGCCGGAGATTTTTGGCGAATTACCAGCCAGATTCATCCCGTGGCAATTATGAGTTTTGGACAGGGAGCAGGCCCATGGGAGATAGAATACAATGCCAGGAATTTGCCATCATCAACATGGACTAGTGACTACCTAAGCCCATATAAACCGACACCGGCACCGCCTGACACTACTCAATCTTCCGGATATGTGCGACATTCCTCTTTGCCTGCGGAAGCTATCGCTGAAGCTGTAAACAGCTCCGGGTTAGGCATAAAGGCATGGATTGATTGGGATGCAGACCCAGGGCACTTCCTATGCGAGTATATGGCATACCACGATAGCTGGTATCAAGACCTTCACAGCGACCCTAATGACCCGTATCACTGCGTGGCGGCAGGCTTTACTCATCTTGCCGGTAGTTTGAGCACAAGTACCGCCGCCGACGGCGTTGAAGTATCTCTGCGGGCGCTGATTGACTGCCTCGATTCTCAACTTACTCAGTACGCCGTATCCGGCACGGTAACTCTCGATAGTGTACCGCTGGCAGGTGTAACAATATGCGGACTGCCGGATAGTCCTGTTACAGATGCAAACGGATTTTATAGCGGCCAGGTCGGCGGAGGCTGGTCAGGTATCGTTACGCCGTTAAAATCAGGATATGCATTTAATCCTTCCCAACGAACATACAGCAATGTAAGAGCCGACCAATCGGCTCAGGACTACACTGCCTTTGCCGCCATAGCCGATACGATTCAGTTTGATGCATCCAGCGAAGCTGCCGGCAGCTCCTCCGGTACGACATTAAGCTGGTCACACACAACAGGCAACGGCAACAATCGCATCCTGATTGTAGGCGCCATCTGCGAGGACAGCACCCCAGCCGACCAGATAATGAGCAGTGTCAAATTTGACGGCGTTAATATGACGGCTGTGCCGGGCTCAATCAAAAGCCGCGGCAATTCGAGCAGCACTTTGCGAACGGAATTATATTATATGCTTAATCCACCAGTCGGCAGCGGCACGGTTTTAATCACCTATAGCGGTAATGTCAGTTATCGCATCGGTGGAGCTGTTTCACTCATAAACGTAAAACAGCAGCTGCCGGAAATAGTTGTAACCAACGCCAAGTCCTCAGCTACCACTATCTCAACCGACATTACCATTCCCAACAGCGGTGCGTGGATAGTAGATGTAGTGGGCCACAGCAGAAGCGGTTCATTTACAAGCTCTACAACCACAGAACGGTGGGATAGAAACAGCAGCTCTCATACGGCAGCCGGCGGCACAAAGGCAGTAACCTCGACAGGTTTGAATACGATTAGCTGGAACTACAGCGGCAGCAGCGGCTCAATGGTCCATTCATTGGCGGCCTTTGCACCTTCAGAAACACCGGTACCAACGAGAACACTGACAACCTCTGCTACGGCAGGCGGCATCGTAACCATCCCTGGCATAGGCACATATACATACCCTAACGACACCGATGCAAATATTATCGCATCTACAAATGCCAATTATCATTTCGTTAACTGGACAGGCATGGCGGCAGCGGCAGGCAAAGTCGCTAACCCGAATTCACCCGACACAACCGTTTTTATGGATGCCAACTATACCGTCCAGGCCGATTTTGCAATCGACCAGAAAATCATCTCCGGCTGCGTCACCGAGCCCGATGCCAACATACCCGTCGAGGGCGTAGTAATAGAGGCCACCAACGGCGGCGGCTCAGATACAACCGATGCCAACGGTTATTATCAATTAGCGGTAGATTACGGATGGTCCGGCACAGTTACTCCGCATAAGACAGGCTATACATTCGAGCCGAACGAGACGGTGTACAGCGAAGTTATCACCGACCAAAGCAGCAATTACACCGCAATACTGGACACTTTCATCATTTCCGGCTGTGCCGTCGATTCTGTAATACTCGCGCCGCTGGCCGGTGTATTAGTAACACCTGATAATAACGGAGGTCCATACACAAGCAGGTATTATGGCGGCGGCTCAGATATAACCGACGCTAACGGATATTACGAGGCGATGGTTGACTATAACTGGTCCGGCAATATCGTGCCTTCAAAGTATGCTTATGTATTCGAACCGAACAGTTTAACTTATATCAACGTTACGCAGGACAAGATAGCAGATCAGAATTACATCGGCACGCTGCTGACGTATAAAATCTGCGGCTGCATTAAAAACGCCTGCCAGGTGCCGATATCGGATGTTCTCGTAAGCGCAGACGGCGGCGGCTCAGATATAACCGATATCAACGGCAATTATGAGGTCTGGGTTGACTACAACTGGTCCGGTACTGTAACACCCGCCAAAATTCATTACACCTTCGAGCCAAACAGCATAACATACTCTGACGTTCTCGAAGACCAGACAGGTCAGGGCTATACAGCGAATAATATCTACGATCTTGACTGCAGCGGTCATATTGGTTTTGGGGATGTGGCGGTAATAAGCAATAACTGGCTCGGAATCGGCGAGGACATCCCGGGCGACCTTCACAAGGATAATACCGTCAACCTACTTGATTTCGCTGATTTCACAAACGTATGGCTGGAAGAGTAACAAAAAGAGTAAGTCAAACAGCCGTGCTCAAAAGCTCCTTTTCAGCATCTTTTGTCCACAAGCCTTCGTTTAACTTCGCCGCCACAGTGGGATAATATTTTTGCATACCCGCAAGAGGTATTAACGGCATTTCAATAAGCTGCGGATAAACAATAATCTTGCCTGCAACAGACCCTTTTTCAACAGCCCTTAGTCCGTCAACTGCACCCGCCATACCACTGACCGCACCGACGGACAAATCCGCATCCAATTGATGAGTAATAACCTTTCTCAAAACTACCTTCATATCTTCAAGAGTTGAGCCGCTTGCACCAAACATAAACAAGCGTTTTTCTATGTAAAGATTCAGGTCAATTTCCTGTTTAACGTTTACCGGAATGCCTGCAAATACATTTATCAATGCACCGGTCATACCGGCCTCGACAGAACGAGCAACCAAAGCCGCTTGTGGCGCCATAATTACAAAGTAGCTGAATTGCTCGCTTTGAGAACTTTTTTGCGGATTTATAAATCTCAGGCCAACAGAATCTTTGTGCGTAACCTTCTTTATCTTTTCTTCAAGAACGGATAACCTGGCGCCGTCAATATCGGCAGCAGTAATTGAAATATCTTTTTTGCCGGAACATATAAGCCTGATAGTATGCATTTGTCCCATCGGTCCCGCAGCACCAACTATGTTTATTTTATCCCCGCTTCGTACTTCACCTGTTTGAGGTATATTTTTGTAAGATTGCGCTGCGTTTTTGGCAGTCGTGCCAATCCAACGGGTATTCCCATAATGTACCCTTCCCACGCCAACTGAAACTTTGCCGGCTATCCTACTGCCGGCAAGAACAATATTAACAATGCCGCCGGCGGATAACTTGTCGTTAAGCACTTCAATAACATTTTTCTGAAAACCAAAATATATAATGTCGTTGAAGCTCTCATTCGGAACATCATTAAGATTAGAAATCTGCCTTGTTTTAATTCCAAGCCGCTTTATCTCATCGTACTGTGGTATTTGGGCACAAAGAGCATAAATAACCGACGGCCCGCCCTGCTCGGAAAAACTTTCCTTCAGGCCATACATCTCATACCCGTTATCGGCAACTATAAGAAGTTTTCCCGCCGGCAGTACGCAATTTCTCTGCCGCGTAATATAGGAGCTTTCCACACAGGCCCATGGCTCAACCATCGCTGCAGCCGAAGCGCTTAGTTCGGTATCAACCGGTATTAAAAAACTCTCGCTGCTCTGCGGCTCAATAACAATTCGCTCATCCATTAATACATATTGCTGCAGCGCACCTTCAAAGTTATATCCGAATGCAGCATTTGAGTCGGCGGTTTTAAGCCAGCGCCAATCAGCCTGTACGAGCAGGCGCTGTCCGACATAATGGTGTTTTACTTTTTCACCGACGGCTGCGACAACACAGCAAGTCTCGTGGCCCGGCACCGTCGGCTGCTTGTCAGGTTTATATGATGAAATTTCGCATAGCACCTCTTTATTTATGCCCGAGATTACCCCGCTTTTTCTCGCGTGAGAATCAAACTGTTTGAGCAGTTTCAAATCAGAAAAACATAAGCCAACAGCTTCAACTTTCGCAAGTATCCCAAAAGGGCCCGGCGGGTAAACCTGTTTATGTGAATTAACGCACAGCTTATCCTGTCCCGTTAATTCTACCGCGTATTGTGTTTCAGGAATTTCCTCCAGCATACTTAACCCTTATACAGGATAAATTCTGAAAAGAAATGTAAAAGTATACCTCCGAAGGCTTGAATTAACAATCTCAGGGGTAATAGTCCTATATTGTCTTCATAATACCAGCCAAAATGCGTTTTTTGTGCAAAAAAGAGGGTTTTAAGCAACTGACAAACGCATAATAAGCAGCATCTTTATCAAAAAACTTGACAAAGCTCGGAAGTTTATATACAATAAGAGGTTAACGTGCAGTTTGAAGTATATAATACTCTTATAAAAAAGGTTAACAAAGGCCAAATATGAAAAGGTTTATCAGGAGCCACAAAGCGTTTTTGGCACAGGCAGTTTTGGCAGCTTTATTAGTGTCCTTACTTGTTTTACCAGGCTGTTTTTCGGCTAAGGCGAAAAACATAGCAGCTTTCGCCAAACCAGACACAGTTGTAACGACTTCCAAAAATTACATCCTACAGCCACCGGACGAAGTCGAAATTCACTGCTCAAAGGTTCCGGAGGTTCATATGCAGAGTCAGAAGATTCGTCCGGATGGCAAAATCTCATTTGAGGGTGTGGGAGAGATACAGGCTGCCGGCAAAACTCCAAAAGAACTTGCCTCCCTTCTGCACGAAAAAATCGTATTGTTGTATACCCTGACAGGCGAAAACCCAATTGATGTGCGTGTAATAACATACCAAAGTAAGTTCTACTATGTCTTGGGCGAAGTAGACCGACCTGGTCCGAAAATCTGTACCGGCCGCGACTCTGCTCTCGCGGCTATCGCTGCAGCCAACCCAACGGCCTTAGCATGGAACAAACGCATCCAGGTGATAAGACCATCAAGCGACAAGAACACGAGGCCAAAAGTATTTCAACTGAATTTCGAAAAAATGAGAGTCCATGGTGATACCAGCAAAAATGTCCTTTTACAGGAAGGTGATATAATATATGTACCACCAACCATATTGGCTTCTTTAGGAAAAACAGTACAAGAATTCATAACCCCAATCACCAGCACTTTCTCGACTATTAATGTCATACAAAGAACAATGGTTGGTCCAGCTACAACACAAAGTGGACCTTAATCTCTTATGTTAGCAGATTTGAAATATGATAAATCAGTCTAAGATTAAAAGAGAGGTGTTATTATAATTTCTGTGCGTCGCATATTGAAATTAACCCATTTCGCCAGCACGGCGTGGTTTATGCTGTGCACAGTTTACATCATGGTTTTGGCCTTGCGGCAGGCAGGTTTCCGATGGTGGGTTATATTCTCTCTATCAGGATATTCGGTTTTGTTTATTCTTCTGCTGGTCAGCTTATATTTATTTGCAGTTTTCAGAGGTATCGACCGAAGTCAAAAAATAGAGATAGAACATCCTTTGACAAGCACTGCTTACTATACGATATTCTACGACACTAGTCCTTTTCTCGGCAGCTTTGCAGGCTGCCTTGGAATGATAGGCGTCAGTAAAATCCCCGAGTTGTTATACGGGATAGCTCTGGGAACTTTAGCTGCAACATTTTTGGTATGGATAGTCGTTGACCCTGTGATAAGCTTCGCGGAAAAACTACTGCCTGCCAGCAGGAAACATCGCATAAATCGTTTATTACAGGTTAAAATACTACGGCAGCAGCAGCAACAAAAGCAAAACGCCCTGCTGGAAAAGACACTTGCTGCAGAAGAACAGAACAGGCAGCGGTGGTATCAGACTTTGCAGCCATATTCGAGAAAACTGGCCAAATTATTATCCAGCAGGGATAGCAGCGAACAAGCCGAAAACGAAGTAGAAGTAGTAAATATCGGCGCAAATGCCTGGCAGATAGGTGGGCTCGATTGTATGAGACAGCTCTATTCTATGACAATAGAGCAATGTAAAAAAGATTATCGAAACTCAATGAATGTTAACTATCTGTCGAGCTGGTGGGATGGCATCGGTTCCTGGCGCAATCCATCCCTCGGTTAAAAACAGTCTGCCCGTCTGCTGAGGAGACCTTAAACCTTACATACAGGTAATTAAAAGTGAAGAAGATAAAAATTCTGTCAAGTCTGATGGTTATTCTTTCCGTTGCCTCTGCTTCAATCGCCTTTAATATTATCTATGTGGACACGAATAGCCCAAATGACCCCGGCAGCGGAACTTATGAAGACCCATTCCGCAAAATCCAGGATGCGATTGATATCGCCGTCAATGGCGACATCGTTGAAATACTGCCCGGTTTATACGCCGGCTACGACAATTATAACCTCGACCCGAATGGCAAGTCCATTACCATTCGCAGCACAAACCCCGAGGATGCCGAAATCGTTGCAAATACTATTATTGACCCAAACGGCGAAGGCCGGGGGTTCTATATTCACCGCAGCGAAGATGCAAACTGCATTATTTCAGGACTGACCGTCAGAAACGCCTATGGCGATAATGGGGCCGGCATTTACTGCTACGATAGCAGCCCAACTATTCGCAATTGTATCATCCAAAATGGACATACTATAGACTCCGGAGGCGGGGTTTGCTTTGATTACGGCAGTGCAAGTGTTAACAACTGTATCATAATGGGTAATACCGCGGACTATTACGGCGGTGGTATAAGCTGCAATTTTTCCTCGCCCCTGATAGTCGGTTGCATCATAAGCGGCAATACCGCCGGCAGCGAAGGCGGCGGTATAGATAGCGGGTGGAGCGAGCCCAACATCCTTAATTGCGTCATCATCTACAACAATGCATCCTTAGGCGGCGGTGTAAATTGCTACTATCCAGGCGTTGCCCATGTAGTTAACTGCACACTTGTCGCAAACTCAGCCGGCAATTTTGGCGGCGCTTTGTATTGCTGGTCCGGAGGAAACGCTGTCATTAAAAACAGCATCTTTTGGGCAAATATAGCAAGTATCGGCACACAACTCGGGATACAGGCTGAGGGTCAGGCATCAATCTCCTACTGTGATGTACAGGGCGGGCAAATGAATGTTTATGACCCGTGCGAAAATTTGGTCTGGGGTCAGGGCAATATGGATACCGACCCGTGTTTTGCGTTGCTTGATTTAAACGGCAACCCTGAATTGTGGGATTTCCATCTGCAAAGCGCTTACGGCCGATGGGACCGAAACAGTCAAACGTGGCTGACGGACTCAAATACCAGTTTATGTATCGATAGCGGAGACCCTAATGCAGATTGGAGCAGCGAACCGTGGCCCAACGGCAAACGCATCAATATGGGTGCTTTCGGCGGGACAAGTCAGGCAAGCAAAAACGGCAACCCTGCCGATTTCAATATCGACAATTCAGTTGACTTTGTCGATTTTTCGCAAATAGCTAACCAATGGCTCATCGAACAAATGTGCATTGAAGATTTAACAAATGATGGAAATGTAAATTTCGCCGATATTTTCATATTTGCTGAAAATTGGCTCCGCTAGGGGATGCCTTACGGCATTTGGGAAAAGAAATAGGCTGGATGAACATATCCAGCCTTTAATTTTTCACTGATATTGACAACTCTTATTTACAAACTCTTGAACCTTATAATGTCTTTCTCCTTCGCAGCCAGCCGACAAGGCCTACGCCAATACTGCTCAACAGGATAGCACCAGGAGCAGGAATCACATTCCCACCCGAAGCAGGGGTACAAACCAACTGGTCCTGGATGCGATGGCTCAAATCGCCTGGATAACCTACACTCCACAGGTTCATAACTGCCACGGGGTATTGTCCGTTACTGTCTGCCATAGCATTGGTTATGCTGCCAAACTGCCCTTCGAGTAAAGTAGTGTACTCCGCATTGAGTGCAACAGTACTTTCCCCTTCAAGATACCAAATCGCCTTTTGGAGATTTCCGGCATCAGCACTGCGATCGCTGGTTGGCGGGTCATAATCGTAACCTGCCAGCGTTCCTTTTGAAAATTCATAATACAGCCAGGCTGTACCTACAGAAATCGGGTCGCCCTGCGAACTTGTAACACCGCCTTTAATCGCATTATTATTAAACGTTACATCGTATGCAGTGCCCGGATAGAAGTGCTCATTGTACTCCAGACAGAATGTCTGGAAAGAGGGGTCATGGTTACCTATGTTCTTTGTGCTGTCAGAGTAGTATACCAGCGGATCCCAACTCCAATCCGAAGGTTTTGCAACAAACTCGCCTCCGTTGCTATAGGAATACCCCGTTTGCTGGTATAGTGTGACTGTGGGTGAAGCGAATGCCGATGATACGGCGACCACCGCACAAACTGCTGCTACAAATATTATTTTTTTCACATTCATATCCTTACAACGTTGTTTACAGACTAATTACGCTCCCATTTTCCGTGGGACCGGGAAATACTTTTCCCTCCATTCCATAATGTTCAAAAATCCACTACAGAGCTTTTCTCATTCGCAGCCAGCCGACAAGGCATACGCCAATACTGCCCAGCAGAATGGCGCCAGGTGCGGGGATAGGTGCAGTACAAAATGTGATTTCAGCGAAACAGTTCGGGTAGTTGTGCAAGTAGTAACAATCCGGGTCCAAACCCATGCCGAATACACCGTCATTTGCAACGTAGCTGTTGAGCAAATCAACCTCAGACTCGCTGAACACATAACTAAAGTCTTCAGGCGGATTTACCCATCCCTCTACCGTTACATATACCCACTCATGTTTCTTCCAGTCCCAATACTTTTGCGTGTACGTGTACTGCTGCTCGTTTTTGTCTTCATAGGTGGTCAGCCAAGTCCCATACTCGTCGAGAGCATCGCCGACGGCTTCATTGTCGGTCCCTCTGTAGATACCATCCTTGACTTTCGACATATTGAGGTCGGATTTGGCATCAACAATGTCGGCCTGGCTCAAGAGACGAATATACATCTTGTCATCTGGTTCTATCCGCCAGTCATTGATGCTCTTGAAGATAATACCCGCCTGCGTAATAATCTGGCCGTTGGGAATCACTGGCGGCGTTACCTCCCAGATGTAAAAATACTTATGAGCAAGGTCAAACAGGTCGGCGTCACTTGGCCGAATCGTGTATGTGGAATTAGCCTTTCCACAGGTCGAAAAGACAACTGTAGTCAGAAACAGAATCCACAGACTTAGTCTCTTATTCATAAGAAATTCCTTTTCGTATAGCAGAACGTACTTTTATTGTTCTACCATCCTTCGCAGAGTCATCCCACAACGCCATTTTGGCATTGAAAACGCCAATAATTAGGAGTCTTAGGACAGGCTCTCTAATCTTTTCTTATTTTTTTCTCTTACTCTTACAGCGCTCTTTGTCTTCGGAGCCAGCCGACAAGAGTCACACCAATGCTGCCCAGTAGAATTGCACCCGGAGCAGGAATCGGAGAGACTGACATATGGTAAAAGTCGGGAGCACTGGGATTGCCTCCCTGCGAGTCCATGTTCGCGCCAATCATAAAGCCAATATTGCTTACATGGTTCAGATAGGATATACCAGCCAAACTCATCGTAACTACCTTTGTCTCGCCAGGGTTTATCACAGTCCAGCCATTTTCACTGAACGTGTCCGTCTCGCTATAGGGTGAATCAGTCCAGCCAGTGTTCATGTAAAGATTGACCTTCCAGACATCATCATTGTCGTTTGCGAAGACAAGAGCATAGTCCGTGTAACCTGTAAGATCTCCTTGTGGGGCAGATTGGCCGCCTGGTCCCGCTGGTTGCCATGGAAAACCTATACCAACTGATGCCCACGGATGGTATGGATTACTAGCAGGTATACCAGGGGCTAAAGATCCCTCATAGCCAACAGCTAACGTTGTCGCGGTTATCGTGTCGGAATAGAAACCACTTGTGGTTACAGCCAAGGCACCTGAGACAGCCCCTGTGCTCGTAAAACTCTTTACCATCGAGGCCAATTCCCCTGCGGTGAAAGTATACGTCGGTCCTGCCATTGATATTGACGCCATCATCAATGCCAACAAAATTGTTACTAAAACTAACTTTTTCATCTAATACCCTTTCATTAATATAATTTTCACAAAACAAATTTTCGATACTAACACGACTATATTCAGACCTACGCCTTCGTAGAGTTCAAATACAGCAAATAGAATATGCTGTTAAACCAATAAAAAATGACTTTAGGTAAGCTGATTAGTGAGGTATCTCAACCATCATTCCATAGTTGAGAAAAAATCCTTTTTATCCTCTAAAACAATCACTCTTTTTCCATTCTTCTTCGCTCTTACCTAAAACAATGCATCCAAAAATACAAAGTAATACGCCTACATTAGCAACGCTATCTTTTTCTCAGAAGCATAATCGATTGTCCGATAATTATCATACTATTTGACACAGAGTCAAGAAAAATATAAAAATATTTCCAAAATCATAATAAAAAATTCTCGCGGCTATTCTATATAACTTTTGGGATATTCCATAAGTGGTAATATATGACTTTTGGAATACTCCATAAGTGGTAAAAAATACAAAGTGGTAAAAAATACAAAAATACTCTTTACACCACATCATCAAATGCAAACCTACGCTTGAAGATATTTTGGATTATAAAGGAAGGGGAGGAAGTAAAAGAAGTGAAGGAAAAGGAGGAAGAGGAAGAGGTATTAACAGGAAGTATCGGAAACAGAAGTTATATCCGGTTTTTTTATAGAAGCTGTATCCTGCTTTTCTATGTTCGACGCAAGAGGAAGGCCGATTTCCGGTTTGGCCGGCGATTTGGCCGCATCGTTCACAAATCTCAACAGCATTTCAATCCTGCTTTTCACCCGGATTCTTCTGTAAATATTGCGCATATGCGTTTTTATGGTGCCCTCTTTTATTTTCAGGCTGCCTGCTATCTCTTCATTATCAAAACCCTGACAGACAAGTTTAGCCACCTCGATTTCTCGCGGGCTCATACAATACTGTCTTCCTATGTAAAGCCAGTGTTTCTCACTAAGTATATTTATCCGCGGCCGGTCAAAAACAGGGCTATCACTTATGTCATTATTCTCTGTTGGACGTTTTGATGGATACATAATTAAACTCCTCCCGATAATTGTCTAAGGAGATGCTCCGCTTCAGCCAACTCTGCTGGAGACAGACCACCAAAATCACTGTTTAACTGTAAAGCTCTTCTTAAAACTTCTATTGACTTGTCTTTCTGACCCAGACCTGCCATCGCCTTGGCCAGATGCAAATGCGAAGTTACCATCGCCGGCGTTCCGTCAGGGTATAATTTCAGACATTTGGTAAAATCCTCAGCCGCCTTGTCATACTGGCCGAGTCTGTGATAAATCATTCCGCGAGTATCAATCAGATCAACATAATCACCAGCAGCCTTCTCCAAACCACGTTGTGCAAGTGCAAGAGCCTGCTCATATTTCTTTTGTTTCTCGCACAATATCCAGGCCAGGTTATTAATGGCAATCAGGTTATCAGGCTGTAACCGGAGAACTCGCTGATAAAGTCCGGCAGCTTCGCCAGAACGGTCGGTAACCTGCAACAGCATAGCGAGAGCGCTCATAACCTCAGTGCTTTTAGAATCATTTTGAAGTATCATTCGAAATACACCTTCAGCAGTTTTTTTGGCCTCGCTGTTTTCATTAGCCGCTAACCCTTTAGCAATGGCAAGAACTGGAGCGGCGTCTTTAGGGTGATTTTGATACCATTCGGTAACCTTCTGGTTTAATTGTTCCCAAAGATGTTCTTCTTCAAACAGCTTGACTTGTGCCAGAAACGGAACAGGGTCATCCGGCAATGATTTAAACAGAGAGTCGAATTTTTCCTGTGCCTGTGCCTTATCGCCGCTCTTATATAACCCTATGGCCAACATTGTACTTAACTTCCGTTCATCAGACACCTTATTACAGGAGGCCAGGCAAGTTTTAAGCAAAGCCACAGCTTTTTCGGGTTCGTCTGCCGCAAGATATTTTTCACAGAGGCGTACCGCAACGTCGGTATCATTCGGGTCAATTTCCAGCAGAGCCTTGAGCGTTGGAATCGCCACAAATGGAGAACTTTTTGCTTCCAACTCAGCCTTGAGCATAAGCAGAGACCTATCGTTAGGCTGATGGACAAGAGCTCGCAAGACGACATCGACAGCTTTCGTCGGCTGTTTCAGCCTGATAGCAATCTGAGCCAGCAAAGTCCACGCATTGACTGTTTTAGGTCTTTCTTCAATTATCCTCTCGAGAATTTCCTGTGCTTGCGCAATCGCAGGAGCTGTCCCTTCAGCAAGCAGAAAACGGGCTTTGTAGAAACGCAATTCAATATCGCGTGGATTTGACGCCAAGGCTTTTTCAAGTATACCTTTACCCTGACGAACCCTCACAGCATCACCAGACGCTAAAAACAACGGTATAGCCCGTTTTTCTATCTGGATATTGTCGGCAGACAGAAACATTGCCCGTTGTATATCAGCAGTAGCTTTATCCAGCATACCCATAAAACTATAAACACCGCTCCTGGACACCAGGGCCTCAACACTGTTGGGCTCGGCAGAGACGGCATAATCAAGGTCCTTTACAGCTTTATCAAGCTGCCCAAGAACAGCATTTGTTCTGGCGCGAAGGATATATGCCGAGGTGCCGCCAAGTTTATCCACCATTTCGTCACATATCCGTAATGCATCAGTAGAATTATTCTGGCGAATGTTCAATTCGACGTGAGCAGCTGCTATCGGCAGAGAGTCAGGGTTCCGGCTTTCTAATTTAACCAACAGCACATTTGCGTCTGCAAATCTGTTTTGACGAATCTTGAGTAATGCCAGAGCCAGGCAGATGGATTCATTATTGGGGTCGTTATTAAGCAAATTCTCCAGGATGCTACCGGCAGAGTTCAATTCTCCCTGTCTGAGGAAACTTTGCAGTTGCAGTCTTTCAAGTTCGGGATGGAACAGTTTTTCACTGGTTGCCTGACGCAGAATTTTATCGGCGCGGTCATACTCACCCGCTCTGTAAAGAGCAGCAACAGTGGAAACAATTATACGCATGTCCCGCGGCGAACGGTCCAGGGATTCAAGATAAGTTGAAATCGCAAGCTGTAATTCGCCGGCATATTCGTAAACCGCCGCAAGAAGCATTCTACTGGCCTGGTCCTCCGGATTGGCAAGAAGGTTTTCCTTAAGCAGCGAAACAATCTGCGGATATTTATTCCTGAAATCGCCGCCCGTACTCTGCACAAACCAGACTCTCGCCTGTTCGTACCGCCAGTGCCAGCCTTCCTCACCCTCAATGGTTTTAATCCTGTTAATCAGTTTCTGGGCATAGTCGGCATCTTTTATAACTTCCCTGCATCTTAGAAGTTCACAGTACAAAATAACATCGTCGGGCATATCGCCAGTTAACGAATTAAGAAGCTGATAACGTTTTTCCTGTTCATTCCAGCGGTTATAAAGGTCGGCCAGCAGCAAACCAAGCTGTCGTCTGGTAACGGGCTTTTTTATCCTTTTTAAGGAATTTTTGATTATTTCTTCACACTTCTGACGTTCATCTTTGTCTGTCAATAACGTGGCAAAGTAGGATATCGCAGCAACGGACTCCGGAAACTCCTCGACAGTCTGAGACAATTTCAACATCGCCTGCTCGGCTTTATCCTGAGCGAACAACCATTGAACCTCGGCCATAGCTACTTCTATATTTGAAGGATAATGCTCCTTCATATCATCAAGTAACTGCCGGGCCATATCAAACCTGGAGCGCAAAACAGAAACCTGAAATCGCAGAAGTTTTATTGGTAAAACGTTATCGGAAGTCTTTTCCAGCTTCGCCAGATGTTCTTCTACCTCCTGCCATAGAGGAGAATCTTTGTCCGTCCGGTTCTCTGCAAGAATCTGTATCCTCGCCTGAACATATATCAGGGCAGCACTGGAATCGTTCGGCAAGGCCTGTGTTACAGCACGAGCTTGTTCTGACGCCTCAGGCCAGTCTCCGCTTTGAGTCAGCAATTTTGCAAGGTTAAAACGTGCAGCGGCAAGACCCGGCTGCTGGGAAATCAAAAGCCGCAACTGCTGTATCGCTGATTGTTTATCACCCAAACGTGACAGAATGTCAGCCAACTCCAGTCTGATTGGAGCAGATTTATCTCCCATTTTTATTGCCTGATACAAATGTTTAACAGCTTCGTAATGCCTGCCTCTGCGATCAGCAATAAGGCCCTGGAGGAATTCGGTGGTTGTCGGTGCAATCCCTTTACGGCGAAGCTCAGCTATATAATTATCAGCCAGGTCAAGCTGGCCGCTTCGGATATATAACTCTGTCGCAGTAGTCATAAAATCCCATGGCTGTGCCGAAAGGGCCTCAAGACCGGCCCTGGCAACTTTCGTCATAGTCTGCCGTGAGTTTGACCTCAACGCAAGTCTGGCCCATACATCCCAGAGAGTCTGGTTTATCGGTTCGGCAGCCTGAACAGCCGCAAGATGTTTTTCCGCTTTGTCCAGAATGTTGGCATTAACAAATTCCTCAGCCAGACGCAGTCGCAGGGTAGAATCAGATAAATCCCGCTTCTCTGCTTCCGTCAAATCAGACAAAGCCCTGACTTTTTCTCCATTTCTCAAATAGTAGGCCCCACGAATAATATATGCTTGTGCATCAGATGGATTGTTCTTTACGGCTTCGTCAAACCAGGATTGAGCGGTCTCCAAAAAATCATCGGGCCGATTTCCCACCAAACGTCCCAACACATCGTAAGCCCATATATAATCGGGATGTTCTTTAATGATATTTCTCAACTCTCTCGAGGCCTGGTCAAATTTTCGCTGGCTGATAAGAGCAATTGCCAGTATTTTTTGCTGCTGCGGCGACGGATTTTTTTCGATAGCTCTGGTGGCAATCAATTCAGCTTCTCCCGGAAGTCCAATCTGTAAATATACGCCGGTAAGCGTCAGGGCGGCCTGGGAGTTGGCTGCATCTATCCTCAATATTGTTCTATAAGCATTTACTGCCTGTTCAATATTGTTTCGTCGAAGAGGCCTGATATTGAGTTGCGCCTCGGCATATTTGAAAAGAACAACTACGTCGCTTTGATTTACAGCAAGGTAGCGGCCGAGATTTTTCGCAACTTCTTCCCATTTTTGTTCACTATATGCCTTATTGCCCAAGTAAAGACCTCTCTCTGCCCTGCGGCTCCTCTGCCACTGACGCAATCCGTAGGCTGTTACGCTTAAAACAATAAAACCTATCAGCAAAACAACGACCAGCTTCCAGTTAAAATATCTCTTCGGCATTTATTAGTTCTTTCCTTTTAAACTTGCAGACTCAAAATTGGTCAATGAAATTTTTCAGCGTCTTTTTTATCGTTTGCCAGAATATCCACAGGTCCATTTTCAATGACAGGTTTCTGACGTATTTGGTATCGTAATATATCCATTCCTGAAAATCTCTCGTAGGCTGACGAGTTCTGCAAACCTGCCAGAGTCCCGTAACGCCCGGCCGGACCGACAGTCTTGCATCATGCCAAGACGGGCACAGAGTATTCTCCGATTCAGGAGAAGGTCTTGGCCCAACAACGCTCATCTGACCGAGCAGCACATTAAAAAATTGAGGTATTTCATCGATATACGTGTTCCGCAAAAATCTGCCGATAGTGCCGACTCGCGGGTCATACTCTATCCTGAATTGAGGAC
>CAZUEO010000017.1:0-47177 GCA_964619675.1 uncultured Planctomycetaceae bacterium | reverse complement strand
AATAGTTCTCATATTACTTATGCTCCTAAGTTCTGAATTAGTTAATTAAACAAATTAACGGCATATGAACAATTGTTTATATTTTTCTTTTAATGACAATATAGCTTCCTTCATAGAAATCTTCAATTCGACATAAAATTTTGATAAAGTATTTTTGTTGAGCGTATACAACCTCTTGGCGCGTGAGCTGTTGAAACATGCCCCATATTCCTTGAACAAAAATTGGTTGGCAGCCATAATTTTATCTCCTTGTCACTTCTTAATTCATATCAGGACAGATTATAGCCTTGAACGGGGAAAAGGCAAAGGGAAAAATCCCGTTCCCCGGCGCCAAGGGCGAGAGAATAGAAAATCCCCCGATGAGATAGCCCAAGGGACATCTCACGGGGCAGGGAGAGTCGAAAATGGAAAAAAAGAGAGTTAAATTTTAAATAGATTCTTCGACCCATTCGGCAGGCTCAGGGCAGGCTGCGCTCAGAATGACAATGAACCCGCCTGCTTTTTTTACAGGGGGTTTTTAACCACGGATCCTGCTGGCCTACTCGGCGAACTGAATACTCATTCCCTTTTCGATTTTGCCGCTGCCTTCGAGGGCCCTGCAATAGGCAACCTTTTCCTTAGCCCTGGTAACTTCAATAAGGCCGACCTGCTTCATCTCCACATCGAGAACTTCGCCAGTATCCTGGTCAACGATTTGCTCGACACTGCCTACCTCGAATTTCTGGCCGATTTTTACGCCTTCACGCTCGCCGCGATTGATAAGTATTTTGCCGTCCTTTACGAGAGCAATAGAACCTTCCCAGGGGATTGTCTCAAGCTGTTTGATAAGGAAATCGACGGCCTGCATGACGGCATCTTCACAGGCCTTGCCGACATTGTCATTCTTGAAGCCGGATACTCCGCCTGTTACACCGCCCAGACCGATGCCATAGTAACCCAGACTGCCGCGTTCTCGTCCGGATTTTCCAACGACCTGCGAGGTTGCTTTGACCTGTCCTGTTTCCGAATCGACAAGATAAATAGTAATGTTAATCTCGGCGTGGTCCTTTGCTCCGCCTACCCGGATACCCCGGATATCTATCACGCCGCCGCCGCCGGTAGTGCTTCGCTGAACGTGCGTAATGGCTCCCTTAACGAGCAGCTGGGCGGGGGTCATACGTCCTATTTTTGGAGTCTTTTTTCCCTGTGCGACGCGACCGCTTTCGCCGAGGTCCTGCTCCTGCATCGCTTCGGCGCGCATCTGCTTGTCGCCGAGAACGATAAACCAGCCTGACTCCTGCAGGGCATTTGTCATAATTTCAACAAAGCCGTCGCCGAGATTCCACCGGCCGCTCCAGCCAGACTTGTTTTCAAAGCTCGAGACGGTAATCGAATACCGCAGATTGCCTTTCGGCCTGCCGGCGGTGGATTGGATTCTGTCGATGACCATCGCTACCGGATAATCTTTTTGGCAGGTGTAATAGACCGTGCCCCAAACAGTGACGGGCCGGTCCTCCAGCCATGTTTTTTTGAGGCGGTCGCCTGTTCCGTAATTTCTGTACATTTCCAAGACGGGCGAGCCGCTTGGAAGGTACGCATTGAAATTTTCATCGGGCGCGCCCGGCCGATAGAGTTTGACCGCGACGTATTTGCCGGCGGTAATGCCCTTGCTGTCGAGCTCGAACGAGCCGCTGCCGATTTCGCCCAGGCCTGCCCTGAGCTCGACGGCCTGACCGTCAATGCTCGCTTTGGATTTTCTGAGTTTCCTGAATGTGAACTCTTCTGCGCCGAGCGCAAGCGAAGAAAGAAAAATTACGGCTGATATGAACAGCAATAAATGAGTTTTTTTCATACGGCACCTCCCAATAAATTATCGGATAATATTGTCTGGTATTAAACCATCTGCCTGCAGCGAGATGCTATTAAAAGCCGGCAGCTTTTGCAAGGACAAATATCTTTATAGCGGACAAGTATCAAAATTTAAAATATTTTTTGACGAACCCTGCCCCCCGCATTCGCGAGGGTAAACTCAGTGATGGCAAGGCTAACGGACAAAATAAAACCCCCAACATAAAGTTGGGGGCTTTAGGATTTTAACAAATCCCGCCATTGTCCGGCGGGGCTAATCGAAAACCATACCAATTTTGTCCACATAAACGCGTAATTTTTTTACAAAACGCGCAACTTTTTTCGTGCGCGTTTTGAAAATCTCAAAAAAATTTCGCCCTTATCTGACAAGGGTTTATGAATTTTGACCCCGGAATTTTGGCCTGATTTTTTGCAAAAACGCGCAATTTTTCAGGTAATACGGGGGGAGTATGTTGCCGGAGGCAACATGGAAAATCGAGAATCGAAAGTCGAAAATTGAAATCCAGAATTCTCGATTGCGGTCAAATTTCGATTGTCGATTTTCGAAAAAAGGCAACATAAAAAGTCGAGAATAGAAAATTGAAAAAACAAGGGCAAAAAAGATGGTAACGAAAAAAAGAGATTATCTGATGCTTAAAATCAGAGGCAGGCTCGTAAAAGTCGACCCGGATATCTTCTATAAAATCGTAAATACCGGACACGAGCCGCCCTACAAAAAATACAACGGCAATATCACGTCGCTGCGAATCTCCAGTGCAGGCTACCCTGTAATCGTCCTCGGAAGAAAACACTGCAAACTTATCCAGCTCTCACGGTTCGTAATGGATGCCAAAGAAGGCCGGCTCGTCGACCATAAAAACAGAGACCCGCTCGATAACCGCAGGACAAATCTGCGAATTGTAAATTACAGACAAAACAGCCTGAACAAAAAACGCAGGACAAATACCGGCCTTGTCGGTGTCTGCGTTCGACGCACAAGAGGAAAATACTACTGCATAGCGCAATTCCAGGACGGAAACGGCAGACGATTAACATTCCATATACCCGACAGCCCACAAAACCGAATCGTCGCGGCTCTTGCACACGATAAATTCGTACTGCAGGAAGGAGAAGAGGAATACGCACCGCTGAATTTTCCGTGTTTTAAAAACGAGCCTTTCAGAAGTTTTCTATTGGCGGAGGATTTAAAAAAATACAAGAAACAAAACAAGGAAACGCTGATGAGATATATCCGCCAGGCTATGACGGGCTGAAATTCAACGGCCATTTCGGCCAGGGGCCGGCAGAAATGGTCGCTCCGCTTTTAAGTGTCTGCAGCAAAAAAACTCATACGAAAATCCGCACTTATTTTACCGACCATTACGGCCGGGCGGGCAAAAATCGTAATTTCTGCTTAAAAATTTTATCCCGCACAACTCATTACGAATAAACGTTTTAAAAAATTCCTTTAAAAAATTCTCTGCAGGCACGCGGATTGCAATTAATAAGAGTGAGGGCGAGAAGACGTATCGTCTGAAAGAAGGAAATGAAATGCTCGTCCTTGTAAAAGCAAATATCGTAGTAGTGGGACTCGGAGGCAGGAGCGGCGTTTTAAAAACGCTGCCGATTCGAGTTTCGTATGTTGCGACCGGCCAACAAGCCGGATGCTCTTTGAAAAATGAAAATGTGGACAGCATCATCAGCACCTGGAACCTGCCTGACGCACCTGACGGCCGATTCCTGCGGTCTCTGCGAGCGGCAAAACCTTATATGCCGATTATTGCCGTGGTTGGCTCAAATAATGCAAGGCAGGAGATAGCGGCTCGGAGCATCGGGGTAGCAGCGGTATTAAGCCGCGATGTTCCCGATGAAGTATTCAAACAGGCCGTTATCGAGGTCCTCGAGCTTGGTGATGTCGGAGCGATGAAAGAAATCTGTGCCGTTGCAGACGATGAAGAAAAACGCTGAGCGTTTTTTAGAGTCGTCAAGTCGGATGTTGGCCAAAGACCGAACAGAATCTAAAGGGCTCAACTCTCGACGTGCAGGGCACTGGTTATAGGGAGGGAGGAATTGAGAAAATCGGAACAATAACTTCTTCTCCTCCTCCAAAGTGGGTTGTGACCGGACAGTGACAAATGGTTACAGCCCGCTCGAGAGCAAGCATGGCTTAGCCATGAAAGTATAGGGCTCAGGAAGTTTTCTCCTCCTCCCAAATGAGATGGGCTTGTGATCGGACAGTGAAAAAGTCGGTTGCAGCCCTCTCGAGAGCAAGCACGGCTTTTGGGAGCCGTGATAATAATAAACGCTCACGATGAGTTTTCTCCTCCTCCCACGAGAAGGGTTATGGCTGGACAGTGATTAAGAAGGCTGTGGCCCTCTCGAAAGCAAACACGGCTCGGCCTGGGGCCGAGCCGTGATAAAATAAATTTTTCCAAAAGATTTTATCTTCTACTCCTCCCAGGGAATTAGGGTTGTTGACCGACGGTGAATTATTCGATTGGCTGCAACCCGCAAAAAAATACATGGCGTAAAAGCCATGTTCGGTGGCTTGCTAATGTGTGAAGCATCACCCAATGTAGGCCCCGGCCAAGATCACTGTTCGGTCTTAGGTCGGGGCCAGTTTTTTGCGCATTTCGGAAACTATAATTAAAATAATTGAAATCTGAGGGAGATAGTCTAAAATCAGTCTGTCCTGGCTGGAGGTAAAGATGGGCGAGATTGATTTAGAGAAATATTCATCGGCATTTACGCTGTCGGATATGGAAATATTCTTATTTCCGGAGCTGATGTACTGTCTTCTTTTGGCGAATATAATGAGCCCGGCTGTGTGGAAATGGCGCGATGAAGATTGCTTCAGGAAACTCGAAGGCAAAGGCCCATATAAAAAACTAATGCGGCTGCGCCAATTCATAATGGACCAGTTCGAGTTCAATCTCGATTTGCAAACGTGGGGACTGACTGATAAAAGAGCTGAAATCAAAAGATTCGAAAAATACCTGCCTGCAGAAGAAATTTCCAAAAGCAACGCCCTGTTCGGATACGAAGGCGATTCATACTACTATGACGTCGATATACGAAAACACTTCGGACTCGACAAATACAACGGCGATATAATTCCATACTGGAAAACTGAAACCGTAGAAGCTATGCAGGCATTCGGCAAAAAGCAAGGCTATAAAGCCGGGGCAGGCGAGTGCGTCTCGCTGTCAACCTTATACGCAGCCGCGGCATTTATCGTCTGCGGAATACCGCTTGAAGATATTTATATGGTACTTACGCCGCTGCATTCGCAAAACTTCATCGATATCAACGATGGCGTTATTACCAATAACAGAAGATTAATTACCAAATCAATGTGGTTTAACGGGACTGAACTTTCCAACAAAGCGCAGCGAGCTCTGCGAAACGAACAAATAACCATCGTCGCACACGCCAGCGGACTTGTCCACTGCATTTATAAAGACGCTGCAATCGACAAAAATATCTATAATGATTTCTGCGGCAAACTAAAAGGCTTTCTGCAGGCAGAACTGTCAACCGCTGCGATGGTTAATTTCCTGCGAGCAAATCCCGATTATCAAAAGCATTTTCAGTTCTGCAGGGACTGCCGGGGAACCCCGCAGTTCGTCAAAGCAGAAGACCTTTTTAATTACGAACACCTGAGCCCGCTGAGAGTCTCCGAGTGCACACATAAACAAATGCTCGATGAGGTTTTTGACGGCGAATTCTCAGGCGTGCCCTTTCCGAATCGGGTCCACTGCGAACAATTTGCGGAATTCCTTCAAAAGAAAAAACCCGATATCAAAACCCAGCAGGGCAGAAAAGAAATGGCAGGGCTGCTGGCTGATTATATGCCTTATGGCGAAAAATTAGTGAATGAGCTTTATGATTTTCTGCATATTGAGCCGAAACTGCCAGGCGGAGAAAAAAACTACATACCATCCAAACCAATAAAAATCTCAACAGAAATGTCGAGAGAGCAGATAATTGATTATCTGCAAAATCTGCGAAAGACAAATATCGTTGCCGACCTTGCGTTTTATGCGTATCGTGATATGGCAAGCTGCGACTGGCGGCCATTTATAAAATCGGCAATCGAACGCAGCCCGGTCTCAATCGAGATGACAAAAGATATGAGCGCAAGTGAGTGTTTCCAGTGGCTTAAAAATATGCCAAATGAGTCGATATATGATGCCCAGAGACTGGCGCAGCCTGATGAGGTTGCAAATTACAGAACCGGCGATGGGCTGGAAAAGGCAATTACACTTGCAAATATACTACACGCAAGAGACCAACAAAGCGAAATATCAATAAATATAGATAAAAACAGAGCCATTGTTGATACAGGAAGAAAATTTGAATTTTCTACTGTGAAATCATTAGAGAAAACGATAAAACTTTACAGAGACAATTACCAAATACTATGACAGAAAAGAAAAATTTGACAGAATTGTTGGCAAAGGGAGTGGTAATCGGCGATGGGGCGATGGGGACGATGCTCTATTCCAAAGGCGTGTTCGTAAATACCTGCTTCGATGAGCTTAACCTCACAAATCCAGACCTCGTAAAAGAAATCCACGCCCAATACGTCGCCGCAGGGGCTGATTTTTTAGAGACCAACACATTCGGTGCAAATGAATTTAAGCTCGCAAGGTTCGGACTGGCCGACAGGCTATCGCAAATTAACGCTGCCGCTGTAAAAATCGCAAAAGAATGTGCAGCAGGTAATGCCCTTGTCGCAGGAGCCGTCGGGCCATTGGGAATTGATATCGCACAGGGCAGCAGGGTAAGCGAAAAAGAGATAATAAACACATTTGCAAGTCAGGTTAAAATCCTATCAGAAGCCGGGGCTGATTTTATACTCTTCGAGACGTTCGGCAATCTAAAAGAAATTCTTTTGGCAATAAAGGCGGCAAGCGAGGTCTGCGAGCTTCCAATTGTAGCGCAGATGACGATAAACGAATACAAGGAAACTCTGTACGGCGACAGACTCGATACGGCAATGAAAAGCCTTGGCGAGATTGACCGCGCTATCGCAGTTGGGCTTAACTGCTCGCTCGGGCCTGTAGCGATGCTTGAGAGCATTGAAGTAATAAAAAAAGCGACAACAAAACCTATATCATTGCAGCCAAACGCAGGGCTGCCGAGAAGCGTCGAGGGCAGGACGCTTTATATGTGCACACCTGAATATATGGCGGAATACGCCAAGCGGTTTTACGAAAAAGGAGTAAAAATCATCGGCGGCTGCTGCGGGACAACGCCTGAGCATATAAGACAGATTGTAAAAGCAGTAAGGCCGCTGGAAAAGGCGGTTTCCGCAAGACCTGCCGTGATTGAAGTAAAACCAACAATCAAACAGACGGTAAGACAAAAACCTAAAGAGCTTAAAGACAAATCGAAGCTCGGCGCTAAACTCGCTGCGGGCCAAAAAATCATAACGATAGAGATTTCCCCGCCCAAGGGAGCAGATGTCAGCCGGCTTTTGGAAAAGGTGCGCATCTGCAAAGAAGCGGATGTTGATGCGGTAAATATTCCCGATGGGCCGCGAGCAAGCTCGAGACTCAGCGCGATGATAACTGCGATAAAAATCGAGCAAAGCTGCCGATTAGAGACAATTCTGCATTTCTGCTGCCGGGACAGGAACATAATAGCAATGCAGTCGGACTTGCTCGGGATTCATACGGTAGGCCTGAGGAACGTACTTGTAATAACGGGCGACCCGCCAAAGCTTGGCGAATATCCCGATGCTACGGGAGTATTTGACCTCGATTCGATTGCACTGACGAAGGTCATCAGCGATTTAAACTGCGGCCTTGATATCGCAGGCAACGGTTTTTTACCGCCGACTGCGCTTGTCATCGGGGTCGGTGCTAATCCTGTCGCTGCGGATTTGGAAAGAGAAATTGAAAGATTTAAAGCGAAGGTCGCAGCAGGAGCCGAATTTGCCATAACCCAGCCGGTGTTCGATGCCGACAGTCTGAATAAATTTCTCGATGCGACAGGCAACTGCAAAATACCTGTAATCGCGGGCATCTGGCCTTTTACGAGCTTTAAAAACGCGGAGTTTATGGC
The DNA here is from genome assembly GCA_964619675.1 of uncultured Planctomycetaceae bacterium. Classification (GTDB taxonomy): domain Bacteria; phylum Planctomycetota; class Phycisphaerae; order Sedimentisphaerales; family UBA12454; genus JAPLMW01. Next base: position 39,278 of record CAZUEO010000017.1, on the reverse strand, counting down.
AAATGAAGTGCCGGGCGTCGTAGTGCCGCAGAAAATTCTCGATAGAATGAGTAAAACTAAAGACGCCAAAGACAGCAAAAAGGCAGGCGTTGAGATTGCGGCAGAGCTTATGGAGCAGATAAAAGATATAACGGCCGGTTTTGCGATAAGCGCGCCGTTCGGCAACGTGAAAATGGCCCTTGCGGCAGCGGGAAAGACAGACATTAACCAAATTTAGATTTGCTTGTTATTTTGTTTTCCAGAGCTGAACCGGAAGTTTTTTTCGAAGACTTCCTCGAAGTCATAGACGTTTTTGAATTCGTCCACTGAATCTTCGGGCCGGGCATACATCCATTTGTGCTCAACGAGAAGATAAACAACATTGCCGAAATCATACGTGGATTTTACGCCAAGCTGATTTAAAACTGCCCTCGCCAGATAACCCCATTTGTCGGCGGCAAGCTCTGCAAGTCCGATGCAGAGTTCTCTGCCGGTTACGTGATGCGGGCCTTCGCTCTCGGTGCCGTCGCCGTAGCATTTCTTTACAGTCCGCCCAAGACCTTCGTGCACAAATTCAAACGCCCTTATCGAATACCTGCCGTCAAGCCTGGCAATTTCTTCAATACTTTTCTTCATAGGTTTTTTAATGCACTCTCTGGCCCGGTTTTGCACCGGCATCTACGGCGAGAATAAAAATATCTTTGCCGCCGGCACCTGCTGCGAGAATCATTCCTTCTGACAGGCCAAACTTCATCTTGCGGGGCTGGAGGTTAGCAACACATATAACCAGCCTGCCGACAAGCTGGTCGGGATTGTACGCCTGTGCGATGCCTGCAAAGACGCTCTTTGCTGTGCCGCCTAAATCAAGCTCAAGATGCAAAAGTTTATCAGCGCCCGCAACCTTTTCGGCTTTTACAACCTTTGCGACGCGCAGGTCAACTTTTTTGAAATCATCAATAGTACATTCCGCTTCAAGAGGTTCATCGAGCGTTACAGCCTGCGGTTTCTGCTCGGGCTGCTCGGTTTTGCTTTCTTCTATCATAGCGACCACCTTCTTTTTTTCAATTCTTTCGGCAAGTCTTACATATTCGTTTATTCTGTGATTTTCCAATACATTATCAACATCAGCAAATGACAAAGGTTTTACGTTGAGAATTTTTTCAATTCTTTCGGCAAATACGGGTAATACGGGTTTCAGATATACCGACAGTATTTTTACTGCGTTTATAACCGCTGTAAGTGTTGTTCTGGTCTTTTCAGCATCGGTTTTTATCGTCGCCCAGGGCTGGTTCTGTTCGATGAAGCGGTTAGCCGTATCGGCGAGCGAAGTTATCTGCCTGATAACGGAAGCGTAATTGAGATTTTCATAGTCGTTTATTATTGATTGCCTGGCGGCAGTGAGCTGATTTACAAGCTCTCTGCCGTTGCTATCGAGTTTCCCAAGCATTGAGTCGAGTTTTCCCGTTAGCATTGTTACCGAGCGGCTTGCGAGGTTAGCAAGGTTTCCTACGAGGTCTGAGTTTATCTTTGCGACAAAGTCATCGAGGTTAAGGTCGATATCGTCCACGCCATCGGTGAGTTTGCTTGCGTAATATAAACGGAGGTATTCCGGGTCGAGATATTTCAAATAAGTCTCGGCTTTTATGAAAGTGCCTTTTGACTTGCTCATTTTCTCGCCGTTGACGGTGAGAAATCCATGCACAAAAAGTTTATTTGCAACCTTAAAGCCGCTTGCCATCAGCATTGCCGGCCAAAACAACGCGTGAAAATACATAATATCCTTGCCGATGAAGTGATAAAGCTCCCAGTCTCCGTTCCAGACCTTTTCAAAATCGAGGCCGTTCCTATCGCAGTAATTTTTGCAGCTTGCAATGTAGCCGATGGGGGCATCAAGCCAGACGTAGAAGAACTTGTTCTCTTCGCCGGGGATTTTAAAACCAAAGTAAGGGCCGTCGCGTGAAATGTCCCAGTCCCTAAGTCCTGCGGCAAACCATTCGTCGAGCTTGTTGGAGACGCTTTTGCCGGTATAGCCTGAGGCGATGAGCTCTTTGAGCCGCCCTTGATAGTCGGCGAGTTTGAAGAAATAATGCAGACTTTTTCTTCGCACGGGCCTGCCGCCACAGGCTGCGCAGGCGGGGTTGATTAAATCAGTCGGCTGATACGTTGCACCGCAGCTATCGCAGGAATCGCCGTATTGGTTTTCAGCCCTGCATTTCGGACAGGTGCCGCGGATGAATCTGTCCGGCAAAAACATTTTGCAACTGTCGCAAAAAGCCTGCTCGACTTCGCTTTTTACGATGGAGCCCTTCTCAACGAGCCTTTTGAAAATCAGCTCGCTCAACTGCCTGTTTTCCTGTGAATGAGTGGAATGGTAATTATCAAATTCTATATGAAAATTTTTGAAGTCTCTTATGTGCTCGACGTGAACCCTTTCTATAAGCTGCTCGGGTTTTATGCCTTCACAGCGGGCGCTAATCATTACAGGGGTGCCGTGCGTGTCGTCGGCGCAAAAATACAGGCATTGATTGCCGTTTGCTTTTTGAAACCGCACCCATATATCGGTCTGGAGATATTCTACAAGATGGCCGATATGAATCGGGCCGTTCGCATAAGGAAGTGCTGAGGTAACAACAATTTTGCGGCTCATTTACGGCTCCTGCTGGTCCTGGGAATCCGCAGGGCTATCCTGCCCGCCTTCATCACTGTCAAAATCATCAAGGTTTTTTTTATCGGCAAACTGCTTATAAGACGATGTATCTGTTTTTTTAATTTGGGGCTGTTTCGGAGGAAGTCCGAGAATTTCTATTTCTTCCACCGGCACGGCAAAAACCTTTCCATCGTCGGCTTTTACGGAAACGAGCTGCGTAAGTACCTGCGTATCGACAACAATGCCTTCGCCTTGCTGGGTTTTTACGCGTGTTCGTTTTCGCGGCAATCGCCTGACAAGCTCCCTGTATGTATGGTCTTCGTATCTTAGGCAGCATTTTAGCCTGCCGCAATAGCCGGAGATTTTTGAAGGGTCGAGAGTGGCTTTCTGGAGCTTTGCCATTTTCATATTAACGGTTTCGAGAATTTTCAAAAATCTTGCACAACAGCATTCCTGGCCGCAGACCTCGATGTCCGAGGCGATTTTGGCGGCATCCCTTGAGCCGACCTGCCTCATTTCGATTCTCGTCTGAAATTCTTTTGCCAGCTTTTTTACAAGCTCTCTGAAATCAATTCTGCTGTCGGCAGTGAAATAGAAAATTATCCTTTCGCCGCCAAAGACGTGCTCAATGTCTACCAGTTTCATCGGCAAATTCATTTCCTTTATAAACTGGCGGCATTTGCCAAGCTCCTGCTGAGCATCGGTGTTTATATGTCGTTCTTCATTAAGGTCCTGCTCGGTGGCGTAGCGTACGAATTCCCCTCCAGCCGCTATCGGGCAGTTTTCTGCAGGCTGGCCGTAATAATCGATAACGGCCTGCTCCGATTTTTTGAAGACGCCCGACCTGTAGCAGAACCTGCCGACCACCTCGCCGATTTCCAGACCCCTTTCGGTCTTTATCATCACCCTGCCGCGAGCCTTCGGCATAGTCCTTTCCTCATGCGTAAACCAGCCGACAAGACCGGTCCTGCCGTAGCGGACAAGCATTTTCTTCTCCGCAGGATTGTGCTTAGGCTTTTGTTTTACTTCGGTATCGTCCATATCACCATCATAGCAGAATTTGCAAAATTTAGCAACATACGCTCAAAAACGAGTTTCTCATTGACGGAAGCGTCGATAAAACGACTGGTCTGGAAACAGTCTTCAATCAGCTCTGCACATCTTTGCGGGTCGTGTTTTTCAGCAAGAATTTTTATCTGCTCGGGCTGGTCGAAATTTACCAGTTCTGCCGATTTTGTAATGCCCTGCTTCATAGCGTCGTCAAGAGCAGATATGAGGAGCTGAACAAAGATTTTTTTAACCTGCCTGCCTATATCGGATTTGCTTGTGTCGGCCTTCAATGCCTGCCAGGACTCGGTCAATTGTGCAGCAGTTGAATTTATCCACTGTGCAAGCTCGACACAATCGGCCAGGCGGCAGGCGCAGAGGCGCTTGAGGAACTGCTTTTTGATTTCATAAAAGTGAGGCTCTAAGTCAGCCAAAAGCCCGGCTCTGCCGATGCTGCCTGCTGATAATCTTGCCAGGAATTTTGCCTCGTTTTTATCGGTGCCGGCTGCGGCCAAATGAGAAATTATTTTCTCCTCGCCCACAGGGCCGAAACAAACAATCTGACAGCGAGACCTCGTTGTCGGCAGAAGACTGTCAAGTTTCGTGCATAACAATATAATAAAACTTTGCTGAGGCGGCTCTTCAAGAGTTTTTAAAAGCGCGTTCTGGCCGGCGGTGCTGAGCTTTTCAGATTCGTTTATGACAAATACCTTTGCCGCTGAAAGAGAAGGCTTTATCTGAGCTTTTTCAATGACAAATTCACGCACAACATCTATCGGCAAATCAATCGGTGTTCTTTTCCTATCTTGCGCATCTGAGACAAACCTGATAAGCTCCTTGTAAATATGATGGAAGTCGGGATGCGAATCGGCCTGGAAAGCCCGGCAGGACGGGCATCTTCCGCAACTGTCGGCAGAACCATCTTTTTTTACGGGCGAACTGCACAATAAAAGTTTGGCCCAGCAGCAGGCTGTTATGAACTTTCCCACGCCTTCGGCGCCTGCGAAGATATATGCGTGAGGAATCCTTTTAGCGGCGAAAGCCCGCTGTAAAGTATCAACAGCCCTGTCCTGACAGTAAATATCAGAAAAATTCATATTTAGCCACAGAGTTCACAGAGAACACAGAGATACAAATTAATTAAGAATAAGGATTGAAAAATTTTTCTATTGTTCTAATAATTTCTTTATGAACCGTTTGCCGGTCTGCCGATGCGTCAAGCACGACAATGCCATTGCGCAGCCTGGCGAGCTTGAGAAAGCCTGCGCGGACTTTTTTGTGATAGGCAGCGCTCTTTTTTTCCATCCTGTCAAAATTGCGTTTTATTCTCTTTTTTGCCGTCCGAAGGTCAATATCGAGAATAATCGTAAGGTCGGGCCAGCTTCTTTCAAGCGAATGTTCGGCTATATCTAAAACCATCTTTATACCCAGCCCGCCTGCAAAACCCTGATAAGCGCAGGTACTTGACAGCCAGCGGTCGAGCAGCACGCAATTTTTGTTTTTCAGCGCCGGTGCGATACACTCCCGCCAGAGCTGCGGTCGGCTGGCCATATAAAGCAACAGCTCCGTCCTGTCGCTGATGTGATTTTTCGGGTCGAGAAGGATTTTTCTGATTTTTTCGCCAACAGTTGTTGAGCCGGGGTCGCGAAAAACAGAAGTTTTTATGCCCTGCCCTTTGAGGTATTTGGCAAGCATAACGGTCTGCGTGCTTTTGCCGCAACCATCGGGGCCATCGAGAACTATAAAACATCCTTTTAAATTCTTAAGCATATTATTTTCAATAGTTTACCTGATTATCACCGTTTGTCAATTATTTAGCGGCCGCCATTGGCAACAACCTGCCCCCGCCCCGAGCGGCGGGAGCTAAGTTTTCTTTACTTTCTTTTTCCTGTACTTATTCAAATCCTCTTCCAGCAAAAAGCTTTTAAAGGGCTCATATTTGAAACACGGGAAATTCATCGGAGCGTAATCTTCTTCCCCGGCCTGCAGGACAAATTTATCGCGAGCAAAAGCCGCAATGATTCGATTTTCAGGACTGTCAGGCAGAGAAAAAGAAGGAGCTTTGCCGCTACTCAACTGGAACCGCGCAACACAATAGTATTTTTTTCTTTTGCGATAAACGTTAACGCCGACAAAACCCGCCGAGGACTTTAATTTTCTATTCAGGCCGTTTTGACGAGGCGTTACAATCCGCAATTTACACCTGCGGTTATCGAGCCGGTCTCCATCTATATGGTCAACAATCTGGCCTTTTTTGGCGTTCATTACGAACCGGGAAAGCGCAATATATTTTCTCGGCTTCGCATTTCCGCATACTATAAGGGGATAACCATCCCTGGAAAGCCGCATTTCAGCAATATCGCCATTGTACTTTCTGTAAGGCGGTTCGTGCCGGGTACTTCTGATTTTGTAATAGATGTCGGGGTCAACTTTTACGAGCCGGCCCCTGATTTTGAACATCAGATAATCGATTTTGCATTTAGTCGCCATAATAAAACTCCCTGGAAATTTAACGTGATAATTTAGATGGGTTAATGGGTAGATATAAGGAAGGTTTTGTTAAGCAGTTGCGGTTGCGCAACTCGTCACGGTTACGTTAAACGTAACCTGTTTTCTACAAAGATGTTACATACAAAGATGCGAAATATTAACTAATTGTCAAATAACACGGGTATTTTAACATATCATTTAACAAAAGTCAAGGAAAAATTCATTTTTTTATTAAAAAATGTATTTTTTCCTGGTTAACCCTAACCCCGGTGGATAGGGGAAAAAAGGTGTCAGGAACCGTTTTTTAGATTGCGTTTATCGTAAAAAGGATTTTTAAATGGCAATTGACAAAACCAGACTATTTTACTATAAAACCTATCGGGCTTGATACAAAGAGATGGGTTTTAATTTCGAGGAAAAAAATGAGTGATTTTGCAATACAGTGCCCTTGTTGCTTTGAGTGGACAGAAGGTTTTTTCCATGAAATCACTGTTTTTAGAAAAAATCATTTACCAAAGCTTCTAAATGCCTTAAGTAAACTTAAAGAGGTCGATAAAAGGAAAAAACATAAAGGAATAATCCAATGTAGCAGTGAATCATGGGCTTGTCCTGCTCCATTTGAGGCTGTAATTTACCAAGCCCAAAAACCTCTCGACAAAGACAACATTATCATACCAGCTTCCTGGATGGATATTTATACTTTCCGGTTGCGAAAAGAAAACCACATCAGTCGTTTTGATGATTATCATGTGATTCTTTTTTGTACCAAACGAGTGGAACGTCTGCCGAGTGTAGAACTTGGGCATCTACTGAGTTTTGACCTGATGAGTAAAGCCATTCATGGAATTTGTGCTCAAGTTGATAGCCCCGTTACCATCTATGCAGCAAAAGAAAGGAAAGATAAAGATGGAAAAGATGAAGTCTTTTGGCTGCCGATAGAAATATACGAGAAGAAAAGAGAAAATCCTCTTCTTCCATATAACTACAACGATTTCTGCCTTCAAAAACGTTGTATGTTCTATGAGCACATGGGCCGAATAACTCCCATTAAAAAAGAAGGGGAGGAAAAGGAAGGGTTAAAGTTACAGGCATGTTCGTTAGACTTCGATGACCAATGCGGGAAAACAGTTATCTGTTGGAGAAACGAACAAAACCTGTGCCCTGTTTTTTTTGTGAAAAAACGCTCAACCTACGATACTTGTTATAAGTCAGATTGGAATGAAATTAAAAAGATACAAAATAAATGGAATAAACATAAATACGAAGCAGTTAAAATTTATGAATATCAATGCGAACCAACACATTTTCAGGAAAGGGCCATCCCCATAATAGTTCACGACCACCTTGCCAGCGTAGCCTTTTGCGGGCAGGCATTTGATAAAAGGACAATAGAAGCTATTAAACCTAAAATAGAATGTAAGTTCTTCGATGATCATATAGATGAACTAGAAAAAGCTATGAAAGACAAGGAATTTGATAAGAGTCTCATACCATTACAAAAGAAAATCATTGAAAAAGTCAAAGAAGATAAAAGCTCTTGGATAAAAGCATTATCTAATACTAAAAAGGAGATATCGAAAACTTTCTTTTGGTTTTGGGGAGACAGGAGAAAAGATAAACAGTATTTTTTGCCAGAAAAGCTTGATGGAATAGCAGAAGACCTTGATAAAAACGTAGAAGAGATTCAGAAACTGGCAAATACAAGATACATACACTTGCGGGTAAGAACTGAATATTTTTTCAGAAGAGAAATACTTCAAAGAATACGGAAAGAAAATCTACCGGTAGCAGATGTATTGAATCGCATGATAAAATTCTGGCTCTTTAAGATAGGCATTGTACTTTCATTCCACTATCATACAACATCACGTCAAATTAAAATCCACCACTTTGAATCACCAAATAGAGCGAATCTGGATGGCTTTGATGACAACTTGTTAAACATGATTAAAGCTTCTTTATTAGACCGTAAAGGTATAATTCGTGCGTTACTCACATTTAAAAATACTCTCCATTTTCTTTATGAAGGCGAAACAAAAGATAAAAATAGAATTTTACTGCCCTCGTCCGAAAAAAATTTGATAAAAATAGTTAAGAATTTAAAAATTCAAATGGAAGGTAAAGAATACACTTTTGAAGATAGTAAGAGAAAATTCATTGTTTGTGTGCCATTTCATAACCAAATATGGTTATTTGTGTTCATCGAAAGGGACGAAACCGCTTTGAGCTCTTTAAGATCTAATAGCGATCCGCAATCAATCAGCCCTCTTTGTCGAGAGAGTATAAGGGAAACATGCATCGAAGTTGCGCACGAATTCTCTTGATACTCTCATAAAATCTCTACATCAGGAGATTACTCTGTGCCTATATTTTAGAATCTTTCTCAATAACCTTTTTGCGCTGAGCCTGCCTGAAATCGGCAAGTTTGGCGGCCAGCTTTTCATCGCTCAGGGCAAGAATCTGCACGGCAAAAATGGCGGCATTTACCGCCCCTGCCTTGCCAATCGCCATCGCGGCAACTGGTACGCCAGGCGGCATCTGTGCAGTGCTTAACAGCGCATCAACGCCTGCAGGCGACTGGGACGCGACAAGAGGAACACCAATTATCGGCAACGTCGTTCTTGCAGCAAGGGCGCCTGCCAAATGAGCGGCCATGCCGGCGGCGGCGATGATTACCTTTATGCCGTCTTTGGCAGCCGTTTCGGCAAAATCGGCAGCAATGTCAGGCGTCCTGTGCGCTGAAATTATCCGAACCTGAGGCTCTATGCCGAATTCCTTTAATTTATCAATGCAGGCCTTCATCGTCGGCATATCGCTGTCGGAACCCATAACAACTGCTATAATCTTATCCATAGTATTTCCTGAAATTTAAGATTAATATTTTTTATTTATAGTGATATAATATCTTTTTACAAAAGAGAAAGCAAGTCCGCCGTAGGCGGGTAAATAAGGAGATAATTATGACAGCGAGAAAACCGGTTGTGGCAGGACAGTTCTACCCGGGCAGCGAAAAGCAGTGCCGAAGCGAAATCGCAGACTGCCTTGCCGAGCGGCCTACACCGGTCAAACTGCCCGACAAAATCGTCGCAGGAATCGTGCCGCACGCAGGCTGGACATTCAGCGGCGATTTGGCGGCAATGGTCTTTAATACTGTAAAACAAGCAGATAAAACTGTTGATACCTTTATTGTATTCGGCGCTACACACAGCTATTTTGGGTCTTCTGCCGCTGTTTATGACAAAGGAAGCTGGCAGATGCCGATGGGCGAAATAAAAATTGATGAAGAGCTGGCTGCGCTAATTTGCAAAAAAAATCCATCGGCCCAGCCAAATCCCGATGCCCACATACATGAACACAGCATCGAGGTGCAGGTGCCTTTCATCCAGTATCTTTTTAAAGATGCGAAAATCGTTCCCATACTGACCCCGCCGGCCGAATTTGTGGTCCGGCTCGGGACCGACATAGCTGAATGTATAAAATCCGCAAGCGATAAAAAAATCGTCTGTATCGGCTCAACGGATTTGACCCATTACGGCCCGCGATACGGCTTTAATCCTCAGGGCAGCGGGCAGGCGGGATTCGACTGGGCAAAGAACGTCAACGACAAGGCATTTATCGACCTTGCCTTGAGCCTACAGGCAGAAAAGATACTTACCGGCTCATTGGAGAAGGAAAATGCCTGCGGCCCCGGGGCAGCAGCAGCTACGATTGCAGTCGCAAAGGCATTCGGTAAAACACAGGGCATTTTACTTGCCCATACTCACAGCAACGAGGTAATGGAAAAACGCTTCGGCCAGACAAGCTCCGAGAGCGTCGGATACGCAGCGATAGTTTATTAGCCACAAAGACACTAAGACACCAAGAAAAACAAAAATTAATAAAAAGTGCGATTTTTCGCCAAAAAAGGGCTAAAAAACGCAAAATCGGGCAAAATCGGCGGCAGACTGATAAAAAAATTTTAAGAAAAAACAAAAATTTCCTGAACAAATCAGAATTATTCCTATATAATAATTGTTCTTAAATAAATTCAGGATTAGGCTAGGCTTCAATGCTTTGCAAAAATAAAAAACAAATGCTGGACGAATTTCGCGGCAGGTGTAAAATACATCATCTGAGAATGACGCCGCAGCGTGTCGCAATTTATGAAGAACTCATAAAATCCTGCGACCATCCGCGCACGGAAGATATCTTTCACAAGGTAAGAATGCGTTTTCCCGATATTTCCATTGACACCGTATACAGAACCATTACAACATTCTCGCAAATAGGACTGGTAAATGTAGTCGAGGGATATGGAGAGGCAAAAAGATATGACCCCGATACGCAGCTTCACCATCATTTCAGATGTATAGAGTGCGGCAGGATTGTGGATTTTGTCGAAGAGAATTTTGACAGGCTCCGCGTTCCTAACAGGATTAAACAGAAGTATAACGTTTTGGGCCTGAAAGTCATCATAGAGGGCCTGTGCAAAAAGTGTTCTAAAAAGAAATGAAAAATTTTTGCGATTTAAATAAGAATAATTCTTATTTAAGAAAAGATAGCATTTTCTGATATTGTCGTGTTTTAAACCGTAAATGGAAACTTAAGTGAAAGGAGCTTAAAAATGGCCAGAGTAGCAAGAGAAATGGTTGAAAAAGCAGGTATCAATGTTGACGAGCTGGTGGAACTATTGGTAAAAAATGCCGCAGCGGAACTGACAACGTTTTATTACTACACAATTCTAAGGGCGAACCTGATTGGTTTGGAAGGCGAAGGAATCAAGGAAATCGCAGAGACTGCCAGGATTGAGGACCGCAATCACTTCGAGGCCCTTGTGCCGCGCATCTATGAACTGGGCGGCAAACTGCCTGATGATATGAAGGCGTTCCACGATATGTCGGCCTGCCCGCCCGCATCATTGCCGAAAGACCCTGCCGATGTCAAGGCAATCCTAAAGGTGCTGGTCGCAGCCGAAAGATGTGCCGTAAAAGGTTACACGCATATCTGCAATATGACCGCAGGCAAAGACCACCGCACTTATGCCCTGACACAGGCAATTTTGAACGAAGAGATTGAGCATGAGTCGTGGTTCTCCGAGTTTTTAGGCGAAGGCCCGTCAGGCCACTTTCTGCGCAGAGGCGAGACCTCGCCTTTCGTATCAAATTTTATGAGATAATTTGCAATTGCAAAAACAGGAAGATTGGGGACACTACTCAATCTTCCTGTTTTCAGATTAATTCACTCGACGCGGGCTGAGTTTATCACTACTGTCTCGACGGGAACATCGCCGGGGCGGGTCTTGACATCTGCAATTGTATCAACGACATCCATTCCCTCGACGACTTTGCCGAATACGGTGTAGCCTGCATCGCGGACGCTATAATTCAGAAAATCGTTATTTTTATGATTTATAAAGAATTGTGAAGTTGCGCTGTCGGGGTTTGATGTCCTGGCCATTGCGATTGTGCCGCGGTCGTTTTTAAGGCCGTTTTTAGCCTCGTTGGCAATCTGCGGGCCTGTCTGCTTTGGCTGCATATCGGCGGTCATTCCTCCACCCTGAATCATAAAACCATTTATGACACGATGAAAGATTGTGCCTTCATAAAACCCATCCCGGACATACTGGAGAAAGTTTTTGCAGGTAATCGGCGCCTTTTCCTCATTAAGCTCGACTACAATATCGCCTTTGTTTGTTGAAATCCTCACTTTTGCCGCGGTTTTGTCTTGTTCCGTCATACTTTTTTCACCTTTCTGAACCGGCTTTTCGGCCCTTTGGGAATCCCTGTCGCAGCCCGCCTGCAGGACAATTGCAAATACTGCCGATACAATCAAAATCTCCCATACTATCTTGTTTTTTATCATTTTTGCCGTCCTTTAAACAATTTTGACATATTTATACCAGTTTTTTAGTCGTTTGGCAACTTTTTTGACTTTCCCAAATCGTTTCCATCCTGTATATTCCCTAACAAAATCTTAGCAAAACATTAACAATTCAGACAACAGGATAGAGTTATGGACGGTAATATCGTTCTGGAGATGATTTTCAGCATTGTCGGGGGTCTGGGGATATTTCTCTTCGGGATGATGAGCATTTCCGAGGGTATGCAGGCCGTTGCGGGTGAACGGCTTCGCAAGCTTATTCATGCCGTGACGAACAACCGTTTCATAGCCTGCGGGGTAGGGACGCTTGTTACTTCAATAATTCAATCAAGCTCGATTACCACCGTAATAGTCGTGGGAATGGTAAATGCAGGCCTGATGACCCTCAAGCAGGCTATCGGGGTTATCTTCGGAGCAAATATAGGAACGACGGTAACCGCCTGGATTTTAGTGATAAACATCGGCAAATACGGCCTGCCGATATTAGGCATTTCAGCCATGGTTTATCTTTTTACAAAGAAGGAGAAGATTCGTTTTACCGCGATGGCCATTATGGGCCTTGGTATGGTTTTTTTCGGTCTGGAGCTGATGAAAAACGGCTTTGCTCCGCTGAAAGAAATGCCCCAGTTCGAGGCGTGGTTTTCCCGATTCTCGCCTGATTCATACGCCGGCGTATTAAAATGCGTGCTTGTCGGCACTATTATTACCGCTATAATTCAGTCATCATCGGCCACCATCGGCATCACGATGGGCCTGGCCTTCAATGGCGTGATAGACTTTCCCAGTGCGGCGGCGCTGGTGCTGGGACAAAATATCGGCACGACAATAACTGCACTACTGGCAGCCATCGGGACAACGCCAAACGCCAAAAGAGCAGCAATCGCACATACACTATTCAATGTCATCGGCGTATTGTTGATAAGTCTGCTATTCTTCCCATATATCAAAGGCATTGAAGCATTAGTCCATTGGTACAGCGGGATAGATGTGGCTGCTACAGCCGTAATCAACGGGAAAGTCATATATCCCCATACAATGCAGGCAATAGCACTGGCAATAGCACTTACACATACATTCTTTAACGTATGCAATACCCTCATATTCCTGCCATTCGTACAACCGCTGGCCAATCTGCTCAACCGTATTATCCCGGAAAAAGCAAAACCCCAAAGGCCGAGACTTACCGCCCTGGACGTAAGACTGTTCGATGTGCCGGCACTGGGGATTGAACAATCACAACAGGAAATCTTCAAAATGGCCGATCTGGTCTCGGATATGATGACGAAACTAAGAGAAATAATCATGCTCGGCGGCGGGGCAAAAGAAAAACAGGAAAATATCTTCCAGCAAGAAAGAGACCTCGATATTAGGCAGAAGGAAATTGTCGAATTCGTAAGCCATATGATGTCTGGAGTTATCCCGCATGACGTTGCAGAGATTGGAAGAAGGCAGATGAGAATGGCCGACGAATACGAATCGGTAAGCGATTATATTACAAACATCCTCAAGATGAACCTGAAACTGCGGGACGCAAAACAACAAATTACCGAAGAAGGGAAAAAAGCAGTTCTCGATTTGCACGACCAGGTGACAAACTATATTTCGTTCATAAATGACGCCGTCAAGGCAACAAATAGTGAGATGCTAACCGAGGCTGAAGGAAGGGGCCGATTTATAACCAGCCTTATGAAAAAATACCGCGAAGAACATATCGCAAGAGTGGAAAGCGGAAAGGCCTCACCGTTAAAAAGCCTTATTTACACCGACATACTCAACGCATACAGGCGAATAAAAGACCACGGCCTGAATATAGCAGAGGTTCTGGCTGGAGAGAAATAGTCTTTAGTCGTCAGTCAGTAAATAATACCCAAAAACAATCCAGCTATGCCTGCTGGTTCGGCACTGACGTTGCCGCTGTCAATATTCTGGCTGCTATTTTCCTGACAATCATCACGCTGACAAAAAACCGGAAGAAACCATAAGAAATCGGTATGCTAATGACAAAGCCAATTCCGCCGGCAATTAATTTGATGGACTGAATATCCGCTCCGGCCGCTCCCATAATTGCTCCGGCAATTCCACCTGCAATGGCACCTAAAACGAACCCTCCAAACGTAACACAAAGCCAGAACACCAGCCAAGCAAGTAAATACTCCGACTCTTTGACTAATTTATTCATAACACCTTCCTTTGAGCATAAAACTTGTTTCCTTAAAACCAATACCTTATAATACCCGAAAGGCAGGCAAAATGATAACAATAATCGACTATAAAGCTGGAAATCTGACGAGCGTTCAGCTTGCATTCGAATCCCTGGGCCAAAAGGTAAATATCACCGACAAGGCCAAAGACATTTTGCTCGCGGAAAAAATCGTCTTTCCGGGCGTAGGGGCGGCAAAAGCGGCAATGGACAATCTTAAAAAATTAAAACTCATCGAGACAATAAAAAAAACAATTGCTCAGGGCATCCCTTTTTTCGGTATCTGTATCGGTATGCAGTTACTGTTCGAGACCAGCGAGGAGGACAGCGGTACAGAATGCCTTGGAGTTTTGCCCGGAAATGTGAAAAAATTCAAGACTAATGATAAATCGTACAAAATCCCGCAGATGGGCTGGAACGCGGTAAAAATCGCAAAATCGCATCCTGTTTTTGCAGGTGTCCCGGACCAGAGCGAATTCTACTTCGTGCACAGCTACTGGCCGGCGTGCAGCGATAAAAATAATATAATCGGCCAGACCGAATACGCAGACACTGTCTTTGCAAGCGCGGCAGGAAAAGAAAATCTTATCGCAACACAGTTTCACCCGGAAAGGTCGGGGCGTATCGGCCTGAAACTATTAGAGAATTTCAGCAATTGGGACGGAAAAACGGCCACAGAGAAAAATGAACTACGAATTAAATTAGCCACAGAGGACACAGAGAACACAGAGAATTAAATATATAAATATGCTGACGAAACGAATAATACCGTGCCTGGACGTACGGAACCGCAAGGTAACCAAAGGCGTAAGATTTCAGAACAACATTGACCTCGGCGACCCTGTGGAAATGGCAATCGCCTACAGCGAAGGCGGATGCGATGAGCTGGTTTTTTACGATATAACCGCCTCTACCGACCAAAGAGACATAGATATTGAAATGGTCAGCCAGGTTGCAAAAGCGATACGCATTCCATTTGCGGTCGGAGGTGGAATAAAAAATATCGAAGATATGAGGCAGGTGCTTCTGGCGGGGGCAGAAAAGGTAAGCGTAAATTCCCTTGCCGTGCAAAACCCGGATATAATAGCCGAAGGCGCGAAACTGTTCGGTTCACAGTGCATTGTTTTAGGTATGGACCCTGTTAAAGTTGAAAATAGCGAAAAGTTCCCAAGCGGATATGAAATCACAATCGAAGGCTTCAGGAAAAGGACGGGGCTCGATGCGCTGGCGTGGGCAAAAAAAGCCGAGCAGTCAGGCGCAGGCGAAATAGTAGTCAACAGCGTCGATGCCGACGGCACAGGGCAGGGATTCGAACTCGAACTTACAAGAATGATTGCTGAAAACGTCGGCATACCGGTAGTTGCGAGCGGCGGAGGCGGGACATGCCGGCACCTGATTGACGTTTTTACCGAAGGAAAAGCAGATGCGGCAATCATAGCAAGTATGATTCATACGGGAATGTTTACAATAAAACAAATAAAAGACGAGCTTATCGCTGCAGGGATTCCAATAAGAAAAAAATGGTAGGAGATTACTATGAACACATTAAACAAAACAATAAGTGTAATCGAGCCGGTAAACGAGGCCATTGCAAGGACAAAAACAATCCTATTTGCGCCGTTCAACCTGGAAAAATGGATGATAATCGGCTTTTGTGCATGGCTGGCAGGGCTGCTTGAAGGAGGGATAGGCGGATTTAACGGCGTCAGACATCGATACCACGGGGACACAGCAGAAATACCGGCTAAAGCATCTCAAGCATTTGAAGGAGGGGTGGGCGGATTTAACGGCGTCAGATACCACGGGGACACAGCGGAAATACCGGCTAAAGCATCCCAAGCAATCGAGTTCTGCAAGGCGAATATGCTGATTGTAATCCCAATAGCCGCAGCAACAATCCTTCTGGTTGTTTTTGTGATGTTAATCCTTTTGTGGCTCAGCAGCAGAGGAAAATTTATGTTCCTCGACTGCCTTGCAAAAAATAAGGCCCATATAAAAGAACCGTGGAAGACATTTAGAAAACAAGCCAATGGACTGCTTGGTTTTCGACTGCTTTTAATGGTAACCGCTTTGTTATGGGTAATTGCCGTGGGTATTTTGACAATCTGGCTTGTTTCGCTTGCAAAATTCTCAAATGCCGGTGCCGTGATAATCGGTATAATAATCTGCGCAATGATTCTGCTACTTATAATAGTATCATTATTTTTCGGGCTTATTCAGGTATTAACATTTGATTTTGTTATGCCGATAATGTATCTGCAGCGAACGGGAATATCGGCATCGTGGGCAAAGTTTCTGCCCCTGCTGCGGCATAATTTTTGGAAGATTTTCCTCTACCTGTTATTCAAGATTGTGATAATATTCTGCATAGGGACCATCACGATGGTCCTTGTCGGCGTGAGCTGCTGCTGCTTATGCGGCATAGGTATAATTTTGTTCATACCTTATATAGGAACAGTGATACTGCTGCCTCTGCCGAGTTTTTACAGGCTTTACTCGTTGTGTTATCTGCGGCAGTTTGGCAGTGATTACGACGTTTTTGCCGCCGCAGCGTAACTGCAGTTTACTGAGTCTGCTGCCTTAACAGACGCAGGATGGCTGCTGCAAACCGCTGAGCCACTGCGGAACCGCTGCCCGATACCTGAGAGTCATCAGGGCCGCTGGCTGTTACCATGTTGCCGTCAACTTCAAGCGAGGTATTCTTCCACTCGGCGCCGGCATGAATAAGCTTTCTGCGCTGCGATGGGAAACAAGCAACATTTCTGTCTTTAACAACGCCGGCATCGGCAAATATCGTAGGGGCATTATTGATGGCAGCAATAATTTTACCCTCTTTATTTGCCGACCGTACAAGATTCGATACATCCCTGTTGTTAAAATACTCTTTAATACCCGGCCCGCCGATAAACACAAAGGCGTCATAATCGTCAGCTTCCATATCTTTGACAAGCACCGTTGCCTGTACGATATTTCTTCCAATGCCTTTTACTTCGCCGATAACCGAACTTGCAATAACCGACTGAACACCCGCTATCTGAAGAGTATCCTGGACACTGAAAAGCTCATCATCATTGAAATACTTGCTTGGCACAATAATAACAACCCGTTTTGCCTGGATATCGCCGGCCGGCCGAGCCTGCGGCAATACAACAGGAGCAACGGTAATGGCCGGTTTAAGAGCGGGTTTCGCAACGGGATTGCCCGTACAAACCAGATACAGCACGTCAAGGCCTTCAGGAAGCCTGCAGATTCCGGCAGCCGATTTGGGGTCAAAAACGCCGATTGGTACAGAACCAAGGCCGAGAGTAACGGCCTGCAAATGAATATTCTGAGCAATATGGCCGGCCTCAAGATAACTAAACTTTTCACCTCTGCCGCGATACTTTGCTTCGAGCTTTCTTACTGAGCCGGCAATTACAAAAGTACCCGGCGAATTCTGCACTACCTTTTGCCCGAAAGCGGCTGTGGAAAGCATCGGCCTGACATCGCCGTTGATTTGCTTTTTGAGACTGTGGCTTTGCGGCGAATAAAGATAAAGGCCGTCCGGCAGAGCAACATATAACTGTATCGGATACAAGGCGCCTGCCGATGGAGCGGCTCGCAGACCTCCGTTGGGATCGGTTATGCCCTGCGCAGACCAGCACAACTGGCTCATCTGACTCAATTTTAAAGGCTCAGGAGTAAACTGGCGGATGCTCCTGCGACTTTTAATCGCCTGCTCAAGAGAAATCCCGCCATTCAAATCCGGTTCAGGCAGTTTTACCGTTGCTGCAACCGGAGCGACAGGAACAGGCTGTGCAATAAGAGCATTTGAAATTAACAACAAAATAAAAAATGCTTTTTTCATTTTAATCGCCTTCCGATAATAATCAATCCTCATCCTTTTCAATTACGGTAACTTCGCCGGTTTGTTTATGCTTATGTATAAGATGCAGATTGCGAACGTAAATAAGCGTGTTGAGCGAGAAACCAAGTATGAAAATGGGCTCTGCCCTGTGAATGCTGTAGGCAAGCAATATAAGACTGCCCGCCAGAGACAAATACCAGAATGCCAGCGGCACATGAGACTTCTTTTTGTACTCGCTGACAAGCCACTGCAATATAAATCTGCCACCGAAAGTAACCTGTCCCACAAAACCAATCGTTGTCCAGACCGGCTCCTGTGCAAGCTCCTTTACCAAAAACTCAAACATATACTTCTCCTAATAAAATAAATTAACTGGTTTATGATAACCAAATATGATATAAAAACAACACTTTCCGTAAACTAACGTTATGAAAATAACCAGAGAAAAAAAATTCTTCATTACTGTCCTGATATTTTACTGGCTGGGGATATTTATCGCCACACATATTCCCATACCCGGCTGGACAAGAAAAATGGGCATAAGCGACAAAACTATGCATTTTGTCGCCTATATGATACTGGCGCTATTGTTGTGGCTGGCCGCAAGCTTTGAGCAAAAGGCCGACTGGAAAAAGCTTCGCACCTGGCTGCTGTCTGGAATCGTCCTGCTTTACGGCGTTGCGGATGAACTGCTACAACATTTCAGCAAACGCTCCGTCGATATCAGAGACCTCATGGCCAATATGCTCGGCATAGCCGCTGCAATGGTGATAGCTACCGTTCTGCCTGCCCGCTATGCAGTAATGATACTCGTTACAGGCTGTCCGTTATTTTTACCGGCTGTTGTAAGGTCACAACTTATAATACAAGGCTCGATACTTGAAGCCGGCATTTATCTGGCAGGTTTTACGGTAATTACTATCGCCTGGATAAAGTATCTATCGCTGGTAAACCTGCCAAACTTAAGACCGATTAGACTACTACCATTATTCTCAGCAGGGCCGATAGTAACCCTTGGGATTGTAAAACTGTATGCAATCCTGACAGATAAACCTTTAGGTATGACGGCAGCTTTGAGCGCATTTGCCGCAATAGTCCTAACAGTCAGCGTTTGGCAACTGGCGATTCAAAAAAATGTTACTTAATGTTGAGCCTGTAAAGCGGGTCACCTATCAGGACAAGCTGCCAGGAATTACAAGGATTTGTCCTGTAAAAAGCCTCGACAAGACACTTGCCGTCAAGCAGCTCGGCAAAAAATTTATTCGGCAAGGGAAATGAAAGCAGGTAAGGTTCGTCGACCGGGCCGAGAGTTGCGGTTATGCCGTCCGAAAGCATAGCAGGACACCAGTTTGAACTTAATGGATTGCGCAAATCCATCGCCTCAAAGCTCGCAATATGAAACCCCACGGCGCCGGCAACAAAATCAAAAGCATCGACATATTTTTTTACACTGTACCAGCCGCAGTAAATCGCTGTTTGCGGACAGGAGCCCGGCTGAAAAAGCGAGCCAGTATTCTCAATGATAACCTTCATTGAAGTACGTTTTTTCAGCATATCGGCAAGCAAATGCAGCGATTTATCAAAAAATTCAAGCGAATACGGCTCAGGCTGCTGGGCAATACTCAGGCCCCGCGTATCAATATACGCTTTGCCGGCAAGACCATTCTTCTCGGCTTCGATTGCCTTATCAATCAGGCCGGCGGCGATTTTTGCCGAAGGGCCGTCGAGTCTGGAAACCATCAGCGTCTTTGCGGACAGCCATAACGGCATATTCTGCAGGTCATTTTTCTGCCAGCGGTAAAGGTCGTAATCACCATACAAAACCATTGAAAGCTCGCTATCAACGGAAGCAGCGGTCTCGGCGCCTTCGCATCTGCCTATATTAGCCTTGAGATTTGAAATAGCAGTGATAAGACCGCCAACGGATTCAGCGGCCTGATAAAAATTCATTTCAATTTTCTTCTCTACGGACCAATTGTCCTGTTCCGACATTTTCAAAATCAGATCGGCTTTGCGCAACCGGTCTTCCTCGAGTCTGGAAAGTTTAAATGACACCTGCGGTAACTGGCCGGCCTGCCGCTGAGCATAAGCAGGCCCGTAAAAACCCTTCAGGAGCACCACCAAACTATTATACTGCTGTTTTCTGGTATCCTGCTGCTCAATATATTCAATTCTTTTGACGGCCTGTTTTATATCGCCGGCCAGATGTTTTAAGACGTCCTCATAAGATTCCATCGGAGCAGCATTCTGGTTTATCAATTCCTTCCTGCCGAGCCGATTAAGTTGGTGCAATAAGCTCCTAAACTCCTTCTCTTTGGCATCAAGCATCCGTGTCAGCTTCAAAACAAGCTGCTGGGAATCCTTTATAGGTCCTGCCGGACCGACCTTTATCGGCACACCATACAAGGTTAAAAGACACTTAATCCGGCCTGACTTTCTGTTTTGAGTAAGTTCCTTTCTTACTGCGGCAGCAAGATTATTTACGTAATCCTGCCGGCTTATCTGTTCCGCAAGCTCTCTTCCCAACGGTATTTTGAGAATATTGCCGGCGGGAACAGCCCTTTTGCCGCAATAATACTGCGCAAGCCGCAGTGATTCATTGACATCAGAATTTGCAATTATGAGAATCTGTGAAGGCTCAAGGGCAAAAACAAACGTTGGCGCAGCGATGACGGCTAAACAAACCGCCAACATAAAGTTGTGAACCGGACTTCTAACCTTTCTGCCCTCTTGTTTCCTCTGTTTGTGAGTAGCGTTTTTCATAAATACTTTTGCTTGTCAAGACCTGCCAAATCGTCAAAAAGATTATTTTAAAGTCCAGCAGCAGCGAAGCTTTTTCGACATACTCAACATCGAATTCAATTTTTTCTTCTCTTGTAAGCGCACCTCTGCCGCTAATTTGCGCAAGGCCCGTAAGGCCTGGCTTAACGAGAAGTCTTTTCTTCTGCCGGTTATCCCACTCGGCTATCTGCTGGATATACAACGGTCTTGGACCAACAAGGCTCATATCGCCTTTTAGTACATTAAAAAACTGCGGCAGCTCATCAAGCGAATACTCGCGCAAAAAAACGCCTGCCCTGGTCAATCGTGAGTCTTTACCTGATTTAGGGCTTGCGCCAAACGGGTCCACATCCGTTCTCATTGTACGAAATTTATAAAACGTAAAAGGTTTTCCATTTTTGCCGGCCCTGGTCTGGCGAAAAACCACCGGTCCCTTGCTGCCCAGTTTTATTGCTGCAATTATCACGGCAAAGACTGGCAGCAATATCAAAATTGCCGGCAAAGAAAACAAAATATCAAATAATCTTTTTACAAATTTATACAACATCCATTTCCCCTATTAAATTGGGCAACTTTAGAATCGAATCAATCTCATAATGGGGCAGCGCTTGCTGCGATGGCGCCTGGGCCAAATGAAGCCGTTTTGCACGAACAACCCTAACGGTCTTAAAACCCATCTGATTCGGCGACAAAAAATCCTTCTTAAGATTATCGCCTACATAAACACATTGATTTGCAACGACATCAAGCTTGTTCAAGAGCCTTTCAAAACCTACCGGTGAAGGTTTCCAATACTGTCTGCCGAGTTTTTCCGTATATAAAATATAATCAAAATATTTCTCGAGTCCCAGGGCTTTTACCTTAAGCTCCTGAGCGGGCAGGTAGCCATCTGTAATCAGCCCAAGCTTAAACCGACCCTTCAGGTCCTCCAAAACTGTTCTGCTCTCAGAAGGAAGATGTATATCAGGTTCATGACTGCGGAACACATTCACCAGTTTGTTTACATACGCGGCATCAAAGACAACCGACAATTTTTCAGCGGCGGCATCAAAAACGGTTTTGTGATTTCCGGAATTAAAAATCTGCCATAAGGTTTCAAAGATAGTTTCACCTGCCAGTCCAAAATCGTCCTCTATAATCCGGCTCACCGCTATAAAACCACTTTTATAGTAGTCTATCTCGTCGTAAAGAGTATCATCCATGTCAAAAACTATGCACTTTATCACTCAAAAACCCTTTTAAATCAGTCGAAAATCAAGTATGCCGTTATTGTTACAATTTTCTGGACAAAAGCCCTATAATTGTTAAACTTTCATTAACCTTTTTGAGTACTATAAGTTATGATAAGCTACACAAAACCAAAACACAAGGATTTTAATATTCTGTTTACCTGTATAGGCAGAAGGGTATCCCTTTTAAACAGTTTCAGAAAAGCTGCGAAAGAACTTAAAATAAACGCTACCTTCTGGGGAACAGACCATGACAAACTGAGTCCCGCTATTCAACTTTGCGATAAAAAAGTTATCATCAAACCTATTAAACACCCTGACTATATACCCGACCTTTTGAGAATCGTTAAAAAAAATAGAATAGCTCTGGTTATTCCCACCATAGATACAGATTTAGGTATTCTTTCCGAGAATAAAACAAAATTCAGCCGATTAGGCTGCCAGGTTCTGATTTCGGAACCAGAGGTAGTACGGATATGTCAGGACAAGAGAAAAACTTACCTTTTTTTTAAGGAAAATGGTTTCGAGGCACCGGAAACCCTGAGCGTGAAAACTGCTCTTGCAAGAAAAAAACTCAATTGGCCGGTAATTCTCAAACCATGGGACGGGGCAGCAGGCAAAGGAATTATAACCGTGCACAACCGGAGAGAGTTATCGGTATTCAGTAAAAGAATTAAAAACTATGTCGTTCAAGAATTTATTAAAGGCACAGAATACACCTGTGATGTTTTTGTTGATTTTGGCGGGAATGTACGATGTGTCGTGCCAAGGAAACGCATTGAGATAAGGGCCGGAGAAGTCAGCAAAGGACAGGTGGTTAAAAATAAGCTAATAATGAATAAAGCCGCCCAACTGGTCAGACACCTTGGTGCAGGCCCAGGCGTTATTACGGTTCAGGTGATATCAACCAAAAATAAGAAAATAAAATTTATTGAAATAAACCCGCGTTTCGGTGGAGGAGCGCCGCTGTCAATAAAAGCCGGAGCAAATTTCCCAAAATGGATTCTGCAGGAAATTGCCGGCAAAAAACCACAGATAAAATCAGATACTTTTAAGGATGGCCTGACCATGCTCCGCTATGATGCAGAGGTTTGGCTATAAGACTGTCTGAAAACGGAAGTGTCAGGAGAAACAGTCAAAAACAGGACAAATTGTCCCCACATGCCGTCAACATGCCGGCTGTTTTTCCTTCCTGAAAAAGCACATAATAACTGATGCGGAAATAATGCAAAGGAAAGGTATTGTGCCAAAAGTATAAAGGCTGTGCCCGATAAAACCGGTAGCAAACGGAAAATACCAGACCGCATAAAAAATTATCCCAGCCAGAAGTAACAATCCCGCTCGCGGGCAACAAAAAATCCCTGCTATCGCCCCTATC
This sequence comes from uncultured Planctomycetaceae bacterium, assembly GCA_964619675.1. Taxonomy (GTDB): domain Bacteria; phylum Planctomycetota; class Phycisphaerae; order Sedimentisphaerales; family UBA12454; genus JAPLMW01. The sequence continues at coordinate 15,821 of CAZUEO010000017.1, read as the reverse complement.
CATAAAATCAGGTGAAAAATACTCAACATCCATTGTTCGCTCGTTACTGTCTTAACGGCAAGGAAAGGTTTCATAAATGCAGGAAAATAATATTCAACCGCATTTAAAACGAATTTCTTTACAAACAAAGTCGGATGACTCTTTATGTGCTCTGCCATTTTTTTGTTGGCAAGCTCTTCATCTCTGATGTCTTTAAAACCCATCCAATGGGTGCGTGTTTGCTCGGTACCTTCTATTGAGAGAACACGCAGGCTCGCATCAATATAGCTCTCGCCAAGCCTTTGCGGCTCGGGTTCAATACCGGTCCAGTGAACGTTGCCGTTAAAATATGCAAGCCCCCCCCCGCCCGATACAGGAATAAACCTATGAAAGACAACCCAGTTTCTGCAGGTCCAGGGAGCAATAAGACAAATTACAGCAACTCCCGCAACAAGTGGGGGCAGGATTCTCTTTTTATTCCTGACGACGGCGTTAATAAACAGAACTAAAAGAAAAAGGCAAACCACCGGCAGCATCGCTGCATGAGTAAGTGCCAGAGCCACACCAGCAATACCAATAACCATACCAGCCGGCAGTGCCTCGAATTTTGTTTTACCAAACAACTCCACTGCTATAAAATACGCAAAAATCAGATACAAAAATGTTTGCAAAATCGGTGTCATAGGATTCTTTGCATTCCAATATACCCAGGGATTTATCAAAAACAGCAACAGTGCCACCATTGCCACTTTTTGATTACATAACTGCTTTGCAATTTTAAATACCATCATTCCAATAAAACCAACAAGGATACTCTGTGGAATTACGATAACATATCGCTGCATAAATTCCGGAAAAAGTGCAACCGGCACAAGAAATAAAGGATATAGCGGTGGGCGATTAAATACAGCAGGACCATCCTTTTCAAATACGTATCCATAGCCTGCAACGAGACTTCTTGCAAGCTGAATATAACCGTCATTATCTTTGCCGAAATTCTTGCTTAGACCCGTAATCGGCGAAACTACAAAAAGAATAAAAAATCCTAAAACCGCGCAGACCAAAAAAGAAAACCAAAATGCCTGTGGACTGTTCTGTGGCAGCAGTTTTTTCAAAAACTTAATCATTTTTTCCGTGCAACTATATAAATCTGTGGTCCTGACTTGACAAAATCATGGAGATAAAAAAGGACGTTTGCAATCTCAAAAACAATTTTTTTGCGAAGTGTAAGCTCGCCTTCAAGATAATTCTGTCTCACTTTTTCAAATTTCAGGTTTGTAAGATACTTCTGTAAAGTAAAGAACGGGAAGCCCCATAGCCGTGATTTTTCAATTTCAAAGCCAAGGTGTTTTAATATCGCATCCAGATGAGCAATCTCAAAATGCTGCATATGACCCGTATACCTATCCGAGGCATGAATTTTGCCTGCCTGAGTAGTCAAAATAACCCTGCCGCCGGCAGCTAAATTATTTCTTATCCAGTTCAAAATATGAAAATAATCCTTTGTATGTTCAATCACTTCGCTGCAAATGATAAAATTACACTTCTGCGACAATCTCGGAAAAACTTCAGCGTACAAATGCTGACTTTTTATCTTTTGCCTGGCTAATTCAACAGCTTTTGCAGAAATATCGCATCCTGCAAGCTGATTATCACCAAGACCAAAAATGTCCTTAATTTCATTTAAAACACTGCCTTCCCCGCAGCCGTAATCAAAAATGAACGTATTAGAATTAACACCATATTTTCCTATTTCGTTTATAATAAATCTTTTGCGATGACGCACGGTCGGATAATACGGATACGCTATGCTCGTGTCCGTCCAGTAAACATCAGGGTTATAATCAGGATTTTCGCCCTCTCCCCGAGTATAAGCATCCGTGATGCTCTCAATCGCTGTCAATTTCATCTCATGATATTCCTCTTCGCTATTGACCTGCCAAATATTGTCCTTTGCCGTTACACCATTTACTATATTCTCAACGGCCGTCATCGCCGTAAGCATTGAGTGGTCCTGATTATTGTAGCGATGCATACCATTGCGGCCAATCAAGAAAAGATTAGGGAAACCGTCCGTATAACTTCTTATAACATCAAAATTATCGTAACTACCAAAATATGCAGGATAGGTTTTTTCTACTCTTATTACCACGCCATCCAGCACATCTTCGGCGTCAATTACGCCGATTTTCACAAGTTCGGAGACGGCGAGTGCCTTAAATTTTTCATCAGGCATATCCCACAGCTCATCGCCGACATTGCAGAAATACTCAAGCCCCAGCCAAACGGTATTCTCATCTGCCACCATGTAAGGACTCCAGTTATTAAATACCTGAAGTCTGCCGACTTTGACGTCCCTTTCCTGAATGTAAATCCAGTTGTCGGGAATAATGTCATTTACGGTCTTAATATCGGTATTATTCTTTATTTTCAGTTTCCTTGCCAAAAGGCCGACGGTAATAAAATCCCGATAACATAGGCCTGCTGCAATTTTTCTGACACCTTCGGGAACCTTTTGACCCATTGCTTCTATCAAATCTCTGACGGCCATACTCGAAAAAACGAAATCAGCCTTAAACTCCCTTGTCTCTTGTGTTTTTTCGTCCTTGACTCTCAAAGCAATAATTTTATCATTTTGACTCTTTACGCCTGTTACCTTATGGTTTAGATAAATTTGGCCGCCTTTTGATTTTACAATATCTGCAACGACTTGCCACAATTGCCCCGGCCCGTATTTGGGATACAAAAACTGATTTATAAGGCTGGTTTCTATTTCTTTCTGGCCTATAGACATATCTCTGCGAACTGCCGCCACAATGGCATGCTTAACAGCTCTTGCAATTGAAAGCCCTTTTATTCTTTGTGCACCCCACTCAGGTTTTATCTTGTCACACGTTACTCCCCAGACCTTTTCGGTATAATCCTTAAAAAATGTTTTGTAAAGCTCTGTGCCAAACCTATTGATTAAGAAATGCTCGAGCGATTTCTCCTTTTTTATAGGAAAGATTTTCGCTTTTATATAACTTAGACCTATCTTAAACATCCTGAAAAGTCCAAGATTAACGACCGTTTTCAAGGTCAGCGAAATGGGATAATCGAAAAACTTCCGCATGAAAAGTATTCTCGAAAGTCTCTTGCGAATCAACATAACCTTGTCGGTTTTTTGCGGGTCGGTCTCAAACGGTCGGTCATATTCAACCGGAGACAGTGGTCTGCCAAGAAGGACAGTATCTTTCGCCGGAGCTGTTTGAATCGGCATCAAATCCAGCCAGAATTTCATTACTCTGTCAGATTTAGAGAAGAAACGATGGCCGCCAATATCAATGCGGTTACCCTTATAGTTGATGGTTCTGGATATGCCACCTATATCACCGCTTTGTTCGAGAATTATCGGTTTTATATCGGTTTTATTGAGCAACTCAAAAGCTGCCGTTAAACCTGCAGGCCCAGCACCTATGATTACAGCAATCTTATTTGAAGAGTGATTATTCGACATAAATTTCAGGGCTTCAGTTGCGGTACTTTCCATATTTTAATTTCAGGACTGACCATACAACTGGTAGCAAGATATTTTGAGTCAGGCGAAAATGCGATACCGGAGACCGTCAGCGCACTTGCAGATATTCTGTCTATTTCCTTACCGGAAGCTATATCCCAGAACCACACCGCACCGGCAGGCTCGGTATCAGCAGCAAGGGTTTTACCGTCAGGACTTACGGCTATACAACAAATGTTCTGCTTCTGATGAGCGGGAGTTGGGTACTCATCCATGACAAACTGTTTTACAAGCTGTCCTGTTGCAGTATCAAAGGCAAATATATACCTGACTTTTTCAGCAGCAAAAAGCATTTTGCCGTCAGGCGAAAATTCCGCCAAAGTAAATCGACCATATTCTGAAAAAATCTTTTTCCAAAGAATTTTTTCACTTTTTACAGCGGTTACAAAAATCCATGCCCGGCCTTTTTCTCCTGCACCCGCGAGCAAACTGCCGTCATTAGTTATATCAAAATCATACACCAGAAGGCCCTCTGCATCCGTATCTTCTTGAAATGCAGAAGATAAGTTCCTCAACTCAGAATCAAAGATAGCCAATTCAAACCGGCCTTTTTGCATACCTTCTTTAAATAAAACAGAAACTGCTCCAAACTTGCCGTTATCTGAAGTCTTTATCTTTTTGCACTCCGAATTATAAGGCAGGGGCAAACTGCCTATTTTTTTATCTGCTTTCAGATTGATTATTATTAGTTCTCCTGAGCCGACTGGATTATAGACAATTTTATCGCCAGCAATTGGTGTTATTATATTCGCCTGGGGCTTAGCAACTACCGGCCAGATAGATAAATCATTCCACTGCCAGGCAAAAATATGATTACCATTTGACACCGCACAAAGCTTGTTACCTGCCGTCAAAACATCTTCTGTTCCCTCAGTTGGGCCGCTCAACTGAAGGACAAGATCGCTTTTATAGCTGGCGTAAAACATTAAAAATACAAGGAAGATTGTAACGGCTACGGCGATAATTATATTTCGATTCTTTTTTCTCATGATTACAGCCCTTTTACTAAATCCTTCATATAGATATTACTCAAAATATTTAAGGCTGTCAATTTGTGTTATCAAATCAAAACCACTTTTTTGATAAAGCTTATTTGCTATTTCATTTTCTGCGGTTACAAGAATCTTAACTTTATTAATATCTCGCGCTCCACACTCTTTAAAACTGGCTGCAACAAGCTGTTTTCCCCCAAAATAATACTTTGCCGATACCTCAATTCCGCAATGCAATATAATACCTGACAATTATGTTTCTTTTATGACCGACCCAAACAGTGTTTCAAAACGGGTGACAGCTATTCTGAACGCTAATTCCTGATCGTAGAAATGCTTGCCGTTTTGTCCCATTGCGTCAAGCTGTGCGCGCGGCAACGAATAGAATTTCAAGACGGCCTCGGCAATACTCTTAGGGTCTTCCGGATTGCAGGGCAGGCCAGCCTTTGCTTTTAGAATAAGGTCCGTCGCATCGCCGGGTACGCCAATAAGAACAGGTCGGCCAGCAGCCATATATGCCTGTGTTTTTGACGGTATAGTGATTTCAAACAGGGGATCTTTCTTCAAATGCACAAATAAAACATCGGCCAATCTCAAAATGGCACCGATTTCAGAAATAGGACGGCGTGGAAGAAAAAGGACATTTCTTATTCTGAGGTCGGAAACCTTTTGTTTGAGGCTGTCTACATCGACGCCACCTCCTATAAAAACAAATTGGATGGCGGGCTGCTCCAACTCGACGATTTTGGCAGCATCAAGAACGGAACCCATCGCCTGTGCCCTACCCATATTACCGGCGAAAACAATGTTAAATCGCCCGGCCATTCCAAGTGATCCGGCCAGTTCCTCATCCGGTTCTGCCCGACATACCTGAGAATCATCACACCAGTTATAAACTATTTCTACTTTATCTTCAGCAACGCCGCTGCGTTCACATACTTTTTGCTTCATGCCCGGCGTGGTGGTAATAATTTTTGCGGCACGTTTATAGATGAAATTGCACCAGGAGTGTACCATTCTGATGCCAAGACGGCTGTTGAACATACCTGTCGAGAAAAGACTATCAGGCCAGAGGTCCTGAATATGGAGTACGAATGGAATACCTTTAAGCACTTTCAGAATACAAGCAGGAAGGCCGACGGTAATCGGCCCCTGACTTACATACACCACATCGGCAGGTTTCACTACAGCTACCCCAATTGTAGAAGCAGAAAGCGCAAAACTTGTATAACACATTATGCGTTTAACAGAAGATTTATCGTGGCTCGGATAGAGAGGAACACGATTAATGGGTATGCCCTCGAGAGTCTCCCGCTGGAGCATTTTGACACGGTAGCCGTCGTAAACTTTGCCGCTGGGATAGTTGGGAAAGCCTGTCAGTACTTCGACCGTGTGACCTCGCCGGACAAGTTCCTTTGCAAAGGGCAAACAGAAGAAAAAATTTGGTTCTGGCTGAAAATAATGAGTTAGAAATAAGATTCGCATTCTTAGACAAGGTCGTTAAATTTAATATTGTCCCATATATGACTCAATTTGTATGTTCCCGTTATCAGTTTTACCACTCGGTGAGAAGTATTGTCTATTTCGTAGTCAGCAGGAATCCGCCAGGACATCTTTTTACTGTCGTCAGATGTCTGCACTCTTATCGATCCAACAATCGTTTCTGGGTCAAGACCTGTAATAGCTATAGTGCCTGCATCAAGACCTTCAGGCCGCTCAAATGCGTTACGAATCGTAATTGCAGGAAATTTCAGTATTGCTGATTCCTCAGCTATTGTTCCGCTGTCACTAATGACGCAACGGGCGTTCATCTGAAGCCAGTTATAATCAAAAAACCCAAATGGCTTTAAAAACCTGATACCTTCAGAAATTTTAATTGAACCAAGATTTTCCATTCTCTTTCTTGTCCTCGGATGCGTTGAGACAATCACCGGCAGATCAAACTCCTTATGCATTGTCTCGAGAGCCGTTAGAATAGCTGTAAGATTAGCTTTGTTATCCACATTTTCTTCTCGATGAGCGCTAACAAGAAAATACCGGTCTTTTTCAAGACCTAACTGGTTTAATGCTTTTGACGCTTTTATTTTTTCCAAGTGCGCCATAAGAACTTCTTTCATTGGCGAACCTGTCAGATAAATTCTTCGATGTGGTATGCCTTCGGAAAGCAAATGTCTTCGTGCATGTTCGGTATACACAAGATTAAAATCACTGATGTGGTCTATGATCCGGCGATTGACCTCTTCGGGCACATTTAAATCAAAACAGCGATTGCCTGCCTCCATATGATAAATCGGGATTTTCATCCGCTTGGCTATTATGCCCGCAATCGAACTGTTGGTATCGCCAAGAATCAATACTGCATCAGGCCGCTCTTTTTTGAGTATAGGCTCAATCGCGATAAGAATATTACCATAGACCTGGCCAAGACTGGTGGTATTGACATTAAGAAAATAATCCGGCTTATGAACGCCAAGTTCTTTAAAGAAGACTTCGCTGAGTTCATAGTCATAGTTCTGGCCAGTATGAACGATTTTGTGGTCAACATGTTTATCCAACCTTGCCATAGTACAGGCAAGCCGGATAATTTCAGGCCGTGTTCCCAGAATTGTCATTACTTTTATTTTTGCCATTGTGTTTAGACCTCTTCAAAAAATGTATCGCTGTCATTCGGGTCGAATACTTCGTTAGTCCAGAAAAGTGTGCAAAGCTCATCGTCTCCGACATTCTCAATATTGTGAGTGAAAAAAATCGGCATCTCAACCACGACGGGTTTATCGCCGGCAACTCGATATTCAATAATCTTATCTGTGCCAATACGGCGCAACCGTATAACTGCTTTGCCCTTCACAACACAAAATTTTTCCACTTTTCTGGTATGGTAATGATTGCCGCGAACAATCCCGGGCTTAGTTGTGGAAAAGAATATCTGATTACCCTTTTACTGTTTGACAACTTCAAATAGACTCCCGCGTTCATCGGTTCGCAGTACTAAAGGTTGTTCATAATCAGCAGTTTCGGCATAGGAAAGAAAGGTATTATAAAGATTTCGCTGAAAATCATTGGCAATCACCGGCACAACCTTTTTTTCGTAGAAACATTCTTTAAAATGGTTGAGTATCGCAAGAACTTCTGTAACTTTCGCCTTCGCGGTGCCTGCAACTTCGACCCTTTCAAATCCGCCCGGTGGATTTCTTATCTTATCGAGGAAAATTTCAACAAGCTCATTTATATAGATTAATTCCATTTCTTTATCCACCTGTATTTGGGGCTTTCCATTATGAGTGAGCAGATGGCAGAAGGTAGCAATAACCGAATTATAGAACGGCTTGCCCCTGTCGCCAAAAACATTTGGAATAACCAGAGCTGATACAGGAGCATTATTTTTTTCAGACCATCCTTCAAGTAGCCGCTCTCCCTCTTTTTTAGAACGACCGTATGGATTATCGAGATATACCTGTGAGGAAGATGAAAATATAATATGGGGACGGACTTTCAGGCTATCAATCGCCTCAATAACTTTTCTCACAAGTTCGATATTTGTGTTATAAATATCATTATCACTACCACGATTCATCGCTGCCAGATGTATGATTGTATCGCTGCCTTGAAATACCTCTGATAATTTTTGATGTTGTGAAAAAAATGCGTCTTCAAATTGCGGCACTTCTATATCCTGTTCACGGCGGAGCCTGTCCTGCAGATGAGACCCCATAAAACCGATTAGGCCGGTAATAACAACTTTTCTTTTCATAATCGGGTAACCTCCTTTACCTAAGTACGCCAACCTTCTAACTCCGCCTGTACTTCCGGCAGACTCAGAAGCAATTTTTCTACTTCCCCGACGTTTAGTCGTTCGGTATTGTGTGAGGTATAGTCTTCGATTTTCGCTCCTTTAATATCACCTTCGGTAAAATAACTTGCGTAATTCAAATCGCGTTCATCAAGGCGCACACGATAATAGCTGCCCATATCGTCAGCCCGCAACAATTCCTCCCGCGTCACAAGTGTTTCGTATATCTTTTCGCCGTGCCGCATACCGATTATCTTTTCAGGCACGTTGGATTTTAAAATATTTTTGAGTGCCTTTGCTAAATCGATAATTGTGCAAGCCGGTGCCTTTTTTACGAACAAATCGCCGCTCTGGGCATTTTCAAACGCAAACAGCACCAGAGACACAGAATCCCTCAACGGTAGAAGAAATCGCGTCATATCCGGTACAGTGATAGTAATGGGCTTGTGCTGCTTTATCTGCTGAATGAACAACGGTATTACTGAACCTCGTGAACACATCACATTGCCGTAGCGGACACAAGATACAATGGTGTTTTTTATGATTTTAGCGCGGGCAGCGGCTTGTGCAACTTTTTCCATAAGTGCTTTTGTCATACCCATTGCGTTTACAGGATAGACAGCCTTATCGGTGCTGAGGCATACCACACTTGAAACACCATAATGAATGGCTGATTCGATTACATTATGACCGCCGATGATATTTGTCAGCACAGCCTGCATCGGGAAAAATTCGCACGATGGCACCTGCTTAAGTGCTGCAGCGTGAAAGACAAGGTCAACACCTTCCATCACGTTATCGACACTGCCCCTGTCACGGACATCACCAATGTAGAATTTTACCTTGGGATTGTTTAATTCGATGCGCATCAGTTCCTGCTTACACTCATCACGGGAAAAGATGCGGAATTCCTTCGCATCGGTCGTTTCTAACAGATGCCGCAAGACTTGATTGCCAAAAGAGCCGGTTCCGCCAGTTATAAGAACTGTTTTTCCAGATATCTGCGTCATGACCAATCTCCAAAGATAACTTACAAATATTTTTGTTCAAAAATATGGTTTATTGACTGCGGTGTTGGTTTAGCAACTGCTAATCCGACCAGCAACGATTCCAGGTTTGGTACCACCTTTGAAGCCAAGTAGTATTTTTGAACACGTTTTGTGGCACTGATACCCATTGATTGCCGTAATGAGGAATCCTGTACGAGAGCATCAATTTTCTTCGCCAGTTCTACCGCGTTTATTGGGGGCACATCTTCCAATAACAACCCCGCAGGGCAATCACTATCATAACCGATCATCTCGCGAATATTTCCGACATCGCTTGCAATAATCGGCAACCCGTTTGCCATGGCTTCAAGAATTACATTGGGAAAACCTTCGGAATGAGTGGGAAAAACGAAAACATCTGCATCCTGATAGAGTCGATCCAGAGCATGGCCTTTTTGAATGCCTGTAAGAGAAACTTTATTTTGCAAATTGCAGGACTGAATCATCTGGGCTAGATTAGCTTCATATTCTGGGGCAATTTCGCCGACTAATTTGCAGTGCACAGAACTTTTGACATACCGCATCGCTTCGACAAGGTCCATAGAGCCTTTGGCCGGTGCTTGCCAAGCAACATGAATCAGGTTCATCACTTTTTTATCAACCGGCGAATATACCTTTTTAGCCGGTCTGGTCTCTACATATTCATCCTCGATCATATTCGGAATATAAAACATTCTTTGAGCACCGATATTTTCCCTGAGATATTTCTCAACTTCGCGTGTAATAACAAACACTGCCCTGCAAGATCGCAAAGCCATTTTTGTACCCCATTGACGAATGCGGCTTGTTCCCACAAACCCGCGAACACTGCCACCTCGCAAATGCAAGATGCACCGAATTCCAAAACACTTCAAGGATAACATCAGCGGGACATCGCGCACAAATAACCCAATGCTTGGGGCCGAGGTAATATAAACTAGGTCAGGGTGATAATTGCACAAGGCATAAAGGATTTTAAAGAGCCGAATCACAGCATCCCGAAATCCAAAAAAAGCCCCCCGCAATCCGAGATTGTGACCCATGGAATCATACAATTTCGACGTGTCTATAACCTTATATTCCACCGTTTCTTGTCGAGATACTTTCAAGAGACAATGGGTCCAGGAGGCGATACCACCAGTTGCCTTTTGGGGGGCAAGCAGAAGAACTTTTATCTTCTTAAACTCTGTCATACAAAATATTGCTTTCTATACGATTCCAAATCAGATATCGAAATCTTTTTCTTGACAGGATATAAACATTCTTCATGCTTAATTATATCGGCTATTTTCCATCTCCATTTTATCACTTTTGCCAGAACTCCCGCGACAACGGAGTAAGGCGAAACGCTTCTGGTTACGACTGCGTTAGCCACTATTATGGACCCACGATCGATCTCAACCCCCTTCAAGATCACTGCCCTGATGGGCAATTTCAATTCATAAGTTTATTCGACTTTTGGACTTTATCAGCACGTTTGCGCAATTCCATAAGATACTCACTGGTAATCGTTTTGTCGGACTGTCTCAATAATTCATCAAGTAAATCTTTATGTTCTGATAAACAAACCGCATCCTCAATACCTTCACGCCAAAGCTGCCATCTCTTTGAGGGCACAATGGTTTCAAAAACACAATCATCTGGAGCTTCACGCCCATCATACACTACTCCATAAGATTGAATAGTATCGTTCCAATGTCCCCCATCCCAGTCTGAATACACCCAAAAACCCGCTCCGGTCATACCCAACGCAATCGCCTTTATCGGCGTAAGGCGGTAGAAACTTATATAATTCGCACGATAATAAAATTCAGTTCTGGCTACATAAGTTTCTTTGGATGCTCCCCCATAGCACCACACCTCATTTGATACCTTTTTCAATTCCTCAAGCCAAGCACGGTTATCGAGAGACAATCGTATCGGCGGACACCAAATATCAACAAGACCAATAACCTTACGAAAGTCTTTTGGTCCTTCACCATAACAGTTTGCATATATTTTCAGCTTAGGATCAAATTTCCGGATGATTTTGCCGACGTAAATATAATCATCTCCAATATACTCATCAAAAGGGTAAATAGCAAAATCATCGTAATCACAGCCATTAGTATGCATAGAATTAACAAGCTGTCCTAAGAAAAACTTAAAGTTCGATTCCCATTCGTCAGTCTTAAACTTACCAAATCTTGATTTATGCCCTTTAAGTCCCAAAAATAACAATTTGTAAGAGTTCTCTCTAAGCTTTAATTCGTAATTTAGCAACGTAGAAATATTATATTTGAGCGTATTGTTGGTAGAAGTGTAATTATAAATCTTCCCAGGTGGAATAACCGTTACATTAATATAATGCGAGTTCAAATCTTGGATTGCAGCCTGGGGCTTATAACTTGTAAAAATTGTTTTGTCAGTTATGTAAGCCCAATTACAAGACTTGAATGACATTTTTTCAGGAAATACTTTATCTGCAACTTCTATCTCAATAGGTATTGTTTTATTTGAGGTCGAAATAGAATTGCCGCTTGCCGTAATAGCTAAAGCCGCGATATATGTACCGCCAGATACCCCTTTAGAATAAAAGTCGACCCATATTTGAACAGTTTCGCTCGGTTTAACTGAAAAAGGCTTGTCCCCCTGCAGGACTAAAGGATCGGCAAAATAGCCGGTATTTTTCGATACTATATATACCGCCCTGCGAATTTCAAAAAAATCATCAGAGCTAATAAATTTGCCATTACAACTTAGCGGAGAAACAGAAACCTTAAATGTGGCAACAGAATCAGTGCCATTAACTAAATTGAAAGTTCTTATACAATGCTCATTTTGCCACTGATAGAAAGATAACGTCTTAGACTCATCTTTTTTATCTGGCAGGGTTTCATATCTTAAAACATTTAATGGTTCAGAGACAAAATAAAACCAGTTTGATTTGAACTTATTCGCCAGATATTTAGACCTGAGCTTATTGAAGCCATTCTCAATACCGGAAAGATATTCGTCGGTAAACTTATAAACCATCAATAAATAACGGCCAAAATTATTAGCACTAACGATTACATCATTTACTTCAGGGTTCTCAGATTGAATAGCATCCCGCAATGCAGAAATATTTCTTTTGAGCTGTTTTTTCCTTTCAATAAGATTGATTGCTTCTTCATTGGTTAAAAACGTTCTTTTATCTTTTCCCTTTCCATGAGACGCTAAAACTTCAATTTCATCACAAAAGAAAAGATTACCAGTCGGCCGAACCAGAAACTTAATAAAACGGCAACTATCATTTATATCTGCTTGCATAACTTTTGGTTTTGCAAGCCCATGGATGCCAAAATCATAACCACTGCTATCCACGAGTGAGGAAAGCGAGTATCTTGTGCCATCGTCACTGATCATCACAGCCACACTTTCAGGATATTCGACCTCGGCCCTACCTCCGCCGACCGTATAAACTTTGATGGCTTCGATAAATGCACTGGATTTCAAATCTATAACGATTTCGATTAACCCTTGATTCATCCAGCCTACCGTTTTGCCTTTATATGCTCCGTACCATAAACTCCGCCCAATTTTGCCATCAGTGAGCTGATAGATATCGTTATCATCTGTACAAAGCGAATAATTGGGGGCTGGGCGAAATTTACAAGCTTTCCCTAACGCTATGTTTTGCGGCTCTGCGTACAACAATCTCTGTGCCTGTAAAACTAAAAATACTACCGCTAAAATTTTGAAGTTTTTTTTGTACAAATAGTCTCTCGTATCAATTGTACCTGACAGATTATTTAAGAAAAGCATCAGACATGATATTTTAATTCATTTATCAGTTGAAGATATTTATCGATGGAGTCCTTTTTTGAAAAAATTTTTTCTGCTTGTTTCCTGCTAAAAAGTCCCATTTCCTGTTTGCTCCAATATAAATGCCGAAACACCTTAAACTCTTTTTTGGCGGACAATTTGTTCAATTAATTCGATATACTTATTTACGAACACCAATGGCGAAAACAGTTTTTCAGCCCGCTGCCTGCTGCTTTTCCCCATCTTGCTCCATTGGGCAGTATCCTGCTTGGCAAAGCGGATGATAGTGGCGGCGATATCCTGCGGGTCTGCTGGATCAAAGAGAAAACCATTTTCCCCTTCTTTTACAAGCAGCGGATTATCGCACACGTTACTTGCCAGTACAGGTTTTCCACATGCCATCGCCTCTCCTATGACATTTGAGCATCCTTCATACAGCGACGGCAGGCATAACGTTGTACATCCTTGATATAACCTTGCCACATCCTGCATAGTATTATGCAGCCTAAATACTTTTGCAAGGCCATAATCTCCTATTCGCTGCAAAGCAGTTAAATACAAAGCCGATGCCGCAGTTGGCTGCCCATTAACAAACCAATTATTCCCATACCAGTCCACGACGATATTTGTCATCCGCTGGTCATGATGAACTATCCGCATCGCCTCGACCATCGCCAGAGGATTTTTCTGCGGCTTAAAGTTACTTACGATCAGAATATTGATCGTTTCTGTAGGCATTTTCAGATTATCGATTGGCCGAAACGCATCGGTGTCCACACAGTTGATGATCGTCGTCAGCTTTTTAGCCAGATACGGCGCTGCCTCGCAGATAAATCGCTGCTGAGCATACGAATTAGGGACCACCGCATCGGCAAAACGATGCAGAAAAAATCTCGTTCGTATCGCGGGTGTTAATCCGCCAATATCGGTATTGCGTTCCGATACAATCAGTCCAAAATTCCGTCGCGGCAAACCTGCAAACTCAGCGATAATACTTGGCGTTTCCTGATATGCGATTACCACATCGGGCATGCCTTGCCTTATCGCCGTGCGAACAACCGCTATTCGACCAAGCTTATTACCTGCAGTAACGGTTTTATGCGGGATATTGGCTTTATCCAGAAAACCGCGATAAAAAGCGTAGTCATAATATGTCAGAAATTCCACATCATAACCGTGTTCTTTAAGCAACGTAGCCAGCATACACAATTGTCGCTGAGCGCCGCCGGAATTAAGAGAATCTGTAAAACAAAGTATTTTCATATCTCTTGCATAATTTAAATTAATACGAACCGTCAATTTGAGTAGTATTTAGGCCACTTTGGTCTTTAGATAAATTGTTCAAATAGCCAGCTGCAACAGCAAGAAATATCCAAGGCTCTTTTTGTGCATATGTTACACCAAATACCTGCCAAATGAACATATCAAATATAATATAAACCGATATCATATTTAACATTGGTGATTTTATTGTTTTTCGTAACTTTAAGATTTTTAATATAATACAAAAATAAATTCCGTAATACAGAATTGCCCCAACAAAACCTGTATCAGATAAAACTTCAATATAGTTGTTATGAGCATATAAATTATAAGAGTTGTTATACCGAAAATTATCCAGCCCTACACCCGCGATGGGATTTCTAATGGCAAGTGCAATCCCTTGCTTGATCAAGCCTACTCTTGAAACAGCCGAGACATCCCCAGCGCCTTCTGTGATATATCTTGCCTGAATTAATCGCTCCAACAGCTTTGTGTATGCCAGATTTTTGACTACAAATATGGCAAGACCAACCATAATAACTGTTACAAATACAGCCAATAAAGGTTTCTTAAAGGTCAACTTCAAATAAAAAATGTAGTACCACAGTCCTAAAATCGCAACAAATCCTAAAAAACCGGAGCGCGATCCTGATGAAACCAATAATTTAAAGCATATGGGAATAAGACATAAGATTATGCCCTTGAATACTTTAATTTTAGTCAATTCAAAAAAACACAGCAAAGCTATTAACATATTATCAAGTAAAAACGCAAATATATTCGCATTACCTACAATCCCTGACGTTCTTTCACCTCCAACTTCGGCTAAGACATATTCACCAGACGATATCATTAGATATGCAACAATACAACCGCCGAACAAAAATGAAAATAGAATACACTTGATATTGGCTATATTTGTACATACGTTGCTTATCATCAAAAATAATACAAAAAGTTGAATTACAGTTCTTAAGAATATATAGCAAGATAACAAAGATATCGCAACTATAACTCCCGTCAAGCTCCAAAATACGAATAACAGAAAGAATATTGTTTCTTTATAAAACTTAATTCCATTAAACAAACTATTAAACAAAAAGACAATTCCGCATAAAGCCCCATACCCAATAGTAATCTTTGTAGCTCCTTCAATATAGGAAACCGTAGTTATTAGCACTATCAATGGGCATAAAAAGAGGGTGAAAAATGAAACACGCTCACTCTTTGGTGAAATAACGTTTTCATCGACCAAATCATTCGATAATGATGTCATATTATCATCATAGCTCATAACGGAATTTTTCATATACAATTAAGACTTTTTAGTCCATAAGGCAAAAGATAACAATGCCCAAATCAAACGGCTGTTATCTCGTAATCCGGATTTGTGCTGTTCTATTATCTTTGCTGCGATATCGATATTG
>CAZUEO010000016.1:0-49015 GCA_964619675.1 uncultured Planctomycetaceae bacterium | reverse complement strand
ATCAGGCAGCGCAATTTGGCGTGGTGGAATCGAGAGTTTATAATCAATTCAGGGCAGGCAGGCGTTATGAAGTCTGGGTTGTCCATCAAGGGACAGACCCGACTAAGTGGTTTTGGCCGATTGCTGATTATGATTATTTTGCACTGATAGAAGCAGTCAGCTTACCGACAGGCGTTTGTTTACAAATAGACGACCCTAATGACATTTTAGGTATTCATGGCGAACCAAATACGCCTAATCATACATTTGATGCTTACGGCAAAGCCGCCTATGTAAATCTTATAAAAACGAACTTAACTATCGAAGGAGTAGAAGAACCTGCGGAAGAAAATCCCGGCGGGTATATCATTGTAAATAATGATGACGACAATAATAACGGTATTCCAGATAACGAAGAAACCGGAATAGTCGCTGGTGAGGATGACTTATTAAGGGTTTCGCTTGCTGTTTTGCCTGCGGGATTGCAGGATGGTTTAGTTACACTGGAGGCTGTTTCGGGAGCCGGTAGTATCAGGGTATGGACAAGTTCCGCCAAAGGGACGCAAATAACGCTGCCTAAAGTTTGGGATTTGGCGACACAGTCCCCTCCCGATAATGTATATATTGAAGGATTGTCTGCCGGCAGCACGGAGCGGGAGGTACAATTAAAATTGACATATAGTAAAGACAGCCAAAATGCTTATGATGTGGTCAATATTACTTCCATCGGTCGAGAGAAAGTGTCATTAGGCTATTGGGGAAATCTGTCGAGATTTATTATGGGCAAGGTATATGTGCCGACAAGGTATGGCGGGACACTGACGCTGGATGCTGCGGCAAGTGCCGATATCGAGTTATTTTATACGGACGGCTCTGATTTAACGGCTGACAAGGCGTTGCAATTATACAAGGGCGAGCTAAGCGGCTCTCGCGTTGCTTATGTGTCCTCCGGCGAGCTTGTTTATGAAGTGCCTGAAAATGCGTATGGCTGGTACTATGTAAGATATAATTCAAGCAGCACACTATCTGTTGTCAGTGAATTTGTTCAGACTGCAAATACGGGGCCAACGTGGGATTGTTATTGGTGGCCGATGCTTGAGCATCCTTCTTATCCTGATTACGAACATCTGTATGATGCTAACGGCCCACTGGATAAATACGACCAGTGGCATATTACTAAATATGACGGTAATAGTCCCGGCGTAAAAGCGTGGGAATACGAACACCATCGAACGACGAACCCTGATAACTGGTGGTGGGGGCATTGCGACCAAAAATGCTGCGTTCAGATTCATCAGGCAGAACCTATTGAATCAACGGAAGAAGGGATGCTGTTCACGCATCGAGATAAAGAAGGTTTGCTGGTTGCGCTTTGGGAAAATTACAATAATGATTTCAGTGTGCCAGAGGATATAGGCCCCCATAATATACATATAAAACTTGAAGAATACATAAAACATCAAAATAAAAAGGTGGCTGTTGATATCTACCACGATGAATATATGGGAGACTACCAAGTCTGGAACTACGTTGTAAATGGCTATATAGCCGAAATGAAGGAAAAAGATAACAACCCATACAAAGTAGATGTTACACTGCATTTGGACCAGCAGGGTGGTGACGAATATATGTATGAATACTGGCTAACTTACAACAGTAATGGCGTTTTAACAGGTGGCGACTGGGCTTTTCCGGAAACAGGGCCCGAAAAGAAACGAAGGCCGGATATATTGTGGCGGCCGTTAAATCGGAATAGTCCGCCTTCACCTATAGACGCAACCAAGGCATTAGACATTTTTTACTGAAAACGAGAAAGGAAAACTATGAAGGCGGAATATGTCAAATTGATTATCTTAGTTTGTATGACGTTAGGAAATTATTGCTGTGCACAGGACAAGGAATACATAATTGACTATAATGCCATATCTGACAATAACGCGATTCGTGAATTTGTTCCTGAGTGGTCCAAAGGAGACACGTGGGAAATTAATGTCTACTCCTCCGCAGGAGAACGATTATCTCCTTGGATATTGAGCGGGTTGGTCAAAATGACCGTGCTTGAAACTCCTTCAAAAGGCACAAACGACTGTTATGTTTTAAGTTACGTCCGTACTGATTATAAATTGCCTTCAAGGGATGCGAATGGTGTTTTACGCTACGACGGCGAGGAAATAAGACACAGTTGTGTTTTTATATTTCTTATTGCTAAAAAAATGGCATTAAGGGAATACCGGGAGAATGACAAGATAGGAGGTCTCACGAGTGAGGAGTTGGAAAAGAAATTAACTGACTGGCAAAACGCAAAATTACTTGGTATAAGCACACCACATTCCGTTTATGGAAATTGGGTTTCTTTTGCATTTCCGAGACGACAAAAGGGAGATATTAAGATTGGAGAAATTGACGGGGAACCAGCCTTGATAGTTGACGTTAATCTATATCCATATTCTTATTACGATGCAATCCTCATATGGCAAAAAGGAGACCCTTGGTGGACAACTATTAAGTTTTATGACTCACAAGAAAAAGTTAGATACCGTATGGAATTGGTAAAGCCAAATAAGAAATTGGAAGGGAAGAATACGGTAGAAAAATTTGATTTACTTTACAGTCGATGGAAGCAGGCAGGGGATGCGAATAATATTGTTGAAAAAAGAGAGTATTATTATCGAATGGTGAATTTAGGTAGAGATATTTTACCTCTTGTAGTTGAAAAACTCAAAGACGGGGACGATGAGAGTATAAAGTTGATAAAGGATATTGCCAGCATTCCTCCATCCTCCACGAAGGCCGAATGCCTCGAATGGTGGGATAGAATTAAAAAATACGAGGAAAATAAAAAACAGGGAAAATAATGTGCCGACGAAATGTGGCGGAACACTGACACTGGACCCTGCGTCGAGCAGCAATTCGGAACGTTATGACCTTGTAGTTGGGCCGATTACACATCAAGCCCCGCAGTTTGGCGTAGTTACGACGGCAAATTACAATCAATTCAGGGCAGGCAGACGATATGAAGTCAGGATTGTTCATCAAGGCACGGTTTATTATATGCCGGAGGCTGATTATGATTATGTAGCCGAGATAGAGGCTGTTAGTCTGCCTGCGGGGGTGGTTATGCAAATAGATGATGCTGATGGGATATTGGGCACGCATGGCGAGCCGAACACGATGAACCTGACATTTGACGCAGCAGGCAAAGTCGCGTATGTAAACCTGATAAAGGTCAATTTTCTTGAAGATGCCTCACAGAAATACGGATGGGACAATTTTACAACAACAATCCCGTGGAAATCGGTCAAGGTCTCTGATACGGATAAATGCTATGCCCAGATCGGGCCAAGTGAAAAGGCAAACAGCATTTATTTTAAAAGTTTGCAAACTGATAAAGTTACTGTAAGCCCTGCTCAGGCAAGCAGTACGCCACAAACCGTAACTTTGACGGGTATTGCTGAAGGGCAAGCTGATGTCTGGTCGAGGTTTGATAGCGTTGATGGTACCGATCTCAGTCAATTGTCTGTTGCTGCGTATCAGGAGGATAGTTACACCCTTGCTGTTCGCGTTGTGAATGAAGAAGATGACGATGTTCAGGAGATACCCGTCGGCAACGGCAAGCCAAATACCGATGCGGTTAATACGGGTTCAAACGGGGTATGTAATACTGCTGCTTTGGGTGACGATGTGCAAATTATTCCTGTTGGTCAGGGTGAGCCTAATCAAATAGCGATTACCGCAGGAGCAGATATGATTTTAGATACAAATGTCGTTGCCGGCGATGATGTCAAAATAGACAGAATGATTACAACAGGCGCCGATGGTATCTGCAATACAATCGCCGATGTTAATGATATACAGATTATTTCAGTAAATCAGGGCAAGCCTGATATAATTTGCATCAATACCGGAGCCAATGGTGTTTGCAACACAGGCGCAAACGGCGATGATGAGCAGATAATCCCCTTAAATCAGGGCAAGCCGAACGAGATATGTGTTTCTGCTGGCGCTAATGGCTTTAGGGACTCTGTCCCAGGCGGCGATGACCAGTTAGCAGGGGACAATATAACAACGGGCGCCGATGGCGTATGTGATACAACAGCAGATAGCACTGATGATTTGAGTACCGACCCCTTTAACGATACTGCGTCTGATTTACAAACATATTTGAATGATACAATATATAATCAGGCAGTTGTAAAATGGACTGTAACGAAACTTCCAGATATGTCAGTCAACTTTGACATTGATAGAGACGGATGTTTGGATACGACTAATTGGACAACTTCTGAAATGGATATTGTAATAAACCAATGTGATGATCCAAATCGCAATTATGTAATATTCGTTGTCAACAATCCTAGCGAGGGCGCCGGTTTTATGGATTTTGGCCAAAAGTGGGGCTTTATCCATCCGGGAACGGGCTGTCCAAATATGTTACAAGTAACGGCTCATGAGCTTGGGCATGGAATGGGAAGTTTAACACATACACCATCGGATATAGATAATCTAATGTACAACTATTGCGGAAGTGCGAGTAAGAAACTTAGAAAACAACAATGGAAAGATGTTCAAGATAAACAAACACATCTGCCATAAACAATAAGACTGAAAGGAAAATAACTATGACAATTTTTAAATATTTTATGATATTGTTGATGGGAATGATCATTTATAGCAATAGTAGTTTGGCTGCTGATATAAACAATATAAATAATATGAATGAACGATCGATTAAACAGGACCCCTGCCAGATTATGCTATTGTTTAGCGAACGTGAAAATGATCCCTGTTGGATTGTAAGAGAGCAAACATTTAGGCAGGAAGTCCATTTTGCAAAAACACAAACGGAACCTTGGATAAAACAAGAAGTGGTTTATAGACTTTTGTCTATTGCTCCAAAAGTAGGATTAAGTGGTCAGGCTTGCACATGGCTATTAACTTTTGGAGAAAAAGATTTTGATGATAGAGCCAAAAATATAATTCGCAAGGCAATGGAAAAACCAGGCAAAGGAACGGTTTTGATATGCGGAGTTGCAAATATTCAGGAAGAATTGCCTAATCTGAAGAAATTGTTAGTTGACGAATTGGAGTATCAAAAGAGAACTGGAGAATCGTGGCGCTATGAGTTAAGCTGGAAAGCTCGTCTTGCTCGGGCTAGGATGGGAGTTAAGGAAGATATAAATAGATGTATTGAATTAGCCGGTATGGAATTAGACAGAAAACTTATGACGCTTAGTTTGTTTCGTGATATAGGATATATACGCCAGCCGGAGGCCATAGATTTTCTTATGACTTATATTTTTAGCGATGAACGTCTTGAACAGTTAAAGCCCACTGATCCTGGTGAACCGGTGGCTTCTTACGTCATCGATATTTTAGCTGGATGCCTGCGTGATTTCCCAGTAAAAAGCGGCGGACGACGTTATAAGCCGGAAGAAATCGAGTTGTGCCGCAAATGGATGTCCGAGCAAAAAGAGTGGAAAATTATTAGATAAGATAAGATAAGATAAGATTATTTAAGGTTCAGATTTACTGTTGTCAACAATCCGAGTGGTGGCAGTGCTGATTTTATGCAATTTAACCAAAAATGGGGTTTCATTCATCCGGGAACTGGCTGCGGAGACATGCTGCAGGTGACTGCTCATGAACTTGGCCATGGAATGGGAAGTTTAACACATACACCATCGGATATAGATAATCTAATGTACAACTACTGTGGAAGTGGGAATAAAAAACTTAGAGAATGGCAATGGTATAACATTCAGCAAAAACAATGACCTTCTCCGTAAGGAACATTACTGAAAAGAAAGGATGGCAGATATGGCAACTCTTAAAATTTTTGCGGTATTGCTGATCGGAGTAATCACCATTTACGGCGATACCAGCTTAGCTAATGAACCCAACAATGTTATGACACTTTTGGAAGCCAAGATAAATAGTGCGAGGATTAGTGAATATCCCCCTGAGCTAAAAATTACGGAAGAACAGTTAAGAAGGGCTGACCCATGCCAGGTTTTGAACTTACTTAGCAAATATGAAAATGACCCTTGCTGGCCGGTAAGAGAGCAAACATATAGGCAGGAGTTTTATTTTGCAAGACAGCAATCTGAACCTTGGATAAAACAAGAGGTGGTTTACAGACTGGTAAAGGCGTTTGTTGACCCAAACTTGGGATTAAGTGGTCAGGCGTGCACCTGGTTATTAACCTTTAGAGATAAAGATTTTAATAATGAAGCCAAGATTATAATTCGCAAAGCTATGGAAAAACCTGGTAAAAGAACGGTTTTAATATGCGGCGTTGCAAACATGCAAGAAGAACTACCTAATCTGAAAAAATTGCTGGTTGATGAGCTGGAGCATGAAAAGAAGACACGAGAGCCGTGGTGGTTTCAGTTAAGCTGGCGCGCACGTCTTGCCCGAGCAAGGATGGGAGTAGAGGAAGACATCAAGAAATGTATCGAACTAGTGGAAACAGAAAAAAACACTCACATACGCGTTACGAGGTTATTGCATGACATAGGTTATATACGCCAGCCGGATGCTATAGACCTCCTCATGAAGTACGTTTTTAGCGATGAACGCCTTGAAAAGTTGAAGCCAACCGATCCGGGAGAACCGGTTGCTTCTTATGTCATCGATATTTTAGCTGAATGCCTGCGTGATTTCCCAGTGAAAAAAGGCGGACGACGCTACAAGCAGGAAGAAATTGAGATTTGCCGAAAATGGATGCAGGAACAAAAAGAATGGAAAATTGTCCGGTAAAAGCATCCTTGCGCGTCTCAATATTGGTGTAAATATGAAGATTAAATTATTGGTAATATCAGTTATGCTATTTGCAACTATAACAATGATTGGCCCCTCTCTTGGTTCAGAAACTGAGCATACTTCAAAAGTAAAAAGTTTAGTTCAGCAAGAAAATATTCGAATCCAGAGACACATCAGAAATAGCAATGAGCCCGTAAATTTTATCTGGATAGACGATAAAGATTTGGCTAAAGCCGATGCTAATGAGATTATTACTTTTTTAAAACCTTATAAAGAGGATGATACCTTTTTAATTAAGGAGCGGGCGATCAAATTAGAATTACGCTTAGCCGCATTACATCAGCAGGATAGAATATTGAGACAAAAAATTGTTGACGATATTGTCGATGCCCAACTTGAACTAAACAAAATATTGAACCCTCATCCATATAAATGGCTGCTGGGATTTATGGCAAAGGATTTTGGAAGCGAAACAAAAGCAAAATTATTTGATGAATTAAAGAAGAGACCAAACAAACAAATTATAGAAATATGCGGTGTTGCAGATATCAAAGAAGGGTTACCACTTTTAAAAGAACTTTTCATTGATGAAATAGCATACGCAACTGATCCCAACCGACATACACAGTGGTATTTAACCATTGGCTGGTCCGCTCGACTTGCTTGTGCAAGAATGGGAGTTCAAAAAGATATAAAGAGATGTATCGAATTAGCAGAATTGGAATTAAATGGGAAACCACCGAGGATACTTCATTTGTTTCATGACATAGGATATATACGACAACCAGAGGCTATAGATCTTCTTATGAAGTATGTTTTCAGTGATGAACGCCTTAGCGAGGTAAGTCCTCCTGTTCCAGGTGAGCCGGTTGCTTCTTATGTCATCGATATTTTAGCTGAATGCCTGCGTGATTTCCCAGTGAAAAAAGGCGGACGACGCTATAAGCAAGAAAAAATTGAACTGTGCCGCAAGTGGATGAGCGAGCAAACAGAGTGGAAAATCATCAGATAAGGGCGGGCAGGCGGTATGAAGTAAGAATCGTTCATCGCGGGACGGTTTATTATATGCCGGAGGCTGATTATGATTACGTAGCTGAGATTGAGGCTGTTAATCTGCCTGCCGGAGTGATTATGGTGATCGACGATGCGGACGGGATATTGGGTACGCATGGCGAGCCGAATACACCTAACCATACTTTCGATGCTTACGGCAAAACCGCCTATATTGATTTGGTTAAAATTGAGGTTACAGGCATAAACTTTGACCACAGCAGCGGAGATGAATCTGATGGTATAAGTATATATGATACAGGTATGCCGGAGTGGATAAAGAATGTGCAGAATGACCCTGCCGCTTATAAGAAGAATACTAATGTTACAATAAAAGCGAGATTTACGGTTTCTCCGACTTCGATAACAAGCGCAAAAATTCGTGCGATTACTTCCGATGTTGTTTTAGGCAGTCTCGGAGAACAGACAGTAACCTTTACCAACGGCCAATCGAATCCTGAATATGTAACATTTACGCCGAGCAATTCGACACCGGGCTCTATCAACAAAGGCACAGTAACATGGCAGTGGAAGGCTAGGGATTTAAACGGTGAAAGTTTGCCTGAGTACAATATCAATGTATCAGGACCACATACGGTTTACACTGTATATGATTCCCCAACATGTGACAACAGCGAATTGACAATGGACCATATCGAGTGGTCCTGCACAAAAGCTCAGGGGACGGATACAGAAATAGAAATAGCAGATGCAATACACACAGCCCTTAATGCAGATCCACCCATTGATGGTTCAGGAGGCATACAAACTGATGGCTGGGAATTGCTACAGGGAAGTCCGTATCAGGGAGAGTGTGATGAACAGGCGCGATTTATGGTACGAGTGTTAAAGCTACTGGGAGTCGCAGGAACCGCCTATAACACGTATGCGTCCAGCGACACAGCAGTAACCACTTATGAGTCAAAGGAGCAGAATGGAAAAATATGGTTTTTGAAGTTTGATTTTGATAATAATGGCCAAGTAGACAATAACTTCGAAGGTTCAGTATCGTCCGGAAACCATTATTATGCAGTATGGCCAAGTCTTAATGCAGATTCTGAATGCGGACTCTTAAGGGAAGTTGGTCCTGATGGTATTGGTGCAACACAAAGATGGGTTAGAACGCTTGGAGATACCTTTGGCGGTAGAGCATTGGAGTATCTGCCAGGTACAGAGCCATATCCCGTTTGTCCATAAAAATGAAAAGATTATTAACTAAAAAAATTAAGGAGCGATTTTATGAAAGCCAAATATGTTTTCTTATTTTGCCTTGTGAATTGCGTTATAAGTGTTGTATATGGTGAGATTGATTATAAACCAACAGGTCCAGACCAGACAGTTGCATTTGAAAAAGCTTTGTTAGAAGCAAGTCCAGGATGTGTAGATGGAATATTTCCAAGACAGGAAATACTAAACACAGGAATACCAAAGAATAAGATTCTGCCACGTTGGATTCAGATGATTGAAACGTGGTTAAGCAAAGTACTTTGTCCCAATTATTCACCAAAGCCCAAAACAGAAATTACAATGTATGGCCTGCCTGAACTCCGTTGGAAGAGCGATTATATTGTAGGGTACTATTTAATCATACCCGAAGATAGTAATGAATTGACTTCAAGAGTGGAGTTTCAGGCAACCGACAGAGATTTGTCAATAACAATTTTTATGGTAGAAAAGATAACAGATGTTAATGCTTTATCTGATGATACAGTTCTACAAATACTGGAAAAATACATGGCTGTGCCTGAGGATAAATTGCCAAAAATATCAATAGAAAAAACCCATAAGGTCTTAGCGGGAGTTCCGGTCTGTTATGGCAAGATGCGATGTGAATTCCATGAGCGTCGGGATATCGGACCGGATAAAGATAAAAAGCGGCGTTGGTGGAGCTATATGTTTTTCTGGATAACCGAAGATAAATTCTACATTAGCGTTTCTACCATCGACTGGGAAAAAAATGGATGTCCTGTTGCCGCCAATAGCATATTATTTGGAAAGGATACAGGGAAAGATTTGAAAGGTTTGCCTACTGACACCAAGAAAAAATGAAGCGGTTAGTCTGCCTGCGGGAGTGGTTATGCAAATAGACGATGCGGATGGGATATTAGGTACGCATGGCGAGCCGAACACGATGAACCTGACATTTGACGCAGCAGGAAAAAATAAGGCTGCCTGTTCCAAAGTAGAGAGATTATTCATCGCGGCACAGACCCTTCGAAACGGCCTTGGCCTGGCTTTTTTATTTGCTATTAGAACTAACCATCAAGATGCATCCGAACAATAAAGAAAAAAATTGACATAAAAGGCGTTTGTCGATACTTTTCACTGACCTGGCAGAAATAATCGTTTTTTGTATAAGGTACTCGTCTTGAAGAAGTTAAAACAAGTTACGGTAATAGGTCTCGGACTTTTGGGCTCTTCTGTAGCCCTTGGGATAAGCCGCAACGGCACAGGTATAAAAACGGCAGGTTACAGCCATAGAGCTATAACCCGCAGGCGAGCAAGACGGCTTGGCATCGCCGATGTGATTTTTGACGATATCTGCAAAAGCGTTGCACAGGCCGATATGGTCATCCTTGCAACGCCAATAAGCACATTCGAGGAGATTTTCAGGGCTATCGCACCGGCTCTGAAAAAAGGCTGTATAGTAACCGATGTCGGCTCAACCAAAGTATTACCTCACAAATGGGCGAGAAAAGTTCTGCCAAAACACGTATATTATGCAGGCTCCCATCCCATCGCAGGCTCTGAGCAAAGAGGCGTTGAATTCGGAAGGGACGATTTGCTTGATAACGCTGCCTGTATCATAACCAAAGATGCCGCAACAAATCTATCTGCGGTGCGTACCCTGAAAAAATTCTGGTCGCTGCTGGGCTGCAGGATTACTACAATGACACCGCAGCAGCATGACATTATTTTCGGAAACGTCAGTCACCTGCCGCACGCGGTAGCAGCAGCGATGCTGAACGCATCTGATTTAAAGCAGCTTAAATTCTGCGGCAAAGGCTTTATGGATACCTCAAGAATCGCCTCGGGCCCTGCTAATGTCTGGGCGGACATCTTCTACGCAAACCCCGCCAATATCTGCAAAGGCATTGACAAAACCGTAAAAGAACTGCTCAAACTCAAAAAGGCAGTTAAGCTTAAAAATAAAAAACAGATTGAAAAACTGCTTCAGCTCGCCCGGGCCAAACGGGCCAGGCTCATCAAATACAAGGTGTCGAAGAAGGAGATACAGTGAAACAGTGGCGAGTTGAGGTCTTCAACCGGCCCGGCAGCGATGATGTTCACGGCTGGCAGGTGCTGGGGGATATAAAAGAGCTTGGTATCGACGCTGTTGAGGAAATCCAATCGGCCAGGGTCTTTTTGATTGAAGGCGATTTCGATGACGACTTTGCAAAGCGAATTGCCGCCGAACTGCTGACAGACCCAGTCTGTGAGGATTTTCATATCGGCAGAAGCGTAGCTGGTGCAGGGCTGGCAAAGGCAACGGTAATTGAAATCCACCTGAAAAGCGGCGTAACGGACCCTGTTGCCGAATCGGTTATGTCGGCAATTGATGATATGGGCCGGGTCTGCCAAAGCGTCAGGACCGCACGAAAATATATCCTCTTCGGACAAATAACCGAAAAGCAACTGAAAAAAATTATCCGCAGACTTTCAAATGACTGTATCGAGGTCGCAATCTCCGGCACCGAAGCGGAACCGCCAGGTCCGCATCTCGCATCATACAAATTAAAGCTTAAAACAATAGATATAACAAACCTTAACGGCCAGCAGCTTGTTGAGCTCAGCAAGAAAATGGACCTGTTCCTCAACCTGGCCGAGATGCAGACCATTCAGAATTACTATAAAACGCTGGTCAGAGAACCGACGGATATTGAACTTGAAACTCTCGCACAAACCTGGAGCGAACACTGCGTTCACAAAACCTTCAAAAGCAGCATCGATTTCGATTTCAACGGCCAGAAAATTCATTTCGATAATCTCATAAAAGACACGGTTTTCAAAGCTACACAGCAGCTTGACAAACCCTGGTGCATAAGCGTCTTTGAGGACAACGCAGGCGTAATAGAATTTGACGAATCTGATGCCGTCTGCTTCAAGGTAGAAACGCACAATCATCCTTCAGCGCTTGACCCTTACGGCGGAGCGGCAACCGGAATCGGCGGAGTACTGCGCGACCCGATGGGAACCGGCCTTGGCGCAAAACCGATTGCAAATACCGATGTTTTCTGCTTTGCGGAGCCGGACAAGAGTTTTGATGAAATACCAAGGGGCGTTTTGCATCCCAAAAGAATAATGAAAGGTGTTGTCGCAGGCGTAAGAGATTACGGCAACAGGATGGGAATACCGACCGTTAACGGAGCGATTTTCTTCGACGACCGTTATCTCGGCAATCCGCTGGTCTTCTGCGGCAATATCGGAATAATGCCGAAAGACAAATGCTTCGGCAAAGCGCAATCAGGTGACCTTGTAATGGTCATCGGCGGCAGAACAGGCAGAGACGGCATACACGGGGCGACTTTTTCAAGCGGAGCGATGACACACGAGCACGAAACGGTCTTTTCTCACGCCGTTCAAATCGGAAACGCCATCACCGAAAAGAAAATGCTCGATACGCTTCTGCAGGCAAGGGGCCAGAAGCTCTACAACGCCGTTACCGACTGCGGTGCAGGCGGCTTGAGCAGCGCGGTCGGCGAGATGGGCGCATCATTAGGCACAGAAGTCGATCTCGAAAAGGTCCCGCTTAAATATGCAGGCCTTTCATACACCGAAATCTGGATAAGCGAAGCTCAGGAGCGAATGGTCATCGCAGTAAAACCCGAAAACCTGCAGCGCATAAGCAAAATCTTCGCAGATGAAAACGTCGAGGCAACCGTTATAGGCAAATTCACAAACGACAAAAAACTTATCTTAAAATATCAGGGCGCACAGGTCGGCCAACTCAATATGGATTTTCTGCACGACGGCTTGCCGAAATACTCGAGAAAGGCCTGCTGGGATTCGAAAAATTTAACAGAACCTGTCCTCGAGAAAAAAGAAAATTACAATGATGAGCTTTTAAAAATTCTTTCATCGTATAATGTCGCAAGCAAGGAGTGGGTTATCAGGCAATACGACCATGAAGTTCAGGGCGGCTCGATTATAAAACCTCTCGGCGGAATCGCCAATGACGGCCCAAACGATGCTGCGGTTATTCAGCCGAAATTCAACTGCGACAAAGGTATCGCAATCGGCTGCGGTTTAAATCCCTTCTACGGCGATATCGACCCATACTGGATGGCCCTTGCCGGAATCGACGAGGCAATAAGAAATGTCATCTGCGTCGGCGCAAGGGCAGACAGGATTGCCCTGCTGGACAATTTCTGCTGGGCAGACTGCAAAAAAGAACAAATCCTCGGCTCACTCGTGCGGGCGGCCCAAGCCTGCTTTGACGGCGCCGTCGGTTTCGCTGCGCCATTTATTTCAGGCAAAGATTCTTTAAATAACAATTTTATCCGCGACGACGGAACAGAAATATCGATACCCGCCACGTTACTGATAAGCGCAATCGGCATTGTAGATGACGTTAAGAAATGTGTAACGATGGATTTGAAATCTGCCGGCAATCTGCTTTTTATTGTCGGCCTTACGAAAAACGAGCTTGGCGGCTCGCATTATTATAAAATTCAAAATCAGCTCGGTGCAAATGTTCCAAAGACAGATTTGAAGACCGCAAAAGCAATCGCGGAAAAAATCCATAAGGCAATCTACAAAGGTCTTGCAGAAAGCTGTCATGACTGCAGCGAGGGCGGTCTTGCGGTTGCACTTGCGGAAATGGCTTTTGCGGGCGGTCTCGGCATTGAAGCCGACCTTAAGGGTCTGCCGAAATCCTCAGATTGCATCACCACCGACATTCAGCTTTTCAGTGAATCATGCTCAAGATACATAGTGGAAATCAAGCCCGAAAATTACAATGATTTTGCGAAACTAATGCTCGGCGCCGCCTTCGGACAGATAGGAAAAGTAACTGAAAATAAAAATCTTGTTATAAAAGACATCGCCGGCAAAACAGTCATAGATATTGCGATTGATGATTTGAAAAACGCCTGGCAGAAGCCGTTAAAATGGTAACAGACGTATGACACAAATTAACGCATTAGTTTTAAGAGCGGCGGGCATCAACTGTGATGTCGAGACGCAATACGCACTGGAGCTTTGCGGCTGTGCAGCGCAAAGAATTCATATAAACAGAGTCATCGAAAATCCCGCCCTGCTCGAGGCTTTTCATATTCTTGTTATTGGCGGCGGTTTCAGTTACGGCGACGATGTGGCAGCAGGCAAAATCCTCGCAAATCAAATCATCCATCACTTGTCCGACAGACTCAACAATTTTATAGAATCGGGCAAACTTGCGCTGGGTATTTGCAATGGTTTTCAGGTCCTCGTTAAAACCGGCATCCTCGGTAAAATCAAACCGGCAGCCAGGCAACAGATAACCATTACTTACAACGACAGCGGCAAATTCGAAGATAGATGGGTATATCTTGAGCCTTCGAGCAAAAAGTGTGTGTTTACCGACCCCGACAGAAGAATTTATCTGCCGATAGCGCATGGTGAGGGAAAAGTCGTCTTTGAAAATAATGATGTGCTTGAAAAGCTAAAGGCCGACGACAGAATTGCCTTCAGGTACGTTGATGAAAATGGCAAGACCGGTCCATTTCCGATAAATCCGAATGGTTCGACTGATTCAATTGCAGGTATGTGCGACTCAACCGGCAGAGTCCTGGGGCTTATGCCTCATCCGGAAAGGTTCGTAAGATTTACTCAGCACCCGCACTGGACAAGACTAAAAGACAAATCACGCGCCGATGGCAGAACAATCTTCGAAAACGCCGTCAATTACATAAAACAAAATCTTTTGTAATTATTTATTACCTGATTCCCAACCTCTCGGCTTCCTCTTCAAGTCCGCATTTTTTCATTTTCTTGTAGAGTGTGGTTCTATTGATTCCCAATGCTTTTGCTGTAAGCTGCCTGTTCCAGTTGTTCGCCTCAAGAACAGTCCTGATAATTTTTCTTTCCGGCTCGACAATTGCGTCTTTGAGACTTATGTTTTTATAATCTTCAGGACTCAACTCGACCGTATGAGAGGTTATATTGGCAGGTATATCTTCTATGGTGATATAATCGGTTTTGCTTAAAAGAACCGCTCTTTCCATCACATTCTCAAGCTCCCGCACGTTTCCCGGCCAGTTATATCTCTGTAAAATGTTCATTGCAGGGTCTGTGATGCCCAGTTTTACGCGGTTATGTATGACGCAGAAATTCCTCATAAAGTGCCTGGCCAGCAATTGAATATCTCCCAGCCTTTCACCAAGAGAAGGAAGATTTATAGTTATGACATTAATTCTGTAATACAAATCTTCTCTGAACCTGCCCTGCTTTACCTCTTCAGGTACATTTTTATTCGAGGCGACAATCAGACGCGTATCAACGTTTATAGTCTTATTGCTGCCGACAGGCTCAAATTGTCTTTCCTGAATGACCCGCAGAAATTTTACCTGCAGCGCCGCTGAGGCGCTGCAAATTTCATCGAGAAAGATTGTGCCTCCGTCGGCAGCGAGAAATTTCCCCTGCTTGTCGCTGATTGCACCGGTAAAAGAGCCTTTTACATGTCCGAACAATTCGCTTTCGAGCAGCGTCTCCGGCAGGGCGCCGCAGCTTACCTCAACGAAGGGTTCATCCCTGCGTCCGGAGCGGTAATGGATTGCCCTTGCCAGCATTGTTTTTCCTGTTCCGCTGGAACCGGTCATAAGAACGGTTGACCTGCTGTCGGCAACCGCTTCGACAAGCTCGAAGATTTTCGCCATTTTGTAATCCTGGCTGATAATATTATCGAGGCTGTATTTGTGTTCAAGCTGGCTTTTGAGATTTTCATTTTCGCTGATAAGCGATTGTTGTTTCAGCGCCCTTGCAATTGTCAATCGCAGCTCGTCATCGACAATAGGTTTTGTAAGATAATCGTAAGCCCCCATCTTGATTGCCTCGACGGCGCTTTCGATTGTGCCGTAACCGGTAATAATAATCACTACCGTCTGCGGATAGTTCTTTTTGAGCAGATTCAACAGCTCAAATCCGCTGCCGTCCGGCAGATTGACATCAGTAATAACGAGAGAGAATTTTTGTTTTCGTATCTGATTGGCCGCCTGTTTGTATGATTCGGCCCCGACGACACTATAATTTTCAAGCCTTAAAAACTCGCAAAGCGAATCAAGTATTATTCTGTCATCGTCCACTATTAAAATGCTGCTGTTTTTCATAAACCAAATATCTCCATCTTCCGAACCTTATATTCTGTTTATTACTTATTCAACGGCAGGTACACGGCAAAGATGCTGCCGATATCCGGAGCATTTTGAGCGGTGATTTTTCCGCCGTACTTTTCGATTATATCTCTGGAGATGGCAAGCCCCAAACCGGTACCTTTGCCGCTTGTCTTGGTTGTAAAAAATGGTTCAAAGATTGCCTCGTTGTTTGCCGGCTCAAATCCCATTCCTGTGTCTCGGAACTTTATTACTGCAACGTTATCATCGGAAACATCGCAGCTTACTGTTACCTTTCCGCCATCGGGCATCGCCTCAATTGCATTCCTGAGCAGATTACAAAACACCTGGAAAAGATTGTTGTTTCGTGTCTTCGGTAAAGCCGGCTGGTACTTTTTTTCAATCTTCACATCCACCGCTCGAGCCTGCGGCTCAATGAATTTGACGGCATCATCGATAATTTTATCCAACGGCGTATCCTCAAGAGTCAAATACCTGCTCCTCGAAAACTCAAGCAGTTCGGTAATAATCCGCACCATTCTTTTCAGCCCCTCGCCGGCATGTTCAAGGTACTCGACGGGCTTTGACAGGCCTTTGTTGCCGATTGCCCTTTTTGCCAGATTAATGTATCGCATTATCCCATCAATTGGGTTGTTAAGTTCGTGTGCCACCTTACTTGCCAGCTTACCCAGCGCCGCAAGTCTTTCAGTATTTGCAAGCTGCTTTTGGATATTTGCCCTCTCGGTTACGTTTTCCAGCATAATAAGGCCGCCTTGGATGGAATCGTCTGATGATTTCTTCAATGGTGCAAACGTTATCTGCAACAGAGACGATTTGTCCGCAAGATGATAGCTTACGTTATCAAACCGACAGACTTTGCCGTCTTTTATGACTTCCAGCAGTATTTTGTGCCAATCTCCCCAAATTTTCTCATTTGTACCAATTGCGAGCATAGCATCAGCGGTCGTTTGTACCTCTACAAGGTCAGATGCGCATGAATTTGCACTTACGACCTTAAACGCCTTGTCAAATACGATAACACCCACCGGCAGCGACTGTAAAAACGCATCAGAAAAATCTCCGTTCTTAACGCTACTAACCTCTTTATTTAACATAACTTGCTTTCCGGTATTAGACACAGAATAGGTATTATAGACAATTTCAGAGGCACTTGTCAAGCCCGTATGTTGCAAAAAAACAACAATATTGTTTTCAAAAACACACCTCCCTCTTCTGCCGGCATTTTTAAATCATAAGATACTTATATAAAATATGTTATGGCTTTTTGTCCATGTTTTACTATTAAAATAAGACTTTATGCCACTGTTGCTGCTTTTATCATTTTAGGCTTTGTTGTCGTTTTTAAACGACATTTGCCAATTTTACAATTACCCAAGTTTAAAATTTACAACAAAACGCTCCTAACTTCTTTTTAGCAAATGCCTTAAACAAGTTAAGATGGGGGCATTTTTGATATCATGTTTTTGGTATATCATTTGCGACAGTCCCACAAACGAAGGCTTCGGCAAAAATTTGGTTTATTTATTTAAATTAAGACATGGAAGCAACGCGAGGAGAAAACGATAAAAGAAAGCACAGACGGTTGCCCGTCAGGACAGGTGTATTCTGCCGAAAAGTCGGCTCATTACACGACCAGGTTTTTAGTGGAAATACAATTAACATCAGTCCCGGCGGTCTTCTGGTGGAAAGCGGTCAAAATATGGTTATGGGCACCGGCGACCTTTTCAACATCGAGTTGGACATTCCTGATGCCGATAGCACAGACCAGTTTGAGGGCAAGGTTTCAGCCTATGGGCGCGTTGTAAGGATAGTTGATTTGCAGCCTGGGCAAAAAACCGGCAAAAAATGCATCGCCTTTCAATTTTGTACTCGCCCGCAGTTTGACATCTAACCTTTTTTAAATTACCATCGTTCTCTATGAGAAAGTCTCTTTGCATATTGGCGATTTCACTTCTAATTTCATTTCTGGCCGGCTGCGAGGGTTCTTCTGCCGCAAGGCATTCCCCAGCAAACAAAAAGCCTTGGAAGGATGTCAAGGCATCCGAACTGATTAGCAAGCAGCAATTGCCGGAAAATAAAACAATTACTGTCGGCCTGTATATATACCTGCTTCGCATTCAGACAGACAAACTAATGGAGCTTGGCGAGCAAATCAGCCGAACTGAGGCACTGCCTCTAATACACGACGACTTTGCCGCCTTCTCAGCTAATGGTTTCGCAGGTTGCGCAGGCGACAGAATCTCCTGGCAGAAAATCGCTCCCCTTCTGGCACAATCACAGCCCCAGATAAAAAAACGCATCAATCTCCTTATAGCTGAAAACATAGCCGACGATATCGTTATTGCCGAATTGTCCAGGCCGGTCTCGGTTACTTACCGCTCAGGCAGCACGACAGCGGGTATTGGATTCGACGCAGGCCGAATGGTTTTGCGAATAAAAGCAGAGCCGCTTATCGGTCTGCGGCAGGTTTGCAGGCTTAATATTACCCCTGTTTACATTATCGGCGCCGAACGAAAGACAAAAAAGTGGTTCGCCGACCGAGCCAATCACGAACTTGCCTTTGAATCGGCAGCTTTGAATGCCCGTCTGCAGCCGGGACAGTTTGTCCTGCTTGCCCCTTCGCAAATGCGAACGGACCGGACAGACATACAGATATTAAGCGATTTAGTATTCTATTCTCAATGTCCGCAGCATACCGCTAACCTGTATCTTATAGCCTGCAGTATGATAAATAGCCCACTTTAAAAAAATCCTGAAAAAGATGTCCTAAAGAACAGGGCTGCAAAATAAGAAAAAAACTTGTTGCTCTGCAAAAATATATCGAAGAATATCTAAAAGATGTAACACCGGATGAATTGCTGAAGAAATAATTAAGGAAAAATTATCCGAAAGATTACAATATGAAAAAAACTGAAAAAAACGTCGTTCTTGAGACCTGCATTTCAAAATCCGTCGGCCTTGCCGAACTTGTCGATTATGCAACCGATTCGATAGTAAGCAAAACAATAATAGACAAGCCTGTCGGGACAATTACGTTGTTTGCTTTCGATACCGGACAGTCGTTAAGCGAACACCAGACCTCTTATGACGCCTTTGTTCAGATTGTCGAAGGCTCTGCCATTCTTGTCATTGGCGGCAAAGACGTGCCGGCAAAAGCGGGTGAAATTGTGATTATGCCTGCCAACATTCCTCACGCTGTGCAGGCTAAAGAGCCTTTCAAAATGCTTTTAACAATGATAAGGGCGTAAATGTTTGAATTTTTAAAATCTATTGCTGTTGATTTCTGGGCGACGGTGGGCCAGATGAGCCCCTATCTGCTTTTTGGTTTTGCTGTTGCCGGGATAATAAAGATACTTATTCCAACCGGCTTTATACAAAAACATCTGGGCGGAAAAGGAATCCGGCCGGTGTTCTGGGCATCTCTTTTTGGCGTACCGCTGCCTTTGTGCAGTTGCGGTGTGATACCGGTTTCAATGTCGCTTCACAAACAGGGTGCGGGCAAAGGCGCAACAATAGCTTTTCTTTTAAGTACGCCGCAGACAGGTGTTGACAGTATCCTCGTAACCTTGAGTTTGCTGGGACCGGTCTTTATGATTGCCCGTCCTGTTATTGCGCTGATTACCGGCTTAATAGGCGGAGTCGCTGTGGATTTGTTCGACCGCAGGGATTTTGCAATCGCACAGGGCAGGGACGAGCAAGACACGTCAGGAAATAAAAGCAAACTCATAACAGGTTTCAAACACGCTTTCGTCGTACTGCCTCGCGATATTGGTACGGCAATGCTGGTTGGTTTGATTATTGCCGCGATCATTTCAGTTGCCGTGCCCGACGACTTTTTTGCCGAAAAAATCGGCTCCGGATTAGGCGAAATGATTTTAATGATGCTGGTTGGCATTCCGCTGTATGTCTGTGCAACGGCCTCAGTGCCGATTGCGGCAGCGCTTATCGCAAAAGGCCTTTCGCCCGGCGCAGCGCTTGTTTTTCTTATGACAGGCCCTGCAACCAATGCCGCAGGCTTCATAACAATCTGGAAAATTCTCGGCAGACGCACTGCAATTATCTATATAATCACCGTCGCAGGCTGTGCCTTGGCAGCCGGGCTGCTGCTTAATGTAACATTCAGTGATTTAGGCAGGACTATCCAGAGTCATTATCACAGAATAGGCACTACGCCGGTTGAACATATCAGCGCAGTAATACTGCTGATAGTGCTTGCCTTTGGAATTTATAAAAAGTACGGGAGGCCGCAGAAGGATTAAATCTTAAAACTTAAGTGTTTATCCTTATGGTTTATATGGACTTTTATCATGGTCGTGGCCGTGATGAGAATGTATAAACGCCAGCGGTATTGCAGCAAACGGCCATAACGGCAATGGCTTTCCTCCGCAGATATCCATAGGATAAATCTCTTCGACATCATATCTCAGTGCCTGGCAGACGCTTCTTTCGCACGGCTCTGTAAGAAGCAGGCATTCCTGCTGAAACTGATAAACTCTGGCAGCGGCAAGATAGATACTCGCAACGGGGTTAACTACGTCCTGCTCACAGGCAACGGCTGCACAGGTCGATGCGAGCTGGGCGGCGTTTACTATTTCCGACTTGGCCCACATCGGCAGACCGCATGGCTTGTCGACCTCAATTGGCTGCGGTATCAGCCGAATTTCCCTGACAAAATCTTCAAGTTCAAAGCCAAGCCCGTTCATATCGGCTGACGCGGCATTCGCATCCGTTTTGTATGTTCCGAATTCATAGCGGTACTGCTGGGTCATACCGTCCATTTTCGTAGCAGCCAGAAAAACCATCGCGCTGACATAGGCCTCCTCTTCGCTCGTTGCATACGTACAAGGATCAAAAAGATAAACGCTGGCAATTTTGCATTTCACAAAGTCATAACCTTCTATCTGTGCAGCGGCCTTTACAAGGAACGGGTCTGATATTGCACGCACGGCGATAAAGTCGCCGAGCTTGTCTGTTGGAACCTTGATTGAAGTTACGGTAAATTTGAATTCATCCGGCAGTGAGTAATGGTTGAATGTCCCGAGATTAAATCTGCATGTCCACGTCTTGCCGACTTTTCCCGGGGCTGTGCCGTTGATAGTCTTTATACATTCATTATTCATCGTCTGCAGATGTATCAAATCCGAATCAACGCCCGCCATAAGCCTTTTTTCTGTCAGGTCATAATTTATTTCGCCGGCATACTCGTATTTCGGCTGTAAGTTCGCATCCCGAAACTGCAGGTCGTTTGTTATAAGATGATAATGCCTCTGCACGCTGGTTTGGGGTACAGTTGTAACCATAAACCATGGTTCCGCCTGGTGCCGATATTGTCTGCTCTCATTGCCGCGCTTGGCTATGTATTCTACCGTGGAAACGAGCTTGAAATAGTCTGTCCTCTGCTGTGAAAGTTTCTGCTGCTGGGCATAAACTATCTGTCCGCCAGGCAGACTGATTATGACCGCCAGCAAAAACCGCAGCCAGAAGTCAAGCCGCAAAAAAACAAAATCCTTTGTAACTGCCTTGTTTCTCATTTCATTACTCTTCATTAAGACCTCCTCACTTATGGGAAAAACCACCCCAGAGGCCACTACTCCTAAATTGTTAAGAACAACTTTATCAATCCTTTATAATGTTAATTTTAGTAAAATAGGTAAAATTTTTCAACTAAAATCGCTGTTTTAGGCATAAAAAACAAGGATTTAATAAAAAAATAAAACCAGACTCTTTTATTCCTTTTTTATCTTAAAGAAATCATTTTTAAGTGGTATATTTTCGGACTGTTTTTGTAACAGCCCGAATTGCGGAGCTGCCATATACAGATAATTGAAAAATTTTTCGACTTATTTTATCTCACCAGCCGCAATAAATTAACGGGTATGCCTATTCTGCCTCGTCCGTGCCGGCCAGGAGTGTAATTACGTAATCGTTTTTACTCATCATCTCAAAGCTGTTTATTCTTACGTATCCCGGCTTGTAAAGGTCAAATAAAACCTCATCTGGCGGCGCATCTGTCCACTGGAAAAAACCATTTGTGTCGGTTTTAGTTTCAAAGTTCAGCGTGTCAAATCCCATCCATGATTCAACCCTAACGTGAACATCCTTTAACGGTGTACCGTCAATATCAACAACTTTTGCCCGGATGGTATTTGCAGGTTCAAGGCTAAAGTCCATTGGCGGCATATTCGGACCAACATCAACCTGGCGTACCTGCGGAGCAGCGCCTTTACACTGCACAGTGAAAACTTCAATGCT
Organism: uncultured Planctomycetaceae bacterium; assembly: GCA_964619675.1. Taxonomy (GTDB): domain Bacteria; phylum Planctomycetota; class Phycisphaerae; order Sedimentisphaerales; family UBA12454; genus JAPLMW01. The sequence continues at coordinate 26,642 of CAZUEO010000016.1, read as the reverse complement.
TGGCGCAACGTTATCGAAACGGAACCAGCCGTTCGGTTCGCATATTACAGGATTTTGGCGACTGCTGGTCCTTTTGGTAACAGTTGCCCGCAGCGGTTTCTGCTCCCAATCGAGCACTCTGCCTGCAACGGCAACGCCTTTTTCAAGAAAAGTAACATAAGAGAAGTTTTTGAGCTCTTCCACAATCGCAGGCCTATATCCTTCCTGCAGAATGTAATTCGGATGTGTTACCTTAACGGCGGCCCGACACGCATCTTCCGGAAAACTCCCGCTCCGCCAGATACCGTTGACATCGGTTTTAAATATCTCATCCATATCGACCACAGGTACTTGAGAATTGAAATCCCAACCAACTTGCACTTTTACTTCAGCATTTTCCACAGGGTTAAGCTGCTCATCGACAACAAGACCGCCTATTTGTGAAACCTGCGACATTTCAAACGAAACCGCTGCCTCCTCAGTTACCGCCGATTGCCGCTGCATTTTCATAGCTGCGTATCCTTCCGCAGCTGCGCGTATCTGCAACTGGTTTAACGGCTCTGCCGGCAATGCAAGCAGGTATTGGCCGTTGGCATCTGTTACGCCTTCATTCAGCTCTTTTTTACCGTTAAGGCTTATCTGTAGAGAAACACCGGAAAGCGGCAACTTCGTTTTTTTATCTGTTACAGCAACTAAAATGCTCTTTTGTTCCTCGCTTTTTTGCACGGCCGGTTTACTCACATCGGCCTGTTTTTCAGCCGGCTGGACAAGTCTCATTATATCGGCAACATTGGAGTCGGTAATTTCCGCAAGATACTTGGCTACAAGCAATCTTGCTGTCAAATCATTGCCTTCGAGGATTTTTAAAAGTTCAGGAATATTTTCCTCAGCGGCATATTGTTTGATTGTTTCGAGCCGTGTTCTTTCCTTTTGCTCCGGCGGCAGGTTCACCGGCACCGCAGTCGGCAGCGGTTTCATCAATTTTTTCACAGGAAGCGGTGTTTTGCCGGTAGGATAATATCGCAGGACCAAACCTATCGTTATTAAAACAGCCGCCGCAGAGGTGATATACAAAAATGCCAGGCTTTTTCTCCTGCGGGCTGAATCGAATGAATCAAGTACTTTTGCACGGAGTTTTTCCTTGTGCCAGGAATCCGGAATATCATCGATGTCTATTTTTTTTATGACATCTTCAAGCTGCTTTTCCGTGTCGACCGGTTTTATATTCTCAATCGCCCCTGCAATTCTAAATCTCACACTGTCAGGTCTTAAGCCTGTGATTTCAGCAATCCTGTCGATGTTAAGATTTTCAAAAAATCTAAGGGCTATAACAGTCTGCTGCCGGGGTTTGAGTTTTAAAATAGCGTTATGCAGCATCGGCCAGGTAATCGTGTCCTGCTGAATTTCGGCCTCTGTCGCCATAAGCCTTTCGATAGTCTGTTTTTTACTCAGGTATGAATTTATTTTTGCGGTAGCGATTGAGTACAGCCAGTTGGCAAATTCAATTCTTGTTTTGCCCCGGAATTTTGGGATTTTTTGGACAGCGGCAAGGAAGGTTGCGCTTGTAAAATCCTGGGCGATTTGCCGCTGGCGCAGCCTGCTGACGCAGTAGCTGAGTATTCTTTCGTAATAGATGTCGTAAAGCAGGGCAAAAGCGGTGCCATCGACAGCAGCCCGGCCTACAAGTATATCGCGGACATTTTCCGACTCGGCTTTAGCCATATCTCCGACCAGTCTTTGTATATAATTACAGTTGGATTTTATTTATGATTTGCGTTTTAGGCAAGCAAAAACCACCGCCGGCACGGCAGCGATTTGTCATTGCGAGGCCGCTTCGGCCGTGGCAATCCGCCGTAAGGCGTCCCGAGAACAGCCTGCCCTGAGCGCCTGTGGTGAGCGGAGCCGAACCATGCCGAATGGGTCGAGGGATCTGTCAAATTCTATTCTCGATTTTCTCGCCTTTGGCGCTGTTTAGCCCTGCCATTTTAATGGCAGGGTCAGTCATTGCGAGCGCAGCGAAGCAATCTCGTCTGTCATTCCCGACCTCATCGGGAATCCATATTTTCCCTTTGCCTCTTTCCCATCCGCCGCAGAAAACGTCCGCCTTGCGATAATCTTTGCATATTGATAATAAACAAATCCCGCCCGTCCTGAGCAAAGTCGAAGGACTTCTTCCTTAGATTTCACCGGACGCTTTTCAGCACTTCTCTGTGGATGGCATCTTACCTATGGATTATTGTTGCCTCTTTAGCCCAAGCTTCATTTTCTACACATCGCTCATGCCAATATTCTTTCAGGACATCGAGGTCTTTCGTTATAATAATGGGTTTGTCCCAATTTTCTAATTGGTCGAACTGTGGCGTTGGAACATCACACAGCAAAAACTCATCTATCAGGAGTTCTACTCTCTTACCGATGCGTATAAGTGCCTGATAGCACTCATCAAGCTTCTGTAAACTTATGTTATCAAGAACGTTGACGTGTTTTGTTCGATTTTTTGGATCTGCCGCATGTGCGACCCACTTATCTACATATAGCCTTACTTCTTTGGTAATCCCAAAATCTTCTTCAATTTCTTTCTTCATTGCATCAAATACCGTCGAAGATAATTTATCATGTCTCGAGCGGCTATTCTTGTCTTTTCCGGATAGATAATCATAACGTGTTTGCCTCGAACAACGGAAAGATTCTACATGATGATCGTCACCTGGTGCGTTATCAAAAGAGATGCCGTCATAGCATACATAATTTTCACGTGTATAAAAATTAGTATTATCTTTGATTTCATCAATAAGACGTCGAAGTGAATAAACTTCTTTGTCTATATTCTTGCTGCTTACATCTGTTAATCGCCGAATCGCTATTGCCTGTGAATCCATAAAGTTTCTGTCAAGTAAATCAATAATAGTCCCCTGAAGACCTGTTGAAGGATCATTTGTCTCTTCTGAAAGCCTTCGTGCTTCATTGAAAGTCCTGTAAACAGTACGATCCCAAAACAAGTTAGTCAATTGGTTATAAATTGAGTGGCAATCATCTTGATCCGATAGGCAGGTCTTCCAGCGTTTTAGCTTTTCTCTGAAAAGTGCCAATAATTCCTTATCTTCTACGTCACAGCTATATATGTCTTTCATTTTCAAGTCCTGCATGTATTGATCCTAGTTTTATATACACATCTTTTTTGCTATCCTGTCATCCCTTCCGGCTTATACAGCCTGCATAAATCCGTTTACGGCACCACGTCAAAGCGAAGTTACGACCTTGAGTTTTCTGTTAATATTATTCTGCCTCAATGAAAAACGTCGACTCCTTTACATGATTTATGAGTTGCTCTCTATTTAATTCCGATGGTTCCATTTCTGGTAGTTCAATCAGTGGCTTTAGATAATCTGCCTTAACAGCCCAGTTGATATTTTGTGGCAAAGTGCCACTTTCTTTGATAAACGGCAATATTGCTGCTGTGGAAGTAATTATGCCAACAACATCCCCTTTTTCATTCACCAAGGGGCCACCTGAATTCCCCGGTTGCACTGGAACGGTAATCTGAAGAAGGGATGAAGCGTCTTTTATGCCGGAAATAGAACTAACAACCCCCTCTGTGTATTTTGATTCTTCACCCAATAGAGAACTAACCGGAAAACCAATAGTGAAGACTTTATCTCCCATCTTGACAAACCGCATTGGAGAAATTTGCAGGAAGTTGGGAGTAGAGCTTTCGATTTTCAATATTGCCAAATCATTCATAGGATCACTGCGGAGAATCGTCGCAGAAATAAATGAATCTTTTGATAGATAAACTTTTATTGTCTTTGCGCCCTCAATAACATGGTAAGCTGTTGTAATTAAGCCATTTTCTGAAATTGCAAATCCTGTGCCTGTCCTAATTTCAGGTAGCGCTTCAGTTTGAGAACGGGGTTTTGTTGTTTCTTCAGGAACAAGCTTTCCGTAGCTTATTTTAACAGCTTTCAAAACCTCTTCGTTTGATGCAATTTTTTCTACGGTTGTGCTTAGACACCGGCTGAGCAGGAGTTCAGCGTCTTGATATTGTTGGAAAGCTTTAAATTGTTTTTCAATATGCTCAGTAAAATATTTTTTGAAAATAACTTCTTCATTGTTTTGGATAGAAAAATCAAGTTCAATATCAGCTTTATTGCTTTGATTGCCTGTAATGGAACAAAGAAACTTTCTTAGTTCTAAAACCAAAATTATATTTGCATCTTCTGAAAATTTATACCCGCACCGCCCCAGAGCCTCTTCTATAGAGGATTTAAAAATTTCAATAGATGAATGGTCTAACTGCAAATATTGGCTTTTTTTATACTTGGACGATGACTTGTCCCAATAATTTGCAAAGCTAATTTTGAGGAATTTCTTTTCATTATCTTTTCGTCCATCCACAAGTTTAAGTTTAACTGGCATATCAGACAAGTTTTGAAAAGTAAGATATTGTGAGGGCTGATATACCGGCTGGCATAATTCCGCCTTAAAACAACCAGAAACCAAAAATAAAGTTATTGTAAGAATAAATATTGTAATGTGCTTCATGACATCAAAACTCCGTAACTTTTTTGATTTTCTGTTGTTGCTTCCTCGATGTCCGCCAAAATTATATCCCCGCTTCTTTTCAAACTCAACCATTTTTCTCGTGAATAGTGTATCATTTACGCTACTCGTTTCGTCTGTCGTCCTGCGTTCGACGTAACCGTAACGAGCAGCGCACCTGTCTGTTCGCAGCTCTTAGCGAAGACGGAACCGCAACCGTTCTACCCTCTTTTTTTGGTGTCTTAGCGCCGGAGCCTGTCTTGAGTACCTGTAAAGTATCTCCTGATATATATAAGATACGCTATAAGAGCGACGGCCCAAAAACCTAAAAACAAATTCATATTAGACCCCAACATTGTTCCATATTGTTTCATAGATTCAAGCTGCTGGCCGGAAAAACCCATCTTATCATAGTAAGTCTGTATATTCACACGCGAGAATGTAATAATCGTTGATAAAGACCAGCCAACAATCACCAGCAGGGCGCACCACCATGCTTTCATGTCTAATTTGTACGTGCCATAAGCCGTATAGATAAGCAGCAAAGCCAAAATCAATATTACGATTGCTCCTGGTATTCCGCTCAAGAAACTGCCGAAGAACGGGATCGTCCATTTATATATCCCCATCCAAAACATTGAGATTGCCCATCCTGCACTTATAAAACTCATGCCCAGAACAGGCAAAGGACATTTGTCGGTCCAGCGAACTTTCGGGTCTCTGTATTCACATGTTGCTTTCACATTCCTGCCGCTATAGAATAGGACAAGCAGCCCCGGTATGATTATGTAAAACACAGCCATAATCGCCATTATCCCACACTTCACTCCAATAATCGCAGCTTTAGGAATCTGTCCGTTTTCTCCCATCTTATCATACATATTCGGAATAACTCGCAGCATAAAAACAAATCCCAGCGCCCCACAGACAAGCCACAGCCACGAGGAAACCAGTATAAGCGCCCGTGCCCATCGGCGCGCCTTTATCGAGCCGATTCCCATCCAGATGAACCATACCGCCAGCAAAACATAGAACAAAACGCCGGGAATCATCGCTCTGGCATTGACGTCTTCAGCAGCATTTTTATGAGCTGCTATCATTCCGAATACCATAAGAGGCACTATTAGCACACAAATGCTACCGAGGATTATCTGAAGGATTCCGAATACAACAAGTCTTGCTTTCCTGTCTTTAAAACCCGGACTTTGCATCATTTCTTCGTGCTCTGCCATTTTTGCTGTCCTTTCAAAAATCTTCGTGTCTTAGTGGCTATCTTATCGCGATAGCGGAAATTTCTACTCTTACATTTTTCGGCAGGTTTTTTACCGCAACTGTTGCGCGGGCTGGATAAGGCTCCTTAAAATAACTTGCATAAACCTCATTCATTTCCGCAAAATCTTCCATATCTAAAAGATAAACCGTTACGGACACAACCTTTGTTATATCGCTTCCCGCAGCAAGCAGAATTGCTTTTATATTTTCCAGTGCCTGTTTTGTTTCGCCGGCAATCCCGCCGCTAGCGAGTTTGCCGCTTTTGGGCTCAATACCAAGCTGGCTGGAAAGATAAATTGTATCCCCTGCCGCAATCGCCTGCGAATAAGGCCCTATCGCAGCAGGCGCATTTTCGGTTGTTATTTTTTCAATCGCATCCATTTCTAAAATCCCTTATTTCCTTGATTCCTTACCTCTTTATCGTGGCTTTGTGGCTATCCGTTTCTCATGTTCGAGCATTTTCTTTTTCATTCTGGCCCCACCCGGCGCACTGAAGTTGCCGATTTTACCATCAGCTCTTACAACTCTATGACAGCCAATAAGTAACGGCAAAGAATTTTTGGCAAGAACATTCCCAACAGCCCTCGCCGCCTTTGGAAAGCCTGCCTTTTTTGCGACTTGAGAATATGTAAGCGTTCTGCCAACAGGTATAAGTTTGCAGACTTTAATGACTTTGCAGGCAAAACTACCGAATACCGGATAAGTTATTGATAGAAACGATTTATTTAAATCTACGTAAGTGCCTTTGTAATAATTTCTTATGCTTTTTTGAAGCTCATAGAAAAGTCTCTTGTCTTCCCTTGTAAGGCCAACCATACCAACCAGTAGGTATTTTTTTGTTATTTGAAAGCTCCTCATTGGCAAAACTGTTCGTAAAAGCTTGTTGTTATCAGCTAAGAGTCCGAAAAAACCCCATTCTGTTTTAAAAATCGCGTATTTTAAGCCCTTTTCCATAAATCTAACCTTCCGTAACCAACTCGATATTCTATAAGTTTTCAATGGTTAGAAAAGATAAAAATGTACATTGGAAAGGTGAGCAGTTGTCCTTGGGACTCCTTACGGAGAACAGGTGAAAAAACTGTAACTCCTTTAAACGCATCTTCAAAATTGCCGTAAGTACTTATTCTTTTTCGAAAATAAAGGAGTTACAAAAAAAATTTTGAGCAAAAAGCGCACGTTTTTTTACAATTCGCGCAAGTTTCTAAAAATCAGCTCAAAAATGAGGGTAGAAATTTGCGCATTCGGTCGAAAAACGTGCGCGTTTTGAAAATCTAACCACAGATTTTTTTAAATGTGCGTTTTTAGCGAAATTCCTGTTCGAAAAAATGCGCGTTTTGCAAATTTTCATGCGCTTTTGGTAAAAATCCGCCGTCGCCATTCTACTTTCATCTTTCTGTCCATAAATGCAAGATTGTGGAGGGTGTGTTACCAAAATTATTTATAAACCGGCTATGGCGGATCTTCGCTACGCTTCAACATGCGCATTTTGTAAAAATAACCACGGATTACACAGATTCCACTGATAATGTATGCGGACAAAATTGGTGGACAAAATTCGGTTGGCCCCGCACCTTCCGTTGATTCAAATTCGAATATTCGAAGGTGCGGGATTGAGTTTGAAAAGAAGAAGAGAGATAGTATTAAACGTAAAACGGTTGCGGTTGCGCTGCTCGTTTCGTACTACGTAAGACGGTTACGTATAAATTTTTTAAACGCTGATTACGCTGGTTACGCTGATTTATTTAGACCGCCTTAAAAACAAAAATGCGGGACAAGGAAAAAACAATAGTTGATAATTATCAATCAAAGTGAGCGAGCAATGGAATTTAAAATTCAAAATTTTTGGAACGCCAGAGGCAGATTTTTTAAAAAAAATGATAGTTGATAACTATCAATCAAAATGGGGGAGAGATTTAGAATTTAAGATTGTAGATTGAGAATTGAAAATTTATGGAGCCGCATCGGGTGGGGGAAATCGTCTAAAACAAATCTGTAAATAAAACTTATCCTCGCCCCGTTAGAAAAAACAGCTTCCTAACGGGATGAGCCGTGGTTTTCTAACGGGGCTCGTGGAAACGGCAAAAGGGCTGCTTACAGCAGCCCTTTTGTCCGCCTTCGAAATTACTCAGTTAATAGTTCCAGGAGTTAGGGTCGTTCGGGTCGGCGTAAGTTGCCCAGTCTAACGCAAGCTTGGCAAAATCTTCGAAGTCCACTTCACAATTCTCATCCATATCGCCGGCGACTGACCCTCCAAACCCTCTATCCCACAGCTCTTCGCAACTGCGGGGCTGCCAGGCTAAGTAATGAGCTCGGATGCGGTCCAGAGGCAGGATACCTGCATAGACGGCAAACTCATCCATATATTCCCGATAAGCAACACCAGGACCCGGACTGAAGTTATCCCTGCTGCCAAGACCTCCAATAATAAGGTGATCCATCGCCGGACCTGAATTCAGGCGCCACCCTCTGGCGGTTATACCGGTGTATGTCTCATTTTTGTATTCAATGTTATCTGTGTACCATCGAACGTTAAGCTCATCGATTTCCGGCCGTTCATCCCATATAACGACATGATGGTGCCAATTCGTATCTGCTATCCATGCTCCCTCATCAGTGTATGCGTAAGGATCTGTCCCATCCGTATCGGCAAGCGCCATCTTCATCTTGATATCACCCCTCGTCGCACACGGGCGATATACGGGATCTTCGTCGTAACCAATAGTCTCAATAGTATTACAATCATTAAACAACTCTGCCCAAGTATCCACTAAATCCGGCAGCGGGGTCATAGTCCAGAACTCAAAAGTTATGTCGCTATTGCCGTCGGGAGTAAAAGCATATTGGTTACCATATTGGGTGGGCAGACAGGGCTCTGCCAGGCTATTTGCCGCAGCAACCCAGCCGCCATTCAGATGGATGGCTTTGCCCATTGCACCCACTGCTTTTTCAACCTTCGCCAGCGGACTGGAACCAACCCAGCAATCGCGGCCGGAAGAATCTACAAGCGGAAATTGCTCAAACCGCAGATACAGGACAGGATTATCGGCCAGCACTTCATCGGCATATGAATTTGAATCAGGAGGGCTGTAGCAATCGAGCCAATCGTCTGTTATGACCTTAAGGTCATTAAAGTCAACATGGCAGTCACCGTCTAAATCACCTTCGTAGTTAAAGCCATACATGTATATATCGTTGCAGTCGGATATATTAATAGGACCGACACGCTCAAACACAAAGTAAGCGAGGTTAAAGTAAGCCATGTCAGTGAGGCGCCACTTAAAGGTATGACTTCCTTCGAAGATGTTGACGTAAACCCTATTGGTCTCATTAAGTGTCACCGGAGGTGGTGGAGTGAAAGGAGCCGACAGAGTACCCAGCATTATATCGTCGAGAGAAACCTCCAGGAAATCCGCATCATAATCCCTCACATCAACCGCGGCGTAAATCGCATATTCACCCTCATTGACGTCATTCATTGTAATGTCATATTTCATATATTCGCCGTTATCGAGATAAACAACATATCCGTAAGAACTGAAGGTATCAGGCGGGCATATATCCGGGCCGAAATGTTGACCTTCGCCATCTCTGGCGTTTGTTTCGAATGCAACGTCATACTCTTTTGCCGGGAGGTTCGGGTCGAGATATATTGCCACGGGCCTTTTGGCGCTGACAAGCTGAAGGGCATCGAGGTCGCCGCTGTATGTTATAGTAACATAATTGGGACAGTAGATAGGAATACACCGGAAAATCACATAGTTTTTGTTTTCTACGAAATTCCCGTCAAAACCTCCGCTCACATGCTTTTCAATATTATGATAATTAGCGTTATCATTTATATCGAGCGTAAAGTTTCCATCCGAACTGCCGTAAACGTAAATGTCAAATTTTCCCTGATATGCATCCACACCCCATAAGCGAATGTTCGGGTCTCCCGTTGCCGGCGGCAAATTGCCGTCTTTAATGAATCCATCATCCATCAGTCCGCAGCCCCACTCATATCCGCGGCTTCCCTGATTAGCATCACCAATCCATACCTGCTTGGCATACGTGCTTGGCATGCACGGTTCATCGTAATCGGCAAGGTCGGCGCTTCTGGGCGAACCCATCGCTATTCCCCATCCGCCATAGTACACGTTCCACTGATTTATGCCGTCATCATAGGCTGCAACAGTACCGGCAGGAGGAGCATTATTGTCATTATAGCCATTGAGGTCTATATTGATAACCTCCGCGCCTGTGTCGGGCGGGCGGCAGCATACAGGAGTATTCTCATAAGCGGTAATGCCGTGGATACAATCACCTGTCATTTCGCAATGGTTTGTGATTACACTGTCAGGCACAGCCATCGTATTGACCTTGACTGTTAGTGTAACACAACCCAATTCATTTGGCTCTAATGTGCCGATATCCCAGGTTACTGTGCCGGAATTATATTGCCAATCACCGGTGGCCGAGACAAAGTTCACTTCAGGCGGCAGGTTATCGTCAATAATAACTCCCGTATCACCGTAACCATTGGCAGCATAGCAGATACTATAGGAGATTGTTTCACCGGGGCTGACACAACCACCGACGTCGTCAACCTTTGTAAGTGTCGGATAGTTTGGGCATACGGGTGTATTTTCATAGGCGTTAATATCGTGGATACAATCGCCTGTCATTGTGCATTGGTTTATGATTGTACTGCTTGGCTCGATGCACGGTTTCACTTTGACGGTTAGCGTAACGCATCCTGATTCGTCAGGCTCTAATGTGCCGATATTCCACCTGACGGTGCGCGAACATGGGTCATAAACTCCATTGGAGTCTGCCGAGACAAAATTCACTTCAGGCGGCAGGTTATCGTCAATCTTGACGTTCGTATCGCCGTAACCGTTGGCAGCATAACAAATATTGTATGTGATATTAACATCGGGCAGAACACAACCGGAAACATTGTCCTCTTTTGTAAGTGTCGGATAGTTTGGGCATACAGGCGTACCTTCGTAAGCCGTGTCGTAAATGATACCGCCAATTATTATTTTGCCCTCGTTTGTGATTGTGCTGTTTGGCTCAATACATGGCCTTACTATAACTGTCAGCGTAACAGGGCCAAAATATCCGGGGTGAAGAGTGTCAATATGCCAGGTAACCGTATGTGAATTGGAATCATAGAGGCCGCCGTTCGAGGCCGAGTTAAAATCCACCTCCGCCGGCAGATAATCTACAATATTTACATCATTAATACCCGGACAGTTCGAGTAGCAATCGATTGTGTAGGTTATTTCACGGCCCGGGCCAACACAGTCACCGGCATTGACGTCGTCAATCTTTGTGAGATTTACGTCGCATGGTCGTGGGCATACAAAGGTACTTTCTTCAGCAGTGGCTAAGACCTGCTCGCCGCTCTTTGCCTCGCACTCGTTTATGATTGTACTGTTTGCCTCGGCATGTCTCATCCCGACTGTCAATGTGACAAAACCCGACTCATTCGGCTCCAATGTGCCCATATTCCAGGTAACGGTATGGGAACCGGGATTATAGCCACCACCATCCGAAGCCGAGAGGAACCCCACTTCATCCGGCAGAGAGTCAATAATACTCACATCGTCGATAGTTCCATTGAGATTGTTATAATCAATAGTGTATGTTATCGTACCAAGCGGCCCGACACAACCACTGACGTCATCAGTTTTCGTCAAATTAATCTCTATGCCTGCGTATAGCGATTGTATTCCATCACCCATATTACCGGAGATTGAATGAATTGTGTTTCCATCATAGGTGTAAATTCTACCAATCCCTGACCCTCCATGATATCCAGCTTCTGCTCCGGTCCCGAAAATCAGGGTATCCACTGCGTTAGTCATTGATATTATTTCGTATCCGTTTGGTTCGGTCCAAATAAGACTGAAATTATTTCCGTCATATCTTTCAAGGTTTGGCCCGGTAGACACGTATAAATATCCCTGAAATGTTTCCAATTCCCAGGAATCGTAATCTTGGTAGTCACGTATTGTTGTCCATGTGTTTCCATCTGAAGACCTGTGTAATCTACCGTAATAAGCTGAAGCATACAGATTACTGTCATACAGTTCAAAATCCCAGATGCAACTTCCATTTAAGTAAGCATCTGGCGTAAAGCTGTTTCCATCGTAGTGACCTATATTATCATATCCTATGTCTCCTAAGTATAGGATGTCATTCCAAACATACATACATCTGAAACCGCTCCATCCAGTAAAGTTAATGACATTTGGCCAGTTGCCGTCGCCATCATATCTATAGAGTTTTCCTCCATTCCACGCGGTGCCGGCATACAAGTTTTCTCTAAAGACTATTAACGAACATACCTGATCGTCTAAGTTATCCCCGACTAGCGTCCAGCTGGGGTCTCCATCGTATCTCCACACTTGGCCTAACTTTGTTCCTGCATATAGATAGCCTTCGTACTCACAGAGACAAAGCACTGCACCGCCCAGCTCTTGAGATACTGTCTCCCAAGAGTTTTCGCCGAGGTATCGATACACAACATTAGGGTTGCTTCCGCCTGCATAGACCGTTGCCTCGGCTGTGCCGCATAAGCCGGTGATGAGGATAATTAGTGATACAAACAGGATTGTTTTTTGAGTTGCCATTTTTCCATCTCCTTAATTCAAATGTCCTTCCCCGCCTGCGCGAGGACAAGTTTTGAAAAATACGCGCACTTTCTCTGCTTATTCTGTAAATGCTTTTCAGACGCACACCCTCTTCCGATTCAATCTGCCTTCGAGGGATATTTGCTGGTCTCCATAGATGCCGCTCGTTCCTCAGAAAGCAGCTTGAATTGCAAACTACAGACCTTTTGAAATTCTGTCAAGAGAAAATTTAAAAATAACCTGCACCTGAACGACCCCTCATTCACATTCGGGGCTCTGAACCCCCAAGATGAACTTGGGGGCTTAAGGATTTTAACGAACCCTGCCATTGTGATGGCAGGGCTAAGAGAAAATTGCAGTTGCCGGCGAGGGCTGCGATGACCCCGATGAGATAGCCGAAGCGGCATCTCACGGGGCAGGGGAACAATTGATTGCCGAACCGAAGACAGCAACTGCAACCAAAATCGAGAATCGAAAATTGAAATTAGATGAACCCTGCCATTGTGATGGCAGGGCTAACCACGATAATTACATAATCCCGCGTTGCCGTTCGCCTTCACTTCGTTTCGACGCGACATGTGCCGGCAACGGCTAAACGCTCTCGCGAGGATGAGGTTCAGGTAACTCTCAATAAACCCTTAGCGATATTGTGAGTCCTGATTATACAGATTGGCTATCGGCGGAAATCCTGCCGGCAAAAAATCTTGACAGTAATGGAGTTGGACAGTAAGGTATTGAGTTCTCGGATTTTACGCCTTGCAGTACGGAGCACAATAGTAAATAAAAAAACAGAGTTTTAATATTTGGAGGCTGCCTTAGTGACAGATAATTTGGCTCGTGACCTCATAAACGCAGGCGTTCATTTCGGACATGCGGCAAGCCGCTGGAATCCGAAAATGAAGCCTTATATCTACTCCCGCCGCGGGATGATTCATATTATCGACGTTCGCCAAACGCTTAAAGGAATAATCCTGGCGAAAAAACTGCTTTACGATATCGTCTCATCAGGCAAAGACGTCGTATTTATCGGCACCAAGCGCCAATCTCAAAAGGCCGTCGTGGCAGCCGCTGAATCAACCGGTATGCACTACGTTACCACCCGCTGGCTCGGCGGAACGCTAACGAATTTCAGAACTATTCATTCGAGAATCCAGCGTCTCGAAGAGCTCGAGTCGATGGCCGACGACGGCTCAATAGAGGCTGAAAGCAAAAAAAGGGCCTCGACACTGAAACGCGAGCTTCGCAAAATTAAGTCGAATCTCGAAGGCATTCGCAAGCTGAGCCAGATGCCCGGTGTGATAGTCGTTGTCGATGCCCGTAAAGAGATACTCGCCCTGCGTGAGTCAAAAAAAATGGGAATCACTACGATAGCACTAATCGACACCGATTCAGACCCCGATTTGGCTGATATTGCCGTTCCAGCCAATGACGACTCGGTAAAGGCGATAGAGCTGATAATCGGCGAACTCGCCAAAGCAGTAGCCGAAGGCAAAACAATGCACAAAGCCACAGCAAGAGACGAGGAACTGTCTCGCCGGTCACGAGGCCGAAGACGTTCGCTTGCCAGAGCAGGTGATAAAGAAACATCCGCGGCCGATAGCAAAAAGACCGGCCAGGCCGCCGCCGAGACACAGGTTCCAGACCAGTCTCAAGAGACGCCGCAGGAATAAATACCTTTGTTACATCGCCGTGCCGGCAGCTAAGCCGCAGGCAACGGCTAAACAAAACCTCAACATAAAAGTTGGGGACTTTAGGATTTTTAAAAGAAAACCCCCAGTGAAACTGGGGGCTAAATACATAAACTTTTAGGTAACGAAACAATCAGGAGATAAAATAATGGCGGAAATTTCAGCAAGCATCGTTGTAAAACTTCGCAAGATGAGCGGTCAGGGTATGATGGACTGCAAGAAGGCTCTGGAAGAGACTGGCGGGAATATCGAAGAGGCAATGACGCTGCTTCGCAAGAAAGGGCTGGCAACGCTCGCAAAAAGGGCCGATAGGGAAACAACGGAAGGCACTATTGCCTGTGTTATAAACCCCGATGGCAAAGAGGCTGTGATGGCTATGCTTTGCTGCGAGACCGATTTTGTCGCAAAAAGCGATGCCTTTGTCGCCGCTGCCGATGCGATGAAGGATTATCTGCCCGCCTGCAGCGCCGAAAAAGGCGCTGATAATCTGCTAAATACCGAAAAAAACGGTAAAAAGTTTTCGGATGTCTTAACCGAATGTGTCAGTAAAACCGGCGAAAAGATGGAGGTCGGCGATTATGCTAAATTCAAATTTTCCGGCCCCGGCCTTATCGCCACCTACGTTCACTTCAACGGCAAAATCGGCGTAATGGTCGAGTTTGAGACAAGCACACAGGCCATTGCCGATAATGAGCAATTCAAACTGACTGCCAAAGATATCGCGATGCATATTGCCGCTCTTAATCCTCTTGCACTGGACCAGTCGGGTATTTCCGCAGAAATTATCGAGCGTGAAAGGTCTATTGCCGCTGAGCAGGTAAAGAATAAGCCTGCAAATATCGTTGAAAAGATTGTTGACGGCAAGATGAAGAAGTTTTTGGCCGATAACTGCCTGCTGGAGCAGGGCTTTGTGAAGGATGAGAAGGTTCCTGTCCAAAAGGTGCTTGCCGATGCGGCCAAAGCCGCCGGCGGAGAAGCAAAGATAAAAAGATTTGTGCGTTTTGCCATCGGGTAATATAATAGGGACTGTGCAAGATGGGCGAACTTAAATATAAACGAGTGCTGCTTAAGCTGAGCGGCGAAAGCTTCTGCAAAACCGGCGGTTTCGGTATTGACGGCCAGCAGCTCGAATCGATTGCAGAAAGAATCACTCAGATACAAAAACTCGGCACTCAAATCGCCATTGTCGTAGGAGGCGGCAATTTCCTGCGAGGTGAAACCTTCAGCAAGTCAAGCCATATTCCCCGACATACCGCTGATTATATGGGAATGCTCGCCACGGTAATCAACGCCTGCGCTTTGCAGGAGACGCTTGAAAAAATAGACCAGCCGACTCGTGTCCTAAGCCCTATAGAAGTATCGGCAATTTGCGAGCCTTTCATTCGCAGGAGAGCAATCAGGCACCTGGAACAGGGAAGGGTAACTATTCTTGCGGGCGGGACAGGCAATCCCTTCTTTTCAACCGATACCTGCGCGGCGCTTCGAGCCTCTGAACTTGACGCAAATGTTCTCATCAAGGCAACGAAGGTTGACGGTGTTTATAACGACGACCCTGCCAAAAATCCAAAAGCAAAACTTTTCGACAAACTATCTTACCATGACGTGCTGAACAAAAACCTGCGGGTTATGGACCACGCCGCGATAAGTATGTGCAGTGAAAATAAAATTCCCATTATCGTTTTAAACATTTTCCAAAAAGGCAATATAACAAAAGCGCTTCTCGGTGAAAAAATCGGTACAATTATCTCTTAATTAACAGGAGCGGTAATGGCGACACAGAAAATAGTCAACGAACATAAAAATATGATGGAAAAGGTCCTTGAGCATCTGCACAACGAGTTTAAATCCGTCAGAACAAGCCGGGCATCCGCAGGTCTCGTGGAGAATATCAGGGTCGATTACTATGGCACACCGACGCCGCTGCGACAGCTTGCCGCGATTTCTGCGCCCGACGTAAATATGATAGTTATAAAACCCTTTGACCCTGCTTCGATAAAGGAAATCGAAAAAGCGATTAAAAACAGCGACCTTTCAATCGCCCCCATCAGCGACGGCAAGATAGTCAGGCTCAATATTCCGCCGCTGTCCGGCGAGCGGCGACAACAGCTTGCCGGCGGCGTAAAACAACTCGGCGAACAGGCCAAAGTCAGCATTCGAAATATCAGAAGGGACGCCAACAAGAAACTTGAAGATGAAGAAAAGGCAAAGACCATTACCGAAGACGACCGCAACCACGGCAAAAAGGAAATCGATGACCTTACGAAACAATATACCGACAAAATCGACTACACCGTAAAAGCAAAAACAGACGAAATAATGAAAGACTAACAGAAATTTAAGAATGAAGATTGAAGAATGAAGATTTATCGAGGCGGTTCCATAAATTTTTCAATCTTCAATCATCAATTTTCAATTTTTTTGTGAGGGGATTATGCAAACTGAAAATAATATGCAAAAAAAGACCGGTTCGAAAATTTCCGTGGTGAAGGTTCTCCTGTGGATGCTGCTTTTTCTGTGCCTGTTTTCCCTAATTCCGTTTTTTGCAGTGCCGGCATATTTGTCAAGCAGCAGCGGGAAGAATTTAATCCTCAATAAAATAAACAGTTCAATTGACGGCAAAGTAGATGTTGGTTCTCTTTCAATGGGGTGGTTTGCAGGCGTAAAAGCCGATAAGCTGCAATTTACGAACAGCAGCGGCACAACAAAAATGACCGCCGACCGGATTGCCGCACGTCCAAGTTATCTTGCACTTCTCGGCGGAAAAGTTGAGATAGACAAGGCAACAATAGACAGGCCCGATGTTTCAGTAACAGTTGAGCGTTCCAGGCAAAAGAAAACAAAAGCGGCAAAGCAAACCGGCACAAAATCTGCCACACCGGTTATTCCGCTGGACCGGCTCAATTTGGCGATAAATGACGGCAACTGCAAAATCAGTGCCCCAGATGCAAATGACCAAATGGCGACACTGGAGCTGAAGAACATAAACAGCAAAATTGCCTTAAGGCCTTTGGGCAGCAAAAGCAGTTTCGATATCTCAATGACAGTTGCAGGCCCAAATCAGACTTCCGACATAACCGCAGCCGGCCAGATAAAAACCGGCAAAAAAGAATGGTCTCTTGCAGGTGCCACAGGTGAGTTTTCCGTAAAAGTCAACGACCTTGAGCTTTCGACATTATCCCCTCTCTTTGCGGCTCTTGACGTCAATGCAGCAACCTCAGGTACGGTCACAGCCGACATAAACGCTAAAATGCAGAAAGGTCAGTTTGAAAATCTTGCCGGCACAATCAATGCAACCAACATCGACATAACCGGCTCATTTCTGAAAGGCGACAGGCTGGCGACTTCAAAATTTGACACCGACGTAAAACTCAATACAACGGAGAAAGCAATAAACATTGACCGCCTGAAAATTGAAGCTGACGGCCTGACTGCCGATGTGAAAGGAACTGTGCCAAAAACGCTTCGCAGTCTTGAGGATTTTTTAAGAGCCGATTCTGCCGACACCCTACAGGCCGAGTTTGACTGCGATGTCGCCAAAACCTTTACACAGATAAAGACAATTGCGAAATTCAAGGATGATTTCGACATTAACTACGGCAGATTGAGCGGCAATATAAACACCGCAGCACAGAACGGCACAAGAACAATTGCCGGCAAGGTCAAACTCTGGGCTCTTGAGGGAAAATTTCCGGTAAAACGGATTATACTTTCAAAGCCTATCGAGGTTGACGCAAAAATCGTCTCGCAGAAAGAAGTGGTAACTGTTCAAAAGATGCTTGTTGACTCATCTTTTGTAAAGGCGTCGCTTAGCGGTACAACGGACAATATGAACTACACTGCCGACGTGGACCTTGCCAACCTGCAATCGGATGTGGGCCAGTTCTTCGAGATAAAGCCGCAGCTTGCCGGCACAGCACAGCTTATCGGCAAAGGCTCGCTGGCAAACAGAATTTTTTCAAGCACCGGCAGCGCATCTTTAGCTAACGTAGTGATAACAATGCCGGACGGTACGGTTCTTTCAGAGCCTTCGGCGACAGCAGGATATGACTTCCAGGCGGATATCGACAAAAAGCAGCTTAATATCAAAACAGCGGATGTTTCTGCATCATTTGGCAAAATAAATATTAGTAACCTTACAGCACCGCTCGGCAAAGACACACAGGGCCCAACACAGTTCAATACAAACTTCGCCGTTGAGATTGGAAAACTCAACGCCTGGGCGGCAGCTTTGGGCAGGACGGACGCAAATACCCGATTTGCCGGTTTTGCACGCGGCGATTTGACGTTCAAAAAAGCAGGCGATATTATCGAGGCGTCAACAAAACAGATAAATATTGAAAATCTCAAAATTTCCTCGCCAGGCAAAGAAACCTTTACCCAGCCGAATATGACTATTTCCTTTGCCGGCAAATTCAACACCGCTGAAAAAATTTACGATATCCCGCAGCTCAGCATAGTCAGTCCCCAGATAAAAATCTCAGGCAACCTGTCCAATGCCGACCTTGGGGCAAACACAAAAACCGAAGGTAATTTCAAGGCTGATTATGACCTTGCGGCAGCAAGTTCAATTATTTCACCGTTTATGCCGGCCGGCTTTGGCGCAATCGGCAAAAGAAGCGATTCGCTGTGGTTCTCAAGCGTTTATCCGAAAAACGCACCGGCTCAGTTCAAAGCCAATCTTAACGCAAAAACAACCTTTGGATTTGACAGTGCCGAATATATGGGCCTGAATCTCGGCAAAAGCGATTTCAATATAAAAATTGAAAAAGGCCTTATGACTATCGCGCCGTTTTCCACAAAAGTCAACAACGGCACATTAAACTTCGCTGCAGCGGCAAATCTCACCGGCAGCCCGCCAATGCTCCAGACCCCGGGGGCGATAAGAATGCTCGACAGAATTCAAATAAACCGTCAGACTTCCGACGCCCTTTTAAGGTATGTAAATCCTGTCTTTGCCGACGCAACCGATATTAGGGGCATCTTAAACTTCGATTGTGAAAAATTTGCTGTACCTCTCGAAAAAGGCTACAGAAACGCTATAGCGATTACCGGCACTTTATCAATCGACAATATGCATCTTGGCGCATCATCTTTCCTGTCGCAGATTATTCAGCTTACCGGCGTTTCGTCGGACCCCAATATAACCGTGCTGCCGACCAGATTTGTGCTTGCAGACGGTATCCTCCAATACGACAATATGCAGATGAACTTTAATGATAAACCCGTCAATTTCAGCGGCCGTATCGGTCTTGACAAGTCGATGCGGATGAACGTTACTCTTCCCTGGACGTATAACGGCCAGAGAATTACGCTGCCGCTGAAAGGCACCGTTGACAAGCCCCAGATTGACGTGGGAAAACTTCTCGAAGACCAGGCTCGGCGGGAGCTTGAGAGACAAATACAAAAAGGGCTGGAAGATTTATTCAAAAAAAAGGAATAATTTATGTTCAAGAAATTATTATCCGTTCCTACAGACAAGCTGGGTAAATTCACACGCTTCATATTTTTTCAGATAAGGCTATGGCCTCAATGTATAAAACTTTTGCGCAAAAATCGTGCCGGCCAACAGGCGGCTGTTCTGTCATACAACACAATTTTCGGGCTTGTGCCGCTTGCGATTGTAATGCTTCTGATTTTCCATTCTCTCGGCGCCTTCGAGGAGCTCGGCGCACCGCTGAGAAATTTCTTCTACGAGCAAACCTTCATTAAAAATATCCAGTATCCCGTTGACCCGAACAACCCAGCCGAAAAGATTACTATGGCGCAGAAAATCGACGAATTTACAACCGGCTTCTACAGCAATCTGAGCAAAGGTTCCATTACTATCGTCAGTTGTGTGTTGATTATATGGGCGGCTATCGCGGTATTAAGCACCATTGAGAACTCATTTAATATTATATGGGGTGTAAGTCGGGGGCGTAATCTGATAAGAAGAATAACCAATTACTGGACATTTCTGACATTGGGGCCCCTGCTGTTCGGCGCTGCCGCCTATGTTAATGCCCGGTACAGTATTGCCAGCCATTTCAGCAGAGGCATTTTTACCTACATAGGCCCCGTTGTGCCATTTGCTGTGGCGTTTGTCGGGTTATTTGCGTTGTATATGCTTATGCCCAATGCAAAGGTAAAATCAACGGCGGCTTTCTGGGGCGCATTGATTGCGGCATTGGCCTGGCTGCTTGCCAAATGGGCCTTCGGTCTTTATACGGTCAAGCTAATCCCATACAGCAAAATCTACGGCATACTGGGTCTCATACCGCTGGGCGTTTTGTGGATTTACATAACCTGGCTTATTGTCCTCTTTGGTCTTCAGCTCACCTTTACAACACAGAATTTAAAGACTATCGAAGAAGCTGAAAATGCCGCAGCAAGACGCCGTCAGGAATATTTTCTCGCAACCGATGTACAGGTAATGAATATTATAAAATTTATCTGCACTGCTTTCGCAAAGAAGAATGCTCCTGTACCTTCGGAGCTTGTCTGCAGCCAGTTGAATCTGCCTGCCGATTTTACGGAAAGGGTTTTGAATCTGCTTGTAAAGGCAGGATTGCTTTTGAAAACAAGCGAACCGGCAGAGGGCTTTGCACCTGCCACCACTGCCGAGAATGTGAATCTTGCAGAAATTTACGATGCGGTCAGGAATGCTTCATTTGTCGCCCCCGGCGATGAGTCTGTTGTTATAAAGCAAATAAATGAATCTCACAGACAGACTCTTTCTCAATATAATATAAGAAATTTAATGGATGCTTAATCTGCCGAATGCTTTTGCCGTTGCGGTTTTGAGGCCTTTTTCAAGCGCCTTTTTCAAATTTCCCGTCCCGGCAAACTCGCAGATAAATCCTGCCAGCAAAAAATCCCCGCATCCTACCGTATTATAGACCTCACGTTTCCTGCCGGCATATCGAGCAGACAAAATTGTATCTCTGCCGATTAATATCGCTCCCTTTTCTGCTCTGCTTACAAGTAGAAAAGCGGTTTTGTTCAACAGTTTTTTCGCAGCGGCTATTATTGCATTTTTTTCGTTTGGTATTTTTTTGCCAACGAGTTCGCTGAATTCTTCAACATTCGGCTTGATAATAAATAATCCGCCTCCGGCAATAATCTTTTTAAGAGCAGCTCCTGAAGCATCAACAACGACCTTTGCTCCTTTTTTCTTTGCCGTTTCAATCAGCCTGACGGCTTTTCCTAAAAGCCTTCCACCCGGCAAAGCCCCTGCAAAAATGCAAAAGCTTTTTTCTGTTATAATTTTCTGAAGATTCTTATTTAAATCAGAGAGTGATTTTTCATCTGCAAGAGTGCTTTCGCTTCGCAGATGTATCTGGCGTTTTTTTGCTGTATCAATGATAGTTACATTTTCACGTGTTTTCCCTTCTGCCTTCATAAATCTGATTTGAACAAATTTTTTCAAATTCGCTGTTGCTCGTTTCATTTCCTTCCAGTCAACACAGCCCCACAATCCCGCTGCAATGCTCTTTTGGCCCATTTGTGCCAGAGCCCTGTTTATATTCAGCGCCTTGCCTGCCGGAATAATTTTCTCGGTGGAAACTGCTTTATGCTGTCCCCAGTTTATGTTCCTGACCTCGATTATTCTGTCCCACGCAGGACTCAAGCCGATTGTTATGATTTCGTATTTCAGCACACTTAATAACCTGCGGCAAAATTATTCCTTTGCCAGCTCTCTTAAAATAGACAACTTACTTCTGATTTCATCAGCCATTCTGCTGTTGGGGAAATCTCTGATAATCTCCTGCCCTGTTTCAAGAGCTTTCGACCAGCTTTTTTCGCTGACGGCAAGTGCAAACTGCACGCCGAGATTGTGAAGTTTATTTTTAAATATCTCGCTTGCCGCTTCCTGCAGTGCCAGTCCTTCGCTGGGCGTCAGGTACAAATCCAGCTCTTTTAATATCGTAAGGCTGTAGTCGGTATCGGCTTTCTTAACTGCCTGGTCCCAGGCAGCCAGCAACTCTCGTTTGCGCTGCTCTTTTTTCTCTGCGAGCCTATGCTGCATCTCTTTTGCCTGCTGCGAATCAGGATAAAGAGCCTGCAACCTTCCAATCTGCACACTTGCCGATGTCCATTGATACTGCTCAAGCAGCTTATCAATATAGCTGATGATTTGGTTGACTCTTTCAAGGTCAGTCGCGTTACGATACTTATCCGCAGTCAGTTTTAGTTCGCCGGCGAGTTGCTTATACTCGTTTCTTCCGGCAATATCTTCTATCATCGCGTAAGTTGTCTCAAAATCCTGCTGATGCAGTTTTTCCATAACGCTGGTCCGCAATTGCTGTCTGTCCGTATCGCGGTATGCGATTGTCTTTGCAGCTTCGCTCAGCCTTACACCCCTGCTTATCTGTTCGAGAAGACTTTTATTCTCGGCCAAATTTTCCCTGATTTGTGCGATTTTTTCCTGCTGCTGTTTAAGGCTCTTTACCGCTTCGCTGACAAGCAGCAATATTCCCAGTCCACCGACCGCTGCCGCAAGGTACAATACTACCAGAAAACCGGGCATAAAAACTGTAAATACCACACCCAAAATCCATAGAACAAGCCCCACTACAGCCAATACCACAAACAGGCCAGGCCATTGCACCCGCCACAGCTTTTCAGACAATCTTACTTTCATTTCAGCTTTTCTCCTTAATCTTCAGCCATTCGAACAAGCTAATGATAATATTATTCCCGTTATTTCGCAAGTGCAACCTGCCGCAAACGTTTTTGTACGTTGAGTTCGAGCAACAGATGGTTCTCGATACATATCTGCATATTTGAACGCAGGTTATATTATACAAAAACATCGGCTTCAGGTCTTGTGTCTACTTTCTGCAACGCCGCGTCAAATTTCGCAAAATACGCACTATTTTCCACTCAAAAAAACACCGCTCAGAAAATCTGAAAAACTCACTTTTCAAACAATTAAATCAATATCATACCTGCCAGAATCTTATGGCACAAACTTTGCACAGAAAACTTATAAGGATGCGTTCCAGCTTCAGGGAGGAGTTGAAGAAGAAGACTTTAGTAGGAGGTGTTGAAATGGACATATCTGCTTTTGAAACGATGGTTTTCGAACTCCTCAATGAAATAAACGACTTGCCTGCCGAGCAGAGCAAAAAGTTTCTTTCGCTGGTTCAAAAGACTAAACTTTACAATCATAAACAGACTGCAAATAATATTCAGGATTCTCTCAACCAATTGCGACTGACAGTCAAGTATTTGCTTTTTGATGTAGAGGCAACGCGTCGGGAAAATAAATATCTCCGTAAAATGCTCGAACACAGCGAAGAATAGTACCTAACACACAGCGCACAATACCTTGCGAAATCCAAAAACAGGGTTTTTTTATACCAAAAACCCCAAAGTTGCCCTCATTTTTTGTCGATAAAAACCTGATAAGCTTCCTGTGGGAACGGTCTAAGGACCCATAAATTGAACAATTTGGAGCAAAAAGCATATATAATTGAATAAGCGGCTGATTCGTTTCTTCTATGCTCTTTACAGTTTTGGCAACACCCGCTAAAATAGACGAGTCAAAAAATTAATTTGGATGAATTTAAGCTCTTATAGAAGAGGTATTTATGTTTGAGCGTTTTACAGATAGAGCCAGAAAAGTAATGGCGCTGGCCAATCAGGAGGCCCAGCGATTTAATCACGAATACATCGGGACCGAGCATATCCTGCTCGGCCTTGTCAAGGAAGGGTCAGGCGTAGGGGCCAACGTATTGAAAAATCTTGATGTGGACATCAAGAAGTTGCGTCTTGAGGTAGAGAAACTCGTCAAAAGCGGTCCTGATATGGTAACGATGGGCAAACTGCCGCACACGCCGAGAGCTAAAAAGGTCATTGAATATGCGATTGAAGAGGCACGGTCTCTCAATCACAATTACATCGGCACGGAACACATCTTGCTGGGGCTTCTTCGTGAGACCGAAGGCATCGCCGCCCAGGTGCTGATGAACCTCGGTCTTAAGCTCGAAGACGTCCGTCAGGAGGTTCTGAATCTTCTCGGCGCAGGCGTTGAAAATGGCATGCCACAGTCTATGGGCATGAAGATGGACCCGGCTGCTGCAAAGACTAAGAGTCGCACGCCGGCTCTTGACAGTTTTGGCAGAGATCTAACTGCCCTGGCCGCTGAAGGCGAACTTGACCCTGTTATCGGCAGAAAAACCGAGATTGAGCGTCTCATTCAGGTTCTCTGCCGCAGAACAAAGAATAATCCCGTGCTTATCGGTGAAGCAGGTGTTGGCAAAACGGCCATTGTTGAAGGCCTTGCCCAGCGAATCACTGACAAGCAGGCGCCACAGCTTCTTCGCGAAAAAAGAATTGTTTCTCTCGACCTTGCGTTAATGGTTGCCGGCACTAAATATCGAGGCCAGTTTGAAGAGCGCATCAAGGCTGTAATTAACGAGGTAAAAAGAGCCAAAAATGTCGTGCTTTTTGTTGATGAGTTGCATACGTTGGTCGGTGCAGGCGGCGCCGAAGGTGCAATTGACGCTTCGAATGTCTTAAAGCCCGCCCTTTCACGAGGCGAGGTGCAGTGCATCGGCGCGACTACGTTTGACGAGTACCGGAAATATGTCGAAAAGGACGCTGCTCTTGAACGAAGATTTCAGACTATTGTCGTCGAGCCTCCAAGCAGGGACGAAACTCTCGAGATACTCAAAGGTCTTCGCGACCGTTATGAAGCGCATCATCGAGTCAATTTCACTGATGAAGCGTTATATCAGGCCGTTGAACTTTCCAGCAGATATATCACCGGCCGTTGTCTGCCTGACAAGGCCATAGATGTTATGGACGAATCAGGTGCATCTGTCCGGCTGAAGAACACGACGACATCGCCGGACCTGGCTGATATAGAAAAGCAGATTGACAAACTTCAGGTAGAAAAGGATGAGGCAGTCAAGAGCGCTGATTACGAACGAGCTGCGGCTTTGCGCGATGAATGTCAGAAACTTTTGGACAAAAAAGCGGAAATCCAGCGCGAGTGGTACGACCAAAACAAGGAGACTACCGGCACGGTTGACGCTGAAACGATTGCCGAGGTTGTCAGCAAGATGACAGGTGTACCACTGACACGCCTCGAGAAACACGAAGTCGAGCGGCTGTTGGAACTGGAAAGCGAGTTGCACAAGCGTGTTGTAAGCCAGAATGAGGCTGTCGCAGCGGTGGCAAAATCCGTCCGCAGGAGCCGCAGCGGTTTAAAGGACCCGAATCGCCCGATGGGTTCGTTCATATTCCTCGGCCCAAGCGGCGTAGGCAAGACTCTGCTCGCACGCGCACTTGCCGAGTTTATGTTCGGAGACGAAGACGCTCTTATTCAGATAGATATGAGCGAATATATGGAAAAACACAACGTCAGCCGCCTTGTCGGCGCACCGCCGGGATATGTCGGTTATGAGGAAGGCGGACAGCTCACCGAGAGAATCAGACGCAGACCTTATGCGGTGCTGCTGTTAGATGAAATTGAAAAGGCACATCCTGACGTTTACAATATGCTGCTGCAAATTATGGAGGAAGGCAGACTGACCGACAGCTTCGGCAGACATGTCGATTTCAAAAATGTCATCCTGATTATGACCAGCAATATCGGAGCAGATTTAATCAGAAATCAGGCCGGATTCGGATTCGGTAAACGCACGGCAGAAGCAAATTACGAAAAGATGAAGGAAATGCTCCAAAAAGAGGTGGACCGCCATTTCCGTCCGGAATTTCTCAACCGGCTCGACGATGTAATTGTCTTCCACGCACTGACAAAGGACGATTTAACTACGATAGTCGAGTATGAGCTTAACAAGGTTTTCAAACGCCTTATAAAGCAAGGCTATCATCTTGAAGTTGCCAACGTAACGAAAGAGTTTCTAATCGAGAAAGGCTACAGCACCGAATTCGGCGCAAGGCCCCTGCGCCGGGCAATCGAGCGATATATCGAAGACCCGCTGAGCGAAAATATACTCCGCGGCCAATTCAAGGGCAAAAACGTCATCAAAATAGACGTTCAGGACGAAGAACATTTAAAGTTCGAAGGTTTAAGCGAAGAAAGACCCAAAACCGAATCTGCCCCTGTACCTGCAAGCCCGACAAAAGAAGAACCTCAACCCGAAGGAACGTAAGCTCCCACATCTATTCGCATTCCTGCAATCATTCAAATTTATCCGTCTCAGGCGGACAAACGCCATCTTCAGTGATAATATGTAACAAGCAGACAAAACAGGAAAGATTTTTGCGTTAATAATGTGGTAAAAAACAGCCGCTATGAGAGTGACTAATCATTTCTGATTAGTTGAAATTGATTAGTTAGCAATAAAATCGCAAAAAGTTCAAGAATGTGTGAAATTCACTTGACTTTTAAACCGGTTTAATAATAATTGATAAGGATAAATTCGCAGGGTAGAGAAGGCACGTGTAAAAAAATAAAGGAGAAAAACTATGAAAACAGGAAAGATGATTTCAATTCTTCCGGCGATTCTACTTGCCCTGAGCTTGTCGAATGGGTTTGTCAGCAGTGCAAACGCAGGATTTCCATACCGCCTGCAGAAAGACCGTCAAA
>CAZUEO010000015.1:0-49445 GCA_964619675.1 uncultured Planctomycetaceae bacterium | reverse complement strand
CCCGCGGCTTTTCAACCTGCCAGCCGATACGCGAAAGCCCTTCGCAGACAACGTCTCTGCGCAACTGGTATTTCTTGTTTTGCTCTTCAATATCCTTGTCGCACTGCCGCATTGCGATTATACTTGCAATCTGGATGGCCTGGAAAATTCCATAATCGTAATAGCCCTTTATTGTCGCAAGCGCATCAATCATTTCCCTGTTGCCCGCTACGAACCCGATTCGCCAGCCTGCCATATTGTAGGGCTTGCTCATCGTGGAAAATTCCACGCCTACATCCTTTGCGCCCTTCGCCGACAGAAAACTCGGCGCCTTATAACCGTCAAAACAGGTCTCACCATAAGCAAAGTCGTGTATAACTGCGATATTGAACCTCCTGGCAATATCGACCACCGTCTCGAAATAGCTGACATCGTCAACGGTCATCGCAGTAGGGTTATGCGGGAAATTCAGTATTATCATTTTCGGAGGCGGATAGAGTTTTTCGCAGGTCTCCTGAATTTTTTTTAACGACTCCTGCGTATTTCCCAGCGGCACTGTAACTGCGTTTGCGCCGGCAAGTGCCACAGCGTATATATGAATTGGAAACGCGGGGTCTGCCACAATTGCCGTATCGCCCGGCCCGAGTAATGCAAGGCACATATGGCTGAAACCCTCCTTTGAACCGATGCAGGCGAGCACTTCGCTGTCGGCATCGAGCTGGACGTTCCATTTTTTGGCGTATTTTAAGGCAACTTCTCTTCTCAGATTGAAAATGCCTTTGCTTGAGCTGTATCGCTGATTGCGCGGGTCCTGCACGGCCTCGCACAGTTTATCTATAATAACCTGCGGCGTCGGGTCGGATGGGTTGCCCATACCAAGGTCGATTATGTCTATTTGCTGCTGGCGCTTGGCCAATTTAAGGGCGTTTAGTTTAGCGAACAGATACGGCGGAAGCCTTTTTATCCTCTGTGCAGGCTCGACTTTAAACTCTTCCATTTGTTATACTCGCTTACTCTTTCTTTTTTCTCTACGTTTTCATCGAATCCAGCTCGATAACCGCTATCGGCAGAAAGATAAAAATCGGCATCCACGCCCACAATGCAGGCATCGCCCCGCTACCGATTATAACTTCTGAAGCAAAAATCTTGGATACGAACGTCATTATATAACACAGTCCCGTCAGAGCAAAGCTGATAAATACCGCGCTTTTTAATGATTTCGGGTCTCTGCATACCAGCACCGGCAGAGATATCATAAGCATAACCAGATTTATTATGGGGTCGGTAAGGCGGAAATTCTTCTGTGCATAGAGTCTTGCAAGGTCTTTCGGACTCTGCCGGGCAAGTCTTATAAGGTCGTATGAGCTGAGCAAATCCATATGAGCTGATTTTCGTCTGACGGGGATATCTTTCGGCGCAAGGTCGCTTGGATATGACTCCATTATCTCATAAGGCCTGTCTGCCAGCTCTCTCGAAACCCTCAGAAACACTCCGTTATCAAGAATCCACGATTTTGAATCGAGGTCGTAATGCGCCGAATCAGCCTTGATAATGCCTGTAACATCGAATAATGCCGAATCCTGCTTCCTCGTACGCGTTATTATTGTCGGCGCGACAATGGTTTCCTCTTTTACCTTGAACTGAGGCGAGCAGAACAGGTTTCCTTTCGCATCGCTGATGAACCACATATCGTAAAACAGTGTATCAGCGACCGCATCGTGCGAGCGGACGAGCTTATCCGCCATCGGCGGGATGAAAAATTCCTGGTCGATTACATGCAGGCCGGCAAAGGCCAGCGACAGAAACAGTATCGGCGCTATTATGCGCTTGAGGCTCACTCCCGAAGCCATAACTGCGATAAGCTCGTTGTTCTTCGTCATTTTCCCCAGCGAGAACACTGCTGCGACAACGGTTATCATACCTGCGAAATCCCTGAAGTACAGAAAGCTGTGCCTGCCGTAGTACAACGCGATATTCAAAAGCACCTGAGTAACGGTAAGTCCTGCATGTTCCGTAAACTCGTCGATATTTACGAACAGGTCCGTCATTATGCGCAGTCCCATCAGCACGCCAAAGGCAATCAGATAGCCTGTCAGAAAATTTTTCGTTACATATCTGTCAAGTATTTTCATCGTTCGACTTTGCTCACGACAAGTTTTGCATTTTTAATTCTTTTGCAGTTTCCTGTAAAGCACAAAGGCAAAAACTGTCAGAACGACCAGTCCCGCCCACATAAAGCCGACGCCCAGGTTGGCTCCCAGTTCAGAGAACCGGTTCTGCGTTATATTTTTACCCATCATAATAACAACCAGCAGCGCGGCAGCCGGAATTGAGCTTATTCCGAATGCCGTAAGCAGATGCCCCCCTCTGAATCTGATGCCCAGACCGATACCGATGAGTATAAGCGTAATACAACCGATGCCGAATACCAGTCTCGAATGAATCTCCGCCTTGATTTCAAAAAGCGTTACCCTGATTTTCCTGTTGAGCTCTTTTATAAGTGCGGTAAGCTGTGCCGAAGGTTTGGGAATGTATTGGTGCTCTCTTGCGGTATCTACAATATTCTCTCCGAGTTTTGCTGTAATGGAGTTCGGCAGAGCGATACCCTGTGCGGTATATCTTGGTTTTACGTACTCAATGCCGCGGTCGAGCCAGACAGCGTTCGGAAACGTAACGATAAGCACCGTACTTGGCCGGGTTTCCGTCTCCGCAGAAAGCCGGATATAGAGTTTCTGCCCGCGGTAGCTCCTCGTAATCTCGCTGCTGTTCTTGTCGTATTCGAAGAGCAGTACATCATCTGCAAGCTCTATCTGGCCGGCCGGGCCAAGCTGGCAACTTTTTGCCGTCAGACGCAGCAGTTTTTCATCGTTGTCAAGCTGATATAAATTATCCTTATCCGCATTTATGGTATTTTTTATATCTTCAGCCAGCATCTCGACAGTCAGCCTTTCGTATGCACCCCATGCACACAGTGCGACCGGATAATAGTTGACAGGCGAGGCCTTGATGGCATTCATCTGCTCGATATTCTGAAATTTTATGCTGTCGGTCATCAGTGATTCAAATTCTCCGAGCACTGAAATCACCTTGAAAAAGACCCCGCCGCGCTCATCAAACTGAAATGCGTTCCTGGCAAGCACTTTTACTTCGTTCGACCTTTTGGTGCTGTCGAAACCTACGGTTGCGGCCTGAGCGGTGATAAGTTTCTGGTTTTTGCCGGTATCCATAATAACGACGCCCAGCAGGCTGTTGCTTTTCAGGTCGGCGGCGTCTGAATAGATTCTAAAATCCCCGCCCGGCAGATTGTAGTATCCCTGCCTGTATATGTTCCTGAAAAGAATCTGCCTGGCGTCGGATTTGATGGCCTTTTCAGCGCGGTGAACATAAGCAGGCACAACGTGGAAACTCAGGACAAGATTTGCGATAGCAACTATTATCGCCAGTATCAGCCCCGGATATACGAGCATCGCAGGGCTTATTCCGCTTGCCTTGCAGGCGTCGAACTCGTTATCGGCAGCGAATCTTCCGTAAACGAACGACGTTGCAAACAGAGCCGCTACCGGCAGAACAAACGTCAGCGTAATGGGCATAAAGTAACACAGCAGGTCTATCACCTGTCTTGGCCCGACGCCATACTCCTGCACCGGCCGAAGCACGCTTCCAAGGCTCATAATCACTGTCAAAGCCAGCGTCGCAAGGACAAAGACCCGCAGCAATTCCCGAAAAAGGTATCTGTGAATAACAAAAACCATATTATTTCCATACCATTTTCGTCAAATCTCCCCCTTTTGCAACAAAAATAGTAATATATTCCCTTATCCATTTTTAATTGACCTTATTGGCTGATAAACTTAAACTCTATCCCCTGTTATGATTAGAAAACTGATAACAAACGCTGATGATTTCGGACTTTCGCAGGGTGTCAACAAGGCCGTCATCGAGGCTCACACTACCGGCATTCTTACCAGCGCTACTATTATGGCGAATATGTCCGCATCGGATGAGGCGATAGAGCTGGCTAAAAAGACGCCGACTCTCGGCGTCGGCGTCCACCTGAATGTCTCCGAAGGAAAATCGCTCTCTACTGATAGCGCCGTCCAACTGCTGCTTGACGACAGCGGCGAGTTTGGACACTCCGCCTACAAACTTGCATTTAAAACCATCACTAATAAAAAAATCTTAAAGGCTGTTGAAGTCGAATTTGCAGCTCAGATTAGCTCGATTATCGACCGAGGCATTAAACCGACCCACTTGGACTCACATAAACACTTCCATTTGCTGCCGCCTGTGTATAGAATAGTATGTTCCCTGGCCGCCGATTACGGCATTGGCGCGATTCGCTGGCCCTGGGAGCCTGCCACTGTCTGCTTCGGCGATTGGCCGCCTGTTGAGTTTGCAGATAAAATGCGTGCCTTTTTGGCAAGACAGATGGCTTTAAAATGCCAAAAACTCGATAAGCGTTTTATAAAAAACGATGTTTTTTTCGGTATTGCTCATACCGGCAGGATTGACGATGCCTTCTGGTCTGAACTAAGCAAAACGCAGTTTATCGGAGTAGCCGAGGTAATGACCCATCCGGGTTATCCGCAAGGCCTTAAAAACACCCGGCTCCTTGAGCAGCGGAAAACCGAGCTTAAATGGCTTTGCGCTCCTTCGACAAAACAGACTCTTGCCGAAGCGGGCATTAAGCTTGTACACTATGGCAATATTGGCAGGAATGATTAATGACGCAGACTGAAATTAAATATTCGGTTGTCGTGCCTTTGTATAACGAACAGGCGGTTGTCCAGGAGCTCTACCAGCGCCTTACAAAGGTAATGCAGCAGACAAATGAAAGTTACGAGCTTGTTCTCGTTGACGATGGCAGCAGTGACTCAACGCTTGAAAAGCTCAAGGCCGTTGCCGACCGGGACAGCCAAGTCGTCGTCGTGCAGTTGCGCAGGAATTTCGGCCAGACTCCCGCCCTTGCCGCAGGCTTTGACAATGCCGGCGGCCAAATCATTATCAGTATGGACGGCGACCTTCAGCATTTGCCTGAAGAGATACCGAAGTTTTTGGAAAAAATTGACGAAGGCTATGATGTTGTCAGCGGCTGGCGCGAAAAGAGGGTTGACAATCTTATTATGCGCAAGATTCCCAGCCGGGCGGCCAACTGGCTCGCCTCGAAGGTCAGCGGCGTTGACATCCACGACTTCGGCACAACCTTCAAGGCTTACCAGCGCCAGATAATTCAGGACCTTCGTCTTTACGGCGAGATGCACCGTTTCATACCCGCCCTTGTTTCACTTACAGGCGGGAAAATGATCGAGATACCCATAACCAACATCGTGCGCCCCTCAGGCAAAAGCAATTACGGCATCTCCCGCACCTTCAGGGTTGCTCTCGATTTGATTACGCTTCGTTTTCTTTTGGGTTACATAACCAGGCCGCTGCACTTCTTCGGCAAGGCCGCATTTTACTGTATCGTCGCCGCGTGTCTTATTTTCGCTTACATTTTCTTCGATAAGTTTTGCTTCAATGTGCCGATCTTTGGTGCTCACGGCCCGTTAGCAGCCGGTGGAATAGTTTTTTTGCTGATAGGTATGATTTTTATTTCTACCGGCCTTATCGGTGAAATGATTAGCAGGGTTTATTTCGAGGCTACCGACCGGAAAATCTATGCGGTCAGGAACATTTACACAAAGAAAAGCAGATAGAAAAAATGAAAAATAAAAAAAATCCTTTCTTGTTCTGGCTCTGGCTGGCGGTAATAATCCTGTCTATCGTAGGTTTGGTGAGGCACTTTCACATAAAGAATTTTCAGACAGTTGCGCCGGGCGTGCTTTACACAAGCGGCCAGCCTCGCGGAATGGATTATACTCGCCTTTTGTACAAGTATCATATCGCTGCGTTTGTAAACCTGCGCAACCCTGATGAGCATCGTGAGCGTAACTGGTATAATGAGGAAATTACCTGGATGAAGAGCAACGGCGTAAAATACATAGAGCTGCCGATAGAAAAAGATGCTCCCGACGAAGGCTTTCCCGAATCTCAGGACTGTCAAAAATTTCTTGAGATAATGAGCCAAAGCTCCAACCTGCCCGTCCTTATCCACGACAGCAGCGGCAAAAAGAGAGTTGCATATCTCGCAGCGGTCTGGATGTTAAAGTCAGGCGGTTTCACTCTGCAGCAGACAATCGACAAGGTTCGCCAGATAAAAGAATCGCCCCTGACCGACCAGGAAACGGAATTTTTGCAATCCGTCGCAAAATAACTCAAAACTTAAAACCGAAAATTATTTCACTTCCCCAGTGCTTCCAGCGCCTCGATTACCCGGGGCACATACATATTCGTTTATTAATAAAACCTCGCCGTAGGCGGTTCCGCATTTTTGATTTTTTATTTTTAATTTTTTATTTTCGTTACCCCATTCTTGTCAGCATATTGTGTATAAACCCGGCAAGTACTTTTTTCGGCACATCCGCCAGCTCAGGCTCAGGCCTTTCTTCGCTGAGTATATTTTCCAGTATTGCCTTTGCCTGGCCCTTGTAGGGTATAATTTTTTCTGCGGTTGTGTGCGCTTCATCGAGTCGTCCGTCTGCCATTTGTCTCAGGTATGTTACTACAAGTACGGTCAGTTGTTTGTCGTCGGCTTTTCCATTCGAGCCTGGTTCCGGCGGCGTTTCTTTCTGCTTTAGCAGTGCTCCGGCTATGTTATGTGTTTCCCGCATCATTTGTTCATATTTCTTCTCTTCATCTTCGTCAATCGGTGCGAGCTTAAGTTCCTCTTCATCGTCCTTTTTTAGTGTAGGCACATAACATTTATGGTTGCAGTACGGGCATTTTCCCCATTTGCCGCCTGCGTTGTCCGGCGCCGTAATCTTTTTCTTACAGCTCTCGCAATGAAACGTAATTGACATTTCGAAGTCTCCTTTTATTGTTTATATTCTGCCGAAACTTCCGTGGTAATCCCGCCCCG
The DNA here is from genome assembly GCA_964619675.1 of uncultured Planctomycetaceae bacterium. Taxonomy (GTDB): domain Bacteria; phylum Planctomycetota; class Phycisphaerae; order Sedimentisphaerales; family UBA12454; genus JAPLMW01. The sequence goes on along the minus strand of CAZUEO010000015.1, from coordinate 42,508 downwards.
CGGCGTAAATCTTGAAATAATCTTCATCCATTTCGGCTTCGCAGCGAAGGCAAGGTCGTCGAGAATCTGGTTTGTCAGCGCTTCGTAAAAAATCCCTTCATTTCTGTAGCCTTGCATATAGTATTTAAGGCTTTTCAGCTCGACGCATTTTTTATCAGGGCAGTATTCGATTGTTACAGTTCCGAAATCCGGCTGACCCGTCACAGGACACAAACTCGTAAATTCCGGGCAGGATATCCTGATTGAATATTCCCGGCCGGGCCTGGGATTATCAAAAAGCTCTATCTTCGCCTCGCTCATCCGCTTTCCCGTTTTTGCATTTGTTAAAAAATTACAAGCCATTATAATAATATAAATTTACAATAATGGCAAGTGGAGTTAATGGCAAAAAAGATTAAAAAAGCTGTAATTTTGCTCAGCGGCGGCCTTGATTCGGCTACAACGCTGGCTATTGCAAAAAACAGGGGCTTTAAATGTATTGCCCTGACCTTCAATTACGGCCAGCGCCACAGCATTGAGCTGAAAGCCGCAAAAAAAGTCGCCAAATCCATCGGCGCCGCCCGGCACAAAATTATTGATATAGACCCTTCAGTATTCGCAAATTCAGCACTGACAGACAAATCAATCAAAGTCCCGCTAAACAGGAACATCAACTCCTCGCAAATACCCGTTACTTACGTGCCGGCAAGGAACACGATATTTTTAAGTTACGCCCTGGCTTTTGCGGAGTCAATTGGTGTGTTTGACATTTTTATCGGTGTTAACGCTACTGATTACAGCGGCTATCCCGACTGCCGGCCTCAATATATCAAAGCCTTTGAAAAAATGGCAAATCTCGCCACTGCCGCCGCAATGCAGAAAAAAGGCCGGTATAAAATTCACACGCCGATAATAAAAATGACAAAAGCAAAAATTATTAAAACCGGAACGCGCCTTGGCGTAGATTATTCCTTAACTCATAGCTGCTACAGCCCCGACAAAAATGGCAGACCCTGCGGCAGGTGTGATTCCTGCCGCCTGCGCCTGAAAGGCTTCACTGAGGCCGGCTTAAAAGACCCACTCAAATATGCAAAACGACCAAATTAATATCTCTGAAATCTTTTATTCAATTCAGGGCGAAGGCCTTCTCGCAGGCCGGCCAAGCGTGTTTATAAGACTTGCAGGCTGCCCACTCCGCTGCAAATACTGCGATACGCAGTACGCACTCGATTCATCCGCTGCTGCAAAAATGTCTATTGATGAAATAATGAAAAAGGTAATGAAATTCTCACCGACCTGCGCCGTCATCACCGGCGGCGAACCAATGATTAGCCCGCATATCGCCCTGCTTTGCGAAAAGGTAAAAGAACAAAATGTCCACACCACAATTGAAACTGCAGGAATTAAATACGTCGCTAATCTCGCCTGCGACCTTATGAGCATCAGTCCAAAGCTCTCAAACGCTCACGACAACGAACCGAACAAAGACGGTTATTTAAGAATCGACCAGCTCAAGGAGCTTATAAAAAATTATGATTATCAGTTGAAATTTGTGATGGAAAAAATAGAGGACATCACCGAAGTTCACCGGCTCCTTAATGATTTGAAACTTGTTCTCGACCGCGATCGGGGAAACGTTGACCGCACAAAGGTTCTGCTTATGCCCCAGGCAAAAAATCTCTCCGAATATCTGAAAATAAGTCCGCTTATTGCCGAAATGTGCAAAGCCAACAGCTTTATCTTCAGCCCCCGTCTGCAGCTCTATTTAACCGACCAATACCGTTAGGCATCCCATAGGGAAAATAATTCTTGATTATTAATCTTATCCCTGGTAAAAAGGATACTGAAGAATGAAAATTGAAGATTGAAGATTTTTGGAATCCGCCTGCGGCGGAGTTATTTTGAATAATTTTCAATCTTCATTTTTAAATCTTCAATTATTATGCCCAGGTGGCGGAATTGGCAGACGCGCCAGCTTGAGGGGCTGGTGAGAGCAATCTCGTGGAGGTTCGAGTCCTCTCCTGGGCAGTAAAATTTTGCGAGGGCAAAATTTTACAGAGCAATCGAGAATCGAAAATGGAAATTTGAGAAATTCTCGATTGCGGTCTATTTTCGATTGTCGATTTTCAAAAAATGCCTTTTCTATTCGAAAATCTCGATGTTTACAAAAATGCCGTTGATTTTGCGGATGTAATCTACGAATTAACAAAAGATTTTCCCAAGGGGAATTACTACCTTATAGACCAGCTAAATAGAGCAGCTTTATCCATCTCAACAAACATCGCGGAAGGTAACGGCAGATACCATAAAGCAGACAGGAGCAATTTTTTTAGAATCGCTCGTGGCTCTGCGTTTGAATGCGTTCCTATTCTGGAGATATGCAGGCATAAGGCATTTATTGCTGAAAGCAAGTGCGATGAGCTTAAAAGAGAGGTCGAGAATATCTGCAAAATGCTGTCCGGTCTTATAAAAAGTTAAAGTCTATAAAGACAATCGAGAGACTCGCTGCTTTCAATTTTCGACTCTCGATTCTCGATTTTCTATTTTGCCCTCGACAAATACGACCCGTCGTCGGTACTGATTCTTAATACTTCCCCGACCCCTATGAATGGCGGCACTCGCGTCTTGAGTCCCGTCTCCAGCACAGCGTCTTTCAACTGATTTGTCGCTGTCGCCCCTTTAAGCTGCGGCGCAGTTTCCGTAACGGCCAGTTCCACTACCTTCGGCAGGTCTATCGACACCACCTTTTCTTCGTGCACCAGCGCTGTGACCTTGGTATCAGGCTTGAGGTATTTATCCGCATCGCCAATCATTTCTTTTGGCAGTATAATCTGGTCGTAGCTTTCGTTATCCATCAGCACCATTCCGGTTCTGTCTTCATAGAGATACTGCATTTCACGTTTATCGAGAAATGCCTGCTCTATTTCCTCCGTCGAGCGCAGCCTTTTTTCTATCATTATCCCGTCCGCAACGACTCGCAGCTTGGTCTGCACAAACGCCCGCAGGTTACCTGGCGTAACGTGTACCGCCTGAAAGCAGATACACAATTTGCCGTCAATTACCGCTCCCATCCCAGGCCGTAAATCACTTGCCTTCACCGTCTTACCTCAAATAAAACTTTACAAGTCCTGTTTATTAAACTAAAACTGAAAATATACTTTGATTCCCGCACTCGGTCAAGGATAATATACATCGTCGGTCAATTAAGTTTTCGAAAGGGCATTGCAATGCGGCTCAAAATCATCTGCCTGGCGATACTGATTCTAACAACAGGTCTTTTAAGCGCAAAATCTTTTTCTGAACCAAATCAAACAGACCCGAACGAGCAGCCCAAGTGGAATCATCCACGCAGTAACCAGCGCCTTAGCGACCGCCGGCAAATGGTTCAGACTCTTCGCAGCCGGTATGGATTCGATAATCAGCAGGTGCTTGCTGCAATGTTGAACGTGCCCCGCCATTGGTTTGTGCCTGCTGCTAATCAGGCGATAGCGTATGAAGATACGCCCTTACCTATCGGTTATGACCAGACTATCTCACAGCCTTTTATCGTAGCTTATATGACCGGGCTGCTCGGCCTGACACCGGAAATGAAGGTTCTTGAAATCGGCACCGGCTCAGGCTACCAGGCAGCAGTGCTCTGTGAGTTCACGCCGCACGTTTACACAATTGAAATCCTCAAGCCGCTGGCCAAAAAAGCTCAGCAAGTCCTGTCAAAGCGGGGCTATAACACAATCTCAGTGAAGCTCGGCGACGGCTACAAAGGCTGGCCGCAATTCGCACCGTTTGATGCAATCATTGTTACCTGTGCCCCCGACCATATTCCGCAGCCGTTGGTTGACCAGCTGAAAATCGGCGGCAAAATCGTCATTCCCGTCGGCCCAGCCGCCTACATTCAGGACCTCCTGCTCGTTACAAAAAAGCCTGATGGCTCGCTCGAAAAAAAATCTATGATGCCGGTTCGCTTTGTCCCCCTGCTCCGCAAAAAAACGAATCCGAAGCACTAAACTTGTACTCGTGAAAACGGGTATCCGAAACAAACCTGTCCTGAGCAGAGCCTGCCCTGAACTTGTTGAATGGGCCGAAGGACTCAAAACCCCAACTCTCAAATGTTCTAAACTGTTTCGAACATTCGGATTTTGATTAATTCGATATTGTTTCGGAATTCGATATTCGAATTTCGGATTTTACTCTATTTCCAGCACCACCCTGAACCCAATAATCGGCTGATTGGCTTTTGGCCCGCGATGATTCCTGTCCGCGGACCTGCACTTATACGCCTTTTCATTCCATGCGCCACCTCTTATTACACGGTCTTTGCCCGCCTCTTCCTGCGGCCCTTTGGGGTCGTTCAATGACGTTATTTTGTAGTAATCCTTATCGTAAATGTCATTGCACCATTCCCAGACGTTGCCGTGCATATCACACAGGCCGAATGCGTCAGGCGGATAAGACCCGACCTCGACCGTCCTGTCTAAATAAGCGCCGATAAGGCCGTCTGCATAAGCTTTCCTCGCATCATAATTGGCAAAATCCGAATCGAGCGTGGTTCCCGTATTAAATGCGCTGGTTGTCCCCGCCCTGCAAGCGTATTCCCATTCAGCTTCCGTCGGCAGCCGGAACTTCATGCCGGTCTTATCGGAAAGTTTTTTCAGGAATCTGCCCGCTTCATACCAGTTGACGTTTTCAATAGGCAGCTTATCTCCGCCGAATTTGCTGTTATTTTCATTCATAATGACCCTGTACTGCAGTTGCGTTACCTCGAATTTGCCGATGTAGAACGGCTTTGTCAGTTTGACACGATGCTGGCCTTCATCTTTATCTCTCTTTAATTCGCTTGCAGGCGAGCCCATCTCGAACTCCCCTGCCGGGATGAATACGACCACCATATTTACTTCATTGCCAAGCTCGATTGTCTTTTCCAAAGGCAGATTTGCCTTAGCCGCCGCCTTTTTCTGCTGTACCGTCGCTGCCGATTCTTCCGTCTCTGCCTTCTTAGCCGCTATGATTGCAGCAGCAGCCAGCAGAACCATAGAAATAATGATAACCTTTTTCATAATTCGTCTCCCTTCAAATATTAATCCCTTTAATACTATCCATTTATGCGAATTATAACCCTTCTATTTGTATACACAACCCCAAAATTGCTTGCCCCGTGAAGTGTTTACCCCGTGAAATGCTTTAGCTATTTAACTGGGGCCGCAGCTACTTCATCGGGGTCATTCCCGCGCAGTGCCTGCCCTCGAGTAGTCGCAGGCGGATGGCGGGGTTCGTCAAAAATTATTTAGCCGTTGCCACTCGGGGCGGCGTGTTTAGCCGTTGCCGGCACGGCAACGGGTTAGCTTTTCGCGAATGGGTCGAGGAATCTATTTTAAATTTCAATTTTCCATTCTCGATTTTCTATTTTTCCGTTTTCTTCTGTCTTTCTGCTTCCTGATTTTCGCTGATTTTTTTGCTTTTGGGCTTTCTTTTCCCAACAATTTATTTTCCAGCAGTTCACACATTTGTTTTCTCGCATAATAGCGGTTAAGTCCCTGGCTGCGGCTCTTTTGAACCTTGACAGCCATGCCGCTCGGGATATGCTTTAACTGGACACAGGTGGAGCTTTTATTGACTTTCTGTCCCCCTGCCCCGCTGCTTCGAACGAATTTTTCTTCGATATCATTCTCGAGCAGATTGCAGTTATGCATACGCTGCTGGAGCTCTTGTCTTTTTCGCTCTGTAATTCCAAAATTAATCATATACATCGGATGAAGCCGGACGACTGCCATTGCCGAGGGAAGAGACAGTCATCTGTGACGCTTTTGTTACGTCTTTTTTAAAAATAGAAGTATATTTAAGAGCATCTGTTGGGCAAACATTCAAGCAACGACCGCAACTAAAACAATCTGCCGGCATTTTCTTGCCGTTAACCCGGCCTTCTACAGCTTCCAGGGGGCATACCTTTATGCAAGCGCCGCATTGGGTGCACTTCTCTTTGTCAATTTGAACACGGAAAATGCTAAATCGCTCAGCTATCCAGGTAATAAGGCCAAAAGGACAGATAAACTGACAAAATGGGCGGTAGATAGTAAATGATACCAACAAGGTGATGATTACTGTCAGCAGAATACTAACTGTTTCGAAATCAAGATTAAACAGGTTAAAGGGATTAATATAGTGGTAGATTACAAATCCTCTGCGTCCTCCAGTGATTCCAAACATAAGAACAAGCATAACGATAAAAAGGCATGCGCGGATTGTATTTGTTAATATAAATGGGAGTTTTCTTTTTTTGATTTTTTTCAAAATTGGTACACTGTAAATAAGCTCTTGCAAAGCGCCAAAAGGACACACCCAGCCACAGATTATCTTATTTCCAATAACAGCGAGCATTATAAAAAAACCGAAAGCGATTATTTTAACTATTGGGTCAGGATAAAGCCCTACCATAGATTTGAATACTTTGACCACCCCTTCCATGGGGTTAGGCGATTTGCCAAGAATGAATCCGGCTACTATTACAGAAAGCAAAAGAGCGCTAATATAAGGGGTTCTTGGGTACCAATAACGACGATTCTTAATGTCAGATCCATCAGGACGTCCAAGCCTCACAAGAAATACAAGTCCCCATATAAACAATACGGCATAAACATAATATTTAAGCGTAGAATCACGATGGGACAGAATGTGTTCAATAGCATGCTCGAGTTCTTCGTATGTCACACCTAACATTTGGACTGGTTTTTTCTTAGAAACGTCAAGCGGCAGTTCAAGTTCCCTGGCAAGGCCTTTGCCTGTAACTCCAAGTTTAGGAGCAATATCCTGAATAGACATATTAACGTTGAAATCAATTGATTCCTCTGGCGTACTCGTTGAATTCAACAAAATACCAAGGGTTACAATCGCAAGTATTCCTGCCAAGGTTGAAAACAACCAAATTCGCTGTTTAAAAGAAATTTGTGAAAACCAGGAACTGTTATCCATTTTTTCCCTTCTCTTCATTTTTTATAATCCTTAGTTAAGGCCAAATTGGTTTTAACAACTTTCTTATAACATCTGAGTCATCGGAAATACATTAAAACCTTTTTATTCTTTTAATATCGGGAAATCTTTTCCAAGTCCTTATCTATTAGACAGTTTCGCAACCGCCTTCAGGCGTTTTTTGAATCCAAAGGTATGACTGCTTATATGGTTTCCAGATAACACTCTAACCGCAATACTTCCCAAGATGGTATTTCCCACATTAAACGCCTGGCTGCGCAGCCAAGCCTTTCAATTCCACGATAATATCAATGCTATTCGGGACGTTTATTTGTTTTTGATTTTTTCTTTGTCATCCTTCGGCCTTGCTCAGGACAAGCTTTTATTTTCGCACTTGCATCACATCGTAGCCTTAGCGGAGACGGATTGATTTTTGATATTTTTTCCGTTCCGTAATTCCAAAGTTAATCATATATCCTGTCTGCCCCGTGAGGCTTGCCCCGTGAGATGTCCGCCCGCAGGCGAGACTTATCTCATCGGGGTTATTCCAAAATTAATCATATATCCTGCCTATTCAGATTCTGCTTGCCCGCCGCAAGTAGAACCGACAAACCTCACGGCCATTATCCCGGCAGCCAGCAACAAACCATTCAACAAAATATTATATAGTATTGTTACAGGATATTGCCATAATGACCCTTGCGGCAAACTCGGGAAAAATAGCCATAAAACAAGCTGGACAAGAAAAACTGTTACTAACGGCTTCGCATCCAGTAATCTGATTTGCCGCATCAATCCGAAACTTTTAAACAGCTCGCAATCCAGAACAATTATTATTGCCGGAATAAGCAAAATTGGTTTAATCAGTATTAGGTTTATGATCGGCCGAGCTATGCGAATAACAAAAGTAAGATTCGCTTGAAAATTAGCATCTGAAACTCTCGCCTGGGTAATCATACAAAGCCCTATAAGTGGAATCATCACAGCCGCCGTAAATAGTATGCCGAATCTGAAAAGTCTTGAGAAAAAATGCTTTCCTGCCTTTATCAAACCGAAAACCCTTTGCCGTTTTTTATCTTCAAGATAAACCGTCCGCAAAAAACCTCCTGAAATCAGCAGCACAAATAACAATATACAAATATGCAATAACATTATGCCTCTGTTTGCGAATATCATCCACGCTGCTTTGGGCGGATAGACAGTCAATAATAAACGCATTAACGGCACAGGAAGAGTCACAAGACCGATTATTAACACAACCTCGAACCACCGCGCCTTAAGTATTGATAATGTCTCTTTGATTTCATCCATTACTTCTCCTTGTGCTTATTACGACAAATGACACCCTCAAAAATCCGAAAAGTAAATCGTATTCTTTTAAAACAAAATTCTATCTTTTTTCTTTTCAAACACAATGATAAAATTTCCACCGTGGTGAAGGCAGTTGCTGCCTTCGGTTCGGTAATTTTTTATCTTACTCCGTCCCTTGGACTGCGTAATACTATCTGTTTCTCAGGAGTTTACCCCGCCTGCCCTGTGAAGTGTCGCAACTACTTCATCGGGGTGAGATACGAAAGTTATCTCATCGGGGCAGCCCTTGGCAGCAACTGTAACTTTCTTTTATCCGCCTTCGGCGGCTATCCCATCGGGACTTAAGCTATCTCATCGGGGTTATTCCAAAATTTAACATATATCCTGCCTTCGGCGATGGTTAGCCCCGCCATCCTCGTATGGCGGGGTTCGTCTTTTCATTATCCCTTCTCACCTTTCACACTTTTCACACCCTTCTCACTTTATCCCATCCCCGCTTCGGCGGCCAGTTTACCCGAAAACCGCCATTATTGCAACTTTATCCGCCTTTGGCTGGAATCAGTTGCTGCCTTCGGTTCGGTAATTTTTTATCTTACTCCGTCCCTTGGACTGCGTAATACTGTCTGTTCCTCATCGCAGCCCTTGGCAGCAACTGTAACTTTCTTTTATCCGCCTTCGGCGGCTATCCCATCGGGGCTTAAGCTATCTCATCGGGGTTATTCCAAAATTAATCATATATCTTGCCTATTCAGATTGGTTGATAAAAATATCCCATTGAGATATTATGGCTTCACCAAATCTAAGAGACTTAAATTTTTTGCCATATTCTCTGCTCTTCCTTATATAGTTCAATAATTCTTGTGATTGTGATGCAGCATAGACAAATCTTTGCGCATTAAAGCACATAAATTCATTCAATTTTTCAACCATTCCATCTTTTACCGGCATAAACCCAAAATTATTGCGACCAGACATGCAATATGGTCTTACAGCAACGAGTATCTTCTTTGTAAGAGGACATAAAACCAGACTCTCTGGATTTGCAGGACCAACAGCCATATTTGCTTTAGGGTCTATAGATCCGAATATTACAGGTGTATCTGAGGTTACAAAAAAATCATTATTTTCGATGAAATAGATATCCCATTTTTTCTTACACAAAGAATCCCCTATCGCATTCGCTGAATTCAACAAATAACTCAGGCTGACATGCGGTAATATTTTAGCCTTGATTACAGAAGTTATGTCATTGTTGACTATATGTTTTTTCAAGATTGCTGGTGGTTCAGAGAGTCTTCCGGATTCATACTCTTTCTGTAATATTATTTCAGCAGCGTGCTTATGAAGTTCGTGAATACCATCTCGGAATGAGGGGCCTCTTGTTAACAAAAGACCAATATAAAATGCTAAACATCCCCCGTCATCCGAAGACAATTTTAGAGATTCAGATAGATTTCTTATAATTTCAATTGCAGGCGTTTCGATGGTTTGAAAGCCATCCTCTAACATTTGAGTTTTACTTCCATCTGGTCTTAATTGTTCATAATAATAGTCAAAGCTGCATATTTGGTTTATAGAACGTTTGCCGGTACATTTGCTATATTTCTTGTCGTACCCCCAAATCAAACTGTCTTCTGAATCTATAGCAAAGCCCTTAAGAAAACTGCGTGGTACAAAATGTTGATTCTTTTTTTCGTCTCCCATTTTTCATACCATTTGAATAAATCAGGGACAAACACCTATTGTTAAAAATTATTTTTGGATTTTAATATATCATTTTTGGGAGAAACTTGTTGTTTTTTTCTGCTGTATAATTTTCTCATATTCAAATTTATTGATTTTGTCTTTCAATTCATATAGCATTACATCGTGTCTGTTTTGAATTATTAAGAATTTTTGTCCATCCCCCAAATTTTCCCAAGCGAACTGGTATACTAATTTTTTATGTTTAGACCAAGAAACGGCAGCTATGAGAAAACACAATATACCGAAGCCAAAAAAGACAAAGCTTAACCAAAACCACCAGCCTGACTTACAAAAAAATATCAATGCGAGTGCAAATACAAAACTGGTAAAAAAGTATGTTCTTGTATATTGCCAAAACTGTTCCGTCTCTCCCGTAAATTTCATTTTGCCATAAGTACAGCCATATATAAGAAGATAACCTATCAGGAAAGTAATTCGAAAAAATCCGACCTCGTCTCGGCCTGACATTTCCATTGGTTTTGACACTTTGAAAAAGTACTCTGGCGTTGCTATTATCGCTATACCAATAAACATCACGAGCAATAATATAAATGTTAGATAAAATTTCCATGAACTGATATATTCAGTTCCAACATTCTTCTTAATTATTAAACTGGGGTTTGGTTCAAATATCCGCACCCCAAAAATGTCTACATCGTCCCAAACATTTTGATTACTCATTTTTTTCCCTATAAAAAAGGCTAATTTTTCCTTCTCAAAAATAGTTGTGCAACAGGAATGTGGCAGGTTTGATTATACCCGCTACCCTAATAAATAGATAGGGGATGTTTATTTTTAATTTACTTTTTGATTCTGTTGAAAAAACATTTTGCATTTTAATTTTTGATTTTTAATTTTCTGCTGCTGCTTCTTTACCCCATGAGATGTTTCTTGGACTACCTCACTGCATGCCTCTTAAACTATCTCATCTGGGCTCGCTGTTTATCCGCCTCTGGCGGATACCTTCTTCTGTCTCCTGCCTAATCTTCATTCTGCAATCTATAATCTTTTCTTCTTGGTGTCTTTGCGCCTTAGTAGCTACGACTCCATTTTCCCCTTGCCGCTTTTTTCATTGGGCATTTAGCATTTCTTCAAGTTTGTTATGTATCGGCTTTTCCCAGTTCCACGCGAACACATTTGTTGCCATTGCCTTCTTGGACACAACTTCAACTCTTGTGTGGGTATCGTCGACTTTTTCTACAAACACCGCAACTTCTTCGCCATAGCTGAATGCGGTTATTCCCTTTTGAACCAAAAAGTATCCTTCCTGCCTGTTGTCTCCTGCGATGCTCAAATGCAATTCCGTAATAGCCTTCGGAACAGTGCCCCAGACAGTATCAAAGGATGCATTATAAATATGAGACTTCCCTTTTCCTTTGGCATTGCGTGCATCTGCTAATGTAGCACATCCTGTTAACAATAGCCCTATAAATAACGATGCCAAAACAACTTTTTTATTTTTCATATATTAGTTTCCTTTCCTTTTTAGCTGCAATCAGTCTAATCCTACTATTAAAATAACAACCCGCAATTCTGTCTTTAATTTCCGCAGCTTGTTTGCGGGTCCATATTGCAATCCAGCCATTCGAGCGCGAACAGAGCAAAATCCTTAAAATCAACTTTGCAGTCCTCGTTCAAATCCATATCGGACAGCCCATCGCACAAAGTTCCGCTGTCTATGACGAAATTATCTAAATAAGCCTGCCCGGAAACCAGTGCAACACCATCACTATAGCCGCCGATACCGATGCCTGCCATATTACGGTTCCATTGTCCTCGCACAATGCCTGTAATAGTCTTCCATGCGTTTGCACTTCCATATCCGGTATCGCTTATATATAACGTATCGAGGGCTGCATTATAGGAAAGATACAAAGTGCCGCTGTCGGAATTTCTGAGTTTCGAGTCGCTGTCATCTATTCCGCTGTAATTTCCTCTTTCGTAATAGAAGATGCGATTGCTGCCGCTATACCCGGCTCCAAATATGATATAATTTCCTTCTGATTCAGGATAATCTATGAAATCGGGTGTATCAGTAAGCATCATATATACCTGGCTGAAATTGGCGCCTGTGGTTACGGCGTTATGGTAAAAAGCAACTTTTGTCTGGAAATCCAAAGCGGTAACCAGTCCCCAGTCGACAGAGCCATACAGCCGGAAATAATCTACATCGCTGGTGGATAGCGTTTCCAATCGCTGGTTAGTTTCCACAAGCTGGATATTAGCAGGGCCCTGACCTGACCCGAACAAACCCCACATATCGCCTTTGTAGTTATCATTGAAGTCATCGCTTCGCGGCACTGCCGCCAGGGCAACGGCACAAAAAATTATCAGTACAATGATAACCACTGATAGAAATGTTACTTGTTTCTTCATCTTAATTCTCCTTTTGACTAATAAATTTCTTGAAACTTTATCTTCTCTTCTGTCGAAGCACAGTATACATTCGCCTTCGGCGTGTCCCTTTATAAACGGCTTAGTTTTCCTCTGCCGCATTTCTTCTGTTATCAGTATTATTATATCATTTTTATTCACAAATTCAACTTTTTTTTGTATGGTTCTTGAAATTTTCATCCCGAACAAGCAATCAACTTGCTACTCAGACAGCGAACATCTGAATAAGCAAAAACGCGCATCTTTTTTTACAAAACGCGCATTTTTTACCGTTCAAAATCAGCGTAATCCATGTAATCCGCGGTTAATTTACAAAACGCGCATGTTTTTCGACCAAATGCGCAATTTTCTACCCTCATTTTTGGGCTGATTTCTTAAAACTTGCGCGAATTGTAAAAAAACGTGCGCTTTTTGTAAAAAAATTTGTTTGTAACTCTTTTATTTTCGAAAAAGATTAAGTACTTACGTCAAAATTCCCAGCGCAATTAAATGACTTATGTAATTTTTTCTATACAGACAATTCCGCCCTTGGCGGCTCGGCAAATTTTCAATTTTCGACTCTCGATTTTCGATTTTTCTCTTCCGACCTTCCTTTGGTACCCCCTGGGTTAAGATCGTCGATTTTAGAATTTACAGGCCTCATTTTTGCTATCAAAAACGCCGATTTTTTGAGGTTTCTGAAATTTTAAACGGCCTCTGGTTCTAATGATGCCGTCACTGCATCGCCGTTTATTTTGCATTTTACGATTTCGCCTTTCGGCAGTCTTTTTTCGCTTTTAATTGTTATTTCGTAGTATCGCTCGCTCTTGCCTGCTTTTTTAACTTCATTTTCTACAAGGACTTGCGCCGTTTCATCTATAAACTGCCATCTGAACTTTTCGGCTAATTGCCTTTCAAGTTCGCGCAGCACCGATATTCTTTGTGTTATAACCTTTTTATCTACAGTATCTTGCAATTTAGCTGCTGCTGTGCCGGCTCTTTGACTGTACGGGAAGATATGAATTTTTGAAAATCCCGCAAGTTTGGCAATTGCAAGGCTTTGCGCAAAGTCCTGTATAGTTTCGCCTGGGAAGCCGACGATTATATCTGTGGTTATTGCGGGCCTGTCCAACTGTAAGTTTATGTTTTCAATGGACTTAAGGAACTGTTTGACGGTGTATTGTCGATTCATTTTTTCAAGGATTTTTTCTGAGCCGGACTGCAGCGATAAATGCAGGTGTGGCATAATGTTATGGTTGTTTTTAATTACATCAAGGAGTCTTTCAGTAACATCGGCAGGCTCAAGTGAGCTCAATCTAATCCTTTTAAGGCCAGGCACTTGCGCCACTTTTTCCAGCAGGATTGCGAGGTTTTCATTGGTTTCATTAGGCCAGTTTTTGCGTTTTACGCTATTTTGGCCATAGGCTCCGAGGAAAATTCCGGTCAGGACGATTTCCTTATGTCCGGATTCTACAAGGCATTGCGCTTCTTCAATTACTTTGTCTATTGGTTTGAAAGAGATATTCGGTCTGGTTTTTGGGATTATGCAGTATGAGCAGTATCCATCGCATCCATCCTGGATTTTCAAAAACGCTCTTGTTTGCCCGCAGAATTTTTCTATCGTGCCTGTCTGCGATAAGATATTGCTTTTAAAAGACTTACAATCAACGCCGCAGGCAATCAATTCTCGTCTGAGCAGTTCGAAAAGGCCTTTCAAATCAGCGGCAAAGAGCAGTTTTTCTCCGCTAAGGGATGCCTTACGGCAGTCAAGGTTTTTAAGTTCTGCCGGGTCTGAACTTACAAGGCAGCCTGACACGATTATCTTTGCTTTTGGATTTTGTCTTTGCGCTTTTCGAATGAGTTGTCTGCTTTTTGCCGATGCTATATGTGTAACGCAGCAGGTATGAATGATAACAACCTCAGCCTGGCCGAAGTTCTGAACGTATAATAAGTTGCAGCCGGTTAAAAATCTGATTATCTGCTGAGCTTCGTACTGGTTTACCTTGCAGCCAAGAGTATTTATGGCAAATGTTTTCATAATATGTTATACTCAAAAGCCTTTATTTTTGATTAAACTCGGAGTTTAAGTTATTTCAGGCAGTTTTGCAAAGGCGGAGTAGCTGAAAAATGGCGGCGGCAAAATCGATATGGGCTATTGACATAGGCAATAACTCGTTAAAAGCCCTGCGCCTTGGGCAGAGCGGCGAAGATATCGAGGTAATCGGACTCGATTATATCGAACACCCAAAAATTCTGTCCGCTGAAAACACCACAGAAGATGAAAAAAACCAGGTTATACGCGCCACACTGAGTATTTTTGCCGGCAGAAACGACCTGTCAAAAGACCCAATCGCTATTTCCGTCCCGGGACAGACAAGCTTCGCAAGATTTATTAAACTGCCGCCCGTTGACCCAAAACGTGTACCGGAAATCGTAAAATTCGAGGCTGTTCAGCAAATACCCTTCGATATCAACGAAGTCGAATGGGACTGGCAGCTTATGCCAAAAAAAGACAGCCCCGAAACCGAAGTCGGAATCTTTGCCATAAAAAATGAGCTCGTCGGTAAATACCTCGAAAACTTCTCCTCAGAAAACATCAGAGTCTCAGTCGTGCAAATGGCCCCTATCGCTCTGTACAACTACGCATCATTCGACAGAAATGACCTCGACGACGCCGACAAAAATGCCATCGTGCTGCTCGATATGGGAGCGGATAATACAAACCTCGTTATCTGCACAAAAACGTCTGTCTGGCAAAGATGCATCCCGCTGGGGGGAAACAATTTCACAAAAACCATTGCAGATGCCTTTAAGCTAAAGTTCGAAAAGGCTGAAAAGCTAAAACGAGGCGCTCCTGTGAGCAAATACGCCAGGCAAATATTCCACACAATGAAGCCGGTGCTGACGGATTTCGGAACCGAAATACAACGCTCGCTGGGATACTACGGCAGCAGCCACAAAAATACGACCTTCACAAAAATCATTCTTCTTGGCAGCGGATTGAGACTGCCCGGCCTGAATAAATACCTCCAGCAGACCACTCAAATCCCGGCCATAAGACCCGATTCTTTCGAGAAACTCGTGCCTGCACAAAATATCTCCAGCGCCAAGCTGCACGAAAATATCTGCGATTTTGCGATAACATACGGCCTCGGCCTGCAGGCGTTAAATATTGCAAAAATACAAAGCAATCTCCTGCCGGCAAAAATCGCAAGAGGTATGATGTGGGCCCAAAAAAGCAAATACTTTATCGCCGCTGCAGCTATCCTGCTGGCTGTTTCAATTCTGGCACTATTTAGAACAAGCATTGATATGAAAGCCCTCTTCGGCAGAGACGCTCAAAATAAAAGAAACGAGACAGAAAGCATTCTTCAATCGGCAGCAACTGCTGTAAGCAACCTCAATACTGAGCAGGCAAGAGACGCTGAATACCAAAAAACAGTAGAAAGATACCTCGATACCTTCAAGTATCGAGACGTTATACCACTGCTGCATGAAGTCATTTTTAAAACACTGCCAAACCAGAAAAATAACCCTGCGCAGGCAGAACTCTATGAGGCTTATGCCAAAGGAGATGTCGAAAAAATCAAACAGATACCAAGGAGCCAGAGAAAACAGGCTTTCATCACAAGTATCAGCATCGATTATGCAGTCAATCTCGCTACAGCACAGCTGGAAGCCGGAAAATCCTCATGGCAATCTTCATCCGCAAGAGCTTCATCTCAAGACCAACAAAAGGACGCACAAGGCTTCATCGTCATTATTGAAGGATTTACTCCTTACGAAAAAATCGGCGAACTTATGGACCCTGTCGGGGTGGGAGATGACCCGAATAAATGGGGCATTATTACACGTATGAATAATCTGAACCAAGCCCTCGACGGGAACTGTCCCTTCGAAATGTTTCAGAAAGACAAAATCGAACACTTCAAACTTGAAACAGGACCTGTCGAAATACAAGACAAGCAAATGCCACAGGGTATCGGTATAGAACAGACGATGACAAGAGTTACCGCAGACGAATCCGCCGCCTCCGACAGCAGAAGAACCTCAAGAATATATTCAACAAGAAGTATAGAGCCCGACCTTGTTAAAAAAGAAACGGTACTTCTGGACCCGCTGACAAAAGAAGAAATAAGCAAAATCTTCAGTCTCGACGACAAAGGAAGAAAAAATTACGATGCCTTCGGACAACTCCTTTACATAGAAAGAGACCGGTGGTTCAGGATTAAAGCCAAATTCATCTGGAAAGATCCCAGCCTACAGGAAATACCACCAACAGAAGAGCAGGCAGCAGAATAATAATATGGATATCGTAAAAATACTAAAAAAGAATATTTCATTAGTTATACCGGCAGCAATAACTGCAGCGGCGATACTGCTGTTTATACCAACCATCATAATACAAGGTAAAATCGGTAAAAAGCTCGAAGAGAGCGTAAAACTTGGCAGAGAAGTCGATTCAGCAAAAAGTACTGCTGTGTCGGCCAAACAATTCGAAATCGTAAAAGCATACGAGGATAAACACCAGCAAGACGCAAACGAGATACAGAAACTGGCCATAGAAACCACCCAACGGCCGCTTCTAAGCTATAAAATCTTTCCTGAACCTAATGAAAGCTCCATACAAATCTTCAATGAGTTCAAAAGGACATACAACCAAGCCTTCGAAAAGCTAATAAAAGATATGAATGCTCTCGACGCACCTACAGACATTGAAATCAGACAGGAAGCCGGGACCATACGAAACGAAATACCAACCGACAGCTCCGACAGACGCGGCAACGAAACAATCATCAACCTGGTTTGCGAAAAAAGATGTAAACAAATACCCTGCTACGCAAAGCCGCAGGTTTTCAGCGGCTATGCTTTCTGGAATAACTGGGAATATCTCGGCACCGAGCCGGCCGTGAGGGACTGCTGGTACAGCCAACTGGCTTACTGGATACATGAAGATATCGTCGATACCATAAACAAAATCAATGCAGGCTCAAACACCGTTGCAACTTCTTCCATAAAAAGACTGCTCGGTATACGTTTTGCAAGCCCGGATGCTACAAATACAGGAACAAACGGCAATGAGATGCCGGTTTATGTAACGGAGAAAAAGGCAGGGCTCTGCCAGCCGTGGACCGGCAGAATATCAAACGACCTAATTGACGTCGTACACTTCAGCCTTGCCGCTATTATCAGAGCAGATGATACGCTGAAATTTATGGAAGAACTCTGCAGCGAAAAAACGCATTACTTCTCAGGATATGCAAATGACCTGCCGATGCAACAACTCAAACACAACCAGATTACAATTTTGCAGAGCAGCGCCGAGCCGGTCAACCGAGAAGACAAAAACCACGAAAGATACCGTTACGGACATGAAGCTATCATAGAACTTAATCTTATCTGCGAATATATCTTCAATAAAGAAGGATACGACGTGATAGAACCAAATTCAGTAAAACTCAATATCGACATGACTCGATGACAGAATAAATAAAATGACAGGAAGAATAAAAACCAATTTAATCGAACTTTTCATAGACAAGGTGATAATGGCTGCAGCTATTATAGCTGCCCTTGCAATTTTGCTCTTTTTTGTTATCGGCAGCCCCAACGCCGTTGAGTATAACGGCAGAAAAATTGCACCCGGCCAAATAGACGAGGTTATCAACAAAAATGCCGACATCATCCAGGAGAAACTGAAAGAACCGCCGCAGGACAGCAACTCCTACGAACCAAAAGAGCTTTTATATCTGGGCCTGCTAAAAAACAGCATCAAGAATGTAAATACAAACGTTAACTTCCCCCTGCCGGGTCTTCCAAAAGACGTGAATGTTGTTGAAAAGCGAAAATACCGACTGCCCGCTGTCGAACAGGCCGAAAAACCATCTATTGCAATCGTTACAATGGCAGCCTACGTTCCCACGGATGAATTGACCGATGACATTACCTACGACAAAGCCGAAACACAGCTTACCGATATGGACCTTGTTACTATTGAGTCCGGCATCAATGCAAAACAACTCTATGAGGATTTCAAATCTGCTTTTGCGGGAAAAAATGTCGAATGGAAAATCGAGCAGTACACAAGACCGGTTTTCGCAAAAGTAGACCTGCAGCGAAGAACAATGCTTAGCGACGGCTCGTGGGGCGAGTGGATGGAAGTGCCAAGAACAAAAATATGCCCTAAAAAGGTCTCCCGGCTTCCGACACTGGCCAACGAATACGAAATTCAGATAGCTATGGTACAATTCGCCAAATCCGAAATCAGAGATGAGGTTTTGCAGCCGTCGGTTTACGACAACGCCATTCCTGCTGAAAAATGGCTGTGCCCGTCTTTATACAACGAAAGACAAAAAAGACTCGAAAAAGAGAAGGAAGAACTCAGGAGGCAAAAACTCGAAGCGGAAAGAGCAAGCAGGATGCTCTCCCGAACCCGCCCACCGGCTACGCCTGGCGGCATAACACCGCCAACAAGCCGACCGACAAGACCAACACCCGTACCGCGACCGCCGCGGACAAGAACAAGACCAACCACACCACTACCTGCCGAAAGTAAACAGGCTCTGACAGAAGAACAACAATTCAATGAGATACTCCTGACTGACAAGACAAAGCCTGCCAACCTTGAAAAACTCGTTTTCTGGGCCCATGATGATACTGCAAAACCATCAGAAAAATATCAGTATCGTATCAGAATAGGGGTCTTTAACCCCATCGCAGGGAAACCCTGGTTCAGCGAGGAACAAAAAGACCTTCAGGACCAGGTGGTGTTGTTCGGAAGCTTTAGCGAGCCTACAGAGACCATTAAAATACCAAATAGAATCCATCTTTTTGCAACCGACCTCAGAGAAATCAAAAGAAGTAACACTACCGATAAGACCGTCGAGATAAAAGTCGCCAGGTACACTCTCGGAAACTGGGTAAGTGAAACATTCAACGTAAGGGCAGGCGAACAAATCGGCACCATTAGCGATAAGGCAAGAGCCAGACTTGAAAAAGCCGGCATCCAGACAGAATCCGTCGACCTTACAACCGGCTATGTAATGGTCGATACGAGAGCAGCTACAGAATGGTCAGGCACAAGTTTCCTGAGAGCAAAAGATTTTTACGAGCTGCTCTACTGCAAAACAGGCCAGTCTGTTCAAACCATGCCTATCAAGGAAAGATTCTGGCCTGAAGCAATTTCAAAAATCTACAAGGAAATCGAGCAGGCTGAAGCCGCAGAACCTGTTACTCTTCTGACAAGAAAGCAATCCGGAAGCGGCATACGGCCTGCGCCTTCAGGGGCCCGCTAACCAGGCGAATCTAAAAGCGAATTCTAAGTCTCTTAGCGGCAGCATTATCTATCCACTCGTGCAGTACCGCCAGCCATTGCTTTTTCCACATCAGACAACGATACCGTTGTAGTGTCGCCAGGCGTGGTCATTGCGAGTGCGCCGTGAGCTGCGCCATATTCAACCGCAGCTTGAGGCGATTTGCCTTCTGACAGGGCGTAAATCAAACCGGAAGCAAAACTGTCGCCGCCGCCCACACGGTCGTAAATTTCAAGATTCTCACGCAATGCCGCCTCATAAAAAGCGCCATCCATATAAAGTATCGCACCCCAGTCGTTTATGGTTGCCGTCCTTGCATTACGCAGCGTCGCGGCAACAGCCTTAAAATTCGGAAATTGTTTTATCGCTTCAAGAATCATTTTCTTGAAGTTCGAAGGGTCAAGACTGGAAAGATTTTTGTCAACGCCCGGCACTTGAAGACCCAAACAGGCGGTAAAATCCTCTTCATTGCCCATCATCACATCAATATACGGCGCTATCCTGCGATTAATTTCCCGGGCCTTCTTCTGGCCGCCTATGGATTTCCACAAACTCGGCCGGTAATTAAGGTCATACGAAATTATTGTGCCGTATTTTTTTGCCGCCTGGACAGCTTCAATTATCACATCCACAGTTGACTCTGACAGTGCCGCAAATATTCCGCCGGCATGAAACCATCTTATACCATCTTTGCCGAAGATTTTTTCCCAGTCTATATCACCCTTCTTTAACTGCGATGCTGCCGAATGACCTCTGTCACTGCAGCCTCTTGCGGCTCGTATGCCGAAGCCTCTTTCCGTAAAATTAAGACCCACGCGAACCTGTCTGCCTACGCCATCGAATGGAACCCATTTGACATACTCGAGATTTACGCCGCCCTGAAGCATCAAATCCTCAAGCAATCTGCCGATGGGACTGTCCGGTATGGCAGTTACAATTGCCGCACGTTTATTAAAGCAGCGTCTTAAACCTCTTGCGACATTATATTCGCCGCCGCCTTCCCAGACACGAAAGGTGCGTGCCGTATGAATTCTGTCATCGCCCGGGTCAAGACGAATCATCACCTCGCCAAGCGAGAGAATATCATATTTACAATCCGATGCAGATTTGAGTTTAAGCGCCGACATTTTATTTCGCTCCTCTGATTTGCTTTATCAATTCAATCGTTTGGGCAACTTTATTTTTTAAGCCCGCCCAGTCCTTCGCGGCAACAAGCTCCTTAGTGATGAGCCTTGAGCCCATGCCTGCACAGACAATACCTGCATTGAACCACTCTTCAAGGTTTTCTTTGGTCGGTGAAATGCCTCCCGTCGGCATAATTTCAGTCCACGGACAAGGGACCTTAAGAGCTTTAACAAAAGAGGGGCCGCCCACCTCAACCGCAGGAAATAATTTGCATATTTCAACACCAAGAACTTCGGCCTTGTGAATTTCGCCGGCGCTGCCGCAGCCGGGCAGGTAAGGAATTTTTCTTCCGTTGCAAATTTCTGCCGTATCCTCATCAAGAAAAGGACTTACAATAAAATCAGCGCCGGCTAAAATGAACATCGCAGCGGTCGGCGCATCGCAAATTGTGCCGGCACCAAAAATAATATCAGGCCGATGCTCATCCCTGAATTGTGCAAGTTTCTTAAAAATATCTAATGCCCTGTCACCACGATTGGTCATTTCTACAACTTTTGCTCCGCCATCACCGCATGCCGCTACTATATTTTTAGCAGTTTCAAAATCCGAGTTGTAAAAAATCGGCAGCAAACCTGTACGCTTCATCGCGGTTAAAACCTCAAGCCTCGAATGTCCGGCCATTAAATCGCCCTTTCAATTATAAATTTTGCCTTGTCTGCGATCGACTTAATCATAACATACTCCAAAAGCTACACTTACGACACGCCCTGATGCCGGCTCCCGGCAAACTTTATGTTACTTTTCTTTTGGCCGTCTCGTCAATCAAAATCCCGCTTTGTTTACAGGAAACGAGCCGGATTATTCTAAACAAAACATCGTCCAAAACCCGCAAGAGGCCGGCTTTAATCTGCTTGCAATATCCACAATTTAATTATAGATTAAAAAGGAATTTTGAACAGCCGGAAGAGTGACCGAGCGGCTTAAGGTGGCGGTCTTGAAAACCGCTGTGCGGCAACGCACCGGGGGTTCGAATCCCTCCTCTTCCGTTTTTCGCTTGCAGCGAAAAACAGAGCAATCGAGATTTAAGAAATTCTCGATTGCGGTCTAATTTCGATTATCGATTTTCAAAAAATTTACTTAACGAATCCGAGCTTGGTCGGCAGCCACATAGATATCTGGGGCACAAAGGAACAAATTAAGAGCACCACTATCATAGCGATAAAAAACGGCATAATATGACGCATTATCTTGCTCACGGTAGTATCGGCTACTCCACAGCCGAGGAAAAGACAGGTCCCAACCGGCGGTGTACATAAACCTATACACAAGTTCATAATGATAATGATGCCGAAATGCAGCGGATGCATACCGATTTTCTCAATGACCGGTAAAAAAATAGGAGTAAAAATCAAAATGGCAGGCGTCATATCCATAAACATCCCAACCACCAGCAAAATAGCATTGATTATCAGCAAAAGGATAATTTTGTTATTCGTAGTGCCCATCAGGCTTGCACTGATATTCTGAGGGACATTTTCCGCTGACAGTACCCACGACATTGCCATACTCGTGCCTATGAGCAAAAAAACTACCGATGTAATAACGCCGCATCGAAGAAGAATCTGCGGCAGGTCCCTGATTTTAACCTCCCGATACACGAAAACAGCGAGGATTAGTGCATAGAGAACGCCGACAGCCGAGGCCTCTGTCGGAGTAAACCATCCCATAAGAATTCCGCCGATTATAATAACCACAAGCAACAGGGGTGGTATTGCATGAAGGAAACGTATTAATCCCTCCTTGAAGGCAAAAGTTTCCCCTTTTCCGTAGTTATTTCTGACAGATATAATGCCACTGACAAGCATAAGCGATATTCCCATCAGGATGCCCGGCAGGTATCCTGCCATAAACATAGCAGCGATAGAAACAAACCCGCCGGTAGCCAGCGAATAAACAATCATAACGTTGCTGGGCGGAATCAGCAGACCTGTAGTCGCCGCGGTTATAGTTACTGAAGCGTTAAACTCCCGGTTATAGCCCATTTTGTTCATCAGCGGAATCATAAAGCCTCCCACTCCCGATAGCGCCGCAGTTGCCGAACCCGCTATTGCACCAAAGAGCATACAGGTCAGCACATTAACGAAGGCCAGCCCGCCGCGAAATCGGCCCACCAGCGCGTTGGCAAAGTCGATGAGCCGGCGAGCAATGCCTCCGTGGGCCATCAGCAGGCCTGACAAAATAAAAAACGGTATTGCCAATAAGGCGAAACTGTCTATGCCGGTAGCTATCTTGTGCGCCGTAGCCACGAATGCCGGTAAATCTCCCATGGCCAGAATCGCCAGAACTGTTGAAATACCCATACAAAATGCCACAGGTACATTCAAGAAAATCAGTGTAAAAAAACTTACAACCAGAACCAATACGGGTAAATTCACTTATGATACCCTTTCATATAATATCCTGCTTACCCATCTCAGCAGCCTGCTGCTGTGAAACGGGACCGCCTTTGAACAATGCGGCCAGTCTTTCAGTCAGGCCTATGACAGAGTAAAGCACGAGAAAGAAGCCGCTGATTGGTATTGCAAGATACACATATCCGATTTTAATTCCCAGGGCAGGCGATATCTGTCCGAGATTCAAGGTACTGATAACAAGACTTGCTCCGCCGATAACCATAACACATAACGAAAACAGCGATATACAGAGGAAAACGAAAACTTCGGTATAAAGCCTTATCCTTGCGGGTAACTTACCTACAAAGTAGTCAACGCCCAGATGGGCGCCGCGATTCAGCGCAACGGCGGCCCCGAGAAGCGAAACCCAGATAAGCAGGAATATCGCCAATTCTTCTGTTCCTGTGCTGGGGTCTTTCAAGACAAAACGCGTGAAGACCTGCCACAGCACATCCACTGTCAACACTGCCATAACCACTATAATCAGTATCTCAAGCGAACGGTCTAATATCTTTTTTGTCGTTTTCAGCAACGCTATTGTACCTCCTGTATCCTTTTTATAAGCTCGCCGATATCGGTATTCTCAAATTCATCCCATACGCTTTTAACAGCAGTCCGAAAAGGCTCCTTGTCCGGATGCGTAATCTGCACACCCGCCTCAGCCACAGTTTTGAGGTCACTTTCCTCGGCTTGTGCCCAGATTTTGCGCTGGTATTCGACCGATTCATCCACCGCTTCCTGCAGTATCTGCTGAAATTCGGGCGAAAGATGGTTCCAGACCCTTGTGCTGATAACGAGAATATCCGGCAGCCTTGCGTGTTCGTCCAATGTGTAATATCTGCATACCTCGAAATGACGTGAGGTATAATACGAGGGCGGGTTATTTTCCGCTGCGTCCACAACACCCTGGTCAAGCGAGGTATAAAGTTCACCCCACGGAATTGGCGTAGGAGAACCGCCCATAGCCCGCACCATCTTCATAGACATAATACTGTTCATAACGCGGACTTTCAATCCTTCGAGGTCGGCAGGAGAATGAAGTTCCTTTTTGGTGTAAAAACTTCTCGCGCCGGCGTCGTAATAACACAAACCGCGAAGTCCCTTGGATTGTCCCGCCAAAAGCAGCTCCTTGCCTATGGGCCCCTTTAAAACCTTCCAGAAATGTTCGGAGTCCCGGAAAAGATATGGAATACCGAAAATCCTCATTTGCGGCACAAACCCTTCCATCGGCGCCGTGGAGGTCTTGTTCATCGCCAGGTAACCGAGCTGGAGCGCCTCTATGCACTCCTTTTCAGTACCCAATTGCTCACTCGGATAAATTTCAACTTTCAGCCTGCCGCTTGACTTTTCGCTGGCCCTCTCGGCCATATATACCATCGCCTTGTGCACAGGATGGGTTATGTCGAGACTATGGCCAAGCTTTAATATCGTCTTCGGGTGGGTATCTTTCTTTCCACAGCCGGCAGCAATCGTCAGAGCCAGGCATACAGAAAGCAACAATATAACATTACGCCTCATTGCACATCTACTCCATTTTTATTTGGCGGTCTTTGTTGAACGGGCATTCTAACAAAACAGGCAAAAAATGCAAACATTTCATTATTGCGGAGGCCAGATGCGGAATTGCCCGCTGCAATGGAGCATGCCCAGCATATACAGCATACCATCGTAATAACGCCATTTTCCGGATGGTATCGGCGTACTCCACAATGCCTTTACAAACTGTATTGAACGCGGATGAGTTGCTGCCAGACTCATTGCGGCATTGGCTGCCACAAGTCCGGTTGCCTGGTCAGCGTCGGTACTTAACCGGACGCCTTCGAGTGTAAACTGATTTCCATAAGTAGATATACCTTTTGACTCAAAAAACGCCTGCAAACTATCGCTCAATTGTCTTTCACGAATATCTTTAGCCCACCAGGCCCAATCAAATGACCAGTTCATAGCGGTGCGCCACGAGTCGTACTGAAAATGTATCGACTGCGGGTTCCATTTGCTAACATAAGGGCTGCCGTCAAAATTGGCGTATTCAGGCGACAGGCCTGTTACAGGATTCGCTGCCCGCCCAAAGAAATCGCGGCTTACTGCTGCTGCCTGCGCCCAGAACTTCCTGTCCGCAGACGGGCCCCACAGCGCCCATAATTCATAAAACGCGGGTAAATGATAAGATGGGTCGGTAAAACAACAGTAGTCAACAACCGGTACAAAGAGAACCATTTTGTGTTCAGCATCGAAAAGGCTCCCACCCGTTCGAGGGCCTTTGACCGTCGGGCCTGTAATAACAGAGCGGTTTTTCATATCGCTGACAAGCCTATCAGCCGCAGCCTCGTAATTATAGATACCGCTGCCGCTGCCCCATCGTGCCGCGGCAAAGTAAAGCGACATCGCAAAATATTCCTCACCGTCAGGCGCGGGCATCTCATCAATCGGCGTGCCGTCAGTTCTCATCTGCCACGAGAAGTAACCATAAGCGGGATGGCTGGGCAAGTCGTGATACATATAGGTCATTGCCCAGTTCCAAAGAGCATCAAACTCAGCTTTTTTATCCAATTGCACCGCTATCATCATTCCGTAGGAAATACCTTCGGAGCGGACGTCTTCGTGAACCATATCGTAAATGTAGGCAAGCGGGCCGTTGGCGTTAGCGCCAGCCGCATAATAAACAGCCTGATTGCCTAGCTCACCGTGGAACAATTGCCGGAAGGCCTCGTTGACTTTTGTTGTTACATCCTGCTGCAAATACCCTGCCTCGACGAAGACATTGCGATATTTACCCGTGGCAAATGAGCCGGAGCCGTTGCCCAAGTTATTTGCGGAATTCATATTATTTTGCAGCCATTCATAAATAGTCCCAGTATGAGAAAAAGTAATATTGCCCTATATATAAAAACACCTTTTGAAAAGCTTTTAAACATCGTCGGTTGAGATATTATACTCTAAATTTGCCCTTGTCTGGAAGGTTACAACACCTGCTTCGGCTCGATTTAACTGAACTGGTTTACCTTTTAACATAACTTTTACCGGCATTGAGGAGCGGATGCTGATGGGGTTGCCGCATTTGGAAGTTATCGATGCGGTATAAAGTTTGCCGTTTTTCCAGGTGATATCAATTTCAAAACCGCCCTTAGCGCGCAAACCGGTTATTGAGCCGTCGGGCCATTCTTTCGGCAGCGCCGGCAACAGCTCGATTTCGCCGTTGCAGTTTTGCAGCAACATTTCAGCGATTCCCGACGTGCCGCCGAAATTGCCGTCAATCTGGAATGGGGGGTGGGCGTCAAACATATTGGGGTAAGTGCGCTGCGGGCTTATGAGCATTTTTAGTATTTTGTAACAACGTTCGCCATCGTGCAAACGCGCCCACAGGTTCAGCCGCCAGCCGATACCCCAGCCGGTGGCTTGGTCGCCCCTGATTTCAAGGGACTTACGCGCCGCTGCCGCAAGTGCCGGTGTTTTATAAAGTGAAATCTGGTCACTGGGGTACAATCCGTAAAGGTGTGAAACGTGGCGATGGTAAATTTCCAGCGCCTGCATATCCCAGTCGTCGAGCCATTCCTGAAGCTGTCCGGCGCGGCCGATTTTGTTAGGCGCTAAACGCTCACGGGCGGCAATAAGACATTGGCGGAAGCCATTATCGACGCCGAGTATTTGCGAAGCGTTGATACAATTTGTAAACAGGTCTCGCAGAATCTGCGAATCCATAGTAGGGCCTGCGCAGATATTTGCGCCGTATGGGTGGGTATTTTCCGGCGATAATGAGGGACAGGTAACAAGGTAGTGGTTATTGGGTTCCTCGACGAGCGTATCGAGGAAAAATTGTGCGCCCCCTTTCATAACGGGATAGACACCGGCAAGGTATTTTTTGCTGCAACTGTATTCATAATGGTTCCACAGGTGTTTGCAAAGCCATGCTCCGCCCGTAGGCCAGAATCCCCACTTGGCGCCATCAACCGGCACAGAGGCACGCCACAGGTCCGTATTGTGATGGCAAACCCAGCCATTGGCGTCCCAGTTGACTTTGGCGGTATGGGCGCCCGTCTGGGCAAGGTCGTTAACCATCGCGATAAGCGGCTCGACACATTCGGCCAGGTTTGTCGGCTCTGCGGGCCAGTAATTCATTTCGGTATTGATGTTAATGGTGTACTTGCTGCCCCAAGGGGGATTGACGCTTTCATTCCACAAGCCCTGCAGATTTGCAGGCTGACAGCCGGGGCGTGAGCTTGATATGAGCAGGTATCGGCCAAATTGAAAGTAAAGCGCCGCAAGCTGCGGGTCGTTAGTAGAAGCAAATGTTTTAATCCGCTCATCTGTGGGGCGATTAGCTCCCTCTGTTGTGCCTAAGTCGAGCTTAACCCGGCCAAACAGCCGCTGATGCTCTGCGATATGGTCGCAGCGAATGGTTTGATATGATTTTTTAATTGCTTTATTGATATATTTTTTAGTCAGGGCCCCTGGGGCGCCGGTAACATCTTTGTAGCTTTTATAGCTTGTTGCTATGGCAATAAGCAGCGTTGCGGAATCAGCGTTTGCTACGGTAATCGAGTTTGAGTCCGGAATGATTTTGCCGCCGTCCACAAGCACGCGCAGGCGCGTTTGGAATTTCAACGCACCCTTAACACCTTTTTCAGGGCGATTTACGCCTCGCATTACAATCGTATCGGGCTTCTCAATTTCAACAGCGGCTTTTTGCTGCGTTTTCAATGCGGCCGTAAATGAAATCTGCCCCGGCTTGTCGGCAGTTAGCCGGACGATGACAACCTGGTCAACTGGACTTGAGAATACCTCTCGCGTGAAACGAACTCCACCGGAATTGAAATCGACGCGGGCAATGGCGGTATTGAGATTAAGCTGGCGTGTATAATTGGCGGCCCCGTCGATATTGGAGAAATTCAAAAGCAAGTCGCCGACGGGCTGATAAGGCATCTGCGTGATGGGTCTTGCCATCATTTTAGAGCCGATTAGCTTTTGTGCTTCGTTGTAGTCGCCTGCGAAAATAAGCCGGCGTGCCTCGGGCAGCGTCTTTGCCGCGATGGGACTGGTCGGGTCATATGGGCCTCCCGCCCAGAGGGTGTCCTCGTTTAGCTGGACTCGCTCATTATTAATACCGCCGAAAACCATCGCGCCGAGCCGGCCGTTCCCGACGGGAAGCGCCTCAACCCACTGACCTGCGGGCTTTTGATACCACAGTGTCAGCGCGTCCTGGTTATTTACATTTGTAGCTGATGGCGCCACCTGTGCCGGTTTGTTGCACCCGGCCAACAGGCAGAACACAAGAATCGACAGCCGTATATGAGTTTTACCTGACAGCATTTTGGTCTTATCGGCTACTTTGGATTGCTGCCGCGATAGCTTTCAGGCGGTCCGAGATAGCTTGGCTTGACACCGCCGGTATTGACGATAATTTTCTGCAAAACGACAGCAGGGTCAACCATCCAGATTTTCAAAGTATGCCAGCCTGCCTGAGAAATTGTAAGGGTAGATTTCACATAACGGGCACTATCGGCAACGGTTTTTTCCCAATCCATATTTCCGTGCTGAGCGATAAAATTCGCAGGCACGATTTCAACTATTTGCGGCGGCTGGCTGTCAAATGAGACGGCGTATCGCAGGCCGCGGCCGGGAACGAAATTCAAAGTAGGAGCAACAATTGCTTCAACCTTGATGTTTCCCGTATTGAACAGGAACATCTTATATTCAAGACAGGGAGAATTTGTCGGGGGTTTAACACTCTCTGCTGTAACAGGAAAGATAGTCATAGAAGACAGAGTCCTTCCCAGGTCATCAATCTTCTCCCAGCGGACACTGCCGGCATCAACCTTTTTCGTATAATGCTCTGCCTCTATTGACACATAGCCCTCGGCTTCTACAAAGCCGTTTAAAGAAGCTCTGTTTGGTTCGGCCGGATTGAATGCGGTTATATTAATGATTTGATTAATTATCTTTTCATTTCCCCCCGCCCAAGGACCGGTGATTTCCACCGACCCGTGGGAATCACCGACAGGCGCTTTTGACCAATCAACAGTGACAAATAAACGTGTTCCCTTATTAATTATTCCGTTGGTATCACTCAGCACAATCCAGGGAGCACCTGCCTTTGCAGAGAACTCAAATGAGGTGCTGCCGCGATTGAATATGTCGATATATCGGCGCTGCTGACCAAAGGAGCTGAATCGCAAAGAAGGCAAATATGAGAGAACGCCAGGCCAGGTCGCTGTCGAACCCTCGACTGCAACACCCATATCTGCTTCGGAAGGAACATCGACTTCTTTTACATAAGGCATATTATTTTTCGGCGGCGGGTTCCAGGCCGTCCAGCCGATATGAACCGCGTCCATCATATGGTTCCACTTGCCGCCGGCCATTTTTTTGTTGTAATAATTCGACATATCTGCGTCAGCCGCGAACAGCGCACGCACCTGCGCCGCCATATCATTTGCGGTCGCTCTTTTCTCGATTTGGCGGGCATACAAATTATTTTTTGCTGCGGCAATATAAAGGTCGGCAACCTGTGCGCTGGCTTTTGTCGGATAAAGAACAAGCTGATAAAAGGCATCTTTCGCATTTGCAGGCAGGCTGCCGTAGATTTGTTCTGCTTTATCGGTAATCGCCTTCCACTCGGCTGAAACCATCTCTGCCTCTCTGTAATCGACAATGCTGAAAGTCGCCGGCTTAAGAAGCTCAGGCTTGCGTCTGGCATTATATTTTGTATATTTGGAAATAATATCTGCAATATCCGCAGCGTACTTTGTCCCGAACTGGCGCTGTGCCCACAATTTGGTATATTCCGAGATTTTCTCTTTAGGCCACTTTTGCGGGTCCCACGCAAATGTTATGAAAAACTCAATCGGGAATTCCAACGGCTTAAGGTCGCCGACGTTGACAATCCATATTCTCGTGGCGCCGTAATTGTAAGCAAGGTTCATTTGCTCCCAGATCCTTTCGATTTGGGTGGAATTGAGCCATTCATAAGAGCGCGGCCCGCCGTGATAATCAAAATGATAATAGATGCCCGCTCCGCCGCTTCTTTTGCGTTCATCGGCGGTCGGCAGTCTCCTGATATTGCCCCAGTTATCGTCCGTCCACAGTATTGTTATATCGTCAGGAACGCGAAAGCCCGCGTTGTAATAATCTAACGTTTCTTTATAAGGGCACCACAATTGCGGCACTTTTGTTACATCAGGGTTGACTTCATCGGCAATTATTTTCCGCTGGACGTCGATAATTTCTTTCAGCATAGCCATACATTGCTCGATACTTGTATTTTTGGCCATTTCAGTGTCATTCGCCCCGCGAAGACCCATTGTTATAATGCTTTCATAATTTTTATTTCTCTTTATACCTTCGCGCCAGAAAGCCTTAAGAGTATTGGCGTCAGTATAATAATCCCAACTCTTATGGTGTCGCCTGTCCCATTCTTTTTGTGCGCGAAGCATCGGCTCCTGATGAGAATTTCCCATTACAATACCGTATTCATCGGCAAGCTTGGGATTGCATGGGTCATCCTCGTTGAATGCATTGTTCCACATTGCCGGCCACAGGTAATTGCCCTTTAGTCGAAGCAGAAGCTCAAAAACTTTTGTGTAGAATTTGCTGTTGTAATTGCCGAATTTTTCAAGCACCCAGCCTGTCAGGCAGGGATGTTCGTCATTCAGGAATATGCCTCGATACTTGACGGCAGGCGGGCCCTGAACGTATTTTCCGGGTTTGATATAAAGATTATCCTTATGCTCGACCGGCACATCCGCCCACCAATACCAGGGCGACACTCCAATCTGCTCAGACAGGTCATATATACCGTAAATGGTCCCTCTTTTATCGCTGCCTGCGATAATCAACCCCATTTTAACACCGGGCAAAGGTTTTCCCACAACCGCAATGATAAACGATTCCCACTTGCCGGCTATCTGACCCGCATCGACTTTGCCTTCGCCAATCAGCCGGTCAATGACGGGGCTCTTTCCGATTGTGCCGATAATTACCGTATTTCTCCCAAGGCTGTTTACGTCACTTGTAACTGTCGGACTATGACCCGTAACACGATTAATATCCGCCTGCAGGTCATTGGCTGCACGA
Organism: uncultured Planctomycetaceae bacterium; assembly: GCA_964619675.1. Taxonomy (GTDB): domain Bacteria; phylum Planctomycetota; class Phycisphaerae; order Sedimentisphaerales; family UBA12454; genus JAPLMW01. Next base: position 11,178 of record CAZUEO010000015.1, on the reverse strand, counting down.
ATGACGCCGGGCCAGTCCTGCGAATCGACAAAAATGGTCGCAATCTTGTCATTTTGAGCAAGCTGAAAACTGTATATGTTTCCAGCAGCTTCCACGTAACGCTGCTGGCCAATGGCCAGGACGTCACAATGAAAAGCAAACAGACAAAAAATAATGACTAAACAAATTTTAGATAATGTGGCTATCCGCATAACAAACCTCCGTATTATACCTGATTATACCTGTTATCTTACCGGTGTTTCTGCACTGCCTGGATAAATGCATTGATATTTTCTGTAGGGACATTCTGCGATATTCCCCCGCCGCAGGAAGCAATCAGGCCCTTGCGGTCTTTAAACGAATCAAGCATCGACTTGACGGCTTCGGTTACCTGGGCAGGCGTCCCTGCCGCTAAAACGTCCCGCGGCGGTACGTTGCCCAATAGCGTGACTTTATCGCCGCATAACTTCCGCATATCGGTCAGGCTGTGTTCGTAACTGAAGTTAAAAAGATTTACCCCGATTTCAGCAAGATGAGGTGCGCAAACAAGCCCGCGCGCATCATTGTGAAAGAATCTGACGCTTACATCGAGGCAATTGAAAATCCGCTTTAAATACGGCTTGGCAAAACGAACAAAATCCGGCTCAGACAGAAAGCCCATAATGTCGTCCAGAACAAAAATGCCGTCAATCGACGAAATTGTCTGGGCCTGAAGCTTCAGCCAGTCAATTATGAAATCCGTAATCATATCGAGCATATTGCTTACCTTGTCCGGCTCGGTGTGAGTGCCCATAAGAAACTCGGTTGCTCCTGAAATGAAAGAGGCAATATTGAGCGGGCCGCGTGAGATTGCAAATTTAATCGTGTGCCCTTTGCTTTCGATTTGCTTTTGCATTTGCTTGAGCCGCAGCAGAGTAAACGGCAGCAGACCGTCTTTGGCAGGGTCGGGTTTGGCAATGGATTCCGCTTTGCCGATATCAGTGATAATCGGATGCGCAAACGGCAATTCTGTCGTATCCCACGAGCATTTTGAGCCGAACGCTGACGGCTCAGTACACATCCCGTATTCGGACCAGAACCCCGGCAGGAACATAACATCAGGAAAAGTATTTACGGCTTTAAAGTTGGTATCGAGCCACATCTGCGGGCTGGAATAATAGTCCATCGTCGTTATCCCTGCCCAGCCGGGCAGCCAGGGACTATCAATTATAAAACCAATCGGCAACGGCTCGACAGCTTTGCCGTTTACCACATCAAGCAAAATATCCCATTGCTTCGGCGTCATTTTACTTACCTCTTAATATATAATATGATTTTTTGCAAGTCCTTGCAGCGTAAATGGTTACATTCCATAACGCCAAATCAGACCGGCTCAGCTACATATTTTGTGTATATCTTAAAAGACAAAATACTCAGGCATTATATCAGACAAGACAGTGTTTTTCTATCAGGATTTTGGCGTAATGCGCTTGATTTACAGACGACTTCAAAGCCTAATGAGATTTCATGAGTAAGGCAGTTACAAAAGACTTCAACAGCCGAGAGTCTATTCTTGCGGTATGCGTCCGCTTCTGAAGTTCTTTAACATTCTGTATCATTAACTGCATATATATTGCACCCGGCCTGGTATAACCTGCCACGATATAATGCGGCCCTTTGGTCGATTCTCCCGCTTCTTTTTCAAACGTCGGCCTGACACTTTCAGGCGTTATCAGGGAATTGGCATGCTGGAATATGACCTTATCCATCACTTTATATACCTCTTTGCTTTCTTTCACCATACCGTAATAATCAAGAAGCTGCGCAAGGACATAATTCGATGCAAGCCACACATCTTTTCCCTGGTCCGATTCCACCGGCTCGCCATTCTGCGTTCTTGCAGTGGCCCAGCCCAATGGGTTGCGGTTATTCTCATATATTGTCTTGAGGATTTTTTTCACTTTGTCCTCAGGAATAAAAGGCTCTTCTCCCATTGCTATCAAATACCACAAGCCGTCAAGTTGATTGGTCCAGACATCCGCGTTTGTTTTGCCGCTTGATAGGTCAACGCAGGTAGCGTAATACTGCATTCTGCGGCCTTTGCGATTTTTCGCATCTACCCATAATTTTTCATAAACCGCAGCCGCTTTTTCAAAAATCTCCTCGTATTCCTTTTTGGCGGCCTGGTCTTTCATCATCTCTGCCATCCTGCTCATCGCTTTGCAGGCGGCTAAAAAACCGTTGGTGCTGTAGGAATCTATGCCGAATAAGGTTATATTATCAAAGGTGTTTTTTACTTCGTGAGGATTGCCTTCCGGGATGCCGTCCCCGTCCAAATCGAGTTTTTCCAGATATTCGAACCCGAATTTAAGCGTCTTCCAGTTTTTCTTTAAAAAATCAGTATCACCTGTGTATTTAACATTGCGCAGCACTCGCAGTGCAATCTTTGGAAACAGGTCTATCCAATAGTTGGTATTGTACCATGCGTATTCGCTTTTATTGCGCATTGGATTGCCAAACGTCAAAGCGGTCAAATCATGTGATACACTGCCCTTAATCTTGGTAGGCGCTTTTATATGCGTAAGCGAATAACCTTTATAAGCCTCCGGGTGCTCTTCAAAATGCAGCCTGGCTTCGGTAAAAGATGCGTGGGTATGATAATACCGCTCTTTTAGATTTTCTTCCATTATCGAATCAATAAACCGCTGGCAGATTTCCCTCTCTACGTCTGGAAATAACATAAGCAGTATCGGTGAAAACCAGTCAACATCCTGAGAGTTAACGTAAGGATAGTCAAAGCATTCGAGAAATCTGGCTACATCGTTGCCCTTCTTGTCTTGAATCCACGCCGCAGCATTTGCCAATGGAAAATGAAATTCATTAACAATCAGCCTTGTCAGCAATAGCGCGCCCTCGGTGTCATTTTTATAGGAAGGATTCTGCCGTATAAGCTCAAATATCCTGTTTTGGATTGCCGCGGTCCTGCTCTGCCACTTTGGATAATTTTCAAGAGCGATTTTCGCCAAATCTTTGGCTCTCGTTTTTTGATTTTTGAAGCTTTTGAGATATTTACGTTCAAATTTAGTTTCATCTGCATACCACTGAATCGGAAAATCCAAAGCAATGGCAACCGGTACCTTTATTGTCGCCTTCGGCTTTAATGTGAAAGTTACGCCGATAGCCGCACCATAGTCATTATGGTCTTTCTGCACGATTTTTTCGTAAAAACTACCGTCAACGCTTAATAATAAATCCTGTTTTAAACTGTTTAATTTGAAATAGGCCTGGGTATCTATTGCAGCGCCTTTTATTTTTTTCGGCACGGCAATAACCATTCTTTCCGGGCTTTGCTTGCTTGCCATTTCAACGCCTCTAATGCCGCCGTATTGGAAATCTTCGTGAACCTGCCCCGTCAATGGCGATGAACTTATGAATGCGCTGTCCTGGTCAATCGGCCTGTATTTCTTTTCCTGCAGGTTAGCAAGCGATGGCCTCGGTATCACTAAAGTAATTTGCTGCTGTTTATTTGAAGTATTCTCGACCTCGTATTCTTCAACGCCGATAGGCATTAGCGTCTGCTCGTTGCCGGCTAAAAACGGGCTAATCAATCTTCTTGTTACTTTTGCCTTGCCGAGCTTATATGTAATTTCCGTCATTGGCGCAGCGATAGAAATTGTAACTTGTTTGTATTCTACCGGCGGGTAGTAATAACGGTCTGACACCGGTATATCATCGGCACATTCTATAATCCCCGGCCTTTTAGTTGTCAGCATAATAATTTTATCGTCGATGCGGATAAACGGCGCAGATGCTAATTGCATTGCCTTTTGATTGATATACACAAGCCTGCCGGTATCGTTAATCCGATTATATAAGCCATCGGGAGATATGCCTATTGAGCAGGTCGGAGCGCCCTGAAGGAAAATGGTCTGCGGGAACTGCATTGTTTTAGACATTCCCTGAAAATGCACCGCCATTTTATTCTTAACGTAAATCTCAGGTATCTGCGCCCCTGAAATTGTAAAAACGTCGCTTATTTTTAAACTATGGGGTTTCGGCATTTAACACATCTCCTTTGTCAGCGTGTTACTTTCTTAATTACTATATTACAGCTATTCGAATTTATGCATTACTAACAATACGACAGGCCGTCAGGAAGAGGCCGCTTTTTCTGCTTTGGCGGTCTTTTCACAGAGACTGCTTTCTGGCCGGCAAGCTTTACGGGCACTTTAGTTGAACTGCAGGGCTTAATTTTTCCAAAAAGCAGGTCGGCTGCGGCGCGTATAGAATCAGGTGTGCCGCTGAAATTGCAAACCACGACATCGGCTTCCTTGGTAGTGCCTGTAATATAAGGAGAGTTGGTTACGACAACAATTTTATGCCCCGCCGCTTTGAGCTTCCTGGCAAGCAGTTGATTGTTACCAGTTTTTACGATTCGGGCATAATAATTTGTCATAACGACAAGGTCTGCCTGTTTGGCAAGTTTCATACATTCCGCCGTCTCATCTGGTGTCGCCGCAAAATCCGTATCGACCAAAATCAGATTCGTCGAATGTTCTACCATATCCTCGCAGAACATATGCTGATGCATATAAGGGTCTTTGCCGCAGAATTCATAAGGAATTCGCTGCTCGATAACCAGTATTTTCTGCTTCGGTTTCAAAGGCAGCATTTTTTTCTTGTCCCGCATTACAATCAGGGCTCTTTTAGCAACATCCCAGGAGAAATCCACGACCGGCTTGCTCAAAGCGTAATCCTGGGCTTTTTTCGGGTCTTTCTTGCCCGCTGTTTCAAACAGGCCCTGGTCATATTTCATTTCCAGCAAATGCCTGACAGCCTCATCAAGCCTTTCCTTTGAAAGGAATCCTGTTTCAATCGCCTGCTTTATACCAAAGAAGCACTGCGACCTCGATTCATCGTCGGCCTTCAAAAGTATCGTATCGCATCCCGCTTTTATTGCCATTGCACAGGCCAGCGGCAGCGGCCATTTCTTCAAAATAGCAGCCATACCGATAGCATCTGAAACAATCACGCCGTCGAATCCCATTTCCTCTCGCAACAAGCCGGTGAGGATTTTTTCAGACAAAGTTGTCGGGTATTTATTGTCAAAGGCGGGATATACTGAATGGCCTGTCATAATGGCTTTTACGCCCGCTGCGATAGCAGCTTTGAAAGGAACCAACTCAACTTCGTGCATTCTCTTTTTGTCGGCTTTTATTACATCCAGAACATCGTGAGCATCAGTTGCCGAATCGCCTCTGCCGGGAAAATGCTTTGCGGTCGCCGCGATATTGCCGTCCTGCAGGCCTTTCACAAAGGCGACTGCGTGTTTTGCGCAAACTTCGGGGTCATCTCCGAAAGACCGGACGCCGATTTCCGGATTCTTGGGATTGATATTTACATCGCAGACAGGCGAATACATCTGCGTTACACCGATATTGCTTAACTGTTTGGCAATGGTATTATTAATTTTGTAGGTGAGTTTGACATCACCGATAGCAGCCATACCCATCGGAGGCGGGAACTGCCTTATTCCGCCTGCCATATAATCGTTCTTGAAATCACCTTCGAAATCAATCGTCATATGGAGAGGAATGCCGGAGCGCCTTCCAATTGCGATTTTCTGCAGCTTGTTCAAATCCTTTGTATATTCTCCAGGCGTAATGCTGATGCCGAAGGTTTTGCCTGCAAAATAAGTATTTGATATGGAAAAATAATCTTTTGGCTTTTTGAAGTGCTTATCTATCTGGGAATTTCCCCAGTAGAGGTTTTTGCAGGTTTCAACTGCATAAGGCTCCAGGCAAAGGCCGCCGCACTGCAGTCTTGTAACCTGTTCAATACCGCTCGGCGTCAGCATCGAACCACGCCGGGTAAACGTTAAAACCTGGCCGACTTTTTCCTGCAGGCTCATCTTTGCCAGTTTTTTACTGACAAATGCGTCTCTTTTCGCATTGCTTTTCTTCGCCATTTTTTTATCTCCTATTTCTTAGTTGTTTTTTATTCCCATTTGCCTTTATTATCAGGCCCTGCCCAGAACTCACGTTCTTTCTTCCAGCCGGCCTCGTCAATCTTCAAATCTTTTGTCTTCCATCCCGCTTTAATGCGTTTGGTTAAATCGTCAAATCCTTTATTCCACGTCAAGCCGTCAGGAACGGTAACGTTCATACTCCCAGCGGCATTTGCGTATCGCAGACACGATTCAACCGTATGCCCCCAGACAAACGCAGAAAGAAATCCTGCAATTGCCGAATCGCCGGAGCCAAGGGCTCCAACAAATTTTTCCTCCTGATAAACAGGGAACCAAAGCTCGCGATTTGCCCAGTTTTCAAGGTCGCCGCACGCGGCAGCCCCTAATTTCCTAAGTCTTTCCTGCCCGGCAGTTCGGACATACAATCCCCTGTGGCCGCATTTAACCATTGCTATTGCCGTACCCATGTTTATTAAGTCTTTTCCGAGAGTGGAAATCTCTTTTACGGTCATATGGTCAAGCACACTCTCTTTGGGGCCGAGTTTTGCTTTCTTTTCAAGAAATTTCTCTTTATAAAGAAAATAAAATATCTCTTCTGCACTCGGCACCATAATGTCCGACAACGGCACCCAGTCTTTGAGAATTGCCTTCCAGTCAACCTGGCCTGCGGGACTGTTTACATCGGGAAGTGAAAGGTCAAGCGCAGTTGTAGCCCCCAATTCTTTGGTCTTTTTAAGAATTTTTGTCAGCTCAGCGCCGGTATTATCATAAATCTTTTTCATCCAGGGCGGGTAACCAAAGAGCATCAGTTTCGAACGCTCTACGAGGTCAAAATCCATATCATTAAAACCAAAGGTATCATTCGCTCCGCAATGATGCAGATAAAAGCGGTCTATGCCGGGAATACAAATCGCAATGGTATATGATGTCGATTCCCCCTTGACCATATGAATACCCTTGAAATGGCCTTCGTGCTCTTCGTACCAGTTAAGAACCTCTTTGCCAAAATCATCATCGCCGATTTTGCCGATTAGTTCGGTTTTGACACCGAGCCTGCGGATAGATACGCCTGCGTTTGTAACCGGCCCGCCGCCGACAACAACGCAGTTGCCCATATTTATCATTTTGCCCGGCACAAGGACATCGGTCATCTTGTCAACTTTTCCATCAATGGTAAAGGCCGGTATCAGGTCAAGGCAGGTATGCCCTGCGGCCACAATTTCAATATCTTTCTCTTTTGCCACTTCAAAGCTCCTTATAAAATAGTCCATTAAGAAACAAAGAATGGAGAATAATACCTGATAATACAGCTATGTCAAGGCAAAATTAAAAAAGACTCACAATATCGCTAATGTATAAAAAAGCCTTTATCAGCATTGTAATTATAGCTCAACAAAAGCAGTGAAAAAAATGGAAACACTTGTAAAGAATTGGTAGAATGCTCTGCGGCAACCAGGAATATGAAAAAAATAAAGATGAACCACATATAAGATAAGGATGAAACGATATGAAAGACGAGAATTCTTTTGACCAATCGGAAGATGATATTTTCGACAGCAGGACTAAAGAGCAAATCGATGAGGCAGTCGAGGAGCTTACCGACAAGGTCTGGTATGACCGCCACCAGCAGCTAAAAGAGAGTATTGAACAGGGCGAGGAGCAGGTTGACCCGCAAATCTGGAAGGATGCCTGCAAAGCCGCCAAAAAAATCGAGGACAAATACGGTCTCGAAAATCTCGGCCCCTATGACAGCTTCGAATGGGGCATGCTCAACGGCAAACTCTCTGCGCTCCGCTGGGTCGTCGGTTTCGAATGGGATATGCTCGATACGTAATAAGCTGCCGGTGCCCGTCAGTGTCTAAAAAATCAGTGCTTGTCCGTGCTTTTATACTCGAACCAGTCGAAATCGGCGGGGTTTGTGCACTTTTTACCGTTGCCGGTTGCATACATACCGAAATACACGCCTGTAAAGCACATCCCATCTTCGAATCCTATCGCTTCAACGGATAAATCCTTCGTCGCCGCTTTGGCGAAACTTATGGGTTTGTCGCCTTTTGGCTGATAGAAAAATTCATACGACAATGGCGTCGCCTTTACCGACAAAATGATAGGTCCGCCGCCAATATCAGCGTATTTAACAGGCTCTATTATTTGTCCTTTAAGCACTTTTCTAAACAAGATTTGTCGTTTTCCTCTTCTTTGCGTAACTGCTATTTCATAATGATGCTTATCATTGCCGCGAGCTACAAGGCCGGCTTCCTGGCCTTCACTATCAGGCTCAAATTCAAGTAATGTCGAAGCAACGCAGTTAAAATCGGTCTGCCTGCGCCCAACAAATGCAGGCGAATCCTGGTTGCTCATATTTACAGCCGAGCCGTGAAGTCGCAAAAAGCCGCGTCGTTCGGTCAGGGAGTATTCGCTTTCTATAGGATTTCTCAGATAATTCCACTGCAGTGCGAGGGTTTTGTTTTTGAAATTATCTTTTGCAGGCAGTTTCGGCCATTTATGCTGCGGCAATTTCGGCGCAGGCATAATCAATTCTATTGGTTTGTTTCCATTGACTACCGGCCAGCCCTCCTTATTAAAGACAACTGGCGCAAGGAAGGTTTCCCTGCCGATGTGATGAAAGTAGCCACCCTTAGGTCGGATGGCCAGACAAACAAGCCACCAGCCATCGGGGGTCTCAACAAGGTCTGCATGCCCGACAGCGCGGATTGGATTGCCGTCGAGATCACGATGTGTAAGGATGGGATTATTCGGATTCGATTCGAATGGTCCCCACGGCGAGTCGCTGCGGGCGACAGTAACCATATGACCGTAGCTTGTCCCGCCTTCTGAAATCATCAGGTAATATTTGCCATTGATTTTATGCAGGTGTGGGCCTTCCGGCCAGATGCCGCCCGTGCCGCGCCATATTTCCTTCAATTCCCCTTTGAGTCTGCCGGTTTTGATATCGAGCGTTGATTGAGCGGTGCAGCCGTGACGCCCGCCTTCCTGTCGGTGATAATAAACTGTTCCGTCGTCATCGAAGAAAAGCGATGGGTCAATACCACCACCATCGTTTATCCAAATCGGCTCAGACCAGGGCCCTGCAGGGTCTTTGGCAGTAACGTAAAAATTACCACCGCCATCAACGTTTGTAGTTACCATATAAAACGTGCCATCGTAATAACGAATCGTCGGGGCGTAGATGCCGCCGGAGGCCCTCATCTTCTCAAGCGGCAACTGGCTCTTGCGTGTCAGGCAATAGCCTATCATCCGCCAATGCACAAGGTCTTTGCTGTGAAGCACCGGAACGCCGGGAAAATACTCAAAGGTACTGTGTACCGTATAATAATCATTACCTACTTTACAGATACTTGGGTCTGGAAAACAGCCGGGGATGACGGGATTATTGAATTGTTTAGCCTGCTGCAGGCAGCCGGATACTAAAACCAATGGTAGAACACACATTATCAAGTATCTCATACTGATTTCCTCCCTGGTTTTTACTTTTTCCTTTATTTACCCTCGGCTGTTTTAATGACGGCAAAAAAGGCCGGTTTGGGCTTATAGTCCCGGCCAAACAAAAGGGGATGGTTTGTGCGTCCCCTTACAGGAAACTTGTTGAGCCAGCTTGTCTTGTCATAAACGCCCCAAAAGGTAACGCGGTTGATTTTGTCCGCATGTTTGACAAACAGAGTGAAAAACTCGGTGTAACGGTCTGCAAGCTTCTTCTGCATCGCATCCGGCAGGCCGGCAACATAAGGGTCAAGCTCTTTGCGCTGCTTGGCCATCTTACTAAGGTCTGCTCCCCTGTGATGCATGGCCTTGGGCAGGACATCAACATCCATTTCCGTAATCATAACTTTTACGCCCAGCGCCGTCATAGCGTTGATAAAAGCCTCAACATCTTCCAGTTTAGGATAATCCAATGCCCAGTGCCCCTGCAGACCGACACCGTCAATACGGAGACCTTTGGCCTTGAGGTCTTTTACAAGACGAATGCAGGCCTTGCGCTTGGCAGGCTCATCGAGAGTAAAATCGTTGTAATACAATTCGGCGTTTGGGTCGGCCTGGTGGGCGTATTCAAAAGCTTTTGCGATGAAATCTTCGCCGATTATTTTCATCCACTTGGTCCGTCTTAATCTGCCATTGTCATCAATCGCCTCATTAACAACATCCCAACCGTTGACGCGGCCTTTATAACGGCCTACTACGGCAAAGATATGCCGTTTCATTCGCTTAAGTAGCGTCTCCCTATCAACGTCATTTCCGTTTTTATCTTCGAATACCCATTTTGGCGTCTGCCAGTGCCAGACAAGCGTATGGCCGACAATAAACATCTTGTTCTTTTGACCGAATTTCACAAAACGGTCAGTCGCCCTGAAGTTATATCTGCTCGGCTCAGGATGAATATGCATCCATTTCATAATGTTTTCGGGCGTGATTGTATTAAATTGTCTCCTGACAATGACAGCGGCCCGCGGATCTTTGCCGTTCATCACATCATCGTTGAGAGCAGCACCGATTAAGAAATCCTTTGCAAATACATCCTTGAGCACAGGCGTTTTAGCAACCGCAAAGCAGTTAGCGGAACCTGCCAAAACCACCATTAAACACATCACACAAACTACTCTTGGCATCTTCATTTCCAGCTCCTTTTGTCTATATAATCATATAAATCACGAGTTAGTCATATTATTTACGGCGTCCAATAACTCATTCTGCATTTTCTGGTCCGAGTTCCCCTCGCTGCCTTCTGCGCTCAATCAGTTCGGTTTCAACCTGATGCATTTTCGCCTTGTTCAACGGGTAGAAGAACATTAATACCATACCAAGCAAGGCAAAAATGGCGGGGTAAACAGTCATAACCATGCGTATGCCAAGCAGCCCTTGTTCTGTCTGCTCCATATTGGGCTGATAATTATAAGCTGCCAATATCCATGCATTAGCTGTAGCTCCCAGTGCAATCCCAAGCTTCAGCGCGAAAAGTGAAGCAGACATCACAAGCCCAGTAGCCCGGCGGCCGTTCTTCCACTCCGAATAATCCGCTGTATCGGTATAGATAGACCACTGCAGTACAGACACGAGCCCGACCGCAAACGATGCAATAAGATTCAGAATAAATATGAAAGCGATGTCTTGTTGGCCTGCGAAAATTATGAGCGCCGCAGTTATACCGGCTATACCCAAAGAGACTGCATAAGTTATTGATTTGCCGAAGGCTTTACTAATACGTGTTGTCAGGACGACTCCGAGAATTGTAAAGG
>CAZUEO010000014.1:0-50107 GCA_964619675.1 uncultured Planctomycetaceae bacterium | reverse complement strand
ATGAAGGCATTATTGTTTTCAACGGTGTAATCGCTGTAAGGGAGTTCCAGAATCAGACCGGTTTTGTTGTCATCCCATCCGCCGTTGAGTTTCATACTTGTAAAATTAACATCGAACAACGGATTACTGCTGTCTTCGGATGGGTCGGCAAAGGTTGCTATTGTCATACTGGCATCGGTATCGACGGATATAAATCCGACAGAAAAGAACATCAACAAGATGAGTATTAAACGGTTTTGCATTCTTCTTTCTTTTTTACTTAGCCCGTTTCTTTGTGCGGACGAGACTCAAAGCGCCGAGGCCGAGCATGACAATCGTTGCCGGCTCAGGGTTGGGGGCTCCAAAGTACGAACCGTAACTGCAAGCTGCATCAAACCAGACATCGGCCATTTTTGCGTAGCCGGTGTCATTAGGATGTAAGCTATCAGCCATATCGGTTGCATAGTCGAGCGCACTTTCCATATTCACGATGATAATATCATCACCTGCGGCAATACGGTTTTGAGCCATTTCGTTAACATCATAGTTGAACTGAGTTGTCGTGGAACTGTAGGGGCACCGATTTATTATAAGGGCAAGAACAACCTTGATGTCGGGACTGAACCTGTCAATCTCGGCAAGGATGCCGCTTACCTCATTAGCATTCTGTCCGCCGTAAGTGATATCGTTTGTTCCAATGTGCAGCAGAACGATGTCCGGGGGATTGGCTTCAAGCCAGTTGTAAACTTGTCCTAAAATATCGCTTGTGCCCGCGGTATCTGCATGCCAGCCGCTGTACCCCTCATGACTGGGATCCGGGAAATTACCGTTAGTCTGACTGCCTACAAAATCGAAATTATAACCCGCTGCCGTCAGTTTGTTATACAACGGTTTGCGGTAGCCATTGTAGTCAACTGAGCCTAAGCCAAAGGTTATAGAATCACCAAGGGGCATAATTTTCACTGGTGTTGCTATAAGGTCTGATGCGGCAACCAAAATCATTACTACTATGTAAATTGCAATTGCCTTTTTCATTCAAAGGTTCTCCTTAGTTTTCACAAGGCCGTTCTACGGAGCACATACAGTGCTCCGCATTTTGGTCTTTTTTTACTTTTTCCTTCTTATCAGACTCAAGGCGCCAAGGCCGAGCAGCCCAATCGTTGCCGGCTCAGGGGTGATAACAAACGCTAGGTCCAGAGACTTATCGAGTTCGTATGGGTCGTACAACTCGAACCAGCCCAGAGGGGCTCCGGTTGTGTCGTATGAGAAGAAAACAGCATCATCTCTGTAGTGGCTGCCCGTATATGGGTCGGGATAGGAATTTACGTCCGCTGTTTTCCAGCCAAATTCCGGTTGGTCTCCATTGGTTCCCTGCTCAACCGTAACCATAATATCCAGCCAATAGACTGTGTCCTCTTGCTGCGTAAAGGGTTGCGGGATATCTGTAATGTTGTACTGGTAGAACTTATCGTGGTCGGGGTAGGTCGTTTCAGCGGTGTTAGTGGGGTCATACCAGCCCTCACAGCCGTAAAATGAATCCGAAATCGTGAAATCTGTGGTGTCCAATGACCAAAGTTCAATTCCAGGCTGGCTGTAATAGGTACCCCGAGGGTCGTTTGCCGGTATATCTTCGTGGATGCTCAGGTGAATATTTTGGATGTTGCCGACAATATCCTGCCGCCATGAGCCCCAGAAGTGGATGTCGGTTACGGGGCCAGTTCCACTGCATTGCCAATCGTCGGCAAGCGTAGTGCTGAAGGCGATATCCCAGCCTTGGGGGTCGGGCAGTTGGGGAAAATGCATCTTGTGGCCGTCTTGGGGCACCCAGTGTGCAGTGGCAGTTGACGCCACGAAGGCACATACTACACAGATTGTAATTAACTTTTTCATACTTGGCTCCTTTCTACTATTTTATTTATTTTTTTCCCTGTGAATGCTAATAGACCTAATCCGGTCAAAATGAGAGATGGCAATGAACGAATGGTGTTACTGAAATGAGAACAGAAAGCGTCCGCCCGATTTTTTCTGTTTTTTTGTGCTTCCTGCATCTTATAATTCTTCTCTTGCCTCATATTTTCTCTAATCCACGTTCCGTCTGTAAAACTTCTTCTCGGCCGTCCTCTAACGGCCTACTCCGTTTTTAGTTGTTTTCTCTCCAGCCAAAGTTAGAGACTGGTTCGTCAAACCGAAGTAAATCAAGTCAGATAAAACCAAGTGGATTCAAAAAACTGATTGCCAAACAGCACAAGGCCTAAATAAGCGCACAAAATGTGCGCCAAAGCCTTGGTGTTTTCTCCTTAATCAGAAGGCAAATGCTGAAAAACGCGCAAAAACCAACTTATCCCAATAACGCGTTTTTCTCCAAACTACCCAATAAGTGTTTTCTCAGACTCCCATTTTCTCCGCCTACCCCAATTTAAAGATATTATACCAGAAGCGAGAATATTTGTCAAGGGAAAAATCCGATATTTTTTGGGCGGGTATATACCGCGAAATTATGGGACGCAGAGGCGGCACTCTGTAAAGACCGTAAAGAAAGAGCAGAGATTCCAGGTATAGCTAAAAATATATCTCACTATGGCGGATAACGTTTGCCGCGTTTTTTCTTTAATAAGAAGATAAACCCTCCAAATGTCAACAAGGCAATTGTAGCAGGCTCAGGAACAACGTCATAGGTGTAAAGCACGGTTACAAAACCGGATGCACTGGCTGGGATAGCGGCAAAGCTTATTCCCCCGTCGCTGGTGCAATCGGCCGTCCGACCGATGGAGTAGTTTATTTTATACGTGCCTGCTCCCAAAAACCCTTTGGCTCCACCGCCCCAGAGAGAGGCCGATACGAAATCTGACTCGCTGTCAGTTTTTATGCTGCCATTGTATGACCAACTGGCACCAGGATTAAGGTCAAAATGATTAGTGTCAAATACCTGCAATAACATATCCGGCAAGCAAACGTCTGTTGAAGAAATACGACCGTTTACACCAAATGCATAGGTAATTGAAGCGGGTGAAGAACTGATATTTTGAACCTCCAGATATCCACCACTTGATTGTAGAGTAAATGCAACCTGAATAGATTGTAATTGCCGGGTTCCACCAAGGTTATCGAATTGATTAAAGTCGGCCAACGAACCGTTCATATTGGGTATGCCGGTAACAAACTGCGTCTGTGAGATTGTATAGGCAAAGGCCGGTACAGCCATTACAGAAAGTACGACAGCGAGAAAAGCTAAAAATCCTTTTGTCATAATACCCTGGTTTTCGTTAAGCTTGTTGCTTTAAAAACGCGCGCAACCTGCCCAATAACTCTTCTCTCGCTTAAAACATTAAGAAATGCTCCAAATTCAGCGATGTAATGACGATGCAGAAAAACAAAACCCAAATCAGATAGCAAAGAACCTGTATATAAGGAGTTTTCAGCCTTCCCCAATTTGTGTCAATTATGCCGATATAGCAGCAGGATAAGGTTTTTTATATAAAAAACCTTATCCGTAATATTAGAAAGTTATTTGCTTATGAAGCCGTGCTTTACCGCTTTTTTCTCTTTATCTTTAATACAAAGATGCCTGTGCAAAGCAGAGTAATCGTAGCTGGTTCAGGGATGGGAATGTAATCGTAAGTAACAGTTCCAGTCAACGATGCATCCGTGACTTGGCTGGCCGTAACGTTACCACTGCTGAAAGACAACAATGTTGTCGCGGCGGCGCTGGCATCCAGCACAATATTGCCGGTTCCTGTGAATGCATTAAGCACCGCAGTAGTTGTATATATGTTAGAAGAAAGACCGGTCTTGGTGAGTGTGGGAGAAATTACAGTGCCGTTGAGATACTCAAAGTTAAATTGATCGCTATACAGGGAGATTGTCGGACTATTGAGATTAAGACCTGTTTTCTGAACATCCAATACAACTTCGGTTTTTGCCCAGCCGTTTGCGTCAGTTGTTGATGAAACGGTTATTACAGTGCTTAGTGAGCCGGAAAAATCAAGTTTTACACTATTTAGAGTTCCCAACGAGGGGTTAAACTGCTGAAATGCCAATGTGTTTGACCAATCGGTTAGCGTCAAAGAAATCGGCGTGCTTGTGGTAATTGGGCCGAGTATATCGGCAGAAGCCAACCCGGTTGTTAAAAAGAGTGCAGCAGCAAAGAAGAATAAAAATCTTTTCGTCATATCTTACCTCACTTTCGAATAAGAGGTTATTTTTATCGCTTTAAAAACGCGCGCAAACTCTATGCTCAATAACCCTTCTCTCATTTTAAAACGCAGAGATTCACTTAAAATCAACGTTGCAAAACAATGCAAAAAACCCGCACTCAAGTCAGTTGGTATACATCCTGTATCGGGTGCTTTCTCCTATCCCAATTCTTTCGCGATTATACCACAACGGAAGTACAAATGCAAGGGAAAAATCTGTTTTTTAGGATTTATTAGGAATTTTTTTACGGTTAAATCGCTTATGAATAGGCTTTTTTCAGGGGATGCCATAACAGCCGATAATCTTTCATAACGGCTAAATAGGCTTATCAACAGTGGTGTATACGGGAGGTATTGCAGGAATATGTAGATTATCGGCTTAGCTGTGATTTGCGAAGATTCTGCTTAAAATGCCTTGTTTGTGGATATTGGTGCCGTTATGAATTTTTTCAAGGTGTTTTTGTACCATTTCGGGGACTTCATAGGGATTGAAAGGTTTTACGATGTAATCATCAGCGCCTTTATCGATGGCAAGTTCGATATCCTTGCAGCCATCTTTGGCTGTGAGCATTAATACCGGTATGCGCTTTGTATCGCGGTCTCGTTTCAATTCTTCCAGTACCGCCATACCGTCCATTTCGGGCATCATCCAATCCAGCAATATAACATCAATTTCGTCAGTTTTGGCGGTGTCGAGGCCTTCCTGGCCGTTAGAGGCAGTAAAGACCTTAAAGCCCTTGCTTGCCAGCGCGATATGCAGCAATTTTCTTATCATTGTATCATCGTCAATAACGAGAACCGTTATAGAATTTTGCATAATACCTCTCACTAATTCCAGTTACCCCTAATATCGGCACAAATGTTTTGTGAGGTTACTGAAAATTAAACAAAAGGGTGATGTTGCAATAAAAACTTAATGTGTAAGATTTTTATGCCGAGTCCTATAAAATGACTTGTTTGATAGCCGGTATATGTGGTTTTTCCCGCGTTTGTGCAATTGACTGGAAAGCTGCTTTTGGTTAAGATGATAAAAAATGAGAGCTATAGTACAGAGAGTAAAAGGCGCACAGGCTGCGGTAGACGGCGATATAGTCGGACAGATAAGCGGAGGCCTGCTTGTATATCTTGGTGTCGGTAAAGATGATGATGAGACAGATGCCTTTTTTATTGCCGACAAAATTGCCAATCTGCGAATTTTTGCCGACAGCAATGATAAAATGAACTTAAATGTAAAGGATACGGCGGGGCAGATGCTGATTGTGAGCAACTTTACGCTTTTCGGAGACTGCAGGAAGGGCAGAAGGCCCGGCTTCGATTTGGCCGCCCAGCCACAGCAGGCTGAAAGGCTTTATGAAAAGGTCGTCGAGCTTGTAAAAGCAGAGGGGCTTGAAGTGCAAAAAGGGGTTTTTGCGGCATCTATGGATGTTACAGCGTCAAATGACGGGCCGGTGAATTTCCTGCTGGACAGCAAGAAGCAGTTCTAATCGCGATTTTTCAGGTAGTCATTTCCGTTGATTGAAAACGGGCTTTAGATTAGAATACTGGCTCTTTTAGAGGTATTTATGGCAGAAAATGTGAATAAACAGCTTGAGCACCTGAAACGCGGGACAGTCGAGATTTACAGTGCCGATGAACTTGCCGAGCGGCTTGCTGAGGCGGCAGGACAAAAGCGCCAGCTTCGCATCAAGCTCGGTATGGACCCTACTGCGCCGGATATTCATCTTGGGCATACCGTAGTTATGCGAAAGATGAGGCAGTTTCAGGACATGGGCCATAAAGCAGTTCTGATTATAGGCGATTATACCGCTCGAATAGGCGACCCGACGGGACAGAACACCACAAGACCGATACTATCGCCTGAGCAGATTGAAAAAAATGCCGAAACTTACCTGACGCAGGCAGGAAAAATTCTCGATACCTCAAAGGATAAACTCGAAGTAAGGCCGAACAGCGAATGGTTCGAGAAAATGACTCTTATGGAGCTTATACAAATTGCGGCCCAAAAAACTGTTGCCCAGATGCTCCAGAGAGACAGTTTTAAATTAAGGCTGCAAAATGATATTGATGTTTATACGCACGAGTTTCTTTATCCGCTTATGCAGGGATATGATTCAGTGGTGGTAAAAAGCGATGTAGAACTTGGCGGTACGGACCAGACATTCAATAATCTTGTCGGCAGAGATATTCAGAAAGCTTATGGACAAAAGCCTCAAATTGTAATTATTATGCCGATACTTGTCGGGCTCGACGGCAAAGAAAAAATGAGCAAGTCAAAGGACAATTATATCGGCGTAACCGATGAGCCGAAAGATATGTTCGGCAAGATTATGAGCATAAGCGATTGTTTGATGGACAATTATTTTACGCTG
The DNA here is from genome assembly GCA_964619675.1 of uncultured Planctomycetaceae bacterium. Classification (GTDB taxonomy): domain Bacteria; phylum Planctomycetota; class Phycisphaerae; order Sedimentisphaerales; family UBA12454; genus JAPLMW01. Next base: position 43,566 of record CAZUEO010000014.1, on the reverse strand, counting down.
CTGACCGATATGCCTGCAGAAAAAATCAGGGAGCTTGTCAATTCTGAAAAAACACATCCAAAGGAGGCAAAGGTGCTTTTGGGCAAGACGATTGTTAGGCAGTTTTATGAAGAAGCTGCGGCCCAATCGGCTGCGGCTGAGTTTGAAAAGGTATTTGCCCAGAGGCAGCTTCCTGACGATATGCCAACAGTTGAGATAAAGGCCGAGCCTATAACTGCAGCAAAACTGCTTTTGAACTGTAAACTTGTTTCAACAGGCGGTGAGGCAAAGAGACTAATAACGCAGGGCGGCGTTACTATTAACAGTGAAAAAATAAGCGACCCCAATCAATCAATAACACCTGCCGAGGGAATGATTATCAGGGCGGGAAAGCGCAAATTCGCAAAAGTAAAAGTCAAAAAATAGATACTGAAAAATCTATTTCCTTTCCTACCTAACTTCCTGGCGCCACTGCCGAGTTATAGCCAGCCATTCACTGACATTTTTTTTGGTAATACCTTCAGATTTTAATTTGGCCCATTTCTGCTCTTGTTTTTCAGATGCCCATTTTTCAAATGACTCTTGGAACTCGCCCATAATTTTCATACTTTCCTGCGCAGGTTTGGCAATCTCATGTTTTATTAGTCCGTTCTCAAAGGTCAGCCGGGCTCGGAGCGCAGGATGTTGTAAGCAACGGTAGGAATACAATATAAAACGCAATAAATATCTTATTAACAGTCTTACGCATTTTATTATCTCCTGTTTTTCCCTGGATTTCAAACCTATGGTTAATTATGTTAGGGTTGGACTTTTTTGAAATAAAAAAAACGTGCAATCTGTGGAATCTGTGATTAAAATGAGACTATGGAACTGCCTAAGATAGAAAATCCGGACAGGTACGTTGACCTTTACATTGTTGATTTTGGCGACCATAGCGGGGTCGGCTTTACCGCACAGGAAGCAGCGGAGCTGCTCGAAAGTGAGAAATTCAAAAATGTGAAGGTTTACAGGATTTATAACGCATATCCTGACGGCAAAATGGAGCTTAAAGGCGTGCCGAATCAGACATTCCAGCTTGAGGCGGGAATGTTCTTTTATGAGTTTGATGAAACTACCGCTCAGGATGATTTCAAAAGACTTGTAAAATCAGCTGTTGGTGATGCTCCACCTGCAAGAGCAAAAGTTCATTTTGCAAGATACAATGGTGAAAAGTTCGTAACGGCTCTTATTTTTCCTGCTGAGTACAACGGCCAGTTTGGCAGATGGCTTTTGGATATAGGTTATAAAACTGCCGGCCCTGCAGAAGGAGGGACAGAAGCGGTAAAGAGGTATTATATGGATGCGCCGCAAGTTCTTCAGAGGCATCAGTTGTTCACACAGCAAAGTTTTAAAAGTAAAACAGGCAAAGAGCTTTTAGCTATGACAAAAATGGCGGTCGTAAGATAATGGAAAATCAAAAATCAAAAATCAAAAATCAAAATTGCGAAAGAAGACTGTTTTTATTTGGGCTAATCACATCAGTTTATTCACTATTCAGGTCAAAACCAACATTAGAAGATATGGGAAAGATGGAGTTTTCCACTTCTACGCGGCGATTAGGGCTGTCTTTTACAGATAAAATCAGGGATATTTTTCGCCACAGGTGGATGAAGAAAGTCTAATCAGGCGTTTTTGCCGCAGCATTTTTTGTATTTTTTCCCGCTGCCGCAGGGACAGGGGTCGTTTCTGCCGACCTTGGGCTGCTTGAGCTTTATCTGCTTTACTCTGGCGGCTTCGCCTTGAGGGGCCTGTGCGGCTGCTCTTTGTCTTTCAGCCATTTCGAACTGGCTAACCTCGTCGTGCTTTGTTTGTCCTGCCTGCCAGACACTTTTTGCCCTTGTGCCGGCCTCAAGCCTGACCTTGAAAATAGTATCGGTTACCTTATCTTCTATCAAATCGAGCATTTCGCTGAACATTCGAAAGCCTTCCTGCTTGTACTCGATTTTGGGGTCCTTTTCGGCGTAAGCTCGCATAAAGATGCTTTCCTTCAAATGGTCCATCGCATACAAATGGTCCTTCCATACAGAATCGAATATCTGAAGCAGGACATATCTTTCAAGCTCCGACAGTTCGCTTCGCAGATAGTTTCGCCCGGCTTCGAGCAGTTTTTGGCCGGCAGTTTCCTTTTCCTCAAGTTCGGCGGTCTGCAATTTTGCTTTAAATCTTTTGTTTGCCCAGTCGGCAAGCTCCCCAGGCGTTAGGGTTGCAAGTTTTTCGTCGGTTTCCTTTTGCAGGCCTGTGCTGTGATAATCTTCACTGATTTTCAGCAGCTCTCTGTGGATAGCGGCAGGGGAGGTATTCTGAAGATGAGAGACGGATAATTCGGCGCCGAATTTTTCATTTGCCCATTTGGCCAGGCTTTCAAACGAATAAACATTTACGCTGTCAGGGCGGTATGTAATACTCATTGCAAATTCAATCGGATACTCTATTTCACGGCGGTTGTATTTGGCCTGGATTTGCCGGGAAAGCTCGCTGTGAATCTGGGCCGGTTTTAAGGTTTTGAGTCGGCTTGCGTCAAGTTTTGCTGCGAATTTATTGTTTGCCCAGTGAGTAAATGTCTTAATCCCAAAATCGGGGTCGAGAAATGCTGCCAAAATTGAGCAATCTTTTTTGTCAATCTGCTCTGCGGAGGCTTCGATAAGACTTTGTTCGATTTGCTCTGCGGTCATTTGTCTGATTTTATTGCCGGAAAGCTGGACGCTAAACTCGCTCATCGCCCATTTGCACAGGGCGTCAATATTCCAGGTGCTTTTATCTTCGAAATCTTCCAGATATTCGCCGAGCGTAATGGAGATGTTGCTTTCAGCCTCGTTTTTGGTGTTTTTCTTTACAAGCTCTTCGATTTGCTCGGCATCGAGACTTTCGATGCGTTTTGGATTTATATCCGCGCCGAAGGTTGTCCTCGCCCATTCGGCGATGCAGACAAAGCGGTAGTTTTCCTTGGGCATATCAACGCAGGCCTTTTCGATTGTTGAGTCAATCATCTCAGTTATCATATCCTTAAGGCCTGTCTGGCTTATTATCTGCCTTCTGCGCGAGTAGAAGATTTTTCTCTGGTAGTCCATTACCTCATCGTAATCGAGCAGGCTTTTGCGTGCTTCGAAATTCCGCTGCTCGACCCTTTTCTGGGCTTTTTCAATGCCTTTGCTAATCCGGCCGTGCTGTATGGGCATACCTTCTTCCCAGCCGACCCAGGAAAGGGCTTTTACTGTCCATTCGGGAGAAAAGATTTTTAAAAGGTCGTCGTCGAAACACAAAAAGAACTGGCTTGACCCTGCATCTCCCTGTCTGCCGCTGCGGCCGCGGAGCTGGTTGTCGATTCTTCTTGCCTCGTGTCTTTCCGTGCCCAGAATATGCAGACCGCCGATATCTGCGACACTGGGGCCGAGTTTTATATCAGTACCGCGACCCGCCATATTCGTGGCAATTGTAACGTTACCGCAGGGATTTCCAGAGCGGTCGGTATGCTGCTGGCCTGCTTTTTCAACTATAAGCGCCTCTCTTGCGTGTTGCTTTGCGTTGAGAACCTCGTGCTCTATGCCATATTTTCTGGTAAGGGCGTTCGAGATAGCCTCGCTTTTTTCAACACTTATTGTGCCGACGAGAACAGGCCTGCCTGCCGAGCTTACATTGTGAATTTCCTCTGTAATGGCGTTGAATTTTTCCTTCAGGGACTTATAAATCATATCGTTCATATTGTCACGGATGCAGGGTTCGTTAGTGGGAATAGTAACAACTTCGAGTTTATATATCTGCATAAATTCTTCGGCTTCGGTGGCGGCGGTGCCGGTCATACCTGCTATCTGGTCATAAAGACGGAAGAAGTTCTGCAATGTTATTGTCGCAAGGGTTTGGGATTCCTCTTTTATTGTAACATTTTCTTTGGCTTCGACAGCCTGATGAAGGCCGTCAGACCACTGCCTGCCGTGCATAAGGCGGCCGGTAAATTCGTCAACAATCACGACTTTGCCGTCCATCACAACATAGTCTTTTTCCTTTTCGAAGACTATGTGAGCACGGAGACTTTGTTTGACTTTATCAGACCACCTCTCAACTGAAGCTTGATATTCATTGAGCGTCTTAAGTCCCAAAAGTTGCTGAGCATTTTTATCCCCTTCTTCATTTAAATGAACTGATTTTCGGTCGTACTCAACTTCATAATATTGTTTAGCGGATGTAAGTCGAGTTTGAAGATTTTCAATCTCCTGCCGGGTTTTTTCAATTACCGACCGTGCTTTTTGCAGACGCTGGTCGTCTTTGGCCTTTTTTGCTTCTGAAAGTTCGCCTTCGGCATTTGCGACTGTTTTTTGTGCCGAGTCGAGCTGCTGTTTTATACGGTCGTAATCGCTTTGCATTTTGATTATTTGCCTTGCAACGGTATCAGCTTTTTTATATCTGCTGACGTCGTCAAAGGCAGGGCCTGAAATAATCAGCGGCGTTCTGGCCTCATCTATAAGAATCGAATCAACCTCATCTATAATTGCGTATTCCAAAGGCCCCTGGGCAAGCTGCTCGACATATAGCTTCATATTGTCGCGCAGATAATCAAAGCCGAATTCGTTATTTGTGCCGTAGGTTACATCGCAGGCGTATTGGCCTTTCCGCTCATCGCCAGCAGTGTCCATATCGGCCTGGATTGCACCGACAGTAAGGCCTAACGCCTTATAAATTGGCCCCATCCATTCTGCATCGCGCCTGGCGAGATAATCATTGACGGTTACGATATGTACCTTTCTGCCCGTCAGATACACGAGATATACAGCAAGAGTGGCAACAAGGGTTTTTCCTTCGCCGGTTGCCATCTCGGCGATTTTGCCGTCGTACAGAACATTGCCGCCGACGAGCTGAACGTCAAAATGCCGCATATTGACATTCCGCCTGGCCGCTTCGCGGACAGCAGCAAAAGCCTCAGGAAGAATTTGCCGGGGGTTTTGACCCTGTGTGAGACGGTTTTTAAATTCTGAGGTTTTGGCCTTTAAAGCCTCATCATCAAGAGCTTGTAATGCCTCTTCAAAACGGAGAGCCTCGCGGGCAATGCGCATATAATTTTTGACAAGCCTTTCATTTCGCGAGCCGAAAAGCCTTACGAGCAGCCGACTTATTTTTCCCTGAGGCATATTAAACAATTCAGAATTTAAAATTTCAAAATCAGGCTTTATGCCCTTGTAACGTATTCGCCTGTCCGGGTATCGATACGGACAATATCGCCGACCTTTATAAAGGCCGGCACATTAACAACGGCGCCGGTATCCAGCGTTGCCGATTTTCGCTGGCCTGCAGGCCGTTGAACCTTTTATCTCAGGAGGCGTTTCGACAACAGTAAGGTCGACAGTATTGGGCAAAATAACCATAACCGGTTTGCCGTCATACGTACTGACCGCAATTTCGGTGTTTGGCTTGAGATATTTTTTGCCGTCGCCAAAGGCGTCATTGTCAAGCGTTATCTGGTCGTAAGTCTCAAGGTCCATAAGAATATGCCCGTTGGGCTGAGAATAAAGATACTCGTATTTACGCTTATCCAGAGTAACCTCTTCAATGGTTTCCTCGGACCTGATTCTTGCGTTCTGTATCAGGCCGTCAGCGATGCCCTTGATTTTTGTCTGATAAATGGCGCCGCCCTTGCCGAGCTTGACGTGCTCGAAATCTATAATTATATAGAGCTTTCCGTCAATAAGGACCGTCTGGCCCTTTTTCATCTCCGATGCCTTCATAATCCAATTTCTCCGAAACCTAAAATCCAAAACAGCAGTATCTCAGAAAAGAAATGGAATGTCAAGAATCGCTCTTACGTTGGGGAGACGACCGTAGAACGGTTGCGATTCCTCCTTCGCTAAAGCTACGGAGGACAGGTGTGAGGCTCGTATCGGTTGCGTCGAACGTAATTAAATGGGTGCCTGTCCCTAATTAAATGATTACGTCTTCTGTTTTTCATAAATCTGTCTCCTGAACTTTTTATCGTCTCAAGCGACAAATCCACCTTAATCATGCGCCCAGTTTTTGGGGAGTATTATACTTAGCGGTTAGGTTTTGATAATAGCTAAAACAAAATACCAATGAAAATACAAAAAATGCATTATTTATTCGGGCTTTACAACAGGAGGGCATAGGCAACAAGATTGTTACCCCACTGACCCTTCCTCGCAATCATACTAAGGAACTCTATTCCGAGATAATCGGGTAATCCGCTTGCTATTCGTAATAAACTCCTTGCACGCCGGATTTGCCAGAAATCACGACGATTGCCAAGACTGTAGTATTGTGTGTTATAATACTCACCAAACACAGCCACCGGCTTGAAACATTCAGACTCGAGAAGAGTGCTGAGACTTTTACGGTTGAAAGCATGTATATGTCGAGGGGGATCACAACAAAGCCATGGCTTTCGAATAAATCGCATCAAGGTTGCTGGAACGCTTGATCGTGACTTCGCAACCATTTTAAGATACTTACGGAGCCAGCTTCTACGGAAGAAATACTCCTTGCACTCTTGGTTTGGCGTGGTAATAATAGCTAATCCACCGGGAGAAAGCACTTCTTTGATTTTGCTCAACATTTTGCGAGGATCGGCATAGTGTTCAATTACCTGATTGCAGAAAACAAGGTCATATTTTGCATTAAAAACATAAGAAAGGGGATCATGGCAGATAACGTTTATTGAATCACCAAATTTTTCAACAGCGTAGTCGCATGCCTGCCGATCTATATCAATAAGAGTAGTTTTACAGCCGAGCATGCTAAATGCATTTGAATAATATCCTACCCCTCCCCCCCAATCTAAAACAGAAAAGGGCGAAGAAATGCCAACAAACTTGTGAATGTCACGAAGAATTTTTTTAGTATCTTCCAAAACATAACTTAACTTAACATTATGCTCTTCGCTTTTTGGTTTTCCAAATAAAAAGCCATCATAGAACCGCATGATTTCCGTGGTATCCGGTAACGGAAGCGATGTTACAAGCCCACACTCAGGGCAACCGTAATAGTCATATTTGTCAAATCTACTGGCAGTATGCCTTAGTATATTACCACAAATAAAGCATCTTTTTTGATCAGTTGACATTGTTCTCCAAATACCTTTCGTTTAGGTGGTTGATAGATATTGTTTTGTTATAATTGGGATTTCCCATTTAAATCTGCTCAGCTACACCGCTGAGTCTCATTTCTAATAGAATATCAAACCTATCTTAAAAAACAAGATTTTATATCGACTATAAAACAAGCAAAAACCTATGGCGTTGCCTTTGTAAAATCGCCGAATTCTGTTTCAAACCTGCTGAAAATCAAGAAAAACAGTTTTTTAATATACGGGTTTTTGCGGTAAAATAGCGTGAAATGCAACCCCGCACCTATAAAGATTCCATTAATGCTTTTATCTGTTTCTGCCTTCTTTTCTGAATTCCAGTAGGTTATCAATCAGAATAAAAATAGGTGCGGGGTTGCATTTTATCCATTATCCGTTATATTATGTCGCCTTGACGTATTGTGAGGCTGTTAATTGATAATCCTAAATTGACAGGTGAGAAAATGGCAGAGTTTGTGAAATCGGATATGGAAGGTATTGTGCCTGAAAGGACGCCCAAGGACCCATTTTTGACTGAATTGGCAAGGCTGGCGAGGCAGCACAACAAGATAGCGACGGAGCTTTATGAGTATTATAGCGTCAAGCGGGGTCTGCGAAATGCGGACGGCACGGGCGTACTTGTCGGCCTTACGGAAATCGGCGATGTTCACGGCTATATCGTCAGCGAAGGAGAAAAAGAGCCGGTCGACGGCAGGCTCAGATATCGCGGCATTGATATAGAGGATGTCGTTGCAGGCTTCCAAAAAGAAAAGCGACCCGGTTACGAGGAAATAGCTTATCTTCTCCTGTTCGGCCAGCTTCCAAAGAAGGAAGATTTGACGAAATTCTGCCGGTTTTTGGGCAGAAACAGAAAGCTTCCTGAGGGATTTACCGAGAATATGATTCTTAAATCACCCAGTGATAATGTAATGAATAAATTGGCACGAAGTGTCCTTGCCGGTTATTCGTACGACAAGACTCCGGAAGACCGCTCACTCAGGAATGTTTTGCGGCAGTGCATCGGACTGATTGCGAGATTTCCGGTATTCGCAGCGTATAGCTACCAGGCCAAGGTTCATTACTATGATAGCCGGAGCCTTTATATTCACGGTCCGGATGAAAAACTTTCAACCGCTGCGAACTTCCTGAGGCTTATAAGACCGGACAAAAAATATACCAAAACCGAAGCCGAGTTGCTCGATTTGTGCCTGGTGCTGCACGCCGAGCACGGTGGAGGAAATAACTCGACCTTCGTCGCACACGTTGTTACCTCTGCAGATACCGATGTTTATTCATCTGTTGCCGCTGCTATAGGCTCGCTGAAAGGCTACAAACACGGGGGGGCAAATATCCAGGTCGTCGAGATGATGGAGGACATCAAGCAAAATGTCAAAAATTATGATGATGAAGGCCAGGTCGCCGATTACCTTGTGAAGATAATCAAACGCGAGGCATTTGATAAAACAGGTCTGATTTACGGGTTCGGTCATGCGGTTTATACGTTATCCGACCCCAGAGCGGTACTGCTTAGAAAGCAGGCGGCAAGGCTTGCAAGGGAAAAAAACCTTGATTGGGAGTTTGAACTTTATTCTTTGGTTGAAAGACTTGCTCCGGAGGTTTTCAGGAAGGTTAAACGGTCCGACAAGACAGTATGCTCCAATGTGGATTTATATTCCGGCTTTGTTTACAGGATGCTCGGTATCCCGGCGGAGTTATACACGCCTCTTTTTGCGGTTTCGCGGGTTGCAGGCTGGTGCGCACATATTATTGAAGAAAGCGTCAGCGGCGGACGCATAATCAGACCGGCGTATAAAAATGTTGCTGAAAAGAGAGAATATATACCGCTGTCGAAAAGATAAAATATCTGCTTACTTCACAAATGCTTTAACATCGTTATTCCATACAGATTTTGCAGACGCCAAATCGACAGTAAACGTTTTAGCCGGGATGGCGATGTCTATTTCAACGAGGTCTATCTGAGCCGTGAGTTTAACTGAACTCTTGTCGGCTGGATCTGTTCCAATTATTTCTATTATTTTGGGCCAATATGTTTTCTTTCCGTCCAGAATAATGGTTTGATATTCGCTGATTGATATTGATAATGATTGTGCATTACCGTCAATTCCAATATTCTTTATTTTTTCAACAAGACCATTTGGGTCAAGATAAAGATATGAATCAAATCTGGCATTATCTATCATTCGAGCGGGTATCTTAATAGCTTTTCGCGAACCGTCCGAAAGATCGAGATATTCGGATTTTGCCAAAGTATTTTGCCACCTGTCAGAATTTAAAATATCTCTGAATCTGAGCGGGCATATATGGTACTTATTGCTGTTATCTTTTAGAAATAATAATGGTGCTAACAACGGGTTCTCTGGTGTTAAAGGAAATCCATTAGGTTCAATTTCGCCGTAACTTGCGGTTTTAGATTGTCTTTCAAATGTATAAAACGTCTGCCCATTATAGGCATATTCCCAAGCGGAGCCTGCTACGGGGCCATTCGCATCAATGAAACCATATACAGTTTTATAACGGCCATTACTATCTTCCCAATGTTCGTAATCAATTAGTATCACTGCTGTATTTGGGGAATCGGTAAGGCCGCTTTCAACAAGCATAGAGCTTTTAACGTGCAGTGTTTTTATCTTTTGGTATTGTTCTCTCATAGGAGCTAACTTCTCCCATGCATCTTGGCTTGCATAACATTGCTTTGCATTCATCAGCAAGGAAAAAAGACAAATCACACTGACCAAAGTCAGTTGTAGCTGGGTGACCATACCAAAATTTTTTGACTTATTTTGCGATTTCATTTAAATATCTCCATATCATTACTATTTTCATAAAAAACCTGGCTCAGGTCAATCACTGACATCAGCACGATTCTCCAGCCAAACTGGGTCCACAACTTCCAAGTATAATGATTATGCCTAGCACAACCTTAACACATTGAGCGCAACTTGTACCTAAAGCAGTCCATCCATGAGGATTTTCTTCATTACTCACTGTAGGACGTGAAGTTGGCCGAGGGACACAAGTTCCCGTCGAACAAGAACCTGAACAAGTTGTGGTGTTATAACAAGTACAGCCGGTTACGGGTTGTGAATACAATGCAAATACAATAATCATCAAACATATCAACATTTTTTTAGCACTCATTTTTTATTCTCCTAATATGTTTTTACTTTTACAACGTTCTTTCCGAAGACGAATGGCTTCTGCATAACTGCCATCAGAGTTTTTTGAGAGAACATCGTTGAAATATGGCAGAGCTTTTTCGCTTTGTCCCAGAAGGATATAACAATCGCCACAAAAATATTTCGCCTGTGTAACGGCGGCAGAAGAGGGGAATTGCTGAATAATTCCTTCATATACACAGAGGGCTTTTTTAAAACATTGAACAGCCTCAATATCAAGACCATCCTGCTTTTTTGAAAGGCCTTGAGTGTAATAGGTACCACCCAGACGTAATAACACAAGAGATAGTTGAACTGCTGCTTTGTCTGCGTATGAGCTGTCAGGATAGTTTGTCACTATATACTGATAAAGGTCTTTCTCTTCTTCGAACCTGCCAGAGTAGCCATACCTCTGTGCAATCCAGTAAAGCGCCTCCGGCAAATCAGGATTGCCGTTAAAATCGGCAATCAGTTTATCAAGAGACACATTAACTTCATTGCAATCTTCCAATACAATAAGAGACCTGATTTGTGCCCGCTGAATATCCAGCTTTGCCTTGCCTGCGATTGAACTATCAGGATAATTTGTCATTATTTGCTGATAGATATCATTTGCTTCTTTGTATCTGTCCTGCCATTCGTATCCACGTGCCAAGCGGTAAAGCATATCCGGCAAATCAGGCTGACTGTTAAAATCGGCAACTAATTTATTAAGAGCCTCTTTAGCTTTGTCGTAATTCTGTGACACGATAAAAGACCGTACTTGTGCACTTGGGTAGCCTAATTTCGCTCTGCTGGCAACAGAACTGTCGGGATATTCCTCTATTATCTGCTGATAAAGGCTTTTTTCTTCTTCGTATTTTTTTGCGTAGCCATACCTTTGTGCAACCCAGTAAAGCGTGTCGGGCAAATCAGGATGTTCGTTAAAATCGGTAATCAGTTTATCAAGAGCTGTACCGGCCTGGCCGTAGTCCTGTGATACGATAAGAGACAAAACTTCCGTCCGCCGGCACCCCAATCTTGCCTTATTGGAATAATAATTGTCAGGCCAATTTTGTATCAGTTTTTGATAGACGTTTTTTTCTTCTTCGTAGTTGTTGGACCATCCGAAATGTCGTGCAATCCAGTAGAGTGCCTCCGGCAAGTCCGGCGATTGTGAATAATCTACAAGAAGTTTATCCACGCTCTCGGCGGCCGATTCCATCTGGCCAGACTTAATCAGGGCTATTATACCGGTTTTATCCTGTTCTAAATCGCCTGCAAGGCACACACTAAACAGTAAGCCTGATAATAGACACACTAACAGCCTGTTTTTGGGGAAATGTTTTTTGCGCATCGCACAATCTCCCAAACTCTAACTTTTTGTTAGTATTCAACGCACTCAATGTGCATTACCCTAATGGGCCCAGCACATCCCATCTCGCCTTCTCGGATAGAATCCTAATTTTGCCCTCTAATATTGTCAACACAAATCTTTAGAGATTTTTGTTTTACAGAAATATGTAATTGTCACTGCCGGCGGTTTTTTTTACCACATATTAACACAAAATCTTTCCTATTTTGTTTTTTCGTTACATATTATCGCTAAAATTGGATTTTCAGTACTTGGTAAATTGCCCCAGTGCCATTTCGATTTTTTAAAAAAATTTTTATTTTTAATTTTCTTATCTTACCATTCACCGGGCATCAGGGCGTCTGAAACAGGTTTGTTCCACCAGGCAGGATCTCTTAGGAACTGTTTGGTCATCATCGCAGCATTTACGCCGTCGCCTGCGGCAGTCGCAAGCTGCATAGCAGCTCCAGTTCGGCAGTCCCCGGCAACGAATACGCCGGGCACCTTTGTCCGCAAGAAACCGACATCACATTTGACAAAACCTGCCTCTGTAAGGTCAATAAAGCCTGCCAGAAATGCGGTATTGGGAATCATACCGATAAAAATAAAAACACCGTCGCAGGGCAGGTCTTCTTCTTTATTTGTTTTTACATTTTTAAGCCTGACTCTTTCAACTTTTCCGCTGCCCTCGATTGCAGCAACAACTGTATCAAGTTTCAGTTTAATATTGCTGTTTGGATTATTGACTTTCTGCATAAGCTCTTCGAGGAGGACTTTTGTCGCTCTGAATTCCTGCCGTCTGTGGACAAGCGTAAGCTGAGCTGCGAATTTTGCAACGTGCAGGGCTTCTTCGACAGCGGTATTGCCGCCGCCGACTGCGACTACTTTTTTGTCTTTAAAAAACGGCGCATCGCAGGTGCCGCAATAACTTATACCGGCGCCCGCATTTCTGAATTCTTCTTCGCCGGGAATGCCGAGTTTGCGGTAATCGCTGCCGCAGGCAATAATTACAGAACGGCCGACAAAGCTTTGCTTGCCGCAGTTTACCTGTATTTTGCCATCTGAAAGCCGGGTAAGGTTTTTAACCTCGCAGCCGGTTTTGAATTCAGCACCGAAATTTTCGGATTGTTTCTTCATTTTCTCAATCAGGTCGGGGCCGGAGATTTTTTCAAAGCCGGGATAGTTTTCTATCCTGTCGGTGCTTATTATCTGGCCGCCTGGAGAAAATTTTTCCAGAACGACAGTTTTCAGCCTGTCTCTTGCATTATAGAGCGCCGCTGCAAGACCTGCAGGGCCGGCCCCTATGATGATGGAATCGTAAACGTCTGCCATTTTTAATTCCTTTTTTAGTCTTTGGATTTTTCATTAACATATTGCTCTATTACCTCCAGTTTTTCCAGCCAGGCTGGAAAATCCGCAACAAGGAGGTCTCTTTGAGTTTTTTCGAGTTTGTATGAAAGTTTGCCGCGTGCCTCGCTGAGCGAAATTTTGCCATCACTGTCAAAATATGTTGTTTGCTCGCTTGTGTCTGTGCCGAAAAATGCAATTTCTACGGCAGGGGCGGCATTTGGCTCGGCATCTTCTTGCGGCCTGGCTCTTGTGAGGAGAGCCGGTGTAATTCGGCTGTCTGAAAGAATCAGGTCAACCATAACAGAGTTGAAGCTGCTTTGCTGAAAACCTTCAATGAAGGCATTGAAAAGGATTTCCGGCAGCATCGTTGAAGTAAAGGCGAATTTTTGCATGATATTTTTTTGCGGTACAGAAGTTGCCGAAGTCAGAACGGTAATCATACCCTGCTGGTCAAGTTTGAGGCTTGTGGTCAGGTCGCGGTTGATTAAAAGATTACTTTGCTGTGAGACCCACCTGAAGCTTCGCAGGTTCGGCTCGGAATGGAACAAACTCCGTTCGGCAAAGGAATTTATACCCGAATGGATAAAATACAGACTGACTGCCGTAAGCGAATTGGCATCGCGCCTATTGTTTTTTAAGCTGATTGCGTCGGTAATAAAGCCCAGATTCCGGCCGGTATAATCTTTTATATAGTAGTAATTCTGCCGGGTGTTTTTTTGAAAAATATCTGCAAGGGTCTTTAGGCGGAAATTATCCAGTAGTTCGCGCCCGTCGGCCAGCGGACTGGCCGGTGTAAAAGTTGCCGAAGCGGCAAGAGACCTGAAGATTTTTTCTGCGGGGTCGATATTTCGGCCTTTTTGAGCCACTTCGAGCGATAAAGTTCTTCCGTCCGGCAGCAGGACTATCCCGCTGAAAAGCAGAGTTGCTTTTTTTTCAGAGAATATTCTGGCATAATCAAAGGTAAATTGTCCCAACTTTTCCGAGCCGGTTTTTTCGATAACGCCTTTCATGTCCGAAGCCTGGGCGTGAAATTTTTCATCGACCGTTTTTTCAAACGGCACAATAAAATACCGCCAGTTTATCGACATAGCCGCATCGCTTCTTATACAAGTAAGCCGAAATTCATTATCATTATATCTAAAGCCGTCTGAGAGCCGCGAAAAGCCGCCGCCTGCCGGAACAGAGACAGCCAGGCCGCAACCGGGCAGCGAGACAGGTTTGGACAGCTTGAAACGGCTTTGCGAAAGGACAATCAATTCTGCAAATAAGAAGCCTACCAGGAGTAGAACAAGTAGTGCAATTTTGTCGAAGCCGAAACGTCTTAATTTTTCGCTGTCGGTCATTTTTTTTCCTGTTCGAGACTGTCGGGCAAGGTTTCAACGAAATCTCTGATTTGGTCGCGTGTTTTTCTGAAAGTATCCATTATTATTTCTTCTGCACCAATAAGAACAGTCGGGTCTGCAAAAGGTTTGTGCACGAGTGTGACTTTGCCGTGGAAAGCAGGACAGAACTGGCGGGCATTGTCGCAAAGGGTGATTACATAATCAAAGTCAATACCGGTAAGATCGCTGACGTGTTTTGAATGATGGTCTGAAATATCCACGCCCGCTTCAGTCATAACCTGTATCGTGCGGGAGTGCACCTTTGTAGGAATTATGCCTGCCGAAAAGGCCTCTATGCGGTCGCCTTTGAGTTTTTTTGCCCAGCCTTCGGCCATCTGACTGCGGCAGGAATTGCCGGTGCACAAAAACAATATCTTCAATTTTTCCTTTTTATCAGTCAATTGCAAACCCGAAACTGTAAAACTTGTAATTATCTTAATAACTCGACAGCAGATTTTCCAGCCAGAAAACCGCTGGAAAATGCAAATTGAAGGTTATATCCGCCGCAGGGGCCGTCAACATTGATTACTTCACCTGCAAAAAGCAGGCTTCTGGCCAGCTTTGACTGCATAGTTTTAGGGTCAATTTGTGCCGTATCGATGCCGCCTCTGGTAACGGTGGCCTTTTCAATGGTTTCGGTGGATACTGCTGTGAGTTTAAGGCATTTGAGCTTTTCAATAATGGTTTTTCTGCCTTTTTTTGTAAGTTGTCCCGCTGCGGCATCGGCAAACCCGCCGGCGCCGCGAATAATTTCTGCAAGGGCTTTAGGCACATATTTGGCAATTATCGAGGTAATATTTCTTTTTGGATATTGTGTAATATTTTTTGTAAGTTTTTTATCAAGCTGCTGGTCCGTTATATTGGGCAGCAAATCGATTGATAGCTCGACCCTGTGGTTTTCGTTGAGCCGATCTGTAATAAGCCGGCTCAGGTCAAAAACAGCAGGCCCGCCTATGCCGTTGTGCGTGAAAATCATCGGGCCTGAAGAAGATATTTTTTCATCATTTATTTTGTCCGCTAAGGGATGCCTTACGGCACAGGATATAGAAACATTTTTAACGCCCACGCCTGCAAGAGCGGAGCAGAATTTTTCAGCTGTAACAAGCGGTATAAGACAAGCCTTTGGCGTTATGATATTATGTCCGAAACTTTCGGCAAATTTGTAGCCATCGCCGGTTGAACCCGTCCGCGGCCAGCTTATACCGCCTGTGGCGATTATTACAGATTTTGCTGCAATTTTAAATTTTTCGGAAAGTATTTTTATTCTTTTTGACCGATTGAACCTTTGTGCCGTAAAATATACTGACGTTAAGCTTTTTCAATTCATCAAGCAGCACTCGTTTGACTTCTCCGGATTTGTAACTTTTTGGGAATACGCAGCCGTTGGTTTCTCGGATTGTTTGAAGGCCGCAGCAATGAAAAAACCGGCGCAGTTTCTGCGGCGGAAATTCGCAAATGCAATGACGAACAAACCTGTCAAAGGGCTTATATGCCTTTATAATCTCATCGGTTGCTGCCGTATGCGTCAGGTTGCATCTGCCGCGGCCGGTCAGCAGGAGTTTTCTGCCTGTGGTAGTGTTCGATTCAATGATAATAATTTTTTTTGAACTGTTTGCTGCCCGGAGGGCTGCCATCATACCGGCAGGACCGGCGCCAATTATGCAAATGTCTGTTTGAATCATAATTATTTTGAAAAAAGGTAAATTTCAGCTTAACATAATCAGCCCTGGATTTACAGGTCTATAATGAAAGAAAATCCTGAAAAAATCAATATAAATGAAGGCGGACCCCGGCAGGTTTTGAAAATTGCTTTTCCGCTGATTTTGAGCACCTCTGCGATGACGCTGCAGATGTTTATCGATAGGGTATTTCTAATGTGGTACGACCGCGATGCAATGTCTGCGGCAATGCTGGGCGGGATACTCAGCTTTGTATTCTTCAGCTTCTTTCTCGGCACAGCTACTTACGCAAATACGTTTGTCTCGCAGTATGACGGGGCAAATATGAAGAACCGCATTGGTCCTGCAGTCTGGCAGAGCGTTTATTTTGCCGTCGCTGCAGGGCTGATAATGGCGGTGATTTCTCTCTTTAGCAGACCGCTTATAACTCTTGTTGGTCATGAGCCTGCAATAGCAAATTATGAGCTTGTTTATTTCAGGATTCTTCTGGTCGGAGCGATGCCGGGAATTGTTGACTCATCTCTTTCCTGCTTTCTGACGGGCAGGGGAAAAACATGGACTGTGATGTGGGTCAATGTTGCAAAAACGGCGGTGAATGTCGTACTGGATTACGTGATGATTTTCGGCAGATTCGGTTTTCCCAAATGGGGCATTGGCGGCGCCGCGGCAGCGACCGTTATCGCCAATTTGTTTGCATGCGCGATTTATTTTACCATTTTTTTACGGCCTGCTTATCGCAAAAGCTTTTGCACTGCAAATTATGCCTTTGAAAGGGGACTTTTCGGCAGACTGATGAAATTCGGCCTGCCCAGCGGCGTGCAGTTTATGCTTGATATATTAGGCTTTACGCTTTTTGTTGTTTTTATAGGTAGAATAGATGCGGTTAGTTTTGCTGCTTCATCGATAGTTCTTCAGATTAATACTCTTGCGTTTGTGCCGATGATTGGTTTAGGTATTGCAACGACCATACTGGTCGGCAGGGCCTTAGGAGCTGATAAACCTCATATCGCCCAAAAAGCTACGTATTCAGCGGCATATATTACGTTTGGTTATATGACTGTTATTGCCGCCGGGTACTGGCTTTTTCCAAATGCGTTTATGCTGCCGTTTGAATTAAGGGCATCGGCACAACAGATGGAAGTAATACGGCCGATAGCCCGGGTGCTGCTTTACTTTGTGAGTTTTTACTGCCTTTTTGATACAGGCAATATAATTTTTTCAGCAGCTCTCAAAGGTGCAGGAGATACGAGATTTGTGATGTATGTTTCAATTGTGCTTAACTGGCTTATAATGGTTATTCCGAGCTGGGCGGCAATAACATTTCTGCATGGCAGGGCGCGGCTTTATGCGGCATGGCTTGCCCTTACCGCTTATGTCTGCGCGCTGGCGATATTATTTTTCCTGCGTTTTCTTGCAGGCAAATGGAAATCGATGCGTGTGATAGAGAAAGTGCCCGCTCTGCCGGGCAGTATCCCTGCTCTGCCAACTGTTGAAACGGAGTCTATTTGAAATTATGAGGTTTTTTATTCAAATTCGATGTGGGTTTTGAATTTTGCATCGTCGGTTTGAGGAAAATCGTCGCGATAATGGACGCCTCTGCTTTCGGTTCGTGCCTGGGCCGCCTTTGCCATCAACAGACAGACGGTAAGCATATTCTGACACTCCCAGCCGACCGGCGAATCAAAAACCTTATCTAAAACATACCGCTGCCAGAACGAGATAATTTCCTGCGCTTCGGTAAGCGGTTTTGCAAAGCGGATTATTCCGACGTTTCGCCACATAAGCGATTTTAGCGAATTAAGGACATCGCCGGTGTCAAGTCTGCTCCTGTCGGATTGCGGAATATCATAACGGAATTTTTGCAGGCCCGTGGCGCTGTTGATATGTTTGCTGTGTTCTGCAGCCTGCCGACCTGCAATTTTGCCGAAGACAAGGCCTTCCAGAAGTGAATTGCTGCCCAGCCGGTTCGCTCCGTGCAGGCCTGTCGAGGCAACTTCACCGCAGGCAAAAAGATTTTCAATATTTGTCCGTGCCAGGCTGTCTGTCTTTACGCCGCCAACCATATAATGAGCGCTGGGACGGACGGGTATAAGGTCTTTATTTATGTCAATGTCAAAACTTGCGACAAGTTCACTGATGAGCGGGAACCGTTTTGCCAGGTAATTCTTATCGAGGTGCCGGACGTCCAGAAAAACGTGAGTCGAACCGGTTTTAAGCATCTGTTGAAGGATAGCCCTGCTGACAATATCGCGAGGCGCAAGCTCCGCATCGGGATGATATTCGGTCATAAAGGCATTGTTATTTATGTCCCGCAGGACGGCGCCTTCGCCGCGAAGGGTTTCGGTAATCAGTGCTCGCGATGCACCTGCGATGTAAAGCGTTGTAGGATGAAACTGCATAAATTCCATATCTTGCAGGACAGCACCTGCACGAGTCGCCATTGCAAGACCGTCGGCAGTGGCTCCATCGGGATTTGTTGTCTCGCGATAAAGCTTACCTGCACCGCCGGTAGCGAGAATAGTTGTCTTTGCCCAGATAATTTCCGCTGCAGCCGCCGCATTTTGGCCGATTACGCCGAGACAAACCCCATCATCGTTTGTGATAAGGTCTATTGTATAGTAGTTTTCGATAAGGGTTATGTTATTAAACTGTCTGACCTTGTTTAAAAGCGCCTGTGCGATTGCTCTGCCGGTGTTGTCGCCGAGGGCGTGAGCAACGCGTGCGTAGCTGTGGCCGCCTTCAAGCGTAACCGAGATTGAGCCATCTTTTGTTTTGTCAAATTCGGTGCCCCATTCGAGCAACTCCTTTACAAGACCGGGGCCATTTTTTACGACCTGCTCGACAGTATCGCGGCTGCATAAACCGCAACCTGTCGTCAGCGTATCTTCTATGTGCGAAGCGAAACTGTCGGCGCTGCCGAGCACAGATGCAATACCGCCCTGAGCGTTCCAAGTGTTACTGTCCTGCGGTGTTTTTTTGCAGACCAGCATAACTTCGCAGCCGCCTGCCGCCGCTTCTATGGCTGCGCGTAAACCTGCTATACCTGCGCCGATTATCAGACAATCCGTAAAAAGCTGCTGTGTCGCAGCAGTATTTACCGGCACAAGATAGCGACGTAAATCAGACCGCTTCAGGATTATTGCCTTGTCGTTCATCTTCGTTCAATTATTTTCAGCCAGTCGATATCACTAAGACTATCGAGCACGATATCGCCGATAATGCCTTTTTCGATATTTGTCTGATAATCGTAAGGCACAACTGTGAGGATTTGCGTTCTGCCGACCTCGGCAATAACGGCTGGGCCGGTTCGCTCGGCGTAATCGGCTTTTGATTCATCATAACCGCTTATTATTATCCCGGCAAGCGGCAAATTCGCACTTCTTATTGCATCGATGGTCAGCAGCGTATGATTTATTGTGCCAAGATTTGGTCTTGCAACGATTACAACCGGCAGGCCGATAGCCTTTGCGATAGTCAGCACATCCAGCCCGTCCGTTATCGGTACGCGGATTCCGCCGATGCCTTCGACGATTATACAATCGGTTTCTGAGCAGATGTAATTATAGGCAGCAATGATTTTTTCAAGGTCGACTTTTTTATTTTCTAATTGCTCGCAGGCAAAAGGTGCTGCAGGTGTCCCGAACGTTGCAGGATTGATTTTATCAAGACTAAATTCGCTGTCGGCGCAGTATGCCAAAAACTCCGCATCCCCGCTTACAAAACCTTCTCTTTGGTGTCGGCAACCTGTCGCGATGGGCTTGAATACACCGACCTTTTTGCCTGCCTGTTGCAGAATTTTTGCAATTGCTCCTGCAATCAGGGTTTTCCCCACGCCGGTATCGGTGCCGGTAATAAATAAACCTTTACTTTTCAACAAATCAGTGTTCATATTAACCATCCAATTATGCCGACCAGCGGGGCGTTTGGCAATGCTTTCCTTGACAGACTGCAAATAAAGTGCTTAAATACCGTGAAAGTTTACATACAAAACTGGGATTATTCTTTTGAATGTTTTAGTTTTTAATTGCGGCAGCTCTTCGCTTAATTACAAGATTTTCCAATTAGGCGATAATAAAGATGATAAAGTTATTTTGGCCGGCAAGGCTCACCGGATAGGAGTCATCGGCACAGAATCGTCTTTTATCGAGCATGAATTTGAGGGAAAAAGTCAAAAGATTACAGTTTCTCTTGAAAATCACAGACAGGCTGCCGCCCTGATTATAAAATATATAAGAGAAGAGAAAAATATCGATATCGGGCTGATAGGGCACAGATTTGTTCATTCCGGCGGGTATTTTAATAAATCCGTTTTCATAGACGACAAATCGCTGAAAAAACTGCGGCAATGCCGGCCTTTTGCGCCTATACATAATCCGATTTCATTATCCGTTATTGATGAATCAAAAACGGCGTTTCCGCAGTTAAAACAGTATGTGGCTTTTGATTCCGCATTTCATTCGACCATTCCTCCCTGTGCGTATACTTATCCATTGCCTGAAAAAATCGTCAAAAAGTTCAGGTTCAGGAAATATGGTTTTCACGGCCTGTCATATCTGCACACTATGCACCAGACCGCCGAATTTTTACAGACGAGCCCTGAGCAATTAAGGATTGTTGCCTGTCATCTTGGCACAGGCGGTTCGAGCGTAGCGGCAATCCAAAACGACCGGTCAATTGATACATCTATGGGTTTTTCTCCGCTTACGGGACTTGCGATGAGCACCCGATGCGGAGATATCGACCCGATGCTTACCATATACCTGATGAGTGTTTATGGTTATCGTGCGGATGAAATGCAGGAACTGCTGGAAAAGAAAAGCGGCCTTCTCGGCATTTCAGGCTTTTCAAGCGATATAAGAGATATAATAAATATTACTTCCAAAGGCGAAAAAGAACAGGCTGAGCCGGCATTAAATATGTATGTCCATCGAATTAAGAAGTATATCGGTGGTTATATAACAATAATGGGCGGTCTGGATGTTCTGGCATTCACCGATGATATTGGAGTAAGCAACTGGCTGGTGAGAGAAAAAATATGCGACAGTATGAATTGGTGCGGGGTCGGTCTGGATAAAGAGATGAACCGCCGGGCAGACAGCGAAAAAACATACAGAATTAACAAAAAAGACTCGAAGGTAAGTATTCTCACAGTGCCGCCCGATGAGGAGAGAATCATTTTTCTGGAAGGGGCCAAATTACTTCAAACGCTGAAAGAGAAAAGCCGATGATATTGCTTTTTGATAATGATATGTCAAATTTAAGTTTCTGCCGGGCGGAAAACAGCCGTTTCCATTCGGAAACGCGAGCATTTTCCACAGACTGTTGCGACGATATCGTCAAAAACATAGGCGATACTGAGAAAATCGAAGCTGTCGGCTATCTTTTGCGGCACAGCACAGAGCCTTTTGAAAAACAGGTTGTTTCTTTGTCTCCACAATTGCTCGGCAGCCTGCGGCAGAATACCGGTTTTTTCCCGGAATACAGCGACGTGACGTTTAAAATTATTGATTGCTGTATGGGGAAAATGCCTAAGGCGGCGCACGTTTTAATTTATGATACCGCTTTTTTTAATAGACTGCCTCCCGAGGCCGGCACTTATGCAGTTCCTTATGAACTGAGCAAAAAGGGAATAAGAAGATATGGCGGCTTCGGGTTGTTTCATTCATGGGCAGTTGAAAATGTTTTAGCTTCCGCGAAATCGCCGCTGTCTAAAATCATATCTGTTTATATCGGAGACCATACAAATGTTGCGGCTGTGAAAGATGGAATTGCCGTAGAGACAAGTATGGGCTTTACGCCGGTGGAGGGGATTTTATCCTCTACAGGCTGCGGCGATATTGACCCTACGATTGTTTTTTACCTGCAGTCGGTGGGGATGACCTTTAGTCAAATAACCCAGCTGCTTTCCTGCCAAAGCGGTTTGACCGCTCTTATGGGCAGGCAGGCAGGTTTGGCAGATGTTATCAATGCCCCGGCCTGCACTGCAAAAGACGCCGCTCTGGATATTTACAGCTATCAGGTCAAAAGATATATAGGCAGCTTTATTGCTGTGCTTGGAGGCGTTGATGCCGTTATTTTTCTTGCCGATAAGCCCGATTTATACAGCCTGGTTATTTCCCAAATCTGCCGCCAACTGGAATTTGTCGGCTTAAAATATAATATACCCGCTAATAAAGAAGATTTTTTGCAGGATTTGACAGATAATGCTTCACTTGTAAAGGTTTTCTGTTTAAAGTGTAACAAATGGGAAATTATGGTTCATAATATCAGACGATTGCTCGATAAGGAGAAATAAAAATGAAAGATGAAAAAAGATTTCTTGTTGATGTAGGTATGAAAGATTTGCCTTTCCCGATAAGGGCGTTGTCGCAGGCCGACCCGAACGGTCAGTTTACAATAGCCAATATTTCAGTCGATGCCAAAATAATGCAGCAGTTTGAAGCCAGGTGGATTGACCAGTTCATTATTATTCTCCATCAGCACCGCGATATAATAGGCACGAAAACAATTGCGACAAATGTCTGGGATTATCTTGAAAAATTGAAAGCCACCACCGCCCGGATAACCTTTGATTATCCGTTTTTTGTGGAAAAGCTGACGCCGGTATCCAAAGAAAAATGTCTTGTCAGATACTTATGCAGGTATGTTGCCAAGGCTCACGCAACAGAAAAAAAGGCGAGGATCATATTCAAAATCGCAGTTCCCTGTATTACGACATATCCGACGTCGCATTCGGAAACACAAAAAAGTCTTTTCGGCCAGCTTAGTATTATAGAAGTTGAAATCGATTCGAAAAAGGATGTTTATCCTGAATCGATAATAAATATGGTTGATAAGCATGCGTTGATGCCTGTTTATTCTTTTCTGACTGAAAAAGACCAGGAGTTTGTCATAGACAAGATACATTCGCAGAGCAAGACGAGCGTTGTTGTGATTGACGAAATAAAGGATGAACTTGCCAGAGATGCCAATATCAACTGGTATTCGGTCCGCAGTTCAAATTACGGAATGCTCCATTCCTATCAAACGGTAATTGGGACTGAAAAAAGTATGTGGGTGCCGTTCAGCGGCTACAGTGAAGAAGTGTAATTTCTGGCAAATCATTTTTGATTGTGTCGTAAACGATATCAAGAAGTTTTCGCAGGGTATCCAAATCAATTGCCACCGGCGGCATAAGGACAATTACATCTGACAGCGGCCTCATCATCGCGCCTTTTGGTCTCATTGCGGCACAAACCTTTGCGCCAATCAGTTTTTCATAAGGAAAAGAGCGTTTTGTTTTTTTATCCTGGACAATCTCAATGCCTACCATCAGGCCGCACTGACGAACATCGCCGACAAAATCCAATACCGAAATCTTTTTAAGATATTCTGCAATAAGGTTTATTTTTAGCGGCAGTGATTCAATAATCCTGTTTTCCTCAAAAAGCTCAAGCGAGGCAATCGTAGCGGCGCAGGCTAATGCGTTGCCGGTATATGTATGGCCGTGAAAGAAGGTTTTAAATTCCGCAGGCTCGCCCAAAAACGCGTCAAAAATCTCCTGTGTCGTAAGTGTAGCTGCCAGCGGGAGATATCCGCCGGTGATACCTTTTGCAAGACACATAATATCAGGCTGAACATCTTCATTTTCGCAGGCAAACATTTTTCCTGTTTTTCCGAAACCTGTGGCGACCTCGTCTGCTATCAAAAGGACGTTATATTTTTTTGTAAGTTCTCTTATGCTTTTTAAAAAACCTTTCGGATGGATAATCATGCCCGCCGCGCCCTGAACAAGCGGCTCGACAATGACTGCCGCAATCTTGTTTGAATGTTTTTTCAGAATTTCTTCAATTTTATCGAGTGTAAATTGTCTGCACTGCTCAGCGGTACCGTTAAATCTATAAGGGAATGGCGTTGGCACAAAAAAGGTTTCAAAAAGCATCGGTTTGAAAATTGAATGAAACAGTTCTATGCCGCCGACGCTTACAGAGCCGATTGTATCACCGTGATAAGACTGACCGAGTGCGATGAATTTGTCGCGTTTTTGGCCCTGGTTGTGATAATATTGGTATGCGATTTTCAGGGCAATTTCAACAGCCGTTGCGCCGCTGTCGGAGTAAAAGACTTTTTTTAGATTTTTTGGCGCGACAGCGATGAGTTTTTCAGCAAGTTCTATTGATTTTGTCTGCGCAAGGCCTAAAAGGGTGCTGTGGGCGATTTTGTTAAGCTGATTCTTTACGCAATCGTCAATTTTTTTGACCCTGTGGCCGTGAATATTGCACCAAAGGCTGCTTACGCCGTCAATGTAGCGATTGCCTTCGCTGTCGATTAAGTAAAAGCCATCGCCGGACTCGATAACAACCGGCTCACAGGCCAGCCATTGCCTCATTTGCGTAAACGGATGCCAGAGATACTCCCTGTCAAGGCTGATTAGCTTCTTCGTTCTGGGATTCATTCAGCTCCTGTGGATTAATACGGCGTAACGGTTCTCCGGCTTCGCCAAAGATTTTGAGTTTTGCATCTGAAGAATACTTTCGTATAAATTTCTGAAGCTTCTTTGTCGAAGCGGTCAGTATCAGCTCATCACCTCTTGCCTCGTGTTTGAGAAGATTAGGTTTTTCCTCCAGAAGTTTTCTGACGTTTTCATAATTCATCGGTTGACCTGTCAGAGCCTGATCTATCAGCTTGATTTTTATAAACGAATTCATAGTTGGCAGGTGGCTTTTGTAAAAATCACTGTTCTGCGGCAGGTCCGGTTTTTGAGGATAAATATTCAGGTATCTATCCTGCCCGATGGTGCCGAGTCCTGCCAAAAAGGGTCCTTTTTTGCCGGATGATTCGGTAGAGACAAGCTGATACTCTTTACTGTCTTTTGTGGCGGTATTTGGGGTAAATTGCCAGGTTTCATTGGAATCTGGCGGGGACCAGGTGCCGACGAGATTGGCGTCAAAAATCAATTCGTTTTCGGTAAAGAGCGGATGTACGGACTGTACTACGCAGCCACCCAAAACAAGAGCCAGCGTGTAAAATGCGATAATTTCCAGTTTACTTTTCATAATCTATCTCCTTAAAAATTGATTTGCAAAACGGCCTTTAAACAGCCAATATTATATTATGCAACAGGCAAATGAAAAGGACAAATTCGCTCACGAGCGGCAGGCAATGATTCGCAGGCACCTAAAAGGGCGGGATATTACCGATCCCGCCATTTTGAGGGTGATGGCTCAAATTCCAAGAGAAAACTTCATTCCTGCCGAGTGCCTCGGCCAGGCCTATTATGATGGTCCGCTGTCAATAGGCTATGGCCAGACGATAAGCCAGCCTTACATTGTGGCACTGATGACGCAGGAATTGAAAGTAACCAGCGATTGCCAGGTTCTTGAAATAGGCACGGGCAGCGGTTATCAGACAGCGATACTCGCAAAACTTGCCGGCCAGGTCTACACGATTGAAAGAATAGAGCATCTTACATTAAAAGCGCAGCGGACTCTGACGGAACTGAACATAACAAACGTAAAATTTCATACGGGCGACGGCACCTGCGGCTGGCCCTTCGACTCCGCTCAGGACAGGCCTGAAAAAAGACAATTCGATAGAATTATAATCACCGCTGCTGCACCTCAAATGCCGCAGCCGCTGGTTGAGCAGTTAAAAACAGGCGGGTTGGTGGTTGTGCCGCTGGGCGGCGACTATGTACAGGAACTTAGGGTAATAGAGAAAACCGAAAGCGGCTTGAAAACAAGGTCTGTCTGCGGCTGCAGATTTGTAAAACTCATAGGTAAGTTCGGCTATTCGGAATAAATATGACAGAAAAAGCGTCAAATCAAATTAATCTTGATACGCCAGTGCAGTTTTTAAAAGGCGTAGGGCCTGCAAGAGCCGCGGTCTTTGAGAAGCTTGGTGTTAAAACCGCTGCCGATTTGCTTGAGTACTGGCCGCGAGACTGGTACTTTGCGCCGCAGCCGGTAAAAATCAGACAAATAAAGCTGAACCAGACTGTTACGCTGGCGGGAACTATTGAGAGCACGGACTGGCAGGTCTGGCGGAAGCCGCCATATTTTGAAGCATATGTAAATGATGAAACGGGCATGTGCAGAATTGTGTGGTTTCACGGCGGATTTCTGCAGGGCAAAATCACGCCGGGCCAAAAGCTAATCGTTTGGGGCAAAGTCAATAAGTACAAACACCAGTTTCAGCTTACCAATCCGAAATTCAGGATATTGGAGGACGATGAAGAAATATCGGCTGAAGATTTCAGCGGGCCGGTTTATCCTGCGACGGCTGAGCTTTCAAACGGCCAGATAAAAAGGATATTTCGCGATTCGCTTGAAAAAATTGTCGAGCTTGTGCCTGAATTTTTTGACCACGATTTTCTGAAAAAATCAAATCTTATAGAACGTAAAGTTGCCTTTAAATGGATGCATAACCCCGAAAACGAATCGCAGATTGCAGAGGGTAAACGGCGATTAAAATATGATGAGCTTTTTTTAATGCAGACAGCTCTTGCGCTGCGGCGATATAAAGTCAGGCATTTTGCAAAGGCAATGCCGCTCAAATGCAGCGAGCAGATTGACAGCAGGGTAAGAAAAAGGTTTCCATTTCTGCTGACTGCAGACCAGGACAAGGTCATTAGCGAGATTGTTGCGGATTTGGCGGAAACTGTCCCGATGAACAGGCTTCTGCAGGGTGATGTCGGCAGTGGTAAAACAGTTGTTGCGCTGTACGCTGCTCTTGTAGCTGTCGCAAACAAACAGCAGGTTGCGATTATGGCCCCGACAGAAATCCTTGCGGAGCAGCATTTTATAAATATTGAACGTTTCCTGAAAAACAGCGATGTAAAAAGAGTTCTTATCACCGGCGGCATTGCCGGAACAAAAAGAAAAGAATTTCTCGATTGTCTTAAATCAGGCGATACAGATATTATCGTCGGTACTGTTGCACTGCTGCAGGAGGATATCCAGTTTGCCAGCCTGTCCCTTGTAATAATAGATGAGCAGCATAAGTTTGGAGTCCATCAGCGGGCAAGCTTGCGGAAAGATGTAACGCCACACTGCCTTGTTATGACGGCAACGCCTATACCAAGGACGCTTGCGATGACGGCTTTCGGCGATTTGGATATTTCCATTATAAAAAATTCTCCGCCAGGCAGGGGGCAAGTCATAACCAGATATATTCAGCCAAAAGACATAACAAAAGCCTACGAGTTTGTGCGCGAAAGACTGGCGGCAAAACAGCAGGCTTACTTTGTTTATCCGCGAATCGTTGATGACGATAACGGCGAAGTCAAAGCCGCGATTGCCGAATATGAGAACCTGAGCAAAAATATTTTCCCGGAGTTTCATATTGGTCTCCTTCACGGGCAGATGGCAGGCGCCGAGAAGCAGAAGATAATGAATGACTTCAGGAAAGGAAAAATCCACTGTCTTGTCTCGACGGTTCTTATAGAAGTCGGTATTGACGTTCCCAATGCAACAGTAATGGTTATCGAGGGAGCCGACAGGTTCGGCCTTGCTCAATTGCACCAGCTTCGCGGCCGGATAGCAAGAAGCTCGTCGAGCGCATACTGTCTGCTTATTGCGCAGACGCAGAATGAGGTAGCAAAAGGCAGGCTTGAAATAATGGAACGCAGCAATGACGGTTTTGAGATTGCAGAGCACGATTTGAAGCTGCGCGGGCCGGGCGAGCTTTTAAGCACGCGTCAGCACGGTATGCCTGATTTAAAAATCGCAAGTATAATAGATGATTTTGACCTGCTGCAAATGGCAAGAAAAGATGCTTTTGAACTTGTCGAAAGAGACCCGACCCTTTCATCAGCAGAGCATAAAAACATAAAAGCTGAACTTGTGCGAAGATTTGCCGCCAGCCTTACTTTAGTCGATGTTGGATAAGCATTTTTAATATCTCCTGTTTTTTGCAGAGTTTGAGCTGTTGTAATTTACAAAGAAATAACGCAAAGCGTCGATTGGATGGTCGTAAATGCCGTCTTTTAAAGGCAATTCGTCGGCAGGGCCGCTTGGCGGGTAATGATAACATTGCATAGCCTCAATAAGTCTGCCGCAGCGGGGACTGATTATTAAACTGCTTTTCCCATCGCCGCTGCGCAAGACTCTTCTAATAAGCTCAAGACCATCAAGTATTGAGCTTCTCCTGTAACGAAGCTTTATTCCCGCCTGTCTTAGCTGACTTATAGGACTTGTGCCGCTAACATCGTTTACCGATGCTCCTGCAGGGTCGCAAAAAGTGGCAACAACATTATCTTCTTTGTATGGCTGCCTGCTTTTTATCTCATCTGCGTGCACATCAATCGTCTGTCTGCTTTTGACATATTCGTCAATGACCCTGACAATCCCGCTGCCGTCAACTTGAATCCATAAACATACAAATGGATTAACAAAGCCAAAGTCAATCGCTCGGTACAGAGGCAAGTCAGGATTATAATCGACAGGTGCAATGTGAGTATCAGGGTAGAACTCGGCAAAGACGACATTTTCAAGTGATGGCCGCAGGCACAACATTTCAGATTCGAAGGCCGCTCTGCTGCTGCGGCGCATCTGAGTCAGCAAATCGTCAATTTTCAGATGGCCATTTGCCTTTCTTGCCCTGCCCTGGCAGTCATTATTTAACGGACACCTTGAGCAGCTTCGCTCAGGTGGGCAGCTTTCAATAACCTCCCATACGCACCATTTGAAAACAGGCACGCCGGCAGCCTGTGCCTTGCCGACAAGCTCGTGCATAATGCCGAAAGGCTGATGCATTGTGCTAAGCGATTCCATCGCGCCGATAATACCGTTAGTGCTGTGGGTGACGAACTTAGCCCCCTCAAAGATTTGTCTGTCAAATAGCTCAACCTCGTCGCATCGCAGTTTGTGAATATGACTGCCGCGAACACAAGCCGCCGACTGCGTCAGCACTTCGACATCTGAACCGTTGATGAATGTGCATTTGCTTTTAAGCTGGGGCTGGGCGAGAAATTTTTCAAATCCGCCCCGCAAAAAGCCGAGCAGATAATCGTACATTCGGCTTGCCTGCAGCTCACTGCCTGCGAGGATTCTCACCTTGCAGGCCGGTTTAAAGATGCAGTCCAAGAGCGTTGCAGCTGCGGCAATGAGAGTTTTTCCTCCGCTGCGGTTTGCCCAGACGACACAATCGCCATTTGTGCTGCCATTAAAATCGCTGCTGTAGCAATGCCAAAGATAGTCCATAGGACTATTGTGCTCAGGACAGATTTTGGCATCGCCGATGTCAAGGCCGAGAAAAACTTTAAGATAATTTTTCAAATCGGCCCTTGTTTTGGGCATAGTCCTTCTGAGCTTTTCATAAATACTGTTTGCCTGTAAAAGCCGGTCTGTTGATAGAATTATGGTGTTGTTCATAGGGGATTCCTTAAAGGGGGTTATAGATTTAAAATGAATTGAGTTATCAGTTATCGGTGACTCGGTTATCAGTAACCATATAAAAACTGATAACCGATAACTGAATTCCCGATAACTATTTTTACTGCCAGCAGGTGCCCTGATTAGCCAGGCCGCACTCGAGCCAGGTGTCGGCTATATCCTTTAGCGTGAGCCAGTCTTCCGCATCGCCGACATATTCTTCAGCCATCATTACAAAGTCGGAATAATCAACCTTGCAGTCGCCGTTCAAATCGCCTGCAGGCAGATTGGGACAGGGCTCAGCTATTCCTGTCAGCGCAACGGTTGTAATTGACTTTGCCGGTAGAGACAAAGGCGTGTTTATATTGAATGTCCCAACAAGGGCACAGTTTTCAGTCTGGCTTGTTCGATAAATTAAACCGTCTGTCATATCAAAGCCGGCCAGAGAAAGGTCATATACAGTGTAATAGTCGGAAGTATTGATTATTACGACACTTACGTGATTGTTATCAGGACTGACGTAAGCCGACATTCTCAATGCATTTGAATCGTTTATGTCTGTTGAGCCTGAAGTCTCAATCCTCTGCCAGTTCGGGTCTGTAAAGGCCGAGTAATGTTTGAAGGCATAATAGACAGTATGAATAGCATGGCCCGGATTGGACCATGGGTTACTAAGACCAACCAGACCCTTGTTAGAAATACCAGAGGACGAACCCCAGAATAATTCCCAGTATATATAAGCTGATACTTCTTCGATTGTCAGGGAATTGTGTATTAGGATTGCCAGGTTCATAGCATCGTTAAAGGTAAGAGGAACCGATTCTCCTTTTGCGAATTCTGTCTGAAAGCGAGGCTTGTCATTATAATCTGCTGCGAAATCAATCATCACGGGAATATAGCCGTCGGGGTTGTCCGCATTGCCCAGGTCGCTCCAGTTGTAAAGATGGTGCGCCCAGCCGTAAATATTGGACTTGTCGGTTTCAGTCAGTGCATCTATATAACCTATGGAGCCTGTCATACCCGCACCTTCCGGGGCAAGAATTTTTGGCCTATTCGGCATCGTATTGAGTTTATTATAAAAGGCTTCAAAAGCCTGTTTATAGCCGGCCAAGCTTGAGTTTTCAGTCGGAGCGAATTCGCACCATTCATACCAATCAGGTTCATTTTGCATATTTACATATTCGGTAGGCATACCGTGATTGCTAAAATCGACTATGCTGTCGTACCACCATTGTACAAAGTCATTGTACCTGTAATTGCCGTACTCATCTTTTGCAAGCGTTCCGCCGCTTGTACTGCTATTGCTCTTGAGATAAGCCGGCGGCGACCACGAAGAAATCATAATCTTTATCGGATGGCCTAATGAAGCCTCTGCAACCTGCACAATTTGGGCGGAGTTGTCTATGTAGCTGCCGTCATAATCGTAGGTGTTTCGCACCCTGTAAATGTCAAGGCCCAGTTGACTAAACAGGATGTCGTCAATTTCACTATTTTGTGGGAAATAAGCGGTGAGCCAGTTTTCATACCAGCCTCCGGCGGCTCCGAAGCCTTCGAGCGTCTGGTGGCGTATTGATGTATCCGCATCTCCGGTGCCATAGTAAGGAGTATATTTAATAGTTGCATAATCATAAGTGCCGTTAGAATCCATACTGTAACCGGTAACGTAAACTGCCGCGTTGCCATCAACAATAATTGCAGTACCGATGTCCGTCTGCGATGCAGGGCCATTGTAATTCATCCTCCACATTTCTGTGCCGTTTGAGCCGTAGCATATTGTAAGATAATCTATCGAGCTGCCCTCAGCGCTTCTGCCGAGAACGTAAACGTTGCCCCGGCTATCTGCTGTTATTGCCTCGGCATAATCAATTGAATCGCCTGCACCATTGTATCTGGCCGTCCACAACACAGCACCTGTTTGAAAATTGTATTTCACGGTAGCCGAATCCCCACTGGTGGGAGACTCGCTGTACCCAGTTATAGCGACGTTGCCGTCTGATGTAACTGTGATTGCATAAGCCTCATCCCAGCCTTCCGGGCGGGTACCACTGTAAAGAGCTGTCCAGGAAGTATTGCCGTCGGGTGTGTATTTCATTGTTATATAATCGCTGTCGGTTACAGTCTCGACAGAGCCTGTAACATAGATATCTCCGGCAGAATCGATTGCAATTGCCTCCAGCAGGTCCCAGCCGTTGCCGGAGCCGTTGTAAGTTTTGGTCCACAGCAAATCGCCTGCTGGTGAATATTTTACCATCAGGCAGTCCTGGTTTGTGCCGATGCCTGTCGACTCACCGCAGGCATAAACATCGCCGTTATTGTCAATGGCGATTCTGTAAAGGATATCCCATCCATTTATTGTACCGTAGGTTCTTGCCCATGCAAAATTACCATCAGGTGTGTATTTTACTATCAGACAGTCGCCATTTTTTTCACCGACGGCATAAATATTCCTGTTTGCATCTACAGCGACATCATAGAAACAGTCCGTAGTGCTGTCAGAATGATTGTATGACTTCGCCCAGAGCTGACTGCCTCCAGAAGTATATTTGATGATTAGTCCGTCATAATCTGTTGCCGTATAAGTGTAGCCCGCGACGATGATATCTGAATTTGCGTCAACGGCCAGCGAGGCGGTAAAATCGACATAAGAGCCCGGATGACTGTATGTCTGTGTCCAGACGGTATTGCCGTCGGGTGTGTACTTTATGGTAAGAAAGTCGTAATTTGTGCCGGTGTTTTTCGCATAGCCGGTAACTATGACATTACCTGCCGAATCAAGTGCGATATCTTTTGCATAATCATTGTTGTTGTTAGTGCCGTTGTGCCTTTGCGTCCAGGAAGTCTTTACCGCGTCAATGTCGAAGTTAGCCTGGACTGTATAGTCAGCATCCATCAGAACGGTCGTGCTTGGTGAACTGGGGTTAGCGACCTTGCCGGCTGTTACCGCTGAGCCTGTCCAGATGACAAAATGACAGTTGGCATTTGCCGATGCACTGATATTTGCATAAGTACCGTAGTCATACCAATAAGTTCCTATGCCGGGCGTACTTACAGTACCGCCCCCCGTGGCAGAGGTTGTCAGCGACTTGCGGTCAGGGGCAAAATTAGCCTGGACTGTATAGTTGGCGTCCATAAAGACGGTTGTACTCGGTGAATTGGGATTAACAACCTTGCCTGCCGTCACTGCTGTACCTGTCCAGTTAACGAAATGATAATTGGCGTATGCCGACGCAATGATGTCAGTATAGGACTCATAGGGACATACAAATGTTCCTATGCCGGGCGTAGTTACAGTTCCGCCGGCAGTCGAAGTAACGGTCAATGTTCTTGTGATTATTTTGGTCTGCAACGTAAATGTACCACTTCCTGAAACTCTTTTAATCACAATCAGAGCGTTGGTGTCCGCAGGCGATACGTAACTGAAGGATTCGTCCAAATTGTTTCCCGCCCGTGTGCTTGATGCGAGTATTATCGGTGTACCGGATGGACTGGTAGTGACGCTGTAAAGATATAGGTCAAAATCGCCGGTGGCAGGAACTGTCAGGTTCGGCTCAAATGCCTTGTCCTGTTGTATTTTCATTTTTCGTGCCCAGACTCGCCTGTCATAGGCGCCCGAGCCAAGCGCATCGCTGACGGTCAGGTTCTGGTAAAGCAGGGTTATGGCCTCAACTGCCGCATCAGGATTTATCATACCGTAGCCTTCGTAAAGGTCTTTGCTTGCGGGAAAACCACTTGGCCCGGTAGCGGCTCGCTGAAGTGTGGGATTATAGTTGTTGCCTTCGCGATTAACGTTTGTTTCAGAGGAAGTTGCGCACAACACCATTTTGACGTATCGTGAACACTGGCTCGAACTGAAGTCCCAGGCGACTCCCTGCTGTTGCATAGCATCAATTACAAGGGCGGCGGCACCTGCCGCAAATGGGCTGGCCATTGAAGTGCCCGACATAGAGCAATAGTCGTTACCCTGCTGGTCTGCGAATGCCGGTCCATCTCCTGAGCCGCTGTCTACCGAGAAAATTAGGGTATAATAATATGAGCCGCCGGGAGCTGTTATGTCCGGTTTGTAATCTTCACTCGATGTGGGACTACTGAAACCGTGACTTGAGTAATCTGTAAGCCGGTTCTCATCATTAGAGGCCGCCACTGTAATCGCCATAGACGCTCGGCCGGGGTCATCTATCTCTCGCTCACCAGCTGTGCTTCCCAAACCGTCATTGCCGGCAGAAACCACGACAACAATTCCATTATTTACCGCTGTATTAACTTTCTGCCTTAAGGTTGTATCAATACCCGGGCTGCCTGAGGCGCCCAGACTGAGGTTCATAACTTTAATGTTGTTCGTCATCCGTGTTGAGACCAAATCATCTATGGCTGCTGAAGTCCATGAGGTTAAACCGGAGCCGTTGTTCTGAAATACTTTGGCAGCGGCCCAGCCGCAACCTGGCGCTACTCCGCTGAGCCTGTTAAACCCGTCGCCGACGCCTGGATAGTTTGTTACCGAACTGGTGGTAACGAAGTCATTTACAGTTGCCCCATTGCTTAAAAGGGCTGTGGAATATACCCTGCCGGTATCGCCCATAAAGGTATCGGTCAACGTTAACGGTGAAGACCCTGTTGGACCGGGATACAAAATAGCGTTCCACGCATCCGAAGTTCCCCTTGTGCGATATATCTGATAGAACTTAGTGGAACCGCCTCCTATCCACTTTGATATTGAAGAGAAAGTTACCGGTGCAGAAGGCAGGCCGAATGGAAAAACATAAGCGACGTCGGCCGCAACAGAATTCAGGTCTCCGGCATCAGTGAAGTAGAGCGTGCCGCTGCCTGAGCCGCTTGCCGCACCGGTTCCCAGTGCTATGCCTGCTACGTGGGAGCCGTGCTGGATAATATCAACGGGGCTGCCGGCGCCATCGGGCGTAAAATCCTGCCAATATACCTGCCTGCCGGACAAATCCGAATGGGCTGCATCGATACCTGTGTCCAAAACGGCAATCGTGATTGTACTGGAGCCATCAAAACCTGATGGATTACCCGCAAAACCTGATGCCCAGATGGGCCGAACACGCCCGGTTCTTGTAGCCACATCAAGGTGCAAAACTATCGGTTTGGATTCCTGAACTAATACCATCGCTGCTCCCATTGATGATGGCAGATTATTGACCTCCTCAAGGGCAATACGACCATTCCATCCATACGATATCGCCTTATAAATGTAATCAATCCGGCCTCCGCGATTCCGGAAATCGTCGATTTGCTGCTGCGTTATCTGGTCCTTGAAAATCAGTTCTACCTCGACGGTATTCGCCAGTTGAGATTTTGCCTTGCTTACCTCTGCTGGCGTTGTGGCAGATTTCAGCAGGGCAGTCGCCGTGGTAACTTTGGTATCGAGCTTGTCGTCAAGGGCATTGTGGTTCAGGTCGGTTGAGTAAGTCTTACTAATCAGGGGCTGTATCTTATGCCTTGCAGGCGGTACGAGCGTTTCTGGCCGCACCACTTCTCCAAACCCTAAAATGCTTATTAAACCGACCGTTAATAGAATGACCTTAAACTTCTGTGCAGTTAGAGACATATTTTCCTGCCTCCTTGATGCTGGAAACAAAAAGTTCCCACCTTTAAACCTGTTTTGTTTCGGCATTGAGCCACGACTGATATCACACAAATAGGGTGTTCATTGAAAGCGTAAATCTGAAGTATTATACCATAAAAAAGCTCAAAAATCAACGTTTAAGTGTCAATAAGATGTATTTATATAGCACTTGTATAAAAGGGCATTTTTATGGTAAAATATTAGGGAATTGACGGATTTTTTTTGTCTGGCGGGTTGGGCGGCCGCTGTTCCGATTTTATCGGGACGGAGGAAAGTCCGGGCAGGATAGGGCACAGCGGTGGCTAACGGCCACTCAGAGTAATCTGAAGGAAAGTGCCACAGAAAATACACAGCCTACGGGCAAAGGTGAAAAGGTGCGGTAAGAGCGCACCGCAGCGGCAGTAATGCTGCTGGCAGGGCAAACCCCACTGCCTGCAAGACCAAGTATGCCGGTATGCTTTGCCCGAGCGTTAACCCGGCGGGTAGGTCGCTTGAGCTGATTGGCAACAGTCAGCCCAGAGAAATGGCCGCACAAGACAGAACCCGGCTTACAGACCTGCCAGGCAAAAAAATTTAGAATTTATCGCTTGTTTCCCTAAGCGATTTCAGTTGCTCGGCACTTAAAACACGATAATGCGGGTGATACTTTTTAATGAATTCGTTGCTGTGATGAACAACATATTCATCTTTGGCAAGCAGGTTTTCAATAAAAGCCTTATCCTGTTGAAAATTTGGCATATCAGGTTTCTGTTTTTCGATTTCAGATAAGATTTTCGGCCAGAGTTTTTTCCAATTTTTGATGTCGTTTTCACTTACAGGTTTTGCACTTTTGACGAAGGCAGTAGTGAAGTCATCGAACGGTATTTTGCCTTGCTTGATAAGTTTTAAATTTATACGGACGAATTTTCCGTCGGTCGGCAGAGAATAAAAATCATAATCTTCAAACTCGTTTGCTTCAGTAATTTCCTGTTTTATGAACTGAGCGGCCTGATTTGCATCGGTGATAAAATGCGCAGGGCCGAAGAAACCCTGAAAGCATGTCTTGTAAATGTCAACAAGTCTCTGGCCGGGGTATCTGTCAAGCTCAGCTTTGACGATCGCCGACAAAGAAGAATGAGGTTTATCTTCGCAAGAAGGTATCATGAGAACAGCCGGTAAAATAAAAAGCGCAATACGATTATGTGTTTTCATTTGGCCGAGTTTAACTGGTAAGGCATAGGACGTCAAGCTGTGTGCTGGAATATTGCAGAAAGAAATATTTTTTTGGCTTATCTTGCGAAGAATCAAACGGTTTTGAGACGGCGACAAATCACTTTTCGTGAAGCTGGGGAGATGTTCCAGTTATGGCTCAGGGTTCTGATGGATAGGCAAAAGCGCCGTATCGGCCGAGATGTTTAGTTTGCCAGTTTGGTGGAACTATGCTTATAAATTCCTGTATCTCGTAGAGATTCAGCTCAGGGCCTATGACAATGGCGTCCGGCGGATTATTTTTCATAAGCTCATCAAGCTCAGCCAGGCCTGCGGTGCGGGTGATTACCCTGTCAGATTCAGAAAGCTCATCTGCAACCCTGTAAGCAAACGGCCCTGCTGAAAACTGATTGTAAATTGTGCCGCCGCCTTCTATCACATAAAGAGGAGACAATGTGAGTATCAGTTTCGAGCCTTTGCTTTTAGCGACAATATGTTGCGAAATTTTGTGAGTCTGAATCGGCGTCCAATTATTGATTTTCAAAAACCGCCGGATGTTCTCCACCGGATTTTGCCTGACCGCTGCCGTCAGGACAATCGCCAAAATAACTACAGATGAGATTTGAAAATGAATGCCTGCTTTGCCCTGTCCGACCTGGATTGTGCGAAGATACCGCATACCAAAAGCCAGCGTGATTATCACAAAGATGACCGGTACGCCCCAATACTGTATCCATATTGTCGAAGGAATATAAGCTATAATAAAAAAGCAAGCCGGCATCAGCAGTGAAAAGACTGTGTTTAAGGTATTGGTAAAAATTATCCTGCGGCGCAAAAAGAAAACACAAAGCCAGACGTAAACAGCCACCAGAAGCAAAAACACCGAGTCGGCGTCCGTAAGAGCTATGAGGGTGAGGTAAAATTTGTCGTATACCAGCCCAAGCCGGTGCAAAAGACCGCCGTTGAGAACAGGAATTAAAAAAGCATTGACAAAAAACGCCCGCGGCTGCTGCAAAATAACCCAAACCGGCCAGAGACTGAAAATAACGACGACAATTGCAAAAACCAATGCCCGTATCAAGCGTTCCCTTAATGAATCCGCAGATTTGATTATCAGCATTGCAAAAAACAACAGCAGCGCAAGTACAGTGGTTATCCTCATCCAGACGGCGATGGTCAGCAGAACCGCTATTGCGGCGATGCGCAGTATTGCGATTTTGCCGGCTGAATCTGCCGGCAGGAAAAGAAGAAAACTCAGCACAACGCAAAACAGCACGGCATCGTGATTCCACGCAAAGCCGAGCAGGTAGCCGACAAAAGGATTAAAGACAAATAAAGCCGCACCTGCCAGGCCGAGCAGCGTTCCTGAAAGCACATAAGGCCTGAAAATTCTTCTGAATATGCCGACAAGGCAAAGAGTAATGAGAATATCGAAAAAGACCGACAGCAGCCTTGCAGCGAGAAGATAATGCGTTGTGCCGGTAAACCTGAACAAGGCTGCATATAAAAGGGGATGATAAGGCATTTGTGCGACGTAGGAAAAATCACGATAAACAAGCAGACCTTTGCCGAGCAGATAGCCTGCGGTACAGTACATCTGCTCATCACGGCTGAGGGGCTTGGTCATACTGTTGGCAAGCAGCGCCAGCGACAGCAGAGCCAGCACTAAAAGAGCAAAGAGATTAACCAACTTATGTTGCCGAGCTTTGTCCATTGCAGTAAAGGTAATGCAGGAGGCGAAAATAGGCAATTGAAAATTTAAAAACCCAAAAAGGGTTCATATTAACTTGTAAATGAACTGCTGTGATTAATCCTGCGGAGACGGTTTGTCTTGAGCTAAAGCAGTGAGAATTTTTGATGCGGTTGCAGGGTCAATGGTCGGCGCAGGTTCAACACTGCCGGCTGTCTCACTATCCTGACCGGCACCTGTCTGCAAAGATAAAATATCGAGGCAGGCCTTTAATGCGGTCTGGTGATTTTCGCTGTCGCAAAGCTGAACCAGCTTTGCAGCAGCAAGAGGAATATATTTTGACAATATAATCCTGCTTTGCCGTTTTGACGCCTCAAGCCTTGCTGCAATCTTGTCGGTGAAGTCTTTGTCGGCCAGCCATTGTTGCCAGTCTTTGCGTGAGATGTTGTGTTTTTTGAGAGTAGCGGTTTCATCGCCGCCTGATTCAAACAAATCATCAATGACTTCTAATTGTTTTGATGTAAGGTTGCTCATTTTTTTGTATCCTAAATCATTTTTTACCTGTGCAAAAAACGCGGCAATCGGTTTTTTGCTTTTTCCGTTTTTTCAGACCGAACTTGTGAGGGATGCCTTGCCCTGTCCAATTCTCTGAAGACCCTTTTGTGGGTTATGATGTCTTTTTTTATGACGAATTTCTGCTTGATAAATTCCCATATTTTTTCAAAGTTTCGGCAGTTGCACAAATGTTTCAAGACCTCGATGTTGAAAGGCAGCCTGCCGTTGTTCTCGTAGAGATAGAAAATCAGCGAGCAGTAAACGCCTCTTTCCTCTGCGGTCATTACCTGAAAGACCAAATCTGAAATAAACGCTCCCGCTTCAAGTGAAACATACTGAATTTTTTTCTTTTTCATATCTGCATTCCTGCCGTTTCATTTAAATATTTTTGTGCGATTATTGTTATTGCCTTTGCCGATTTCTCGGCTTTTGTGCCTTTTGCAGGCATTGCCTTTTCAAGTGCGGTATTAACGATTTTTATCTGCTTATCATCGAGAAAGAAAACCAGTGGGTTTAAAAACAATTTTGAATTGTCGGCAATCTGCGGTAAAGGCTTGCTGATGTCCTTGAGTTTCTCTATTGCGGATTTTGTGTCAGGCAGCAGTTTGCTTAATTCTTTAACGCTGAATTTTTCGTTCAGGTTTTTGATAAGTTCTATTTTTGCTGACAGTTCGTTTTTGCCGCCAAGCCTGTTTAAGGTCGCAAGCAATAGTCTTGTCTGGTCGTCATCGACGTTCCAGATGACGCAGTCTGCGAAGGTTTCACCGAGCTGCCGTAGCGCATCAGCGCGATGATGGCCATTGATAATCTCAAAGCAGTTTTCAATTTCAGTATGTTTGCGCACTATCAGCGGCTCGCAATTTCCCGATTGAGCGATATGGCGTTTGAGTTTTTCAAATGTTGATTTGCTCATCCTGTTGGGGTTTTCAGGGTGCGGCATCAATTTCTCAAGCGGTATTCTGATAATAGTAGTTGTATTTTGCATAATCTTAAACTTTCAATTCCACCTTTGGGTTTCGCCACAGGTAATAGATAGGCCTTTCAGTCAGTCTGCTGATTAGAAATTCTGTTCGCCTGATGCTGTCGGGCAGGTTTCTTGCGCCTCTGCCATAGGCGGCAAGAAAATCCTTTATCTGTTTTTCAATGAATATCTTTTGTTTTACGTTCAGGCTTTGCAGCAGGTTGTGTGTCCTTTCAATATCGACAAGGTTGGTCTGTTCAATCCCGATGGCACTTAAAGCCTGCCGCAGTTTAACGCAGCGCAAAGGCTCAGTACCCTCGAATTTCAACATTGACGCCTTTTCAAAAAATGGATTGACCTTGCCCATCACCGCAAGAGCCTCGATATAAGGCATATTTAATAAAGGCATTGTTTTTTTAACAAGCTGATGTGCCAGCCCAAGCGCTCTGTATCTCGGCTCAATGACAACTCTTGCGATTGTGCGGACATTGTTGTTTACAAACTGCATCGCTGCCGAATCGTTTCCTAATCCGCTAAACAGCCCCTTTGTTGCGACGTTGCGGAGCTGAATACGGAAGGCAGGCATCGAATAAATGATTATTCCAACGACAGGTTCAATCTGCTGTCTGGTTGGGTGAGTGTCGATGATTTTGTAAACTGCTGCGACTGGCCCTGTCCTGCTGTCCCGATAATGAAAGCGTGCCAATGGCTTGTAATCGGCAATTGTGCCGCCAGCAATCTTCAGATACCTTTTTATCGTGCAGTTCATAAATGATTACCTCTGATTTTTGTAAATTACCTCAGCATCGCCTGCCAGATGCTTAATGACAATTACTTCCGGCAGCAAATCGGCCAGCAAATCGTCGTGGGAGCTTGCCAGTATTAGTATTTTGCCCGTTTTGGTTGCGAATTTTCGCAGGTTGTAAGAAATGACCGCTGCTGTTACCCTGTCGAGGCTGCTGCAAAACTCATCGGCAAAGATGAATTGTGCCTCGCCTGCAAGGGCTTTTGCTATCCGGTATCTGTATTTTTGTCCCTCGCTTAGATTGGCAGGCGAGTTGAGCACACAGAATACGTCAGTCAGGCCTGCATTGCTTAAATTTCTTAATGTTTCAAGAAAGCCGGCATTGATGCAGTCAACACAGGTTTTGTCATCAGGCAGCCGGATATCGTCGATATTGATTTTCTGGTCTGTGTTGAATGTATTGTAAAATTCCCTCAGCAGGACGCTTTTACCGCTGCCGCTTGGGCCTGTGATGTAGCAAATATCGCCGTTTGACAACTTTAGCTGACAGTTGTGTGTTAGACGATTGCTTTTAAGTCTTTGGACTGTTATTCCAAAGGCCCTCAGGACATCTGCAACCTTGTCTGTTACGGGCAGGTCCCAGTCAAATTTCCTGTTTGCCGATAATGTAGTAAGCATATAAACTCCTTCAATAATCAACGTTTAATTTTTAAGATATTTTTTTATTATTTTTTTCACCTTGTAGAGAGACAGCCTCGTGTTTTCTGAAATTGCTTTTACGCTTATTCCGTTTACAAAATAACTTCTGAATATTTCCATTTCTTTATCCGTCAGGTCGCTGTTTACCGTCAGGGCGAAGGTGAAGTTATCGCTGCTTATTCGGTGTGCGATTTTTTTAAGTCTTCTGGCAACGGTTGCTGCATTAAGCTGTGCCATTTTGGCTATTGAGCTGTATTCGCCACTGCTGAGAAACAGTTTCACGAAGGCCTTTTGCTGTTTGGGTAGCATCTCCACCCTTGCCAAATGCATTTCAAAAAGACTTAAAAGCTCTTCTTTCCTGAACTTGTTTACTGCCATAACAAAACCACAAAAAGTACTATTTGCTAAATTTAAGTTTTATATTTATCAAACATAACAGTATTTTAACTCGAAATATTAAGAAGTCAAGGAAATTTTTAATATTTTTGTGAATTTTTTTGTAATTTTGCTAAATACTTAACAGGAAAAGGTTTAGAAAATGGTCAAGAAGGCAGTATTTTTGTGGTGTTGGGAATTTATCCCTCGCCTTTTTTTGTTCAGTTCTTCAAAGAATAATTAGAAGATGCGGGATTCATATTTTCATTGATTTTTAACGAATGAAATTTACCATTGTGGGAAATAAGGAATCTGTTGGTTTTTTATATAAGGAGAGAATCAATGAAAAAGCAAACAGTTATGACGGCAATACTGGTTTTGATTTTTGCGCAGCGGACATTAGCTGAAAATTCTCTGGAGACCGTCGGTTCTATATCGGATGTTACAGTTTATCGAGGCCAGGCTCTTGTTACCCGCACGATTGAAGTTGATTTGCCTGCCGGCAGCACTGAAGTTGTTGTAGGAAAACTGCCGAGCCAGATTGTGCCGGAAAGTCTATACACTCAGCCATCTGATGAAATCTCTGTATCCGGTGTGCGCTATCGCGAAAAAGCCCTCAAGGAATATGCCAGCCAGGAAATAAACCAGATTGATTTGGAGATTGAAAAAGCCAATAGAGAATTAAAACACGTCGAGAGAAATATTGAGCACGGCAAGAATATTTGGGACAGGTATCACCCGTTATGGTCGCTGGCAAAAAAAGTTTCTCAGGCTGACCCTAATAAGGCGCTGGAAGTTGAACCGATTGAGAAGCTGGCAAACTTTCTTGAGGAGAAATTTAATGCGCTGCATAATAACAGCCTTACGATGGAAGACTGCAGAGATGACCTGAAGAAAGAAATAAAACGGCTGCAGGAGAAGAAGGATGAATTGCTCGCAAGCAAGGAAGTCAGCCGCAGAGAGGCAGTACTTTTTGTCGGCAGTAATGCCGCCAAAAAGGCGGTAATGCACCTGAGCTATTTAGTCAGGGGGCCAAGCTGGATACCGCAATACAGCCTTCGCGCAGAACCGGCAGACGGCAGGGTTTTAGTTGAATATAACGCTGTTATTCATCAAAACAGCGACGAGGACTGGCAGAATGTAGCGATAAATCTTTCGACGGCAGAGCCGACAACAGCGGCTTGGCCGCCTATGCTTGAACCGATGAAGATAAAGGCCGGTCCTGCTGCCGCGGCGCAGCCGTCCAGTCATGGCGAAAAAGGACGAGTGTCAAGCGATATGATGCAGGTAAGTGCGCCGAGACCACAGCAGGAAGAATATCGCGATTTGAGCGATAAATTCAGACAAATAGCAACTAATCAAAAGGCGATGGCTCGCCGGGGTAAAGTAGCCCAGCGGGAGCTTAACGTAGCTGCAGCGGGCAGTCAGATGATGGAATTGCAGGCCGACAGCAAGGCAGTGCGGCTGATACAAAAAGAAGCCAAGCGGTTTGCCCGCACGGAAAGTGTGAGTGTTACATATAATCTGCCAGGCCGGTTTACGATACCCAGTAAGACAGGCCAGCAGCTTGCCACTATAAATTCATTTACGGCCAAGGGCAATTTTATTATGATTGCAACGCCGCTGCTGACAAATTACGTTTATCTGATGGCCGATATCGTCAACAGCAGCAGCTCAGTATTGCTGGCAGGGCCGGTGGATATGTATTGCAACGGCAATTTTGTCGGCAAGGGTGAGCTTGGGTTGGTAACGATGGGTGAAAAATTCACCGCCGGCTTTGGCGTCGATAGTCAGATTCAGATTTCCCGCGAGTTTAAAGATAAAAAAATTGATACACTTTGGGGCAGTAAGATTGAGACGTACGATTATCGGCTTGCTATCGAAAATTACAAGAATAGTAAAGTCAAACTTCGCCTGATGGAAAGAATACCTTATAGCGAAGATGCAACCCTTGAAATTAAGGACTTCCAGACAAATACGCCGCTCAGCACCGATGCTGAATATCTGCGGACCGAGGGGGATAAGGGAATTTTACGCTGGGACATTGAGCTGGCGCCTGGTGCAACAGGACAAAATGCAAAAATCATAACCTACGGTTATACAATAAAATATGGTAACGAGATGAGGATTCAGCCAGCTGCCAGGACTGATTGATAGTATGTTTGTTTTTTATACCTACCGGCCAAAGAGATGATGGTAAGTGGTTTGCCGGCAAGAGAATGTAAGAAATAACCCATCGCCAGGGTGATACTGGGTAAACTTGTGAAATTGGGTGAATTTCTCTTGCAAACAGGGGTTTTTTGTGATATTATATCTTTATATAATGTCTTCGTTTTATAGATGAAGAAAATAACCAAAAAGCCGCCGATGCGGTTTTATAAGGTGTAAACTAACGATTGAAAAGGAGGAAGAAGTA
>CAZUEO010000013.1:0-53093 GCA_964619675.1 uncultured Planctomycetaceae bacterium | reverse complement strand
TTAGCAAATCGAAATACGAAACCTGTTGCCGCCAGAAGGACAGCTGCCGATATTACGGCATACAGAATCGATACGTTCGTGCCGGGATGCGGATAAAACATTGCCAGCCGGGCAGGCCAAATCATTTTGATAATGTACTGCAGATAGGAAATAGAGGCATTGGCCAGTCGGATGGGAAAACTGTAATTTTCCGCCATATCCATTGCCCCGCCTTTTTTCTGGACGATAAAAGTAACTGCCGATGCCGCCAGCACCAGCGCAAAGAGCGGAACTTTCTCAATGAGCAGATAAGACAATGAGCGCTTTGCGGGAAATCTTTCCAAAGGCCAATAATCCAGAAGCAAAAGCACAAACGGCAAAGTTACGAGCATAGGCTTTGACATCAGGCCGAGCGCAAGAAATAAAGCTGTCAGCAGATAATTGATAATCTTCGGATTTCTGACATAGCGAACGTAAGCCCACATTGTGAGCAGCCAGAAAAAAGTGCTGAGAACGTCTTTTCGCTCGGAAACCCAGGCAACAGATTCAACGTGCAGCGGATGAAGGGCAAACAGAGCCGCCACAAACATACTCGGCCAAAATGCGCGCGTCATTTCTTTCAGGACGATAAAAAGAAGAAGGATATTTGCGATGTGGAAAATCAGACTGGTAAAGTGATGGCCTCCTGCGTTGGGGCCGAAAAGCTGCCAGTCCAGCATATGCGAAATCCACGTTAAGGGATGCCAGTTGGAG
The DNA here is from genome assembly GCA_964619675.1 of uncultured Planctomycetaceae bacterium. Taxonomy (GTDB): domain Bacteria; phylum Planctomycetota; class Phycisphaerae; order Sedimentisphaerales; family UBA12454; genus JAPLMW01. The sequence goes on along the minus strand of CAZUEO010000013.1, from coordinate 52,361 downwards.
ACGTAGGCGGTGGTAAAGGCCCATTTGACGGTATTAAGCGTGATGCCGGCATGAGTGTTCAGGTTCCTGGCGACATAGGCAGAGTCATCGTAGTTAACGAACTTAAAACTGCACACCTGGCAAAAGACGACAAAGGCAACTAACGCCAGGCAGTAAATTAAGAATGGCCGGTTTTTGTCTGCATTTTTGTTCATTTAACCGGGAAACAACGCTGTCCACAAACAGCCCAAACCTGTCCGCCTGTGGCGGATAAAAATATTTCGTTGATTATCGGCTCAGACAGCGGAATTGTCAAATGCAAATCGCCGGCGCGATGCGCCGGCCGGGGAACAAAAAAGGGCTGCTTACAGCAGCCCTTTTATCCGCTATCGAAATTTACTGTTAATAGTTCCAGGTGTCAGGGTCATTCGGGTCGGCGTAAGTTGCCCAGTCTAGCGCAAGCTCGACAAAATCTTTGAAGTCCACCTCACAATTCTCATCCATATCGCCGGCGACTCCAAGCCCTCTATCCCACAGTTCTTCACAATTATGGGGCTGCCATGCTAAGTAATGAGCCAAGATACGGTTTGGATCCAAGATGCCTTCGTATATAGCAAACTCATCCATATATCCCGCATAGAAGAAGTAAGTATATCCAATGTCATTTACAGCGCCAAGGAAAATGTGAGACAGTTCAGGCCCAAGTTTTGCCTTAGGCTCATTGGTGTAAGTACGCTCGGCCATTTTTGTACCATCTTTATACAATTGTATACGCATCGAATCAGGGTCACCTCCGTACTGCTCATCATAGGTAACAACCATCTGATGCCATTGCTGGTCAAGCGGTGTGACCACGCCGGTATACCACCATTCGCTGCCGGTGAGGATACGCAGTTGGCCGTCGCAGTTGCCCATCCCAGGAGCGCATGGCTCATTCTCCCATGTCCCAATCTGCTGGAAGAATATGCCATAAGTATCCATCTGCGGCTCGCCGGGCGGAAAGCTCTTTACCCACATCTCAAAAGTTATGTCGTTAGGAGCAAAAGCATATCTGTCATTATAGTCTGTGGGCAGAGGGGGTTCTGTCGGTTGATTTGCCGCAGCAACCCAGCCGCCATTCAGATAGATGGCATTGCCCATTGCACCTGGCGGGCTTTCAACAGTCGCCAGAGGACTGGAACCAACCCAGCAATTGCGGCCGGAATAATCTACAAGCGGAGACTGCTCAAACCGCAGATACAGGACAGGATTGTCAGCCAGTACTTCAACGGGATATGCACCGGTCGGGATAGGAGCATAAGTTGAGTCATAGGTAACTACAATGTGGTGCCAGTTGCCGTTATGTATAGTAGGCGAAACCGCGACATAATTCGTATCGCCGCCGCCAATAACACCTAATATGTTGGGACCAGCAACCATAAGACCATAGCCGCCCATTATGTTCCAGTTGCCATTGTGCTGGAAGAATCTTGGGAATCCATTTGCGTCGACATATTTGGCCCACAGCTCGATTGTTACATTACCATTGAGGTCGGAGGAAAAATCCCCATCGCCATCCCCGATGTCCACACAGCTGCCAGCAGCAAGAGGCTCAGGACCAGGGAACATTACAGCAGTACTGTCGGCGTTGATACCGGCTGTTTGGGTAATAGTTCCAGCGCCGGTTGAAACGTAAGTGCCGTTTATTCCTATGTTGCCCGAATTCAAGGCGGTATATCCGTTACCACTGCAGGGATCTTCAAACCCCAGCCACAGTAAAGGATGGTCATTTTGCACCACGATAGTATAGAGAATGCTCGAGTCTCTTGCATTGTAGTGCGCCAAAATGCACGGGTCGCTTAAAACACCCGCGTAAATTGCAAACTCGTCCATCCCTCCAAGATATTCATTAAAGAGAAAAAACAGATTGCCCTCGGCTCCAATCGTTAGACGGTCATAGGGGTAGATAAGTCCTAAGCCTTTGAGATTGGCATCACCGATCTTAACTCCATCGATATAAAGAGTCTTTAACACACCGCCTGGATTATTAACTACCGGCTCCGGGTCATAGCAATTGAGCCAATCGTTTGTCATAATGTCAAGGTCTTTAAAGTCAACATAACAGTCCTTGTTTAAATCACCTGTGTAGTTAAAGCCGTATTTGTGTATGTCGTTGCAGTCAAAAGTATGACCGACACGCTCAAACACAAAGTAAGAGAGATTAAAGTAACCCGTGTGAGTGAGGCGCCACTTAAAGGTATGGCTTCCTTCGAACATATTGACGAAAACCGCATTGGTCGGCACAAGCTGTGGAGTTCCGGTATAAGCAGCCGACAGAGTACCCAGCACTATATCGTTGATAGAAACCTCCAGGTAATCCGCATCCCAACCCCTCACATCAACCATAGCATAAACCCTATATTGACCCTCATTGGCATCATCTACTGCAATGTCATATTCCATATATTCGCTGTTGTCGAGATAAGCAACATACCCGTAAGAACTCCACTCATCCGCTGGAATTATATCCGGGCCAAAGACTTGCCATTCACCAGTTCTGGCGTTCGTTTCGTAAGCAACGTCATAATCTTTTGCCGCAAGATTTACATCATCATATATTATTGTGGGCTGCTTGGTGCTGACGAGCTGAATACCGCTGATTTGGTTCGTATAACTGATGAAGATATTACCGCCTGCCGGGTCGTTCACCTCAACAGCAGGATAAACCACATAGTTTATGCCTTCCACAAAGCCTGCGTAACCTCCGGTTATCGTGTTCGGACCTGTAGTGACACCATATCTATGCAGCGTAAAGCTTCCTGCTGCGTTTCCATATACATAGATGTCGAATGTTCCCTGATATGCATCCTTACCCCATAAGCCGATGTTCGCTTCCGGCACTGATGTCCTTACGAATCCATCGTTCAACAGCCCCGGGCTTGACTCATTGCTATCTCTAAACCACAAGTGGTCCGGGCCGTCGCTAACCCAGATTTGTGCGGCATACGTGCCTGGCATACACGGTTCATTATAGTCGGCAAGGTTGGCGCTTCTTTGCGAACCCATCGCTATTCCCGTTCCACCATAGTATGCCCGCCAGACATCGCTGCCGCCATCATAGCCTGCATAGCCGGTGTAGGTATTGGCATCACCATCGACATTGAGGTCTATATTGATAACCTCTGCTGCCTCGGCCGGGCTGCATAAGCTGGTGATGAGAATAATTGCTGATAAAATCAGGAATGATTTTTGAGCTGACATTTTTGTTCCTCCTTAAATTATTGTTTTCGGGAAACAATCGCAATTTTTTACTTTTGTCGAAAATTATCCTTAGACGCACACCCTCTCTCACTTCAACTTGTAAACTACAGGCCTTTTGAAATTTTGTCAAGAGAAAACTCCGAAAAGCCTGTTTTTCAGCAGGAGACGCTGCTCTAAAATATTGACACAGACGATTTGGCAGGTTAAAGTAAAGCCCTATGAAAATATCTCTTAACTGGCTGAAAGATTACGTTCAGATAACCGAGCCGGCTGAAAAAATTGCCGAGCTTTTGAGCAATCTCGGCTTCGGCACCGAAGGCATCGAGAAAGTCGGCGCTGATACGGTGATTGATATCGATGTTACAAGCAACAGAGGCGACTGTTTAAGCCATATAGGCATAGCCCGCGAAATCGCGGCGGTAACAGGCAGCCGGCTTAACTGGCCAAAAATTGAATACCAGCCCGTTAAAAAAGACATCAGCAAATTGGTCAGCGTTGAAATAACAGAGCCTGAGCTTTGCGGCAGATATACGGCAAGGATAATCGAAGGCGTAAAAGTCGGCCCAAGCCCTGCGTGGATGACTGAGAGGCTTGAAGCGGTCGGCTTGCGGAGCGTTAATAACGTTGTCGATGCTACAAATTATGCGATGATGGAAACGGGCCAGCCGCCACACGCGTTTGATTACGACAAAATCGAAGGAAAGAAAATCATCGTCCGCAAAGCAAAAAAGGGCGAGAAACTTGTCAGCATCGACGGCACAGAATGTAATCTTGAGCAGGATATGCTGATTATCACAGATGCGAAAGGGCCTGTGGCAGTCGCAGGCGTGATGGGCGGTATTGAAACGGAAGTAAGCCAGTCAACCAGAAATATCCTGCTTGAAGATGCGAGTTTCAGTGCGCCGAGCGTCAGGACGACGTCGCGCAGGCTAACACTTGCCAGCGAGTCTGCATATCGTTTCGGTCGCGTAGTCGATATTCAGCGGATTGACTGGGCATCGGAAAGAACGGCTCAGCTTATTGTCGAGGTTGCAGGCGGGAAAGTCGTCGAGGGCCTTGTCGATGTCTGGCCGGCAAAACCGCAGCAGCAAAAAGTCGAATTGCGATTGAGCAGATTAAATAAACTGCTCGGTATTGATGTGCCGGCGCAAAAGGCTTTTGATATTCTTAATGCTCTTGAGTTTGAACCTGAAAAAACAGATTCCGACAAGATAGCCTGCACGGTGCCGAGCTGGCGGGCCGATGTGAGCAGACAGGCCGATTTGATTGAGGAAGTTGCGAGGGTTTACGGCTACGACAAGGTCGGCATCAGGAGTAAAATCAGTATTGAAATTGCCCCTGTCGATAAAAGACAGCAGATGATTTGGCAGGTTGGCGATTTTCTTAACGGCTGCGGTTTTTACGAGGCGATAACTACAGGTTTTAATGATGAAAAGACCGCAAGGCTTTTGACCGGCAAGGGGATTGAGGGTCATTTGGCCGTTGGGGATGCGAGCAGCAGGACTGAGAATTTGCTCAGGAGTTCTCTTGTGGGTTCATTGCTGAACGTGGTAAGACACAATTACAACGTCGGCAACAAAAATGTAAGGATTTATGAAATTGCAAATGTTTTCAAACGGCAGCAGGATGGCGGCCATACGGAGAAAACGTATCTGTCTTTTGTTTGTGACAGTGATTTTGGAATCCTCAAAGGCGCAGTTTGCGGCCTTATAAGGATGGTAAACAAAGATGTGAATATCGAGTTTAAGCCTGCACAACTGCACTGGGCAAAGGCAGGAGCTGAAGTTGCCGTCGATGGCGAACTAATCGGTTCCGCAGGTGTTTTGAACGGCGAGGTTGTCAGCGGCTTTGACATAAAGGCTGAGCAGATTTGCAGTGCTGAGCTGAATTTTGACAGGCTGCTGGAGCTGGAGCGCGGGCAAATCAAAATGAAGCCTTTGCCGAAGTTTCCTGCGATAGTAAGGGACCTGTCGCTTATTGTCGATGAGCGGGTTCAGTGGATGCAGTTGGAGCAGATTATTCATTCGAAGGCGCCGCAGGAGCTTGAGGGGATAAAGTTTGAGGGTATTTACAGGGGCAGGCCGATACCTGTCGGCAAAAAAAGCGTTACGGTTTCACTGCGTTTCAGGGACGAGGATGGTACTTTGAAACACGAGACTGTTGATGATTGGCAGCGGGAAATTTTTGCCGAGCTTGCAGCGAAGGTCGGCGCAGAAATCAGACAGGTATAAAAAAGGCAGAAGGCTCAGGAGGATAAGCCGTCTGCCGCAAAAAACTGGGGGGAAATAAAATTCCCTTAATTCATACGAAGAAAACAACGATAAAGTTTGCCGAAATAAGCGCAAAAAAAAAGGCAGGCGGCCGAGGAGAGAAACCGCCATGCCGTGTGCGCCTCCTAAAGAGGAGGAGGTACGTGTGGGCTATTTAGAATAACGTTTACACTAGTAATACGTCAAGCAAAAATTCCTGTTCAGAAAGAATTTTTGCAGAATTATTGTAACATATTCCGACAAGAAAAAGCAAGTTTTTTTTATTTTCTTGCGGTACTTTAGGCGTGTCTTATAAAATTACGGCTAAAACAGGCAGTTAAAGACAGTTATGGCTAAAAAAGAGCGGGAAACTGTCTTGAATAATCCCCTTATAATAGATGGGAAATGCGTTTTTTAACAGACAAAGGCCGAATATCACAACAAACAGATTTATTGTGATATTTTGTACATAAGCGGTTTGGTGTGTGTTTAAGCGGAAATTTATCCGTTTGACTCGAACAGTTCGGCAGTTTACTATTGGTTTTAAATACTTATGGCAAGTCATAATCTGGCAAAAATAAAGCTCGAAGATTTGGAGATAATCGGCTATTCGGTGGCGGGCGAAGAGACGGTAATAGCAATACCGCAGCTTGACGTCTGCTTCGATATCGGCAAGGCACCCGACCAGATTATCAGCATAAACAACGTCCTGCTGACACACGGCCATATGGACCACGCGGCGGGAATTGCATATTACCTTTCGCACAGGAAATTCTGCGGCCAGCGGCCCGGGCGGGTCTTTGCGCCGGAAAATCTGATACTCCCGATACGCGAGATACTCGACGGCTGGGGACGGCTCGATGGAAATAAGATACCCGCACAGCTTGTCGGGATGCGGGCAGGCGATGAATATCAAATCAAGCCGAACCTGATTATCAGGACCTTTGAGACGCGGCACTGCAAAGGGTCGCTGGGTTTCTGCGTTCTGGAAAAGAAGAAAAAGCTTAAAGAAGAATACACAGGGCTGTCGGGCGGCGAAATTGTTGCGCTGAAGAGAAAAGGCGAAACAATCGATTATCCCGTCGAGACGCCGATTGTAACATATCTGGGCGATACGCAATATTATAATTTTGCGAAACTTGATTTCATTGCCAAGAGCAGGATACTGATTGCCGAGTGCACCTTTGTGGAGGACGAGCATATCGAAAGGGCACTGGCGGGGTCGCATATGTATATGAGCGAATTTTTGAGGCTGCTCGGCGAACTGGACAACCAGTACATTGTCGTTACGCATTTAAGTCAGCGGACAGGCATTGCACAAGCGAGAAGAATCCTCAAAAAGAGATTGAACGGCAGGCTCTACGAAAAGGTTGTGCTGCTGATGGACAGGAAAAACCCTTTTTTGCAGGTATGAAAACCCCCCGTCTCCTTCAACTTGCGCTAAGAATAGGCAAATGTCGGGGGGCCCCCTGGAATGCTAATCTGCTATTTCTTCTTCGGCTTGTGCCTGTACTTCTGCAGGAACCTGATTTTGCAATTGGTTGAGAGAACAAGGCTCAGCGACTTTTCGATAGCCTAAAGCCTTGACGATTTCCAGAATTTCGGTCCAGGTTGGAAAAGGTCTGTTGTTGAGTTTTTTGTACTCGTCAATGGCCATAATGAACTCAAACTGTTCATCGGTCATTTGGCCTTCTTCAGCGGCTTTTCTGTCTTCGGAGCGTCTTCTGCCCGGCCCCCGCCTGCGGTCAAGGCCGAGCCTCCTGTTGACGGCTTCGGCAACTCTCCTGCGTTTTTTTCGCCGGTCCTTTGCTTTACTACGCCTTGCCGAGAAGCAGTTGTCTTTATGTGTCTGGTAGCTTTTGTCCACTTTCGTCACCTTAATAAATTTTTTCAATAGTCCTCTTCTTCGGGGAAGTCTTCGTCTTCGTCGAAGTGATCCAAATTCGGCTCGTCGGCCCAGCGGTCCTCGTCATTGAAGGCATCGTCAATGAAGTGGTCGAATTCCTGGCAGGATTCAATAATATCCTGAGCCTGCTCGAGAAAATTTTCCGGCACCATCACGGCTATTCCAAGAACCGTTGAGGCATAGTTTCTCTGAGTTGCCGTTACGGCAGGGATGTTGTTCCTTGCCAGTATGTCCCTGTATTCGTTGGCCAGGTCAACGTCTTCGGCAATCGCCGCGGTTACGTACTCCTTCAGAGCCGATTTTGATTTGTCGTTTCGCTCTTTCATTTCTTAACTCCCATTACCGCTAAAGTATCGGTGTAAGGCATTTGTTAACAGTTTCGGCAAAAAACGGCAGTCAAATAACCTCAAAAATACCCCAAGCGGCCTGTTAGGGGCTAAATTTTGCATTTTTGACGTATTTTTTTGTTGCAAAACGTCTGATAAGTCTTCAAAATACGCCCACAAGTCGGCTTTGTCGGAAAAAGCCGATAAAGAAAATGATAACTATTGTTTTGCATGGAGGATTATTAACATGGCAAAAAAAGCAGCAAAAGGAAAAGAATCTCTGGTTGTGGCAAGTAAGGTAAAAGCGTATGTCAAGAGCAAAAAGATGATGACTTCTGCAGATGCTGTCGGAGCTCTTAGTAACAGGATTTATGGTATTCTTGATTCTGCCTGTGAAAGAACAAAGGCCAACAGGAGAAGCACACTAAAGCCACAAGACCTGTGATTTTTGTCCGCGACTTACGGATGAGAAATCAAAGCAGGTAAGTTCCGATAAGTCGGGTCTGTCCGATAAACCGGGATGATTTACTATTTGAATGTTCTAATGTATTGCAGCAGAACTGTAAAACCGACCTTTGTGCAAAGAGCAGAGGTCGGTTTTTTTGCCGGCAGACTTAACGTATTTTGTCTTTAATGTGGTTTTTCAGCATTAATTTTATCTTTATTTTATTTTTCCCGCCTGAAAGTCCGATAAGTATATAAGAGACGGCCTTTACGATACTGAAAATCTGATTTTATGGGAACGATTTTATTAAACCCCGTAACCTTAAAACACCGATTATAGGCTTATAGAGTATCACATTTTTATTTCTTTTTGGAAGTAAGAGGTTTCGTGAAGATATTTATGCTTGGTTGGGAATTTCCGCCTTTTATCAGCGGTGGGTTAGGCACAGCGTGCTATGGTTTGACGAAGTCAATGAGCAAGCTGGGGCTGGAAGTAACCTTCGTATTGCCCCAGGCTGTCGGGATGGATATGCGGTCAACGCATGTCAGGATGCGGACGCCGGCGGACATAGATGAGCTGGAACGGCAGCGACTCGGGGAGCTTAAAAACGTCAAATTCCGGGCTATCGAATCGGCACTGCGGCCTTACGCAAGCGCCGAAAGCTACAAACGCGAAATAGAAGACCTTATACGTGCCAAGCAAAATCACCGCGGTTCGGTCAGCGCAGAATCTGTCGGCGACAGTCTTGCTCACTATTGCGGCGATATGTACGCGGAAGTTCATAGATACGCTGCCGCAGCGGTTAGGCTGGCGATGCAGGAAGATTTTGATGTAGTCCATGCTCACGACTGGATGACTTATCCGGCCGGGATGGCTGTAGCAGCAATTACGGGCAGGCCGCTCGTCGTTCATGTTCACTCGACTGAGTTTGACCGCAGCGGGGAGCATGTCAACCAGATGATTTACGACATTGAGCGGGCCGGGATGCAGGCGGCCGACAAGGTAATTGCCGTTAGTTTCCTGACGAGGAACATAATAATCGGCCGATATGGCGTAAGCAGCGATAAGGTCGAGGTTGTCTATAACGGCGTTGAAAGAAACGGCAACGGTTTCAGCATTGGCGCAACAGGCATAAGAAAAGACGAAAAGATTGTGCTGTTTTTGGGCCGGATAACGATGCAAAAAGGACCGGAATATTTTCTCGGCGCAGCCAAAAAGGTGCTTGAGGCTATGGACGACGTCAAGTTCGTAATGGCCGGGTCCGGCGATATGATGCGAAGAACAATAGAACTTGCCGCCTATCTCGGGGTCGGCAACAAGGTTCTTTTTACGGGCTTTCTGCGCGGCGAAGACGTGCGGAAGGTTTATGAAATGGCAGATTTGTATGTTATGCCGAGCGTTTCCGAGCCGTTCGGTATAGCTCCGCTTGAAGCGCTTAATCACGATGTGCCCGTTCTTATCAGCAAGCAAAGCGGAGTTTCAGAAGTGCTTAATCATGTTTTGAAAGCGGACTTCTGGGATGTAAATGAGATAGCCAACAAGATTATAGCGGTACTGAAATACCCGCCTTTGCAGCTGACTCTAAGAGAGCACGGCAACTTTGAGGTAAGAAAGCTCAAGTGGGAAGACGCCGCTCACAAGTGCGTACAAATATATAACCAGCTTTTGTCTTCAACCGTTTGCGTATGAAATAGAACAGGGAAGTTATGCCTTCAGTATGTTTTTATTTCCAGGTTCATCAGCCCTGCCGGCTCAGGCATTATACGGTTTTTGACCAGGATAATCGTTATTTCGATGATTCCAAGAACCGCGCGATTTGCCGCAAGGTTGCAGATAAATGCTATCTTCCTGCAAACAGGCTGATGCTGGATTTAATAAGGCAGTACGAGGGCAAATTCAGGGTCGCCTACAGTATAACCGGCGTACTGCTCGAACAGCTTGCCGAATTTGCCCCTGAAGTGATAAGCACCTTCGATGCGCTTGCGAGGACGGGCTGCGTGGAATTTCTGGCAGAGACCTACTATCACAGTCTGAGTTTTCTTTATTCCCGCGGCGAGTTCAAGGAACAGATTCACAAGCACGTCGAGACCATAGAAAAGATGTTCGGCGTCAGGCCAAAGGTTTTTCGCAACACCGAGCTTATCTACAGCAACAGCCTTACCGACACGATAGAATCGATGGGCGAGTTTGACGGCGTATTAACGGAGGGCGCCGACAAGATACTGCGAGGCAGAAGCCCTAATTTTATTTATACCTCGCCCCGAAGCGGCAGAGTCAAGCTGTTGCTGAAGAATTATACTCTCAGCGACGATATAGCATTTCGTTTTTCCAACAGGGACTGGAAGGAATGGCCGCTGATGGCGGATAAATTCAGCCAGTGGGTAGGCAGGGTCAACGGCAACGGCTATGTCGTTAACCTGTTTATGGATTATGAGACCTTCGGCGAGCATCAATGGGAGGACACGGGCATATTCGAGTTTATGCGCAGTCTGCCGGGCGAGATTTTGAAACATCCCGACAACAATTTCAAGACGCCCAGCGAGGTTATTGCATCGTACCCTGCCACCGACACTATTGATGTGCCGGGCATAATAAGCTGGGCTGATATGGAACGGGACCTTTCGGCGTGGGTAGGCAATCCAATGCAGTCCAACGCACTGCACGACCTTTACCGGATGGAGCAGCGCGTTAAGCGGACAGGCGATGAGGCTCTTGTGGCCGACTGGCGCAAGCTGCAGACGAGCGACCATTTTTATTATATGTGCACCAAGTGGTTTTCCGACGGCGACGTGCATAAATATTTCAATCCTTATGATTCACCTTATGATTCGTATATCAATTTTATGAATGTAATGGGTAACATTGAGAAAAGGTGCAAATCAAAATCAAATGTCAAAACCGCTCAAACCGTATCTCGTGAAGTGTGAAGCGAAATACGGAATGCGTTTTATGAGATACAAGAATTAGTTTTGCAGGGAAGGCAAAAGTGCTTCAGACAGCGGAAGTTTACGACAAGGCAAACCAACAATCAGACAAGCCCGGCAGATTCGAGCAATTAATCGAGACGGAATGGCTGCTGAGCAACAGGCGCGGCAGTTTTTGCAGCGGCACCGCTATCTGCTGCAATACACGCCGTTATCATGCATTACTTATCGGTTCACCGGCCCCGCCCGCGCAGAGAACGGTCGCCTTATCGGCATGTCTGGAAACGGCTTATACCCGAAATCGCAGCTACAACCTGAGTCATTTTGAGTTTGACCCGCCTGCATCCGAGTCTGCCGAACCTTTACCGGCGGACTTTAAAAAGGATGCCGGAGTTCATTTTGAATATTCCACAGAGATTTTTAATCTGACAAAGAGCATTTACCTGCTGCCGGAGGCGGATATTGTCGCGGTTTGCTATGATTTCAAAGATGTCGCGGAGGAGTTCGAATTTATAGTAAGGCCGTTTGCTGCGATGCGGGATTATCACGGTTTGAAGAGAGCGACAGATAATTCCGCCGCGGCGGATAAATTTTATCTCGAATGGTCCGACGAGTTTCTTGCGGTAGCAAGCAGCGGTTGTCAGGAGCGGCTTTTCCTTTCGGCTGAAGAGATGGCCTTTGTCGAAGAGCAGCAGTGGTGGTACAATTTTTACTACCGGCAGGAAAAACAGAGGGGCTATGATTATAAGGAAGACCTGTTTAGCCCGGGCATTTTCAGGAGAACCGTTGATGGTTCGATCAGGATTGTCCTGTGGGCGGGGTTTGGGCCGCCGGTGCTGTCGGCAAAAATAACGGGTCTCGATGTTGATGTGATTATCGACGACCTCAAACTGCGGCAGAAACAGGCTTTGAGCGGTTTGAAAGGCAAAGACGCAATAGTTACAAGTCTTGCGGCATCTGCAGATGAATTTATTATCGATAGGCAGGTTGATAGGGTAAAGACTAAATCAATTCTGGCAGGTTTCCCCTGGTTTATGGACTGGGGCAGGGACGCATTTGTTTCTCTTGAAGGGCTTTTGCTGTGCTGCGGCAGATATGAAGATGCAACCGATGTGCTGCTTAACTTTGCGTATCATGCGGATGAAGGTATGATTCCGAATTGCTTCGGGGATTACAGCAGCGGTGCGCAGTTTAACAGCATAGATTCATCGCTTTGGTTTATCCACGCAGCGTTCGAATACCACAAGGCAAGCGGGAATATCAGGATTTTTTCATCGAGGCTGATGCCGATAATTCGCTGGATAATCGATTCCTACCTCAAAGGCACAAAATTCGACATAAAGGCGGACGACGATTGCCTGATAACCGGCGGCTCGGCTGATACACAGCTTACGTGGATGGATGTCAAGCTTGGCGGTACTGCCGTGACGCCGAGATTCGGCAGGGCCGTTGAGGTAAATGCCCTGTGGTATAACGCGATATGCAATTGCGCCGAGTTTTACGGTGCAAAAGATGTCGTAACAGCCAGACAATTCGGCGAGACGGCAGAGCGGATTGCAGACAGCTTCCGCAGATGCTTTTGGTTTGAAGATGGCCGGTATCTTTATGATTGCGTAACGGACAATTTTAAGGATACGAGCATCAGGCCTAATCAGATATTGGCGGTTTCGCTGCCGTTTTCGCCGCTGGACGCCCGGCAGCAAAAAGCGGTAGTTGACTGTGTTGAAAAAGAACTTTTAACGCCTTATGGTTTGCGAACCTTATCGCCGACAGACGGTCGATACAAAGGCAAATACGAGGGAGACATTTGGCAAAGAGACAGCGCGTATCACCAGGGCACAGTCTGGCCATGGCTGATGGGGGCATTTATTGAGGCATATTTAAAGGTAAATAATTACAGCAAACAGAGCAGGAAAAGATGCTCAATTTTGCTTGAGCCTTTGTTGAATCATTTCCAGAATGACGGTTGTATAGGCTCAGTGAATGAGGTTTTTGACGGCGATGCGCCTCACAAGCCCCGCGGCGCATTCGCACAGGCCTGGAGCGTAGCAGAACTACTGCGAGCGTATCTGCTTATCCATAGCTGACCATACCCTTTTTTACCTCTGTTATAAACTCCAATACCTTTGCAGGTATGGATTTTTTGTTGTTTAAGTTATCTTCTATAATTTTTACAAGTCTTGAGCCTATGATTACACCGTCGGCGCCGGCCTTTGCAAGCTGGGCTGCGTGCTGCGGTTTGCTTACGCCAAAGCCGACGCAAACCGGCACGTTCGTAAAGGATTTCAATCTGCTTATCAGGGGTTTTACCATATCAGAGAGATTTTCTCTTCCGCCCGTTACGCCCAGCAGCGAGACCGTATAAATAAATCCTGTGCATTTCGAGGCGATTTTTTTTGCACGGCCGGTTTCAGTATTGGGCGTTATCATAAAAACGGTATCAAGCCCTGCCTTTTGTGCGGGAGTATAAATTTCATCGATGTCGTCTATACTCAAATCAGCGACAAGAACGCTGTTTGCGCCTGCCTTTGCAAAATCTGCAAAAAACTTCTCAATGCCGTACTGATAAACCAGATTGTAATACATTAAAAGCCCGATGGGGATATCCTTATGTGATTTGACTTTTTTAATAAAATCTTTTGCCTTTTCGATATCCATGCCGGCGGCCAGCGCCCTGATATCGGCCTTTTGAATGGTAGGGCCGTCTGCAATAGGGTCTGAAAAAGCAATACCGAGTTCGAGTATATCGGCGCCCGCATCAATGGCGGCTTTTACAATTTTGACACTTGTATCAAAATCGGGGTCGCCGATTACAAAAAAGGGTATTAAGGCGGCATGTTTCAGTCCGCTGGGGGATGCCTTACGGCATTCGGCAAAAGTTTGTTTATACGTTTTCACTTCCTGTTCCTTTCGACAATATCGACGTCCTTATCGCCCCTGCCGGAGAGGTTGACAACGACGATTGTCTCGGCAGGCTGTTTTCCTTTCTGGCTGTAAATCCACACCAGGGCGTGGGTGCTTTCCAGCGCCGGCAGAATGCCTTCGCACTTTGTAAAAATATCAAAAACTTCGAGCACATCTTTGTCTTCGACGGCAAGGTATTGTGCCCTGCCGGTATCTCTTAGCAGGCAGTGTTCAGGACCTACGCCGGGATAGTCCAGGCCTGCCGAGATTGATTCGGTGTCGAGTATCTGGCCTTGTTTATCCTGCATCAGGTACATCTTTGTGCCATGCAGGATGCCGACTTTGCCTGCGCAGAGCGGCGCAGCGTGTTTTCCGGTTTTAAGACCTTTGCCCGCGGGTTCAACACCGATGAGCTTGACATTTTTGTCATCGAGAAAGGCGTTGAAGATACCGATGGCATTGCTTCCGCCGCCGACGCAGGCGACAACGTATTCAGGCAGGCGTCCGATTTTTTCAAGACACTGTGCGCGGGTCTCTGTGCCGATGCAGGTCTGAAAATGCTTTGCGATAGTCGGGTACGGGTGCGGGCCGCAGGCGGTTCCAAATAGATAAAACGTATCCGCTACGTTTGCGGTCCAGTAGCGAAGGGCCTCGTTGATTGCGTCTTTTAATGTCCCGGTGCCGCCTGTGACGGGAATAACTTCTGCGCCGCATAGCTTCATTTTGTGAACGTTTACGCTCTGGCGGTCAACATCGGTTGTGCCCATAAATATTTTGGTCTGCATTCCGAACAGCGCGCCAACCATTGCGGTTGCAAGGCCATGCTGGCCTGCGCCGGTTTCGGCAATGAGTTTTTTCTTGCCCATATATTTTGCCAGAAGGCCCTGGCCGAGACAGTTGTTTACTTTGTGCGCTCCGCCATGCAGGAGGTCTTCGCGCTTGACGTAAACCTTAAAGCCGACGAGCTCGCTGAAACGCGTTGCGTAATACAGTGGTGTAGGTCTGCCTGCATAATCGCGGTAGAGCACATCAAGCTCAGCGGTGAATTTTTCATCTTTGTAATATCGATAGAAGGCCGTTTCCATTTCCTCAAGGGCGGGAATAAGCACTTCAGGCACATAAAAACCGCCGAACTGACCGAATCTTCCGCTGTATTTCATTTTACACCTTTACCTGGTAACGTTTCTTATATTTTTGAAAAGTTCTTCCATTTTTTCATGGTCTTTTTTGCGTGACGATTCTTCAACTCCGCTGCAGACATCGATGCCGTAAAAGCCCAGCCCGACGGCTTCAATAACGTTTTGCGGGTTTATTCCGCCTGCCAGGAATGTTCTTCCGAGCGTGTGTCCTGTGATGTCCGGCAGGCTGTTCCAGTCAAAGCGCTGGCCTGTTCCGCCATATAAAGACGGGTTATAAGCGTCGAGCAATAGTGCATCGGTAGCAAAATTTTTTGCGTATTCGATGTCTTTGGCGTTTTTTACCCTTACTGCCTTTATTATCTGTGTAGGTATATTGTCAAACTGCGAGCAGAATCCGGGGCTTTCGTCGCCGTGAAGCTGCACCCAATCGAGCATCAGGTCGCCTGCGGTTTTACGAATTGTTTCTGCATCGGCGTTTACGAATACGCCGACCGTGTAGATAAATGCAGGCAGTTTTTTGATAATTTCTTCGGCCTGCTGCAGCTCAATACACCTTGGGCTTTTCGGATAAAAGTTGAAGCCGAGCAGGTCGGCACCGAGCTGTATCGCCTTAACAGCGTCGTCGATGTTCGTTATTCCGCATATTTTAACTTTCGGTCCGATCATAAGTTCAGGCAAGTTATTTTTTCCTGTTTGAAATTTCGATAAGTTTTTCAAGGCACTGATAAGCACCGCCGCTGTCAATTGATTCGGCGGCCTTTTGAAAGGCTGCATTAAGATTGTCGGCGAGACCTGCGACCATTATTGCCGCTGCAGAGTTTAGGAGTATGATATCCCTGGCGGGGCCCTTGTTTGTGCCGGCCAGGACGCTCTTTATCATTTTTGCATTGTATTCTGCGCTGCCGCCGGCAAGTTCGGCCAGTTTCGGCGGTGAAATTCCAAAATCCTTCGGATGGATTTCATAGGAGGTTTTTTCTTTGTCCTTAAGCTCGACAACTTTTGTAGCGGCCGTGATGCTTATTTCGTCAAGGCCGCTGCCATGAACCACCATTGCCCGTTTTACTCCGAGAATTTTGAAGGTCTCTGCGATTCTGTCCAGCAGCGATTCCTGGGGCACACCCATTACCTGTGCCTGTGCCGATGCGGGGTTTGCAAGCGGGCCGAGTACGTTAAACGCGGTACGGAAATCGAGACTTTTTCTAATCGGCTGAACAAATTTCATTGCGGGATGGTATAGCGGAGCAAACATAAAACCTATGTGTGCATTTTCAATACATTCTGCGGCGAGGTCGGCAGGGCAATCGATTTTGACGCCGAGCGCTTCGAGTACATCAGCAGAGCCGCATTTGCTCGTAATGCCGCGATTGCCGTGCTTGGCGACGTAAGCGCCGGCGCCTGCCGCCACGAGCGCCGATGCCGTCGAGACGTTAAATGTTTTCAAAGGCGCTCCGCCCGTTCCGCAGGTATCGATAAGATTGGTAATTTTTGTGTTGACCTTGACTGCATGGTCCCGCAGGGACTGAGCAAGCCCCGCAAATTCCTCGGGCGTCGCCTTTTTCATTCTCATCGCGGCCAGGAATGCCGCAATCTGAACGTCCGCGACGTCGCCTTTGAAGATTGTGTCCAGCAGGTCTTTTGCCTGCTCGTATTTCAGGTTGCTGCCTTCGAGCAGGATTTCAAGATATTCGGTTATTTTGGTCATTTCGGATCTCCTCTGCCGGCAAGTGCGATTTTTAGAAGGTTCTGTATTATTTTTCCGCCCGTTGGCGTAAGGATGCTTTCAGGATGGAACTGCACGCCAAAAATCGGTTTCTGTTTGTGCTCTATCGCCATTACGATATCTTCGTATTGTGCGGTTATTTCGAGACAATCGGGTGTTTTGACCGCGCAAAGACTGTGGTATCTGCCTGCCTGCAGGGGGTTTTCCGCGCCTTCGAAGATTCCTTTGCCGTTGTGTATTACCTTCGATGCCTTGCCGTGCATTACTTTCGGAGCATGGTCGACTGTGCCGCCGAAGTATTCGGCGATTGCCTGATGGCCGAGACATACGCCAAATATAGGCAGGAAATCCTTAAAATAACCGATTGCCGCCAGCGTTACACCCGCGCCGGCGGGGTTTCCCGGGCCGGGTGAAATCACAAGCAGGTCGGGCTTAAATTCTTCGGCTACCTTTTTGAGACTTTCCAAAGGCGTATCGGCACGATAAACCTTTGCAATGCAGTCTCTCTTGCAGAAGTCATCGACAAGGTTGTAAGTGAACGAGTCAAAATTGTCTATAAACAAAACTTTTGGATTTTTATTTTCCATTTTCATATTCCTCTTACCGCCCGCAGGCAGGAACCGGCCTTGTGCTGAGTTTCCTGAAATTCAGTCTTCGGCACGCTGTCATAAACGATACCGCCGCCTGCCCTGATGTAGGCTGTGTGGTCTTTAACCTGCAGGGCACGTATAGTTATGCAACTGTCGAACTGGCCGTCAACGGTTAAATACATTACAGCTCCGCCATAATAGCCGCGTTTGTTTTTCTCGAGTCTGCGGATGATTTTCATCGCCTCGATTTTCGGCGCGCCTGTAAGCGTGCCCATATTCATCGTTGCAAGATAAGCGCTTAATGCGTCAAGTTCTTCGCTGAGCGTGCCTTTGACGTTGCTTACAAGGTGCATTACGGATTCATATTTTTCAGCGACCAGCAGTTCGGTGACTATCCGCGACCCCTTTTGGGCGACACGTGCAATATCGTTTCTTGCCAGGTCAACCAGCATCATATGTTCTGCGAGCTCCTTGTGGTCGAGCTTCAGTTCCGCTTCGTATCTGAAATCGGTATCAGGGTCGATTTTGCCGTTGACTTTGCCGCGCGGTTTTGTTCCCGCGATAGGCCTGATTTCAACCTGGCGATTTTTTGTTCCGCTTACCCGCAGGTTGAGCTCAGGACTTGCGCCGGTCAGGATTGTATTTGGTGTATTAAGATAAAACATATAAGGCGAAGGATTCAGCAGCCGCAGTCTTTTATAGACGTCAAGCGGTTCATCAGGGCAGGGCTCTAAAATTGTCCTGCTGAGGACGACCTGAAAGATATCGCCGTCAACGATGTGTTTTTTTGCAATTTGCACCATTTTTTCATACTCAGGCTGCTCTGTATCTGTGCCGGACTTTGACAGAGGACCGGTGTACTTAACCGGCTTCGGCAGCGGGGTTTTGGCGGTCTTGAAGTAATAGTCAAAGCAGTTTTCGGCATCTGCAATAATCTCATTTCTGTCGCCATCGGTTATTATGGCGTTGACAATTACGAAGGCATCGCCGGTTTTATGGTCCATCAGAAAGATATTGTCTGCAAAATACATTTCATAGTCCGGCACATCGAGCAAAGCAGCTTTGTTGGGCGGCAAGTTTTCGAATTGGTCGATGAAGTCGTAGCTTATCGCGCCGACAAGGCCGCAGGTTACGCGGAAAGGCTTTCCCGAAAGCTCAAAGGCAAAATTGACAGCCCTGATAACGTCCATCTGATTTACGGTCTTGAGGCGAGACTGCTCATCTATGATTCCGTGGACGAGATTGAGCTGTCCTGTAATTTTGTCATTTTCAAATTTAATTTCCTTACAAAAACTGAATCTATTGCGTCCGGCAGTTGCAAGGTATTTGACCATTCTCTTTCCCACGGGACTCAGCGCAATGATTTTAAAATCGGCGCCTTTTCCGGACAAATGCAGTGCAGGCCTGGCCGTGCCGAAGGTAAGTTCACCCTGGCCGGCCTGGGCAAGATGCTCTTTGGATTCGAGCAGGCAGCAGTGTTTTTGTCTGCCGTAGTCGCTCAGCCTGGCAAAGAAATCAACCGGCTCGTCAATTTCAATCGGTCTGACAAGCGGAATAATCTGTCCTGTTTTTGCCTCGTTAATTTTTTGACCTGATTCTGTCATATTTTATCTCATAATATACATAAAAAAACGGCCTGCCGCTACCGACAGGCCGTGAAAATTACATATATTTAGTTTTTTAAGGCGTAATAAGGCTCACAACCTGTCAGCTTTTGCTAAACAGGCCACCACCATGAGAAACCAAAATAACTGCTGTTTTGAGCCATAATCAATATAAAGCATACCAAAACAAGCCTTTTATGTCAAGCGAATTTTCAATACTTGCATAAGAACCGATTTTTGTTTATATTTAAGCTAAATTATCCGCCAAAGGCCCTCGGCTTCGCCGAGAGGCGGGCGAGACCTCGCTAACAAGCGGGTGGGAGTTTAAGATGGGTAAAATTGAGGCTGTTACGGAAACTGGAGAAAAACAGATGAATATATTGAAGTATGACCCAAATCTGCCATACAAGGTGGCTGATATATCTTTGGCCGACTGGGGCAGGAAGGAAATGAACCTTGCCCGCAATGAGATGCCGGGCCTTATGGCAATTCGCCAAAAATACGGCAGCCAAAAACCTTTAAAGGGTCTGAAAATTACCGGCTCTCTGCATATGACCATCCAGACGGCAATGCTGATTGAGACGCTGGTAGAGCTTGGCGCAAAAGTAAGGTGGGCATCGTGCAATATCTTCAGCACACAGGACCACGCAGCGGCGGTAATCGCAAAGGAAAAACTCGCTGCGGTTTTTGCCTGGAAGGGTGAGAGCCTTGAGGAATACTGGTGGTGTACCGAGCAGGCCCTTCGATGGCCTGGCGGGGGCGGGCCTGATTTGATTGTCGATGATGGCGGCGATGCGACACTATTTGTTCATCAGGGCATCAAAATCGAGAAAGACCCTTCGCTTCTGGACAAGCCCTGTGATAATCAAGAAATGCAGATAATTATGAATCGTCTTAAAGCTGGCCTTTCTGAGGACCAGCAAAGATGGACAACAATTGCAAGGGCAGTTAAAGGCGTTTCAGAGGAAACAACCACCGGCGTAAATCGTCTTTATCAAATGCAGAAAGAAGGTCTCCTGATGTTTACTGCGATAAACGTCAATGACTCTGTAACTAAATCGAAGTTTGATAATCTCTACGGCTGCCGGGAATCGCTTGCCGACGGTCTCAAGAGAGCGACCGATGTAATGGTTGCAGGCAAATGTGTAGTCGTCTGCGGTTATGGCGATGTCGGCAAGGGCTGTGCCCAGTCAATGCGGGGCTTTGGCGCAAGAGTAGTCGTCACAGAGGTTGACCCGATATGCGCGCTGCAGGCGGCAATGGAAGGTTATGAAGTCAGAACGCTCGAAGAGGCAGTTGAAGATAGCGATATTTTTGTAACCGCTACCGGCTGCTGTGATGTCATCTGCGGCGAGCATATGGAAAAAATGAAGAATGAGGCAATCATCTGCAATATCGGCCATTTCGACCATGAAATACAGATGGCTTATCTCGAAAATAATCCGAAATGCAAAAAGCAGAATATAAAACCTCAGGTTGACAAATGGACACTCGAGTCGGGAAGGTCGATTATCGTTCTTGCCGAGGGCAGGCTTGTGAATCTCGGCTGCGCAATGGGACATCCGAGCTTTGTAATGAGCAACAGCTTTACCAATCAGTGTCTTGCACAAATGATGCTTGCCAAAGGCGGCCTGGAAAAGAAGGTTTATACCCTGCCCAAGCAGCTTGATGAAGAGGTTGCAAGGTTGCATCTCGGCAGGTTAGGCGTGTCTCTGACGGCGCTTACCGATGAGCAGGCAAAATATTTAGGCGTTCCCATCGAAGGGCCGTACAAACCCGAGCATTACAGATACTGATATGTGGGAGCATTTTGCTCATCAGGCTGATATCGGCATAAAGGCAACCGCCGATAGTTTAAATAAGGCATTTGAAGAAGCTGCTTTGGCTCTTACGGCCATTATTACGGAGCCTCAAAAAGTAGAAGCAGTTAAATCGGTGAAAATAGAATGCTCCGGCGAAAACGAGGAATTATTACTTGTCGGCTGGCTCAGTGCGGTTATATATGAAATGGACGTGAGAAAAATGCTCTTTGGCAGATTCGAAGTCAGGATTGAAAACCTGGAACTTTCTGCGACAATGTGGGGTGAAAAGATTAACCAAGATAAGCATACACCTGCGGTTGAGCCGAAGGCGGTAACATATAATCAATTAAATGTAAAAAACGAAAAGGATATATGGACTGTTCAATGCGTGATTGATGTGTAATAAGAAAATTAAAAATCAAAAATAAAAAATCAAAATTGTGGAATCGGCCTTTGGCCGAGATTGTTTTATTTAATTCCTCTGTGTTCTCTGTGAGCTCTGTGGCTAAAGAATATATTTAAATTTCTCTGTGGCAAAAATGACAAGACCTGAATTAAAACGGATTAGCGAATATTGCTGGCAAATTGAGCCATTCGGCAAAATGCGCGTGCCGGGTATAATTTTTGCCGACAGAACTCTGATAAACGATATTGACGAAAAAACTATGTCGCAGGTTTGTAATGTAGCTGTGCTGCCGGGGATAGTCAAGGCATCTTTTGCAATGCCTGACGCCCATATGGGCTATGGTTTTTGTATCGGCGGCGTTGCCGCTTTCGATCCCCAGGCCGGCGGCGTAATCTCCGGCGGGGGTGTCGGGTTCGATATTGCCTGCGGTGTAAGGACACTTCATACGGGCCTGTCCGAAGAGGATGTGACCAGCGTAAAGGAAAAACTTGCGGAAGCTCTTTTCCGTAATATTCCCGCCGGCGTGGGCAGTACGGGAAATATTAAGCTGACCGGCGATACGCTTGATAATATGCTTGCAGGCGGAGCGGTATGGGCGGTTGAAAAAGGCTTCGGCACAAAAGAAGATTTGGACTTTGTTGAAGAGCGCGGCTGTATGAAAGACGCGATGCCGGACAAGGTTTCACCGCATGCAAAAAAACGCCAGCAGGAGCAAATGGGCACGCTTGGCTCAGGCAATCATTACCTTGAGGTCCAAAAGGTCGTTGATATTTACGATGAGCAGATTGCCGAAGGCTTCGGGCTGAAGAAAGGCAGCATAATGGTAAGTATCCATTGTGGCTCCCGCGGCCTTGGGCATCAGATAGGTACTGACTATTTAAGAGAAATGGCTTCTCAGGCGACCGATTACGGCATAGAGCTGCCCGACAGAGAGCTTGCATCTGTGCCGGTAAATAGTCCGCTGGGTCAGGATTATCTCGGTGCGATGCGGTCGGGCATAAATTGTGCACTTGCCAACAGGCAGATTCTTACCGAGCTTGTCAGGCGCACTTTTACAAGGATTTTCCCAAAGGCACAATTGAAAATGCTTTATGATGTGAGCCATAACACTGCAAAGGTTGAAGAGCATAAAGTAAACGGCAAGAGTAAAAATTTGCTTGTTCACCGCAAGGGAGCGACAAGGTCATTTGGGCCGGGCAGCAATGATTTACCGCACCAGTACAAGGCTTTTGGCCAGCCTGTTTTAATCGGCGGCACGATGGGCACTGCTTCATATATTCTTGCAGGCACGAGCGAAAGCGAGTCTCTTGCGTTCAGCTCGGCCTGTCACGGCGCAGGCCGCAGTATGAGCAGGACACAGGCGACAAAACAATGGCAGGGCAGCCAGATAGTCCGCCAGCTTGCCGAACGGAAAATAATAATAAAGTCTCGTTCAATGAGAGGCATTGCAGAAGAGGCGCCTGATGCGTATAAAAACGTAAGTGCCGTTGTCGAGGCAACGGCAGCGGCCTGCCTTGCCAGAAAAGTCGCAAAGTTAGTGCCCCTGATTTGTGTTAAAGGATAGGTTCTAAGACTTTTTTATTTATGGACTTTTCTCAGTGGCCACGAGGTTAATGTAGCCGTGCTTTACGCCGCGAAGGCTTATCATTTTCTCACCCAGTTTGTTTATGTCTGAGGCCATACCCCTTATAATCAGAATCTCAAGACAATTATGATGGTCGATGTAAACGTGAATTGAAGATACCGTTCTTATGGGTTTGCCGTGCCGCAGTTTTTTAAAAACGTTTGAAATGTGTGCGGTGTGATGGTCGTAAATGAGAAATATAGCACCGATTGCAGACGTCTTTTTATGTTCGAGTTTTATCTGTGAGAGATTTAAACGAATCAGGTCTCGTATTGCCTCCGAGCGGTTCTTGTAACTTTTGGCGGAAATGGCCTTATCGAATGCCGCAAGCAGCTCCTTTTCCAGCGATACGCCTATGCGCTCAATATCAGACATTTTATTTTTCTCCGTTGCCTGTCGGTGCTACGCAGTAAATGTAGCACAAGGGCTCATCAGAGTTATTTATTATATTATGAACTGTCCGAGGCGGGATGTAAATTATCTTTTCTTTTCCGACTTCAAGTGTTTTTTCATTGCCGACAGCCGCCCGCCCTCGTCCTGAAAGGAAAATCAGCATCTCTTCGTTATCCTCTGTCGAGTGCAGGCCGCAATCCTGCCCCGGCAGCAGATTGACCTTCCCTGAACGCATACCGCCGGTTTGGGGAGAGCCGTTTAAAAGTGGCTGATGGGCTGCCTTTTCGTTCAAAAGCTCAACAAATACTTTATTCATCGACACTTATGCACCTTTCAACGCGGTATTTTTCAGACAATTTTACAAACTTTTTTCGGTTTTTCCACATTTTTTCTTGCCGGAGCAGGGAATTTGTTGTATCTTGTCAATTGGTAGCACGATTTTTAATTTTTTATGCGCAGATGTTTTTCAGGAAAGGAAGGGTCTAAAATGCAGAAGGCGGGAAGAAGATTGGTGTGTCTGCTGGTTTTGATTTTTGCCTGCAATGTTATGGCTGAGACGGTTGCAGAAGTTACTCATTGGCAGCTTCAGGCAGTGGACGAAGATGGCGTTGGCACTTATTATGCGACCGACAAGGTAATTATAACGGGTATTGTCCTGAACAATCCTGAAGAAATGCTTGACCCGACGCCCGGAGCGGGCTACATGGGTGGACAATGGCAGATTTTCGTTCAGGGTGAGGCCAATGACCATGCCGGAACGGCTGTATGGCTCGGCCAGTATTACGCCAAAGTCGGTGGTTCCGGTAACTACACAGATGAAGAGTTGTTAGCCGAGCTGTGCCGCATCAACAGGGACCCGAATACGGGTTATGTTATTTCAGCCGGCGACAGGGTAAGGGTTACAGGCCGATATAAATTTTATAAAGGTAAAATTAATGTTAATGAAAAACACCAGGTCGAGCCGCTTTTTGATTTTGAAGTCGAATTGCTCAAACCAGCCGTAGGTCTGCCGACTCCTGAAATTGTAACACTAAGTCAGCTCAAAGATGAAAATGGATTTATATTTGATTCCAACAGGCTTACCGGCTGTGAATATTATCAGGGCAGATTAGTGCGGGTAGAAGATGTAAATATCATTGACCCGGAAAATTGGGCCAAAGATGGTATAATTACCATAAGGGATTCTAACGGCATTGAATTTGACGTGAAACTTGGCATAGGCAGCGGCTTTTCCAGATTCAGCTGCCCGGAAGGACAAATTGATGTGATTGGAATTCTTGACCAGGAAAGTCCGGGAACTACTATTTGCAAAGATGGTTATCGTATATGGGTTGTTAATTACGACGGCAATGGATTGGTTCTGACGGATCGCGGTTACCCCCGCGGCAATCTGCCAGGCGATGTCAACAATGATTATATTGTGGATTTTAAGGATTTTGCAGAATTGGCGTCAAATTGGCTGCAGAACCGGGCTGGCCTGTATGATTGCTGCCAGTGAGAAAAATCTGTAATACTGCGATTGCCGTATTTGCCGACCGGACTGTTTATTATCTGTGGTGTACTTGATGAAAAAAGGTTTTACATTAGTGGAATTATTGGTTGTTATTTCCATCATTGCTCTGCTGCTGGGGATTCTCCTGCCTTCTCTTTTACTTGCGCGGCTGCAGGCCAAAATAGTTGCCGTTAATGCTGAACTGCGGCAGATAGGTCTTGCTCTTGACCTTTACTACCTTGATAATAAAAAGTATCCTCCTACTCAGTCAGACTGTGCGGGTGGTTCGATAACTGACCATTTGTATCAGCTTCCAAGAGCCCTCGTTGAAGGCCGTTATCTGCCGTCGATGCCGAAAACAAGTGCAATGTCGACGATTATGGAAGACAGGTTCAACCACGGACACACCTATAAATACCGAAGCGTGGGCGAAATAATCATGGATCGAAACCTCATCGACGGAGATATATTTGCAAAGCTTTGGATACCTGATAATTTTCCCGCAAGCAGCGGTATTAACTCAAGCGAAGGTTGGTGGCGCCCTGATGATGACGAATGCAGGTGGTACTCGGGCGATAAGAGTTTGCTTCCTTTGCAGCTGCCGGTGAGATGGGTGGTTTTCAGCTTAGGACCGAGGTTTAGTGAACAATGGCTTGAAGAAAAGCTTGGCTTTGAGAGCAGATATCCTGTGCCGAAGGAATTATGGTACACGCCGAAGCAACGCAGAGGCTTTATCGTTAGAATACAATTGCAAAACGGGTCGCAGGTAGGGTCGTTTGAATGAGGTTTATAAATGCCGGGACTTCATTTGACGTATTTATTGCTGTTGACGACGGAGATATATTATCTGTGTCCGCAAATTTATAGGCACATTTCGGAAAGACCTGTAAACAGTACTTGATATTTGGAGGTTGATTTATCAGTTCTGTGTTTTTATACTGCTCTGTGGTTGTTTGCGGAGTATTTTTATGCCGAGATGGATAAGTCTTGCGGGCCTGGTGGTAATGGCCTTTCTGGCGTGGCTGCTTTCAGCCAACAAAAGGAAAATGAACTGGCGGCTGATTATCAGCGGCATTATTTTACAATTTGCACTTGCGCTTATTATCCTGCGTACCTGGATGGGCCAGTTTATCTTCGAAGGTGTAAGAATCCTTATAACCAGACTTATCGGTTTTTCCCAGGCGGGCAGTGAATTTGTCTTCGGCGCCGATTTCAAGGAGCATTTCTTCGCTTTTTCTGTTCTGCCCACCGTAATTTTTGTATCTTCTCTTATGACGGTCCTTTTTTACCTCGGCATCTTGCAGAAACTCGTCGAGTTTATGGCAAGGATTATGGTTTATGTGATGGACGCCGCAGGCTCGGAGTCTTTGGCAACTGCCGCAAACGTCTTTATCGGGATGGCTGAAGCGCCTCTGGTAATAAGACCTTATATAAAAACGATGACTCGCTCTGAAATTATGGTTCTTATGACGGGTGGGATGGCAACCATTTCAGGCGCCACGCTGGCGGCTTATACAGGTTTTGGCGCAAATGCAGGACATTTGCTTACAGCCTCGATAATATCTGCGCCTGCTGCGATTGTTATAGCCAAGATAATGGTTCCGGAAATCGATAGGTCTGTAACCAAGGGCGTGGTATCAATTAATATTCCAAAGCAGGATGTAAACGTTCTTGATGCAGCCTGCCGCGGCGCTGTCGATGGAGCGAAACTCGCAATCAATATCGCCGCGGTGCTGATATGTTTTATAGCATTTGTGGCGATGGTCAACTGGCTGCTTTCTTTTCTGCCGGTTTTCCAAGACAAGCCGTTTACGCTCGAAAGAGTGCTCGGCTGGTTTTGTTCGCCGCTCGCCTGGATTATGGGTGTCCAGTGGAAAGATGCCTCGATAGTCGGGGCTCTGCTTGGCAAAAGAGCAGTACTTAACGAGTTTATTGCCTATCTCGACCTTGTCAGATATAAGGATGTACTTTCTCCCCGCTCGTTTACGATAGCGACTTACGCCCTTTGCGGCTTTGCCAATTTCGGCTCGATTGCAATTTTGATAGGCGGCTTAAGTACGCTTGTGCCGGAAAGACGTACCGATTTTGCGAAGCTCGGCTTTAAATCTATGCTCGCGGGAACGCTTGCCTGTTTTATGACCGCCACAATTGTGGGTGTGCTGATTTGAGTCAGGTCTTAATCTCTTATTATATTGATATTTTTCATATCTCCCAGCAAGCCGTCTGCCATAACAAGATATTCGAGGCTCTCTGGTTTATGGCCGAGCATTGCGCTTGCAACTGAATCGACCGCGACACAATCACTGCTGGCGATGATTTTGCCGATTTTCTTTTTTGTCCCTGCAAGGTGCATTCCCGCCAGCGCCACCGATGCGTCAACGATGCAAAGAGAAGGTTTTTTATAGGTACAAATATCCACAACTGATTTGTCTGTTGACGGATTGTGCAGTTTTGACTTGTTCCATCCGCCTTTATAATATTTTCCCGGCGCAAGACCGAACATATTTTTCATTGCGACTGTTGTATCTGTAAAGCTGTGGTCTTTCAGGACCGGTATGGAAATTATAAACGCATCGAGGGCTATTTTTGGCAGGTAAAGCTGTTTTAACTGCAGGGCTTTTTTATTTTCAAGCAAAACGGCATCGGCCTCGTTGAAATCGACAAGCTCGATTTTGTGTTTTTCAGCCAGAGCGGTATATCCAAGTTTTTTAAATATATCGGGTGTTTTTCCCTTGCCGCAGCCTTCGCCGATGATGATTTTTGCCTTTGTGTGTTTAATGCAGTAGTTATAAACGGCCTCGACCATTTTAACGGATGTCGTAACCGGCGGCGGCGATGAGTTGGTTAAATTTGGTTTTAGTATTATTGTGCCGCTTTTAGGCAGGATTGCCTCGGCCCCTGCAAGCTCAAGTGCCGCAGTGACGCTTTGCGGGTAATTTTTGAATTCAACGACTGCAACATCGCTCATAAATAGTTATACTAAACGATGGTTGAATTTAAGTAAACCCCTTGTATAATAACTCCTCCACAAACAATTAATTGAAAGGTTAAATAATGGCAGGTGCACCCCAGGCAAATGCAGTTGTAAGCCAGTCGGGCGGCCCGACCGGCGTTATTAACGCATCACTGGTCGGCGTGATTGAAGAAGCGAAGAAACAGCCAGAGATTAAAAATCTCTACGGTGCTATCCACGCTGTAAGCGGCATTGTTAAAGAAGATTTTGTTGACCTTTATAAAATTGGCGCCGAGACCCTCGAAACCATTGCCGCAAGTCCCTCATCTGCGCTCGGCTCAAGCAGGGACAAGCCGGATGATGAATACTGCAAAAAAATTCTCGACGTATTTAAAAAACACGACATCCGTTATTTCTTTTATATCGGCGGCAATGATTCAGCCAATACCTGCTTTATCATAAACAATATGGCTCAGCAGGCAGGCTTCGAGTTGCGGGCTTTTCATATTCCAAAGACAATTGATAATGATTTGCTTGTTACAGACCATTGTCCCGGCTACGGCACAGCGGCAAAATTCGTTGCCTGCGCCGTTATGGGCGATGACCTCGACAACAGGGCGCTGCCGGGAATAAAGGTCGATTGTATTATGGGCAGACACGCAGGTTTTCTAACCGCCGCCGCCGCCCTCGGTAAACAAAGAGATGATGACGGGCCGCATTTGCTTTATTTTCCTGAAAAGCCTGTCTCGATGGAACAAATTCTTTCCAATGTGGAGACTGTTTATAAAAAACTCGGCAGATGTGTTATGGCAGTAAGCGAAGGCATCAGCGATACTGACGGCATAACCTGGGCACAGAAAATTACAAAGACAGGTGAACGTGACAGTCACGGCAATGTCCAGCTTTCGGGCACTGGTGCACTGGCGGATTACCTGGCAATGCGAATAAAGGCAAAATTTAAGGTCAAACGGGTTCGTGCGGATACGTTTGGTTATCTGCAGAGAAGTTTTGCAGGGCTGCAATCCGAAGTTGATGCTCGTGAAGCTCGCTGGTGCGGCCGGCACGCCGTTCAGTATGCCGTCAAAGAACTCAATGGCTCTGTCGCAATAAGACGAACCGGCACAGGCAAAAATTATGCGGTCGAGATTTTCAGGACTGAGCTTGCTAACGTTGCTGAAAAGACAAAATCAATGCCTGATGAATTTATTAACAAAGAAGGCAACGGCGTGACGGATGCCTTTATAGATTACGCTTTGCCTTTAACCGGCGGTTTGCCAAAGACCGCCTATCTCGGCTGAAGGATTGCGTTTTACGTAAGCCGTTTGACGATAAACGAAACGAGCGTCGTAACCGTTTAACGCAAATTACATATTCCTGTATCTTGGTCCGCCGCTGCCTTCGGGCGCTGTCCAGCGGATATTATCGAACGGGCATTTTCTCTGGCAGGTCTTGCAGTGCAGGCAGTTTGACGAATTTGCAGGTTTTACCTGCCCCTTTACCGTTTCATAGACGCCTGCCGGGCAGAAGGTAATGCAGGGTGAGTTAAATCTCGGCGTGCATTTCTGTGCGCAGATGTTTGTATTGATTATGGTCAGATGGCTGGGCTGCTCTTCACGATGTTCAGTTGCTGCCATCGCGGTAAAGGTGTCCTTGTCGTAATTTTTTGACGGTTTGTATTTGTATTTTTTGCCCGTCAGGATTTTGTAATCTTCTTCAATTTTGAATTTCGGCAGCCTGCTTGCCAGCATAGACAGCGGCATTCCCAGCAGCGGCCCCAGTTTTGCGACTGTTTGTCTAAATTTTGCCGCCGTTTTCATTTCTTCCATTACGCCGAGCATATTCAGCAGTTCCGTATATTTTGACGCTGCGGCGCCAAGGTTGTTTGTGCATTCTGTAATTGCCGCACCTGCTGCGATGCCGGATTTTATCGCGTTGTGCAGGCCCTTAATCTTGAGCATATTTACAAGTCCCGCGCTGTCGCCGAGGATAAGGACGTTGGCTCTTCCGACGGCGCTTGTCTTTGGGTATTTTGGCAGTGCGAAGTAACCGCCTTCGGGTATCATTTTTGCCCCGGCCTCGATGACTGTTCCGCCTTCGATGAATTTTTTTACGAATCTGTGATTTTTAAAATTTGTCAGGGCGTCCTGCGGATTGAAATCGCAGTATTTCCAGTCCAGCCCTGCAATAATCCCAACCGCGATTGTACAATCGGCCACTGGGTACATCACACCACCGCCAAACATCCCCGGCCCAATCCCGGGTGTCCACAGAGGATAGCCCATCGCGTGGACCGCCCGGCCGGTAGTATATTTTTTGAACTGCTCATCGCTTACCCTGATAATTTCCTTTACGCCGAGTGAATAAAGCTGATTTGCCTGCCGTATCAGACCTGCCTTTTGTATGAATTTCTCGGTTACAAGGCCGTCGCAGCCCTCGGCGAGCATAATCACATCGGCATTGATTATTTCGCCTGCAACGTAGTTGGGTTGTTTGCGTCCTTCTTTATCAAGCCCCTGGTCGACGAGCTTTACGCCTAAGCCTGAGTTTTTTTGTTCATCGTAAATAATATCCTCGGCGGCAAAACCGCCTATTACTTCTACCCCGAGACTTTTTGCCGTCTGGCAGAGCCATTTCGTCAGTTTGCTTATGGATACGATATAATCACCCGTATGGCTCATTTGAGCCATATTCATTTTAAGGGCTTTAAAGATTTTCATTGAAAAGGAAAAGTTGAATGCAAAATTTCTGCCTGCCATAAACAAGATGTTGTCTTTATCGACCTGATATGCCAGCACATCCTTTGCCTGCTGGGAGTTTTTCCAGTCCTTATCGACTGGATTCAGGAGCATGTCAAGGCAGTCTTTTTCGAGCGCAGCGCCTGAGAGATTGTGGTTTCCCGGCTCAGCGGCCTTGTCGATTACGCAGATTTCAGTTTGCGGTTGCCGATTTTTAAGTGTAATTGCGGCAGCCAGTCCCGCCGGCCCTGCGCCGACGATAAGTACCGAAGCAAAATTTTGACTGGTTTGGCTCACGTTGAATCCTTTGTCAAAGTATCGGCCAGTTTTGGCACGATATCTTCAACTGTTCCTATTATATAGTAATCGCAGTATTTGAGAATAGGCGCATTCGGGTCGCTGTTGATTGCTACGATGCATTCGCTGTTTGCGACACCTATCATATGCTGTATCGCGCCGGATATTCCAAGTGCGATATATAATTTCGGCCCGATAGACGTTCCGGTCTGTCCTACCTGGCAAGCGCGGTCTGCGAAGCCCTGTTCGACAGCGGCTCTTGAAGCGCCGTGTTCTGCGGTTTTTCTGAATTTTTCCGCCAGCGCTGTCGTAAGTCCGCTTAGCAGCTTTTCATAGTTATCTCTGCTCTGCATACCTTTTCCGCCGCTGACAACTATCTCGGCGCCGAGATTGATTTTGCCGGCTGCCTTTTCCATTTTTATGATGTTCAGGCTTAAATCTGCTTCGCTTAATTGCGGTGTCTGTTCGATAATTTCGCCTTTTCTCGTCTTGTCCTGCGGCAGTTTTTTCATAACGCCCGGCCTTGCAGTTGCCATCTGGCATTTTGAATCTTTTGTGCTTATGGTTGCCATAACGTTGCCGCCCAGGGCGGGCCGGGTCTGCATCAGTATTCCGATTTGTCCTTTTCTGGAGCTGTCTTTTATTTCCAGTCCTGTGCAGTCAGCGGTCAGTCCGCATCCAAGTCTGTAAGCTATCATTGGCGCAAGCATTCTCCCTGTCGGCGTCGCCGCAAACAGCACAATCTGCGGCCGGTACTGTCTGATGGTATCGCTAATCGCCTTTTTATAAACGGCGGGGTCAAATTCGCCGAGCAAAGGATGCTCAATTGTGTAAATCACATCGGCGCCGCCCGCAATGAGTTCCTTGCAAAACTTTTGGATATGACTGCCTGCGATTGTCACGCCCACTTTTGTCTCCAGCCAGTCTGCAAGCTCTCGGGCCTTGCCGATAAGCTCGAACGTCGCAGGATGAATTTTTCCGCCGTCGAGTTCCGCAACGACCATAACCTCGCCCTTATAACAGGGCAGGGTGATTTTGTAGCCTTCGAGCATATCTTCGAGGGCATTTTTATGAAAACGCCCGCCTCCAAGGCCGATGATTTTTTCTTTTGCTTCCTTGGAAATTTCGGAAAAACCGGTAATTGCCAGTTTCCTAAAGATTTCGGTAAGTATTTTATAATCTTCGCTTTCTTTTTTTGTTCCTTCGAAGTTTCTTTCAAACAGGCTCGCTCTTTTTTCAGGCAGGATATAAGCGTCGGTTTTGTCTTCGGTTTTTTCAGTTTGCTTTTGCCCTTCAGCCAGGCTTTCGGCAATTGCCTTTACTAACTGGGCCGGTTCGGTTATCTGTCGGCATTTTCTTGTAGTTTTGCCCGGCGGGAAAACCCTGATAACGCGTGTCTTTGAGCCGGCTATCCCTGTATGCGTTGCCTTGATATCGTCTGCTGACCATTGAGTGAGCTTGAATCTGTTTGCTTTTCGTGTATCTGCGAAGGTTGCAAATAATGGATATTCGTATTTTGCAATGGTAACAACCGCCGGCACAGAGCGTGTTGTTACTACCTGGCTTCCGCCGCTGATAATTTTTGTGAACTCGAATTTCTCATTTTTATACTCGACATCGGTTACGTAAGCGATGCAGGGTACGTTGAGTTCTTCTGCAATCTGAGCAGGTACCTGTGCGGTATCGCCGTCAACCGATTGCATACCGGTTACGATATAATAATCATTACTGTCGCCGAGTATGTCTTTGACAATTTTTCGAATGGCGCATGCGAGCGGATTTGCCGTCGCGCACGTATCGGCTCCGCCTAACGCCTTGTCGGTTAAAAGTACCGCCGCATCACCGCATCTTGCCAGGCTGTATCGCAGAACCTCTTCTGCCATGGGCGGGCCCATAGTCAGGGCGACTATCTTGCCTTTCGTTTTGCCGAGCCGGTTCATTTTGTCTGCGATACCAAGTGCGTGCGTATCAAGCTCGTTGATTACGCTTGCCAGTCTTGTGCGTATGAGCGTACCGGTATCGGGGTCGAATGCATTGTCGGTTATCTGGGTAACGTCCGGCACCTGTTTGACGAGTACTATGTAATCGCTCATTTTAACCCTTGTTATCGCTCGCTTTGTCGGGTTGGTATCGTAACTCAATTTTCCATAAATTGCATCGAATTGGCTATAAAGCAGGGGCTTTTTTTTGTCATTATTTTGCTGCTGTACCAGAGTTTTTACCCATTTTCAGACTTCTCTCTTGATAATTTGTTTGAAAACGGTTTAATACTGGCCTGTTTGTAAAGTCGGAAAATTATGGTTTATTGTCTTTTAAGGTAAAGGACAGGGTTATGGCGGATATGAAGGCGTTAAGCGAAGCTGTTATCGCCGGTGACCAGGCAAAGGCAATTGAGCTGACCAAAGCGGCTATCAGCGAAGGTCTTTCTCCTGAAGCGATTCTCAATGAAGGTCTTATTGCGGGTATGAACATAATCGGCGGCAGGTTCAAAAATAACGAGGTTTATATCCCTGAGGTCCTTATAGCCGCTCGTGCGATGAAATCGGCTATGGAAATTTTAGAGCCGAAGCTCGTCGAGGCAGGCGTTGAGCCCGTTGGAAAGGCGGCTATCGGCACCGTTCAGGGCGACCTGCACGATATCGGCAAGAACCTTGTGATTATGATGCTAAAAGGCGCGGGCTTTGACGTCGTTGATTTGGGAATTGACGTGCCGGCCGCTAAATTTGTCGAAAAGGCAAAGGAGACCGAAGCGAAAGTTATCGGCTTAAGCGCGCTTATTACTACTACAATGCCTGCGATGGAAAAGACAATCAAGGCACTCAAAGACGCGGGCATTGCCGCAAAGACTATGATTGGCGGAGCGCCAATAACGCAGACCTTTGCTGACAGGATTGGCGCCGATGGCTACGCACCAGATGCCGCATCAGCCGTTGACCTTGCTAAATCGCTTATCGAAAAATAAATTGGTTAACCCTGCCGATACTTTGGCAGGGTTCGTCCATAAAATATTTAGCCCGCCGTTTCACGGCGGGTTTTTCTTTGATAACCTTTTGATTTGACACCTGGTTTGATGATAAATAGCCTTGACTTTTCACGATTTTCTCGTATAAATACAACATAGATATATGCAGAAAATCAAAAACCAGCTACTTTCGCAACTCTTTATGGAGACAAGCTTTGTGCCGAGGGCCCAGCAATTAAAGCAGCTTGCAGCAGCAGAGGAGTTATACAAAATAGTGTCGTCAAATCAGGATTACCCCTTTGAATTTGTCTGTTTTAAAATTACAGGATACCGACCAAAAGGCCGGGCAAAGACAGAAATAATTGCCGGCTCGCAGCTTTTGCGGGATTTGCCGGTTTATGGCCTGCGCGCAAGTGCAAGGCTGAAGTTGCAGGCCGGTCAGCAGAGCGAGATGGTTTATTCAATAGATGACCTTGCGAAAAAATTTAACGTTTCGAAACGGACGATTGAACGCTGGCGTAAGAGGGGCCTGCTGTGCAGGAGATACATTTTTAGTGCAGGTGCGCCTGCTATCGGTTTTTCATCTTCTGCTGTCGAGGAGTTTGTCGGCAAAAATTCAGAGCTTGTGAAAAAAGCCTCAAAGTTCAGCACAACTGGCGGCGCGACCAGACAAGCCGTTATTGAAATGGTACAACAGTTAGGTTCAGCCGGCGGTTTGAGCAGGACGGCGGCAATAAAAAAAACGGCTGCTCATTTCAAAAAGGCCGTTGAAACCGTCAGGCTGATTGTTATCGACTATGAAAAAAGGCACAAAAAACAGATATTCAAAAGTTCTCATACCCTGCTGGGCTCGAAAGAGACTTCGTTGATATATAATATGTATGAGTCCGGCGCCTCGATTGAGCAGATTGCAGCCAAATTCAGCAAAAGCGCCAGTACGATATACAGGATAATAAACAGGAGAAGAATAAGAAAGCTGCTGGCGACGCATATTGATTATATTATGAGCGATGAGTTTAAGCAGCCGGATGCACAGGCCGGAATTTTGTCAGTTCCTGTTGGCGTGCGGAGAACGCCGAAGGGGCTTTTATCCGAAAGCCAAGCCGGGCCCGACAAAAACTGGCAGGAATTTGTCGATGCGATTAAGAAGATTCCCGCCCTTAATCGCCAGCAGGAGAGCGAGCTTTTCCGCAGGTATAATTTCCTGAAATACCTCGCTGCAGGCTGCGTCAAGCAGTTGAGCCTGACGCGGCCCTGTGCCGATGCCGCCGGCCGGGCCGAGCAGTATTTGAATCAGGCAGAGCGGATAAAGAATCTGATAATAGAAGCTAATCTAAAACTCGTCATCCGCGTTGCAGGCAGGCACGCATCAGGTACGAATCTTGCAGACCTTATCAGCGAAGGCAATATGGCTCTTATGAGAGCGGTGGAAAAGTTTGATTATACGAAAGGCTTTCGATTCAGCACTTATGCCTCGTGGGTAATCGCCCGCCAGTTTGCACATTTTCAGCCGGCAGGGCCGGCTGGTGCGGAAAGAGGCGATTTAGAGAAGATGTCTGTATCCGAGCATTTGAAGACGAGGTCTGTCGGCGTTGAAGCGATTGAGATGGCCCGCAGCAGTCTCGAGCAGATAATAGAGGAAAATCTTACAGAAAGGGAGCAGCACAT
Source organism: uncultured Planctomycetaceae bacterium (assembly GCA_964619675.1). Lineage (GTDB taxonomy): Bacteria > Planctomycetota > Phycisphaerae > Sedimentisphaerales > UBA12454 > JAPLMW01. The sequence goes on along the minus strand of CAZUEO010000013.1, from coordinate 17,003 downwards.
TATTCGCTACCATTTCGGCCTGACAGGCACGCTCGTGAAAAAGAAATTTAAAACACTAAAGCAAATCGGCGATGAGCTCGGCATAAGCAAAGAGCGCGTTCGCCAGATAGAACTCGTTGCACTCGGCAAGTTAAGGCAGACCCTCAGCCCCGAAGAATTTGAGCTTTTGACAGGATAGAAATTCAGATGATTTTTTTTATTTCTTTAAGAAAGCTTTTGTAAACCGGATTAGCCTTTTTTATCAGCGGCAATATTAGATTTTTGTCGAGGTCGAAGGAATACGCATGACTGAAGAAGTGGCGGAAAGCAAGATAATCTTTCAGATTTTTAGCTGTTTTTGAGGAAATTATTTCTTTTTTTACTGCCGTTTTTAACAGTTCACTGTGCCAGGATGCACCATCGGGAAGTTTTCCATATTTGCTGATTAGGATTTGTTTTAATATATTTTCAATGCCGTTATAGAAGTTATGAATAAAAGCCCCTGTTCCCGCCAGTTCAACGGTTGATAAATCGGCAAGGCCTTTGGCATTATTTAGTTCTGCCAGGATTTGTTCTATGTTTTCCAGTTCAGCTTCAACTTTTTCACGAAGCTTTGCCATACAGCCTCAATCCGCTTTTGTAAATTAACCTGCTGAATTTATTATTTCCGGACAAGTTCACAAGGTCGACCGGGAGGGAAAGAGAAATCATAAGATCTCCGTAGAAACTGAAGAACTTGTCAGCGGCTATACCTTTAACTCCGAGGTCGATATCATTGGCCGGTCTTTTAGTATCGCAGCTTGAGCCGAAGAGAACGAGTTCTTTTACATTGTATTTGCGTGCGAGTTTAATGATTATTTTTTTATCCGCTCCGGAAATCATAAGTCCATTATAGCATAGAAAATAAGTGCCGGAAAGCAAAAAACAGGCTTTTCTCGTATTAATTATGTTTTAGATTTTTTCCTGACACCGCCGAGCAGATGATTTGGCCCTATGGTATATAGCCGTTTTTTCTCTTCGCTGTTGATATGGCTTGCGACTACCTTGCCGACAAAGATTATATGGTCGCCGCAAGCTTGCTCGCTTTCGAGAACGCATTCGAAATTCGCAGCAGCATCGTCGAGAATTACCGAGTCAATTTTGTCGGCCCGGCTTATTTTGCAGCCGGTTTCGGCAAATTTGTCACTGTCCCTGCCGCTGTGCGTGCCGAAAAACATCGTTTCCTTTGCCATTTCTTCGGTTGGATACGCTACCGTAAAGCATTTGCTGTGCCTTATAGCAGCCGTTGAGTGCCGTTTTGGCGTAAGGGCAATAGCCAGCATGGGCGGCTCGCCGCTGGCTATCATTGTCCAGCCGATAGTAACGGGATTGGCCTTGCCGTCTTTGTCCTTTGCGATTGCTATGACAATCTGCTCGGGATATTTTGTCTTTATTGCCGTGCTGAAATCCGTCTTTTTCTGCATTTTTGTATTCCTTAACGGTTAGCTTTAACGATTAAAACATTATTAGTTGATTAGACTTGGTATTCTCATAAATGTTTTCAATCAGAGCGTGCTTGCCGCAAAAATCGGCGAGCTTGATGAGACTGAGCATATTTAATAATTCCAGAGTAATAGGCCGTTTGGAATCCCACCAGATGTAAGCGGAGAAAAATTCCATTGCTGCCTGCGAAGACAAAATTTCATACATAACCGCCGCATCTTCTTTTGTCCTGCAGCTCAGGAAGTAGCAGGTATCATCAAAGACAACAGGTTTGCTTTCATAAGGGCCTATAAGACGAAATCGTATATTTTTATAAAAGCCGGATATAGCAATTTTCCAGTCTGTGAAAGTATAATCGCCGACGCCGAAAATGGAAAATTGCGGATTGTTCTGATATATAACGCTTGTTCTTTTGTCCAGCAGGTCTGAATGTTTCAGCAGGTATTCCCATGTTTTGGGAGTGTTGTGTTTAATGATACTGGTTTGCTGGCCAATGAAATGCTGCGGCACCAGCATATAACGATTGATGGTTTCAATTTCGCCATTTGCCAAATCGGAACTTTTGAGCATCGGGAACACATACTCATCTTCCAGGTCGATATTTTCTCCAAATCCGTTTATAAAATGATTATTTTCCTTCCGCAGCTCCATAACTTTTGCGCAATCATGTTTTATGCCTGAACGCCATTTAAAAGGCTCATTTTTATCCGCTGCAAGATGTTTCCGTTTTTCATATAAAACCACATCAGGTATAAGACGGTTTTTTTCAAAGGCAGCAAGATGCTCAAAGGAATCGTGATTCAAGTCACCATAAATTTTGCACTGCAAAGCCGAATTTCTTTGACCCAGTTTGACGACAAAAAGGCAGGCGTCCACAGCAACATCAAAATGATGCTGTGAGTTTATTCTATATATACTGCACCATTCAAAAGGCATCTCATTTTTCCAGCCGCCAAGCAGTACTTTTCGTGCAACAGCGGTTTTACAAAGCATTGCCAGACAGGCCTGTCGTTTTTTTAGCTGGTCCAGCATACTGATTATCATCCACTCTGATATGTCAAAGTTGCTTTTACCTGTGACGGCATCCAATCCTTTCATATTCTGAAAGTTTGATTTTTTCGGAAGGTTTTTGCCGCCAATGCTGCCAATACCCGAATTTGTTACCCATGGAGGATTGCCGATAACAAGAACAGGGTCAGGCATCGATTCTATTTGTTTTTCCCACGTAAAAGAAAAAAAATCGCCCCGGATTATTGCGGAGGTAATACGATTTTTAAATGGCTGAATTTTTTTAATGGTCTCGGTCAGATGCTCATTTGATATATCAAGTCCGAAGCAGTGTTTGACTGATGGGAAAGTTTCTAAAGCAGCGAGTACAAAGCTGCCTTTGCCGCAAGTCGGTTCTATTATTGAAACAGGGTTGACTCCGGCTTCCAAAAGAGTCCGGCAGGCCTTCTCAGCTAAGTCCTGCGGAGTCTGCCAGTCCCCTAATTCTATTTTCTTTTTGCTTTTTGGAATGTTCATATTTAATGAATCTTCTTTATACCTTTTATTTTCCCTGCCTGTTCGATAATACGTCTGTATTGAAGCCGCCATTGAAGGGCATTTGAAATAGTAAGATAACCGATTTGAGGCGGTTTTTTGAGAATTTCCCGTGCCAGCTTCTGTGCTTCGATACTATCCACCGGAAGCATTCTTTCCTGTAAAAAAGCGATAATGTCGTCCACATTTCCGTCATTTGCGATTATCTTACGCAAACCGGTTGTTGTCTGAAAATCGCCGGTTTTGTCTTTCTCTACAAAGATGGAATGCAGAATTTCCAGCCGGCCCGTTTTAAGTTTTTCGTTATCAGTTTTGTCATAGACAAAAACAAGAAGAGAGTAACCCAGCCCAAAAATTTTCTGACGCGCGGATTTGTATGGACAGGAAGACTGGGGTTGCTTAATGCTCGTAACTTTCATATCCACGTTTAATTGCGGAAAATCAATCCCTGAAGCCGAACTGCCTGCCGAAAAATCGTATTTCCCAGACAGGTAATTTCTGAATTTATGCTCAAAATAGGTGCCCACAGCTTTGCCGTCAGTAACCCCGAAAAGAGAAGGTTCATTATGTTTAGACTCGCACACAGCAAAGTAATGAGCTTCTTTACAAAGGTTTGTTATGTTTAGTTTTACCTTCATTTATATAACAGGTTGAATTTACCTATTAAATAATACTATCAAAACCATCATAACCGGGCAATAATCGATTTTAGCAAAGTTTGGGTGGAAGACAAAAGGAATTTAAGATTGAAGAACGAGGATTTAAGGTTATATTGAGACAGCAATATCTAACCTTGTCTGACGCGAAAATGGCTGAAAGGAGCAATAAATGGCGAAAATCGGCTTTATAGGCGCCGGCAATATGGCACAGGCCATTATCAATGGTCTTATCGACACAAAGGTCTATAACGCAGGCGATATAACTATCAGCGATATCCGCACCGACAGGCTCCGGCAGCTCTGCGATGAATATAAAGTCACATCCGCAGCCGGCAACACACAATTGGCCAAATCCGTCGATATACTCGTCCTCAGCGTCAAGCCTCAAAATATGCAGCAGGTTTTAGATGAGATTAAGGGTTCCGTAAATAAAAATCTCCTGGTAATTTCAATCGCAGCAGGCATTACCACAGGCCGAATTCAAAAAACCCTCGGAGATATACCTGTCATTCGTGTTATGCCCAACACACCTGCACTGCTCGGCCAGGGCGCTGCCGCCATATACGCAACAAAGCAGGCTGCAGACAGGCTCAATGAAGCTGAGCGGATATTTTCCGCGGTTGGTGTAGTTGTAACGGTTAATGATGAAAAGCTGCTCGATGCGGTAACTGCGGTCAGCGGCTCAGGCCCTGCGTATTTCTTTTTGCTTATGGAGGAGATGATAAAGTCTGCAGAAAGGCTCGGCATTGAAAGACAGGTTGCCCAAAGGCTCGTGCTCCAGACCGCAAAAGGGGCAGGCCTTCTTGCCGTCGATGCTGCAAAGAAAAATCAATCGCCCGGCGTTTTGCGAAAGAACGTTACTTCGCCAGGCGGCACGACAGAGGCAGCGCTGAAGGTCTTTTCGAAGTGCAGTTTTGAAAAAATGGTTGCCGATGCCCTGACCGCAGCAGCGGAAAGAAGCAAAGAGCTTTCAGGCAGCTAATTTGTATTTAAATTGGCAGGAGATATATGATGTGTGAGCCTAAAACAAGAAAGAAATCTTAATAATTTTATTTTAAGGCTGGCGAACAGAAAAAAGCTGCGAGGGATAATCAATATTCAAGTAGAATTGCCCAAGAAAATCTTTTACTCCTAACAAAACATAGGGCAATTGTTCCATAAAATCAATTCGGATTTCAGAGGTCGTGTAAACAACATCTGGATTTCCCTTATCTACCGAATTTGTGTCGTAAATATCTAAACGACATATATGGGAATAAGCAATTACTGCTCCGTTACCAGTGCCGACAGTTTTGGGCGTTCCACTTTTTAAATCGTAACCCAAAACTTTCGCAAAATAAGCAGGAATTGCACAAGCGTCTGCCCCTGTGTCAACAATCCCGTAAGTATCATAAAGCAGTCCGGTATGCGGATTAACTATTTTTACGATAAGGATGGACGGTTAGGATGGCCGGGGGCTATTTGCTGAAATGGAAAATCAACTATCGGCATTAGTAATAACAGGTCATATCTTTTGCTGGAACAAAAAGTATCATCGGATGTTCTGAAATCTTTTTCGCTTTATCTATTACCTCTTCCGGTTCTTTACCAAAGGCAATTACTGTATGGTCTGTTACAGATGTAAACGCAACGTATCCGCCTTCATATTTGGAGTCTTTAACGAGTATGTGCTTATCCATAAGCAACTCCCTGCAATTTGAAATTAGTGTGAAATTTTGCTTATACAACTTCTCTTGTATAAGAGAGCGATTACAACTGCACTTGTAATTGTAGCATAAAGAAATGATGTGTCAAATTAGTCGTTGATTTTTTTATTTTTATCCTCTGTTTTTTTAGCCCATTGGGCTTTTGTTACCTTTTTTGCGATATTTACCTAACCGCCTTAAGATAAACGACTTATGCTGCTCTGCCCCGCAGCTTCTTGCCAGCAAGAGCGGGGGAGGCGCAGCAGGTTAATAAAAAGTTACATTTCTTTGCTACTCTGCGAAGTGCCTACTCCGCCGAAGCGGTTGCGAAGGCCGGAAGCGACTTCACTACGAAGCACGAGTTTCCCCGGTACGGTGTCCTCAGATTAGTACTAATTGCCAGCATTTCATGCTCGGACGAATCGTAGCTACGGTTCGCAAATAACATCGCCTATCCAAATGTGAAATTCTGACCCATCTGATAAGGCAAATACAAGCTTTGTCCCATCAGTGGAAAGGTCACACTCATCGATGGTCGCACCAGGAATCTCTAAAAGTAACTGGTCAGTTCCGTTGGCGATATCACGCAAGTATACCTTCCCATTCTCCGTGTAGCCGATTCTTGAGTCATCCGGCCACCAGAACATAGGGTACTGTGTCTTATCACCGAGTGTTATTTGCTGCTTATTAGATCCATTGGCGTTCATAACCCATATATGATATTCTGCACTACTTGTGGCTGGACTTGCATAAGCAATTAGACTTCCCGAACGAGAATATATCGGGAAACTCTGAGCATATCCATCAGTAGTGTGATCAGTTAATTTAATTTTGTTACTACCATTTGAGTCGGCAGTCCAGATCTCTGTGGGGCCGGCGTATTGGTACTCACTTTCGTAAACAATTTTATTGCCATTTGGATGCCAACAACTGCTCTGTTGTCTGTACGAGCCCCCGATAAACGAATGAGGGTTGCTGCCATTTGCATTAACCATCCAAATGTCATAATCATTACCACCAAATTCTTTAGTATAAGTGATTCTACCATCAGGCAAAAAAGAAGGATTAAACTCGCCATTACTTGCCGTCGTAATCTGGGTTTGAGAAGAACCGTTTGTGTTCATTGTCCAGATATCACAGTAGTTCCAGGAATATGGCGGGTGAAAGTTCCGATAAGCAACTTTTGTCCCGTCTGCATTAAAGGCGCATCCCGATTCTCCAATGACCCCATCTGTAAGTTGTCTGATGTTGACAACCCTGTAATTACAGGAAATGACTTTCAACCATGTGCCTGCGAATATTGAAAGGTCGGTCGTATCAGTAACGCCGCTATGGTCGAGATCGCACCCACTACACCAATTTGGTTCCAAACATTCATTCATCCAGTAGTTCGCAATGAACGCAAAATCCACAAAGTTAACTTTGCCATCGCTGTTTAAGTCTGTTTTGGCTGGCTTTGTAGCAAAAGCCCAAGTAGGACCTTCCGCAATTGCCTGGCCATCGGTGGCAACAACCTTCCACAAATAACCGGTACCTGGACGAAGGTTTGTAAATACATAATTTGGCTCATTCAAGTCTTTTGCGTAAAGTCCAATAGTACCACTGTCTCCCTCGCCAATATAAACATTGTATTTCAGGGCGTGTACCTCCGGATCACTGCAGGTCCAGCTTAACAAAAGTGCTTGTTCATAATTGAGGTTAAGAACACCGGATTGCGGGCTAGGATTTGTTGGAGCAGTCGGAGCGATATTATTTGTATACGCCATACCAGCACCATCAGGATCCCCAACCTCGCCACCAGACAGTGCAATTATCTTTTCAGATTCTCTATCCAGCAGATAGGCTGCTCCTGTGGAACCCAGAAGAATACAGTCGGCACCTTCATGCTCCCACATTTCAGTAAGGCCACTGACGTTTTCTTTCAGGGCATATAATTTTCGATAACCAGGTGAAGATAACTCATGAAAGACGGCGTAAATCATATTGTTATCATATGCCACTACAGGAGCCCTGAAGTCATAAGAAGAAGCATCAGAAGGATACTCCTTGGTAAATTCCCACAGGAGAGTTTTATCCGATGTCTTTAACGACCGTATCCATGCGTGCTTCGGCGTTGATGCAATGTTAGCACCGCAGATGTAAATGTTTGCATTCGGCCCCAGTGATACGAAAGGTTCCAAATATTCTTGGCCGGTATTGACAGTGTAATCCCATTTCATGCTACTGTCAGGATTGTAAGCTCGCAAACTCGTAAAGAATCTCGCAAAAACAGTACCATCGTCACCTACAGTGGGTTCGCCAGCGGCAGCCATAGGAGAAGCGACAGCGGGAACAGGCACATCCCAGATTTCATCTCCTGTGTATTTGTTTAACGCCCATATGTGGGCAGTGTCGGTGGAATCGTCATAATATTTGGCATATACTCGAGTTCTGTCTTCATCTATGGCAATGCCTGCTACAAAACTCATGCTGCCACCCAAAGCAAAGGTCTTCTCCCATCTGAGATTGCCATTAAGATCCAGCGAACGAAGTTTCCAAGGACCACTTATATACACATTTCCATGAGAATCGACCTGTGTGGGATACACAAATTTTATTCGATGATCGGGATCTTCGTAAAACATTTCGACATTTACGTCAAGTGAAATCCTGTAAACTTTGTTGTCAAATGCGATGTAAATTGGTAGCCCAAAGCTTGAAGCCTGAGCAGGCTCCGAAGCAATATTTGCCGGATTTGGTATTGATGTATCATTAAGGATCTCGCCGTGGGGCGTTATAATAAAAAACTTTCCAGGATCAGAAGAATTCATTGCTTGGCAAAAAGCATAGACGTTACCGCTTGAACCAACAATAGCAGTTGCCAAATCGGTTTGTGCATCAAGGAGGCTAGTATCCACTATCCATTTCACTTTATGGTCTTCGGGACCATTGTAACGTGTTCTTCTTGTATTCTTGGAATCTCCACCATACTGACCCCAACCTGGATAAGGACAAATGTTGTAAATAATCTCTGTCACAGTGTTCCAATCAATAACATTTGGCAAAAAGTACCACAAGTCACGATAACCTCCCCAACCGAAATTGAGATGGGATTCACCAGTTGATCTATATCCATCAACAATAAGAGTGTGAATATTATGCAATGATATTTCCACTGGCCATTCTTTCTGTATGTTTTCAATAACAATAGCTTCGTAATCGGTCCAGTTTAGCCCGCCTCCAATACCAGAAGCATAGATTCCTGCTTTACAGGTTGCCGAACCGTAGTAAAAACCATTTTTGTAAGCATCAGCACTTAATAGGGCTCCGGACCTATAACTGGAGTAAGCCATATGATTCTTAATTCCAGCAGCAAAAGACAAATAAGCTTTCTCATTAGGATCCCCCGTGTAGTTTATGACTGACAACGCAGCATTGAGATCATCAAACGAAGGGAAGTTGTATGAACTTGAGTCTTCATCAATCCTTATAGGATATAATAGATTTATGTAATGGTGCCACGAGGTATACCTATCACCTGCATGGAAAGATACCGAAGGTGGAAATGCCCAATAATTTATTATTTGTGCCATTGCTGTTGCAGAACACCCCACTAAGCTTCTACGCCCTGGACTAAGAGGATAAGCCGGGTCTTTTGGACAAAACTTGTTATATGTTGGATTGAGAGGGTCGCCTTGGTCCCATGTTAAATTAGGGTCGTTGTTGATTAAAGGGCCCCATTGTGTTGTGGAAGAAAGCCCTTTAAGTAATGCTGTCTCTGTCGAAGTGTATTCTGACCAAAGAGATTTATTCCCTTGAGAAAGATTTTTCGCACTTGCACTCTCTGAATCTAACGTTTTCAGCCTTGCCTCAATATCCCACTTAGCAAGGTGCAACAAAACATTTTCTTTGGAATCTTGGAAAGGGAATTTGCCTTTAAATGAGTAACCAATAATGGGCCTGATATTATCATCTGCCGAAGTAATTATAAAACCCTCTGGCTTTAGTTCCGTAACATATGCAAGAATTTTGCCATTCTTATCACGAATTTCCTGAATCTTACTACTGGCAAATCCTTTTAGGCTAATAGTCTCTTGTGCTTGTTTTGCAATGATTTTCGTTAGTTTTCTTTCTTCACGGATTTTCTCCGCATTAAGAAATGTATTTGCAGCCTTTAGTGCCTTCTCTTTGCCAACCGGTTTAGCAAAGCTTAATGTAGTTGAAAAAAGCAAAGAAAATGACGAAAAGAAAATGACGAAGAGTACAATTAACCCCTTAAATTTTCTGTCCATATCTAATATCCTCCAATCCGGTATTTCCCATATTAAACGCCTGGCTATGCAACCAAGCCTTCCAATTTCGCAATTATATCAAAATCTTACTCGAATTGCCTTTTATTTTTTCAATATTTCCTGCCTGTCGCTTTGAACAGCAAATACTTGCCGTTATTTATCTTATGGACATTTCCTGAAAAAATGTCAAAATTTATGGGAACGTATCTTATCGGTGATTGTATAACCTTCTGAAAGATAGCTGCAAGTTTTGGACGGCTGGATGATTGACGAAAATACGATAATTAAAAATGTTATCAATGGCGATGCGGCCTCTTTCAGATTGCTCGTGGAAAGGTATCAAAAGCCGGTTATAAGAATGATAGGCAGTATTGTTAACGACAGACATATTTGCCAGGACATTGCTCAGGACGTATTTTTTGCCGCGTACAGGAAATTAAAAACTTTCGACAATGGACGGGGCAGTTTTCCTACCTGGCTGTTCACCATTGCCCGCAATAAAAGTTTAAATGCGATTAAAAAGAAAAGGCCGGCAGCTTGAGCGTCAGGAGCTTCCTCAATCAACACTGGATGGTATAAGAATAAAAGACCCCCTCGGCGGAGATATGGAAGGGGACGTATTATATGAATTTAATAACGGTGCCAAATATAAAATATTTTTATCAAATTTTTCTGATAGCCGGATAATTCGTGATTTTGCTCCGGTAACAGTCCCGCAACATCACTGTTTTATTCTTGGTGATAATCGGGATTATGCTCGCAACAGCAGATATTTCGGCCCTATTCATGTAGCCTTAATAAAAGGCAGGGCAGACTGGCTTTACAAGCCGCTGTCGCGTTTCGGCAGGCTGAGTGCCGAGTAAAATATTGTTCACTCGACTGCGATAGCCTCGACGGGACATTCGTCCGCTGCCTGCTGAACAGCGTCCTCAAACTGTGGTGGTACTTCATCCGTAATGACTTCTGCCATTTCATCGCCCATCCGGAAGACCTCAGGGCACGTCTCGACGCAAAGCCCGCAGGCCGTGCAGCTATCGTCAATTTTTACCTTCATAACTTTTTCCTCTGCTATTCATTATAAATAACAAATTTGGCCTTTCTCCAGCCCCGACCACTGCGGTCGGCGCTAACCGGAAACAGGCGGCCGGGCTTGCCCTGACACAACCACGTTATCGCTTATGGCTGCTCGCTTCCGCGCCTCGCCAGGTTCACGTACGCGATTTGCCTGGGACCCGGCCGGGTTATCAACGCGGTAATTCTAATCACTCGCGGGAAAATGACAAGCTTAATATCGCTAAATTCAGATCTTGTGTCCGCAGGGACATCTGCCAAGTGCCCTCGGCGAAGCCGAGGGCGAGCGAGACCTCGCCAAAGGCGGGATTCAGTTTGACTATTTGCTCCGCTGCATTTATTATGGTCCTGAAAGACGTAAAAAAACCATACGGAGTAAAAATGTCTTATACCGTCCTTGCAAGAAGGTACCGCTCACAAAGGTTCGACGATGTAGTCGGTCAAAATGCGATTTCACAGACCCTTAAAAACGCAATAAAAACCGATAAAGTCGCTCATGCGTATCTTTTTACCGGCACAAGAGGGGTCGGCAAAACCACAATGGCGAGAATCCTTGCCAAAAGCCTTAACTGCCTTTCGGCAGACCAGCCCACAACAGAGCCCTGCCTTAAATGCGACAGCTGCACTAACGTAAATACAGGCGAAGATATTGACGTTATTGAAATCGACGGTGCATCAAATACGAGCGTGGACGATGTCCGTGAGCTTCGCGGCAATGCTATATACCGGCCTGCACGGGCAAGATATAAAATCTATATTATCGATGAAGTTCATATGATTAGCGTAAGTGCCTTTAATGCACTGCTTAAAATCCTCGAAGAGCCGCCTGCACATGTTAAATTCATCTTCGCAACTACCGAACCTAATAAAGTGCCTGCGACAATTCAGTCCCGCTGCCAGAGGTTCGATTTTGCCAATATCAGTCCTGCCGATATTATGGCTCAGCTTAAGAAAATTCTCACTGCTGAGAAAATAAATTTTGAAGACGACTGTATCATCGCTCTTGCCAGACTTGCCAACGGCTCAATGCGCGATGCGCTAAGTCTTGTCGACCAGCTTATCAGCACAGGCTCAGAAAAACTGGCCGTTACTATGCTCGAGGAGTTTCTCGGCCAGCCCAACAAGGAAAAGATTTACGAGCTGCTCGATAAAATCGGCTCATCCGATGCCGCAGGCACACTTGCCTGCCTCGATGCGCTTTTAAATTCCGGCCTAAGCTGCGTCGGCGCTGTTGACGGTCTGGTTGAATCGTTTCGCGATATGATGGTCTTAAAGGTATCTGCAGACAGCAATGAATCGCTTGTAATACTGACACAAGCTGAGAAAGATGCGCTTTTGAAAATAGCCGATACATTCGATATCCCCGCACTTATCTATAACGTTGCACTTCTCGAAAAGCTCCGCTGGCCGGTAAAAAACAGCGACAACGCCCGCGCACTGCTCGAGGCGGCGATGCTTAGACTTGCCCTGAGCGAGCATTTTATGAGTGTGCAGGAGCTTTTACGGCAGGGCGGCGATATTGCGCAATCAAAAAAAAACACGATAGTAACCAGTAAAACACAACCGCCTGGCCAGCAGCGGCCAAAGGTGGAAATTAAGGATATTCCTCAAGCGCCCGTAATCGCAGGCGGGGCAGATATCGAGCAGATAAAACAAAACTGGGATAAAATCGTTGATTTTGCAAAATCGGCTGCTAATGCAAGAGTTGCCCAGCTTTTGAAAAAAGCGGTGCCTCTGCGAATTGGCGGCAATATACTGACGCTCGGTTTTGATGCAAGCGATGAATTTTCAATGAAGCTGTGCCAGAGCAACGGCAGGGGTGAGCAAATCGAGTCGGTATTGAGCGGCGCGGTCGGGTCAAAGATAAAAACAATCTTTGAGACTATCAGCGGCGCAGGTGCGGCAGCAGCAAAGCCGAAACCGCCCGGCGCAAAGGCAAGTAAGAAAACAATAGATGAAGCCGTCAATACGCCCGGTATAAGGACGATTCTTTCCGAACTGGATGCGAGTATACTGGACGTTACTGAGGAAAGTCAGTAACGTCAGTTATCAGCAATTTAGTTATCGGTTATCAGTTAAAATAAAATCAAAATTAACCGCGGATTACGCGGATTTAACGGATTACTTTTACCACAGAGGTGTAAAAAATTCCGAATTCCGAAACAATGACGAATTGCCAAAATTTAAAATTAAACGCTGATTACGCAGTATCTAGTATTTGGCATATGGTATTTGGTATTTAGCAGCAATTCAAAAATCAAAAATAACCGCGGATTAACACGAATTATGTTAGCCACAGAGCTCACAGAACTCACAGAGTTTTTGCTTTAAGACGGTCCCGATTCATCGGGACTGTAAATTCAAAGATGAATCCTTGCCTGAAATGCGTTTCAGCCGGATTTGCACTTTGAATCCTTTCCTGCTGCGCAGTCACACCTTAAAGCAAATAAACGTTATTACTATGCTTCATTGCAGTATACTACTATGCAGTATACTGCATACAAGTATAGTGATTAAAGAATTTAAGATTTAATATCCCCACCTCCGCGGGGACAGGTTTAATATTGAAGATTTGTGGAGTTCGGCCGATGGCCGAGACCTTGTTTTTATATTTATTCACCACAGGGGGCACGAAGGACACGAAGTATTATAATATTTTATCTTTTTAATTATATAATCTTCTTCGTGATTCTTCCTTTCTTCGTGGTTTTATTTATTCCGGCGGGTATGTTTTGAAACAACACTGAAAAGAATAAGAATAATTACAGTTGCTGGCGAGGGCTGCGATGAGGAACAGGCAGAATTACGCAGGCGCAAAACGCCAGAGTAAGATAAAAGATTACCGAACCGAAGGCAGCAACTGCAACCATCACAACGCTGCGCGGATTGAAGACTATATACGTACAGCCAGTCAAGAAATAATTAAAAAAAATTTAGCGGCGGAGGGCAGGGGGAAAACGGTAAGGACGGTTATACTATTATGAAGGATTGAAGAATAAGGGAACTATTTTTTCCCCACTGATTAACCTTTCGATAGAATGGCAATCGTCTTTGAATTCATCCGGAGTAACATTCCAATATCGCCAACAACTGAACTCAGCATCTGGATCTTCAGAAATTAAATTTATAGCTTTGGAAAGATATTGATTGGCGTTTTTATTATCTCCAATAGCCCAATATGCAATAGACAAACACTGGCAATAATTTGCCCATTTTGATTCCTTATTTTTATTAATGTCAAGTTGTACCACTCTCTCAAACATATCTTTTGGTAGGGATCCATTTAGCCCCCACTCTGCCATACCGTAATTAAAAATTTGTGCAATATCATCAAGTTCATTAGCATTTAATCTGGAAGAACCGAATAAGTTAATGGCTTCTTTGAATTTTGACAAACCAATTAAACAGAGTATTAACTGATCTTTTATTTTATCATGCAACCTTTTTGGAAAAGCATCATCTTCAAGATATTTCAAGAACAATTGTTCTAGCACCCGTAAGCCCGGCTTACACCAGCCAAGTTCCTCTGTCAGCCAAATGCACTCATTTGCACTCAACGAGTTAAATGCTGTTGTGTTTACAAATTTCAAAAGTTCATTCGGATTGATTCTTCTTAGAATATCGGCAGCTCGTCCTATTTGCTCAGGGTTTAATTTAAAATTAAATACTTCCCTTATAGCTGATAGTGCTTGTTTGTTATCACCTTTTTTCTGGTAGATTTCTGCTTGCGCAAGAAACAATTCAGGAGAACGATACTCATAGCCTATAGATCTCTGTAATAAAATTTCCGATTTTTTTGATAAGCCTAAGTCTTTTAGATATTTTGATAGACGATATAACAATTCACCGTCTTTTGGGTAAGTTTCTACGATCCGATCGATAAGATTTTCTTCTTCTTTTAAAAGCTCATCGTCTGCGAATAATTTGGATATGCGTTTTTTGTCTAGTCTGTGTAAAACTCTTTCACGATCCTCGATATTTTCTTCAGTTATTATCTCTGTTAGTTTTTTATATTCTTTGGCTAAACGGCTTTTAGGCCTTTCTGCTACAAATAGAGATTGTTCAAGCAGCGAGAGACTCTCATATCTGTGTATTACTGTGGATAACGAGGGAAACTGAAGTTCTTCTTTAAATCTGCTCTCGAAGCTTGTAAGTATGTTTTCTTCATCATCCAAATCTGGAACGTTTGACATTATAAAGTATAATTTAGTTTCTTTTTTTTCTTTTTCGTCTTCTTTCCGAATTGCAGATATAATTGGTTTAAGTCCACTAAGATTCTGTTCATTAGGGAAAAACAATATAACAACAGCATTTGGTAATTGTCTTGTACAAATGCCACCGATATCGGTATGGCCGGTTCGTGAGTCTACTAAAACATAATCAAAGTTATAAGAGTTTTTCCACTGAGCTTTCAAATCTTCAAAAAGTAAAAACCCGTTTTTTTCCTTGTATAATTCAGCCCAGTTTATTTGGCTCAATTTCGTTTGGAAATCATTATCGTTTTTCCCGGCAGGCATTATCCAAAGCCTACCATCTTTTTTCCCTATGCCAAGGGCTTCAAAAATATATTCACGTACATCCGGAGCCTTGTTTGTATGGAGATAATCTGTTATCAAATCGACCAATCCTAAATGAGGCTCTTTTGTGCTGAAATTCTTAAAAGTGTGTATGCCCGGCGCTTCTAAATCAAAATCCACAAGTAAAACTCTTTTACCTGCATTTGCTAACTCATACCCGATATTTGCAAGTGCCAAAGTTCTTCCGACACCGCCTTTAAATGAATAAAAAGTTACCGTATACATATTTAAATCCTATTAAGTAACTTGAAGCTCAAATCTTTCCTGTTTCTCCAAAAGTTCTTCAGTTATTTCCAATGCAGTAAATGATTCTTGAATCTTCTCTAGAGAAAGTTGCCTAGATGCTTTTCCGCTCTTTCGTTCTTGTATTATTTCTATGTTTTTTTTAAATCCTAGCAAGTAAAGATAATTATCATAAGCCTCATTTTGAATATTAATGCCGCGTTCCCAGCGAGATAAAGTAGCTTCTCCCAAGCCGGTCAAGATCGCAAACTGAGATTGGCTTAGTTTGTGAAGTTCCCTTAAATCTTTTATTTGTTTAGGAGTCATAAAACCTAAATGCTTACATACAATCTCATGACAGATATCATCAGCCTCACTGTCAAGGAAGCAAAAACCACATTCATCGCATTTTCTTACAGGTACAGAAGCAGAAAGTTCAACTGCCGCATCACCTACACCATAAGTAAATTTATGCTCCTGCATTGATGAAGATACTTTCTTGCTCCCGCAATCAGGACATGACATAACATTATTCTCGTGTTTAATTTTCTTCTCGTTCTTAGGCTCCATATATCGCATCCTTAATTAATAATGAAAACTTCTACCTATAATGGTTCCGCCTGTATGACCGAATTGTAACTTTATGTATATAACACCATATTTAGTCTTAACTTTAAGCACATATCCCTTTTTCCCCCGAGGTTTTTCCAATTCTATTTCCTCTAATATCGTTTCAGGTTTTTGTAACATTTCGCTTATAAAGTCCCATGCACCGGGATAAGTAAACGGCATTTCGGTTCTTGGGTCGATAACTTCTGTTGGTTTCCATTCCGTTGGACAATTTGGTGTCCAGTTAGGTATACATGCTTTTTTAGGCTGTGCCAATGCCAATCGGGCAAGTTCACTTTTTATTCTTTTTAACCTATCAATTGATTCATCCACAATGTTTGTTTCTCACTACACCTTATCATATGGTCGACAGAAACGTCTTTTTACTTTAAAATATAATCATTTGAGGGGTAATTGTCAAATATGTTCCCAAAAAATAATAAATATTTTACAGATAACCACCTTCTTACAATAAAAATTCGATTTTTTCCTTGACTTTTGTTAGGTGTTATGGTAAAATACCTATGTATTTAGATAAAAAGTTAATATTTCACGTAAGTCCTTATATTTACGCAGAATAGGCCAATAATACCTCAGCGGTCCTGCCATCTTCAATTTAAAATTAACAATTCCAGCAGTTTTATATCCTGAATAAATAATAGAAAAATACGAAATCCGAATATCGAATTCCGAAACAATGTCGAATTACCAAAAATCAATCCGGCGTCGTTAAGACTATGCCGCGATGCAAGTGCAAAATTAAAAATTAACCACGGATTATGCAGATAATTTTACTGAAAAATGACAGTTGATAATTATCAAGCAAAGTGGGGGAGAGAAACAAGAGTTTAAAAATTCAAAGTTGAAAGTTCAAAACCAAAATTCAAAATTGAAAATTTGTGGAAC
>CAZUEO010000012.1:38472-57817 GCA_964619675.1 uncultured Planctomycetaceae bacterium | reverse complement strand
GCTCATAGTCGCATATATGAACAGAGAGGCGCTGGATTTGACAATCAAAACCGGCCAAGCGGTTTTTTACAGCAGGAGCAGAAAAAAACTGTGGAAAAAAGGCGAGGAGAGCGGCCACGCCCAGAAAGTTCTGCAGATTCTTACCGACTGTGACCAGGACTGTCTCTTACTCAAAGTCGAAGTCAATCAGGGCCAATGCCACGTAGGTTATCAATCTTGTTTTTACAGGGCATTAAAATCCGGCGGCAGCGAACTTAAATTTATCGCTGAAAAAGTTTACGACCCCAGGCAGGCCTACAAGAAAAAGTGATGTTTAGGAATTTTTCAGTGACCTGACAGTCGGCAGGGTCTGAAACTGCTCAATGGCAAATCTTTCGACGAAATCAGTGATTGTCTCCTCAAGTTGTCGGGAATTCTGCGAGTGTATCATCGCATAAAGATTATAAGGCCAGTCAGGCAACGTCTTTCGCTGGTAACAATGGCTAACCTGCGGCAAACAGCATAAAAACCTTACCGCAGTTCCTTCGGCCCTGCAGCAAAACAGGGCATTAAAACTATCAGGCGGGCTGTGACGCTTAACGGCAGATGAATCCAGCTTATAACGTTTGGTCGCGGGAAAAGAGAGGAAATAAGTCTTAAATTTATTCGAAAGCTCTTTAATTGTTCCGTCTATCCGGCCAAAATCCGAATCTTTCAAGGTAAACCATAAATTGTAATAGTGATTTCTTAAGTAATTATGAGAAACGTTCGGCAGTGAATTTACGGCTTGTGCGACAGCGTCAAGTTTATCGTCCTCTATATGAGCAGCGACAAGCGTGCCCGCTGAGCCGGTGTAAAAACATAAAGGGTCAGAGGCGAGATAATCGCCGGTTTTTGCAAAAGCCCTTGCACGACATCCGCCGCAAATGTTCAAGTAATCACAACTGCCGCATTTGCCGGCAAATTTCCTTTGGCGAATCGCATTCAAAAAGCCGGACTTCTCCCAGATAGAGCCAAAATCGCCGGCCTTTAAAATATTGCCGGCAGAGATTTTCAAAAAGCCGCAGGTCTGTACGTCGCCTGTGTAGCTTATAAATGCAAAATCACTTGCAGCGAGACAACCAAAGACTTTTTTCTTTGAATCCGGATATAAATCTTTATAAACCGGCGCAAAACGAGGGGCACAAGTGAAACGCAATTCAATCTTACTTTGAGCCTTTAAGCCTGCGACGGTATGTAAAACTTTTTCGTATTCCTTTGAAGTCAGAGCGATTTCAGAAAGCCCCTGTGCCCTGCCTGCAGGGACAAGCATAAAAGGATTAAAGCAATAAGCGCCGAGGTCCTCAGCAAGTTTTGCAAGCTGCGGCAATCTATCGGCATTTAGTTTCGTAACGGTTGTATTAATCTGAAATTTCAGGCCTGCCTTTTTTGCGATATCAATCGCCGCAAGCGTTTTTTCAAACGCGCCAGCGGTTCGCCTGAAATTGTTATGCTCCTGCGAATTATCCGAATCGAGCGAAAAGGAAAGTGTTATAACCCCTGATTTTTTAAGGAGTTGCGCTTTCTTATTATCGAAATTATAGCCGCAGGTTGCAAGAGAAACAGCTAAACGGCAGGAATTGGCATAATCAACCAAATCAAATATATCGTCTCTTTCGAAAGGTTCTCCGCCGGTGAAAATCAGGACGCATCTGTTGTAGTCGGCTATTGATTTTATGATTTTTTTGCACTGGCTGGTTTCAAGGTCATCCTGAAAATCAGATTGGGCAGAGGCTCTGCAATGAATACAATTCATTTTGCATCTGCGTGTAACTTCAAAGGCAACGATACGAGGTTTTTTTACTGCCGAGTCCATTTAGCAACTTCTTTTGCAAAGTAAGTTATGATAATATCTGCTCCCGCTCTTTCGATTGCATATAAGGTTTCCATAATCGCGGATTTTCTGTCGAGAGCGCCGGCCTGCGCAGCGGTGTTAATCATCATATATTCGCCGCTGACGTTGTAGGCAGCTATGGGAACATCAAAACGCTCTTTGGCCTTAAGAATAATATCAAGATAGCACAATGCAGGCTTGACCATCACAATGTCGGCGCCTTCGGCAATGTCGAGTTCGATTTCGCGCATTGCCTGCTTTGCTGAAGCGGCAATATCCATCTGATAAGTCTTGCGGTCGCCAAAGGCGGGAGCAGAATCGGCGGCATCTCTGAACGGGCCGTAAAACGCAGAGGCGTACTTTGCTGAATAAGACATTATCGCGGTATCAATAAAACCATTCTCATCGAGAGCCTTTCTAATTACCCCTACCCTGCCATCCATCATATCAGAAGGTGCTGCCATATCGGCACCTGCCTTTGCGTGGGAAATGGCTACTTTCGCCAGGATTTCGCAAGTGGTGTCATTATCAATCTTGTCATCTTTTATTATGCCGCAATGGCCGGTGTCGGTATAGGCACATAAACAAACATCGGTTATTACAGCAAGGCCGGGCACAGCCTTTTTGATATTTCTAATCGCCTGCTGAACTGTGCCGTCATCTTCACAAGCCTGTGAACCTTGAGCATCTTTCTTTTCAGGCAGGCCAAATAAGAGAATTGCAGGTATGCCTAAATCAAATACTTCTTTTGCCTCATCAACCACTTTATCAGGTGAAAAATGAAAACAGCCCTGCATTGACTCAATCGGTTTTTTTACTCCCCTGCCCGGGCAGACAAACAAAGGATAAATGAAATTATCGACAGAGAGGTTAACGCCTTTGACAAGCCGGCGCATTGAATCGCTTTTCCTAAGCCTTCGCATTCTGACGGGCAAATTCCGCATTTAATCCTCCTGTTATTTTTATTTCCTCATCAGATAAAAAACAATCCGGTTCAAGAAGCCAAGCGGCTGTTTTATAATCCTTGCCGAGGAATCTTGCGTTAGTTCCGCAAATTTGCAGCCAACGACACTTTCTGCACCTGCCCGGTGCAAAAAGAGTCTTGTCTTTAAATATATCCAAAGCATTTTTTAAAATATCTTCAAGTTTTTTTTCCGTTATGTTTTCCAAAGAGTAATTCTGCCAGAACTGGTCGGGGTGGACATTGCCGGCAGGGTCAATTGCGAGAATCTTAACGCCGATTTTGTTGCCGCCGAATTTTTCAAGCAAATCGAGACTTTTCTGATACAGCGGCGAATTTTCCTGCTTTAAGCGATTTAAAATAAACGGGCCATCGGCGTGATTGCCGACGGTTAAAACTTCTATAACTCCTTTTACGGCATAACTTTGCGCACAATCACAAATATCATTTAAGGCCTGCCTGATTTGTCCATTAGAACATTTGAGGTTATTATTTGCCGCGTTTCCTGCTGAAATCAAATGATAAAAACAGATTCTGTGGATATTCAACTTCGCGGCAAGAGAGAATGTGTTTTCAATCTGGTTAAAATTGCGATTTGTGATTGTAAAACGCAGGCCGGTTTTAAGACCCGCATCTTTGCAGAATTTTACAGCGTCAACTGCTTTTGTGAAGCTGCCTTTTGTGCAGCGAAATTCATCGTGCGTATTTTGATTGCCGTCAATCGAAATACCGACATAACTTACGCCTGCACTAACAAGTTTTTTCGCGATTTTGGAATCTATTAAAGAACCATTTGTAGAAAGACCCATGCGCAGGCCAAGTTTGCAGGCGAAATCGAGAAGCTCAAATAAATCGGTCCTTTCAAGCGGCTCGCCGCCACTGAAAAGGACAACCAATGCTTTATTTTCGGCAAGCTGTTTTAAAAGCTCTTTTGCCTGTGCTGTATCAAGCTGTCTGTCTGTTAATCCGGTTTTGCTGTAACAGTGCAGGCAATTCTGGTTACATTTATTTGTGCAGTTATAGACGATAATCGGGCCTGATTTGCTATCGGAATGATAACGAAACCTGTCCGACTGATTTTCTATGCCGCAATATAGTTTCGAGACGTTAATCATTTTTTTTTTAGATTACCGCTCCATTACTGTCGCGGCTCTGTTATTTCCTCCATTGCTTCAATCAAACCATCGATAGTATGCTCTTTCGCTTCGACTGCCGGCTTAATACCAAATTTTTTCAGTGTATCGGTAGTTGCAGGGCCGATTGAGGCGATTTTTACCTTTTTATCCAAATCCTGAGGCTTAAAATCCTTAAAGAAACAATCAACCGTAAAGCTGCTTGCAAAAACAATCCAATCCATCCTGTTTTTAATAATTTCTTTTGGATTATTTTTAATTTTTTCGGCTGTATAGATTGAAACCTGCTTAATTTTCGCTTTTGCCGATTTGAGGCTTTCAGCCAGTGATGAATCGGCAAGTGCGGAACGCAAAAGCAATATTTTTTTGCCGATGGTTTTATATTTCTTTATGAAACTTTTCGCCAATTCTTCGGATGTAAAATCCTGCGGTACAAAATCGGCTTTTATGCCGAAATCTTCAAGTGTACCTGCGGTTTGTGAGCCAATGCAGGCGATTTTTACATTCGCAAATATACGGGCATCTTTGTTTAACCTGCTTACTGCTTTGAAAAACAATTTTACACCTGTCGGACTTGTAAAAAAGACCCAGTCAAAATCACTAATTTTCTTAAAAATCTCCTTAACTTTTTTAGTATTGGTCAAATCCTGTATTTCAAATGTCGGCCAGTCAATCGCTTCTGCCCCGCGAGCGGCAAGTCCGGCAGCAAAATCAGCATTGCCAACTGAATCACGGGTTACCAAAATCTTTTTGCCGAATAAAGGCCGACTTTGAAGCCAACTGAAACATTTTTTCCCTATTATCATCACGGCAGGCGGCTCGATATTTTTCCTTTCGCACTTTCGGGCAATATCTGAAACATTACCTTTTACTATTTTTTGATTTGCCAGCCAGGCATTTGCTATGACGACGGCATTCGTATCGGCAGCGAGGCCTGACTTAATCAACCTTTGACAAATCTGCTTCATATTCTTAACGGCCATATAAAAAACAATTGTGCCGGACAGTTTCACAAGGCTGCCAAAATCAATATCATTTTCCCTGCCTTTGGCGGTATGTCCCGTAACAAATGTTACCGATGAAGCGGCGTTCCTATCGGTAAGAACGACGCCGCTGCAGGCCGCGGCGGCTGATGCAGCGGTTATGCCGGGAACGATTTCAAAATCTATATTGTTATCGGCCAGGCACTTGAGCTCTTCAGTCGCCCTGCCGAAAATCATCGCATCGCCGCCTTTGAGTCTTACGATTTTTTTATAAATACGAGCCTTTTTAATAATAATGCGGTTTATTTCGGCCTGCCTGGATTTGCTATTGCCGTGCTGCCTGCCCACGTAAATAAGCTCTGCTTTTTGCGAAGCAAGATACAAAAGCTCTTTTCCGATTAGCCTGTCATAAATAACACAATCGGCCTTTTGAAGAATCTGCAAGCCTCTTGTGCTGATAAGCTGTGCGCTGCCTGGGCCTGCACCAACGATATAAACCTTCGCCTTTTTAACCATTTTTCAAAAGCTCCGCGGCTCCCGCCTTTAAAAGCTCATTTGCCAAATCCTTTGCAATAGTCTGTGCCTTTTCAATCGGCCCTTTTAATTGACGTTTAATAAAATTGCTGCCGTTTTCATCAGATACAAAAGCATAAATTATAATATCACCTGCGTCAATTTGCGCAAACACGCCTGCAGGCGCGTGACAGCCCGCTTTTATTTTGTGCAGGACAAGCCTTTCCGCATCAGAGGTAATTCGTGATGTTTTATCATCAATTTCAGCAAGCAACTTTAAAATTTCATTATCATCTGCTCTTGCCTGAACGGCGATGGCGCCCTGAGCGGGTGCGGGAATGAATTCTGCCGGGTTGAAACGGAAAGAGACCTTTTCAGCCGGCCCAAGCCTTTCAATGCCTGCGTAAGCAAGGATAGTTGCGTCAAACAGACCTTTTTCAACCTGACTTATTCTCGTAGGCACATTGCCTCTTATCGGCTCACAAACCAAATCAGGCCTGGCGTGCAAAAGCTGGACCTTTCTGCGAAGGCTTGATGTTCCGATTTTTGCGCCCCCGGGCAAATCATCGAGCGAATTTATCTTTTGCCTGCAAATTAGGCAGTCCTGACAGAATTTTCTGTCTAAAACCGCAGCAATAATAACATCATCCGGCGGTTCTATCGGCAAATCCTTAAAACTATGCACGGCAATATCGGCTTTGTCCCGGCGAAGGGCATCTTCAACCGCAGCAGTGAAAAAGCCTGATTCTGACATTTTCCACAACGGATTTTTTTTGTCGATATCGCCTTTGCTTTTTATTTCGACAATTTCGAAACTGATGCCTGACCGACGTTTTTTAAGAGCAGCAACAACAATCTGCGTCTGGATAATCGCCAGGCTGCTTGAACGCGTTGCTATGCGGAGCCTGCTCATCTGGCGACCTTTTCCAAGACCTGCGGCACAACACTCAAGCCGCCAAGCCATTTTGAAAATATCCGCAAATGCTCGTCTATAACAGCCTGTGCTTTTGGAATCTCGGCTTGACGCCTGCGGTTATTGGCGCTGATAATTTCATTTAAATCATCAATATTAAAAAGCCTTATCCCGTCAATGCTCGCCGCCCCTGATTCAACGTTCGGCGGTACAGAAAGGTCTATCAAAAGCAAAGGCTTATTGCGTTTTTGAAGTTCGGCTGCCGTTATCAAAGGCTTTTGTGAAGCGGTCGCGGTAAAAATAATATCCGCGTCGTCAAGACAACTGCTCAACCTGCTCAAAGGCACGTAGCAGCCAAAGCCTGCAGTTTCAATCAACTGCCTGCCTGCGATTTGGTTTCTGGCAACAATGGTAATATCGCGGACATTTTTTCTGATTAGATGTCTTACAACAAGCCCGGCATTTGTGCCTGAACCAAGCACAAAAACCCCTGCTTTCGCATCGGCCAAAGTCATCGCAAGCTCGACGGCGGCCTGGGCAACAGACAGGGCGCCTGCGCTTATATTTGTGTGCGTCCTGACAGCCTTTGCCGCCCTAAAGGCGCTGTGCAGGAGACGATGAAACATAAATTTTACAGTATCACAGCGAAGAGCAAAACCATAAGCGGATTTTAACTGAGAAAATATTTCGTTTTCACCGATAATCTGAGATTCAAGGCCGCCAGCAACACTGAAAAGATGGGCGGCAACTTCAAGACCATACAAACTCCGTTTGTATCCATTCCAGCAATCAGGCCAGACAAAATTATCAATAAATGCCGAAATATCAAAATGCCTCTTCGCATAAAAATAAAATTCAAGCCTGTTGCAGGTATTTAATACAAGAGCATCGCTAATTTCAGAATACCGGCGGCAGGAGCAGAGAAAATCTTGTTGCCGCTGCCTGCCAAGCACAAGTCTTTCCCTTGCAGCGGCAGGACAATTCCTGAAATCAACGCCCTGACAAAACAAATTCATAATCTTCAACCACTGAAACTGTGAAGGCCTGCGAAAATTTTTGAAAAATTCACCAGCAGAACACCAAAAACTATCAACAAAAAGCCGCAAATGAGCCAAATACTATTTAACCGCAAAAACTTTTGTCCGTAAAGATACCTGAAATGCAGAAATGCCGCAAATACGAGCCAGACTGCAAGTGAAAAAGACTCTTTCGGGTCCCAGCCCCACCAGTCGCCCCAGGCAAATGCGGCCCAGATGCTGCCAAAGGCAATGCCGGCAGTCAAAAATGGAAAGGCTATACAAACAAATCTATATGATTTCTCCTCAGTTTGCGGCGTCCTGTCAAAAAAATATTTAACCGCAAAAAAAGCAGCCTGGACAAAAAATATATAAGACAGCAGACAGGCAAAAACGTGCGGTACAAAAAAAACACTTTTAAGGCTATGCGACGGCACAGATAGTATACGAGAGTAAAAAATGAACACTATCGCAGCCAGCAACAAAAACGCCGTTATAATATCGGTTTTATTCCATTTTATCCGGAAAAGGCCGAAAAGACCGGTGCAGCCGACAGCGTAACCGGCAAAAATGGTACAATTGCACCTGGTGACAGCCGCCGCGAGAACCAGCAGAGCGCCCAAATAAACAGCAAGCAGCCATTTTACCGTCCAAATTTCCCTAAATTCTGCCAGGCCGGCAATAATCAACAGGCCGACACAAATCCCAAGCCCCCTGCCGGCCGGCGAAGCAAAAAACCAGCTCGACCAGTCCGTACCCATTACAGAGCCGATAACACAAAGTACCGCTAAAAACATCAGCAATACTATGCCGGTCAAAAGACAAAGTCGTTTTAATCTGTCCACAAACAATCCCTTGCGTATAACTTCTTTTGCAAACAAAATAACAGATTTGCCGCTGTTTTGCATTAAATTTCACCCGTAAGGCCGGCCAAAATCGGAGCTTAAATTGCTATTGCAAATGCTTCACTTTACACTATAATACTGTGCTGGCCGCATTTTATTAAAAAACAGAACCCATAAATTGTTAAACAAATATAATTAGGAGCAAAAGACATATGGTAGCAATAAAGCAACCGCAAATAGATATGTTCAGCACAGAAACCATCACATTCGACGACATTTTGTCGGTGGCTGCGCATGTAAACTCCAGCGAACGAAATAAAATCGCATTTGCCGAGAAAGCCGAACAGGAACTTTCCAGGCCGGGCAGAAAAAACTACCTCGCCCTGGGAGCCGCACTTGCGGTGCTCGGCAAATACCGGCAGGCAATAGAAATACTTGAAAAGGCCGACGACAGCAAAGATAACTATCTGGAACTGGCCTTTTGCCTGCGAAGGACAGGTCAGTATGACAAAGCTATTGAAGCACTCGATAAGGCAGCAAAGGCAGGAGCTGATGCACTGGTTGTTAACTGCACAAAGGCCGGTATATATCGCCTCAAAACCGACTTCGCACAAGCCGCGAAGGTTCTGGCGGCCTGCGAAAACTACCAAAAGGTCAGCGCCCTGTATCATTATACTCTCGGCCGCTGCCTCCAGGCACAGGGCCAGTACGATGAGGCAATTGAAAATTATCAGACGGCAATTGAAATTGACCCCGTCCATTCAAAGGCGCTGTTTCACCTGGCATTTTTGCTCGATATCAGAGGCGACGACCAGGCCGCTATCGACTATTATAAACAGCTCATCAATAACGGCACTCCTTACGTCGGTGCACTGCTCAACCTGGCCGTTCTTTATGAAGATGCCGGCGAATACGACAAGGCCTTAAAATGCGTCGAGCAGGTCCTTAAATTCCATCCGAACAACCCGCGGGCGATTCTTTTCAAAAAAGACATCGTAAGCTCCAAGACTATGCTGTATGACGAAGAAATAGAAAAAACAAAAGACCAGCGGAATAAGATTCTTGAGACGCCGATATCCGACTTCGAACTTTCAGTAAGAAGCAGAAACTGCCTCAGGAAAATGGACATTAATACCATCGGCGACCTGCTGAGAATTACGGAGACCGAGCTGCTTGCCTATAAAAATTTCGGTGAAACATCGCTTAACGAAATCAAGAATATGCTCGAAGCAAAGGGGCTGCGGCTGGGCATGGCGATTGAAGGGCAAATCCCGCTATCGGTTATACAGGAAGTACAGGAAACACAGGAAACCGAATCCGATATCGATCCCGAACTGACTAACAAACCCCTGGCGGATTTCGAGATGTCGATAAGGGCAAGAAAATGCCTCGAACAGCTGAATATCAAAACCATCGGCGAACTAATTTCAAAAACAGAAGCCGAACTGTTAGGCGTCAAAAACTTCGGCATTACAAGCCTGACAGAAATAAAACAGGTTCTCGAAAAAACCGGCCTGAGTCTGAGAAAGCTCGACTAAACATCCTCTATGACGGAACGGATTACAACCCTCCAATATTTTCAGTTTGTCGCAGGGCTTGCCCTTATCTTCCTGGCAGGTTGTGATGCAGGCAAACAGCCGCAGGACGTAATTACAAGCCAAACCGCCAGCGAATACACCATCAAGGTACTACTCGATGACAAAATATCCGTCGTATCCTTAAAAGTCGATTCCCCATATAAAATTATCTGTGTTGATACCACCCAGGTTTTCCCCGCACAGAAAACAGATGACACAATCAATGTGGAAAGCAGTAAAGAAGGCATAAAAATAGGCCCGCAACTATTTACAACCAAACGGCTTATAATAAAGCCTCAGAACCAGATACCGTTTACAATTAACAGCCGGTCCTACAGAGGCAGCCTTGAATTGATAATAAATGATGACAGCAACAGTATGATGGTAATAAATAATGTCCCGCTTGAAACATACATGGCGGGAGTCGTTTCAGCCGAGATGCCCAGCTATTGGGAAATAGAAGCCTTAAAGGCCCAAGCCGTCGCGGCGAGGACCTATTGTCTCTACATAAAATCACGATTCGGCAAAAACCGCAAATGGGATATCAAATCAACACAGGCAAACCAGGTTTATAAGGGGGTAGCCGCTGAAACACTGCGAACGACCAACGCGGTCAATGCCACAACAGGTATGGTATTATGCTGCGAAGGTAAATCAGGCACCTGCGAACAATTCCCCACATATTACAGTTCTGTCTGTGGCGGCCATACGGAAAATGCCCGGGACGTCTTCGGCGAAAGCGCCCCGGCACTTGAAGGAGCGGCCTGCCCATACTGCAGGCAAATCACAAAACCAAGCCTTTTTTACTGGCCGATGGCGAAATTCAACAAAAAATACGTAACTGAAAAAATCGTCGATAGATACCCAAACTTAAAAGATTTGGGTAAAATAGAAAAAATAGAGACAATAAAAGAAAGCGTTTATGCCGACAATTTCAAAAGAATTACCAGCGTAAAACTTACCGGCTCTTCCGGCAAAACGGGGTATCTTCGAGCGGAAGACCTCCGCCTTGCTATTGACTCGACCGGGCTGAAAATTCAAAGTGCAAGCTGTACGATAATAAGTTTGAATGATGAATTTCTTTTTGTGGCAGGCAGAGGCTTCGGCCACGGCGTC
Organism: uncultured Planctomycetaceae bacterium; assembly: GCA_964619675.1. Taxonomy (GTDB): domain Bacteria; phylum Planctomycetota; class Phycisphaerae; order Sedimentisphaerales; family UBA12454; genus JAPLMW01. The sequence goes on along the minus strand of CAZUEO010000012.1, from coordinate 46,908 downwards.
GGGCTTTGCCAGTACGGTGCAAGACAAATGGCAAGAGACGGCAAAACCGCTCAGGAAATTCTGAACTTCTATTATCCCGGCAGCAGAATTAAAATTCTTTACTGATGAGTCAACTAATCGGCTTTGGGGTAAAATTCCAGCAGTTCTATAAAAGTACCTAATTTTTCGCACGTATCGACATAAGTATATCTGCCTGTTTCCCAATGCCCCTGCTGTAAAACAGCTATATTTTCTTTGCGATAAACCTCAAGTTCCTTATCCGTATTTTCTGTTAATAAGGCAATATGGTGGATTCCCTGCCCATTAGTCTTTGCAAAATCATCCCATGCACTTGGGCTACCTACCGGCTCCATAAGCTCAACAGAAATATCTCCCAAGTAAAATATGGCCTGCTTGGCTTTTGCCGAAGTGGGTTTGCCTTTATAAAGCGCGCCGGTCTTTTCGTATCCTTCTATAATTTGAATATCAGGTATGGGACTATCTAAAACTTGCGCCCAGTGCTTAACTTTCTGCTCAATATCCTTAACAATAAGACCTATCTGGAAAATCTTTTTCATTTTAAGCTCCGTAAAATTTGAAATCCAAAACAACTATATGCCAAAAATCACTAATTGTCAAAACCTCCTTTTTGGCTTATAGTTACGACTTACGTCAAACGGTTACGGTTTAATATAACATTTAGCGGCCGCCGCTCGCGGCGGCCTACCCCGCCACAAGTGGCGGGGGCTAAATAACTACTAAATTTATGAACATATTTGAGATTATAAAAAAAGATGGTTCTGCACGAACAGGCCTGCTGCAGACAAATCACGGCGTTGTTAAAACCCCCGTCTTTATGCCTGTCGGCACAAGAGGCGCTGTCAAAGGGACACTGCCGCAGCAGCTCCGCCAGGCAGGCAGCCAGATAGTCCTTGCCAATACGTTTCACCTGATGCTAAAGCCGGGCGTTAAAACAATAGAAAAGGTGGGCGGATTGCATAAATTTATGGCCTGGGACGGCCCGATACTGACCGACAGCGGCGGCTATCAGGTATTTTCATTAAGCACAATAAATTCTACTGACGACAGCGGAACGGAATTTGCCAGCCCTTATGACGGAATGAAAATCAAACTTGACCCCTTAGGGGTTACTGAAATTCAGAACAGGCTCGGGGCTGATATAATAATGTGTTTTGACCAGTGTCCTGCCTTTGATGCAAAACCAAAAGAACAGCAAAAAGCAGTTGAACGCACAATAAAGTGGGCAAAAATCTGCAAAGACACTCATTCCAACAGCAGGCAGTTACTATTCGGAATCGTACAAGGACAGACCGACCGTCAACTGCGGCAGAATTGTGCCCATGAGCTTGTCAAAATAGACTTTGCCGGCTATGCAATCGGGGGATTGAGTGTCGGAGAGGGCACCGAGCAGATGCTTCAAACCGTGCGTTTTACCGCCCCGCTGCTGCCGGAGGGCAAACCCCGATACCTGATGGGCGTCGGCACTCCTGCTGATATTATCCAGGCTGTTGAGGCAGGAATCGATATGTTTGACTGCGTAATGCCGACCAGAAACGGCAGAAATGCCCTTGCATTTACAAAGGCCGGCCCAATCAGACTGCGAAATTCAGCTTATATCGACGATTTGAGACCGATTGACGCAGGGTGCCGGTGCCTGTGCTGTACGACATACAGCCGGGCAGCTATAAGGCATTTTTTCAACATCGGCGAGATGCTCGGGCCAATAATGCTGTCCTTGCATAATATTGTTTTTTATCATAATTTAATGGACAAAATACGAGAAAATATAGAAAATGGCTCGTTCTCAGGCTGGGCGGTGCAGGCTTTACGAAGTCCCGCTTACGCTCGAAGCAATCAGGTAAATGACGATATGGAAAATGCTAAATATAGAAAGGAATAATTATGGACAGTACATTGATTTTCGCTCTGGCAGAATCAAATGTTCCAAAGGTTATTAAAGCCGAAGAGATAACTTCTCAAAATCAGCAGACTACACAGACAACGACTCAACAGGCTGAGCCGAATACCGTCGGCACCACCGGTAAAAAACCGATTCAGGGTCAGTGGTCGCAGCTGATTTTCATTGTCCTCATTTTCGTAATTTTGTACTTCGTTATGTTCAGAGGGCCCAGAAAAAGACAGCAAGAGCAGCGGCAGATGGTACAATCCTTAAAGAAAAACGATAGAGTCCAGACCGCCGGCGGCATATTAGGCACCGTCCTTGAAGTAAGCGACAGCGAAATAACCCTTAAAGTGGATGAATCAAACAATACAAAAATAAAGGTACTGCCTTCTGCCATCAACAAAGTTATTGAACAGAAATAAGCAGACAATGTAACCTTTTTCAGGGGATTGGTATGGACAAAAATGTTGTTCGTTTCGGCTTTATAGCAGTAATCATTCTGATAGTTTTTGCAGCTGCTAATCTTTACCCGCCAAGTGAGAAATTGAAACCCGGCATCGACCTTGCAGGCGGAACAAGCCTTATCTACGAAATTGATACCACCGGTCTTGAAAACGCCGAGATAGACGGTCTTTCTCAGCGTCTTGTGCCAATCCTCCTGAGACGTATTGACCCCGGCAATATCCAGAATATCATTATGCGCCCTCAGGGGGATACCCGAATCGAAATTCAGGTTCCGCTGGCAAGTGCCGACACACTCAGAAGAAGGCAATCTTACGACCGGGCGATGGAGGCAATCTCCAAAGATAACCTCAATCTGGCGATGATAAAAAGAACACTTGCCAAAGAACCAAATGAAAGAGCCCTGCTTTTTGCAGAATTTGCCGCTGACAGCAATGAGAGAAAAGAAATTCTCGAGCAGCTCGCCTCGGCCTACGATGCGAGAAAGGCGGCACAGGACAAAAGAGATGCCTTTAAGGCCGAACTTGATACGATAACCCAAGAGCTTGGAAAGGCCGGCGTAAACAAGGAAACGCTGATTTCAATCGCGCCCGCCTGGGCCACAATGGACCCCAATGGGCAGGAATTTACACTCCAGAGTCTGATTTCAGATGTCAACGACAGAGATACCAAAAAAACAGATGCCGAACAGGCGAAAAATCAGAAACGCAGTCAGATTGAACAATACTTTGAAATTTATCAACAATGGGGACAAGTAGTCGATGAACTTACAAAACCCGAAACAGGCCTCAATGCGGTTTACCGCCAGGCCGAAATAAAACTCAAAGACTTTAATCTCGGCCCGGAAGCCCTTGCCGAAGTCCTTGAAATGCCCGTAAAATCCATCAAGCGAGCTACACTAATTCAACAGTTCAAAAATAATTTCCCCTCAGAAGCAGAAAAAATCGATAACCTTTTAAATGCCTTTGAAGAATACCGGCCTGTCAGAGGAAGAATTGACGGGCCCCAAGACGTTAAAAGAATGCTCAAAGGGGCAGGCGTGCTCGAATTCAGGATTTTGCCAAAGCTCGACGACGGCAGAACCAACGCAGACGAAATACTAACCTATGTTGATACTCTCAAAACAAAAGGACCGAAACTTGCATCGGACAACAAATATATATGGGTGCAGATAGAAGACATCGAAAACAACACCTGGCACCAGAGCGAAAGAAACCAGATTGTCATCGGGATGTTCGCGGATAAATACTACATTCTTACAAGCGGTCAGAAAAGCGAATGCCTGCTCAGGCATACGGGCAAAAAGCCCTGGAAGCTGCAAAGGGCAGGAGCAACCGTCGACCAAATGGGCAAAAGGGCCATCAGTTTTACATTCGATGAGGTGGGGGCATCCCTGTTTTATGACATAACATCAAACAATCTCCAAAGGCCGCTTTGCATCACTCTTGACAATTTTGCCGTATCGGCACCGAACATCCGAAGCGCAATCCGTGCTAATGGTGTAATCGAAGGCGATTTCACGCAAACAGAACAAATGGATATGATCAATAAACTAAACGCAGGTTCGCTGCCGGCAAGACTGATTGAGCCGCCGATTTCGGAAAAAACCATCGGGGCAAGCATAGGCACCGATAACCGCGACCAGGGAATAAGGGCAGGCATTATTGCACTTGCTGTCGTCTGCGGATTCCTGTTTATCTACTACCTGCTGGCCGGATTTATCGCCGACATTGCCATTCTTCTCAATATACTCTTCGTGCTGGCAATAATGGCGCTTTGCCGTGCCACTTTTACCCTGCCGGGCATTGCAGGCCTTATCCTGACCGTCGGTATGAGTACCGACGCAAACATCCTGATATACGAGCGTATCAGGGAAGAGCTTCTCGGCGGGGCCTCTCTGCGAAATGCAATCGACAACGGATATCGGAGAGCCTTCTGGACGATTTTCGATGCCAACACAACAACATTTATAACTGCAGTCATTCTCTATATGGTCGGCTCCGAAGAAATCAAGGGCTTTGCAATTACCCTTATGCTGGGTATTGCATCGAGTATGTTCACCGGCCTGTTCGTAACCCGCATAATTTTCCATATGCTGCTGAGCAAAGGATTCATACGAGACCGCTTGACGATGTTTCAAATCTTCAGACAAAAAATCAATATCAACTGGATGGGTCTAAGGCCCGTGATGTTCGCAATTTCAGCTCTCCTTGTTTTCGGCGGGCTCTTCGCATTTTATACACGCGACAATACCAAAAACAGCAAGTATGACATCGAGTTTACCGGCGGCACCAGCGTTCAAATCGACCTTAAGCCCGACAGCACGCTCGAAAGAGCCGAAGTGGAAAAGATTATCCGTGACGAAGGCAGCCGCCTGAGCAACCCGGCAATAGCCGCTGCAAGGGTTTACAGCGTCGGCGACCGCCAGTCAAAACTACAGTATGAAATCACAACGACCGAAACCAACAAAGCCACTGTCGAAGTCACTTTCAAGGCAGGTCTACAGGAAACAGTCAAAACGATAGCGCAGACTATTGAGGATACTCAGAAAAAACTTCGCGGCAAAATCACCAATACGGTCATAACTCAAAGCCCGGACAACCCGATGAAATTTACCATAACAACCAGTCAGCTTAACAAGTCTGTGGTAAGCAGTATACTTCAAAAGGCCTTCGGCGATAAAGCCGATATCAGTGAACCAGCCGTAAGTGAAACCGTAACTTCCGCTGTGCTCGATGCCTTCAAGGGCAAACTGCGGATTATGGAAAATCTCAATCCTCGCGTAATTTCCACGGCCCGGATAGACGACGAACTGCTGGATAGAACGCCGGAATTAAGCGACTTTATCGGCGGAGTCAGAATTGAACTTGCCGTCGAAAAGCCTGCTACTCTTGCAGAAATAAACAAACGCCTCAGAGACCTGCAGTTCAAGCCGGATATGCAGGGTCTCGTATGGCACAGCTATAAACTTTACGACAACAAATTAAACGCACAAAATACACAGCCGCTGAATGACTTTATTTATGTAAGCACAGAGCCTGAAGCGGGGTATCGTGAGCTTTCCGAAGAAGAACGGGCGAACTTCGTCAATAACGAAACTGCCAAGATTATGGCCGCCGGCCAGATGCAGAGCTCGCTTTCGAGAGTGACCCAGTTCGCTCCTTCAATCGGCCAGGAAGCCAAGACAAGGGCTTTAATAGCAATAGTGCTGGGCCTGACTGCTATGGCGGCTTATCTGTGGATACGATTCGGCAGCCTGCGATACGGCATAGGCGCGATTATATCCCTCACACACGATATCTGTATAGCGCTGGGGGCGGTAGCGGTCTCGGCATACATTGCAAACACGCAAATCGGACAGACTCTGCTGGTAGGCGATTTCAAAATTGACCTGGCGATGATAGCGGCCTTTTTGACTCTTGTCGGCTACAGCGTAAACGACACTATTGTTGTGTATGACCGAATCCGTGAAAACAGGGGCAGATTGGGAACGGTTACGCCCCAAATAATCACCAACAGTATCAATCAGACCCTGGCGCGTACAATACTGACATCGTTTACTACCTGGATTGCCCTATTGATAATGTATATCTGGGGCGGCCCGGGCTTTAGAGGATTCAGCTATGTGATGATCATAGGTATTGTCATAGGCACGTATTCATCCATCGCTATTTCCGCTCCGATACTGCTTTTCGGCAAAAAGACAAAAATGATAGATAAGAGCAAATAACATATAATTAATATGCCCAGAGACGTAAAAATAGGAATGCTGTCAGGCACAGTCCTGTGCTTTGTCGGAGTTGTCTGGTTTTGTGCAAAACAACAGATTGTAACCACACCTTTGATAAAATTCGAATCACAGAACCTGACCGCAACTGATTTACCTGACAGGCCGGCTCCTGGACATCTGGTCCAAAAACCGGATAATGCTGAAGAATCCATAATCCATACTGTAATGCCGGCCCAGACCCTCAGCGACATATCGAAAATTTATTATGGTATCCCCTCCAGCTGGAAAAAAATCTACGAAGCAAACAAAGAAAGGCTCCCTCAAGGCCCCGATACGATAAGAACAGGTATGCGGCTTGTTATTCCGGAGAATCGTTAAACGATTGCGGTTGCGCAACTCGTATCGGTTACGTACAACGTACAACGTACAACGTCAGACGAAACGAGCCTCGCAACCAAAGAACGAAAAACGAATCCTACAGGTATTTTGCGGCCTGCCGGTCAATCAGCCACACAACCTTGTGCAAGATAGGCCACAATGTATGCACAGGATATTTTACCTCATCAGGCTTGTCAACCAGCACATCGCGAACAATCTCTGCCTTTTCCTGGCCTGATACCATAATAAGCAACTGCCGTGCGGCACACATTACGGGATGCGTAAGCGTAATACGGTTCAGTCCGCCTTCTATCTGGTAAACAACCGTTACCAAATCGTCCGTATCAAACAAAGCATAGGAATTCGGCAGAAGCGAACCGATATGCCCATCCGGCCCCATACCCAAAATCATAAGGTCAAATTCAGGAAGTCGGCCGGGCTTTAAGCTAAAAGCCTCTCTCAATATACGTGAGTATTCATCGACGGCCTGAGTGTAATCAATACTTTCTCCTGTAATTCTATGAACATTTTGCTGCGGAATCGGAATTTCATTCAAGAAAGTATCTGCTGCAACTTTATAATTGCTGTGGGGCGATTGGGGCCCTACGCATCGTTCATCCACCCAAAATAATTTTATCCTGTCCCAGGGAAGAGCGAGATTATTTTTATTCGCTCCAAGCAATTCATAAAAACGCCGCGGGGTCTTGCCGCCGGAGATAGCTATGTGAAAAACATCTTTGTTCTTCAGGGCTTCTTGTACAGAATCTACAAAAAATTCCAGCGCCTTTTGTGCAAGCTCCTCGTAGTCTTTTACATCCACGATTCTGAGTTTATCACTATTTAAAACCTTCATCGCACAACCATTCTCTCTGAAAAATCACTTCTTAAAAAGTACGAAAGATAAAAGGCTTATATTATTATCGCTATTTAAGCCGGCAATATCTATAAAATTTTCGAGTGCCCCGTAGATTTTATGTTATAACCTTATATTTTAAAGAGATTTACGTGCTAAAAGTTTTGTTTGTTTTTTCGAAACGCCCTCTTACATCCTCAATAATCATATACAGTGACGGCACAAGAAACAGGGTAATCAGTGTTGCAAAAGCAACGCCAAATGCAAGACTGATTGCCATGGGTATCAGAAATTTTGCCTGCAGGCTTCTTTCGACAAGCATCGGAGCCAGCCCGAAAAACGTAGTGGCGGTCGTAAGCAATATCGGCCGAAAACGCCTTGTGGCGCTGTCCCGAAGCACTTCAACCAGATTCGAATTTTCTTTTTTAAGATTATTTATCAGGTCAATAATAATAATGGCATCATTGACCACAACGCCTGCAAGAGCCACTATGCCGAAAAGAGACAGCAGACTGATATTATAACCCATCAGCAAATGCCCGAATACCGCGCCGACGATACCGAATGGAATTGCAGACATAACAATTATCGGCTGAAAATAACTCTTGAACTGAACTGCAAGAAGCCCGTACATCGCAAGCAGCGCCAGCGGAAAATAAATCTTGAGAGTCCCGAGAGACTCGCTCCTCTCCTTCTGTACACCTGCAAACCTGAACTGAATACCTGGAATTTCAGCAGCAAGTTTCGGCAAAACCACGGTGCGCAACTCGGCATTAATCTGTTCACTATTTGCAATATCCTCATCAACATCGGCAGTTACGGTAACAACTCTTCTTCGGTCGATGCGATCTATCGTTGCATAACCTCTTGTATAGCGAACATTTGCGACAGACCTGAACGGAAGTTCCGTACCATCCGCCAGTCTTATCCGCATATTTTCAATATCGGCGATACTTCTCCTCTGCTGGCGGGGATAACGGACCATTACACGAATATCATCTCTGCCTCGCTGAATCCGCTGAGCTTCATAACCGTAAAACGCCCCGCGTACCTGCCTGGCAAGGTCTCCAAGTGTGAGAGCTGAAGCTCTACCGGCGGGGGTGAGAGAAA
>CAZUEO010000012.1:0-38462 GCA_964619675.1 uncultured Planctomycetaceae bacterium | reverse complement strand
CCCAAGCATTCTGCCGCTGTCGGTAAGGTCAAGCTGAATTTCGACTTTGCCCTGCTCAAAGCTGTCGGCAATGTCCTTTACGCCCGCATATTGACGCAAAACCGTTTTCAATTTTTCCGCTGCGGCCAGAAGCGTATCAAAATTTTCATGGGAAAGCTCTACACTTATCTCGTCGCCGGCACTGAAGATTTCGGAAATAAAAGTAAGAGAAGACACACCGGGAATCTCGCCGACAATTTCACGCCAGCGGTTTTTCAGCTCAACGCTTGAAACGTCACGTTCCTGCCCGCTGAGAAGCTCCACATTAACCTCCGCAATGTGCGCCTGTCCCGTACCACCGACCTCACGTGAATCGGGGCCGCCTCTTGCGAGGGCAGGCCGTGCCCCAAGCGTTGTGGAAATATGTTTTATGATGGATTTATCATCTTTTATTTTCGCATCAAATTCCCTTCTTACCTGCTCGGCGGCAGCTTCAATCTTTTCAACCACCTGTTGTGTCTGGCTGTAAGGCGTACCCATGGGCATAATAACAGTAGCAACCATATTGTCCGCTTCAACGGTATCAAAAAATGTGAATTTTATATAACCGCCGACAACCAATCCTATTGTGAGTGTAAAAATCGCAAGGGCAATACCAAGCGTAATGTACCTGTTCCTGACAGACCTTTCTGAAAGCCTTTTGAATGAACCATGAATAAAGTGCTGCAGCTTGTCCCTCGTAAAGCGGTGCAGTCTGTCGAGCAGCTTCGTAAAAATATTCGGTCTGTATATTCTCGTGGATGAAAGATGTGAAGGCAGGATAAGCAGCGCCTCGACAAGTGAAACAGACAGTATACAGACAACGACAATAGGCAGCACCCTTAAAAACTTGCCCATTATGCCGCCGGTATACGCAAGCGGGACAAAGGCAATTATCGTCGTAAATACCGATAGACAGACCGGAATAAGCATTTCCTTTGCGCCCAAAATCGCGGCATCGGTTGCCGAAAAGCCCCTCTGTTTATAAGCGAAAATATTTTCGCCGACGACTATCGCATCATCGACGACTATACCAAGAACAAGTATGAAAGCAAACAGTGTCATCATATTAATCGTCATACCCCACATCGGCATAAGCCAGAAAGCTCCGAGAAAACTGACCGGTATCCCAATTGCTATCCAGAAGGCAAGGCGAAAATCAAGAAGCACAAGCAGACATACAAAAACAAGCATAAGGCCGTAACTGCCGTTTCGCAGCAGGAGATTCAGCCTTGATTTAAGTAGGGCAGTATCATCTTCCCACAGAGTCAGAGAAACACCTTGGGGCAGCATTTGTTTTTTTCTGCTGATATACTCTTTGACAGCTTTTGCTATATCAAGGGCGTCCTGCTTGCCGATTCGGCCGACATTTATTTGAACCGCCCTCTTGCCGTCAAAACGACTGTACAAATCAGTATCTTCAAACTCATCGCGGACAACGGCAATATCCCCAAGCCTGACTTTTGTGCCGTCGTTTCGGCTTAAAACAACAGTCTCGGCGAACTGCGGGCCGTAATACTTCTGGCCTTCGGTCCTCAAAAGTATCTCGCCGCCGCTGGTCTTGACGACCCCTGCGGGTACATCAATTGACGATGAGCTTACTATTGCCGCGACTTCGTCAAAACTCAAGCCGTAACGTCTCAGCGATTCTTCTGATACTTCTATGGAAATTTCATAGGGCCTTACGCCCCAGATGCTGACCTGACTGATGTTCTCCATCGCCGTCAGGTCATTGCGTATCTGTTCGGCAAGCCGCTTTAAGGTTTTTTCAGACACATCTCCAGAAAGAACTATGGATATAACTTTGTGAGTGGTCTTCAATTCCGCAATAACCGGCTTTTCAGTCTCTTCGGGAAACGTGATTATCCTGTCAACAGCAGCCTTTACATCATCAAGGACTTCCTTCGCATCTGAGTATTCCTCCACTTCTATAACGGTAGTACCCATACCTTCAGAAGCTGCTGAATTAATCCTTTTTATTCCCTCAATACCGGCTACGGCCTCCTCAACCCTCAGGCAAACACCCTGCTCGACATCTTCAGGCGACGCTCCCCTGTACGGAACGTTTATTGAAATCATGTCCAGCTCCAGCTCAGGGAAGACTTCCATATTCAGATGGAAAACCGTCAGAAAGCCGCCTACCATTATAAAACACATAAGCAGATTTGCCGCTACGTGATTGCTCGCAAACCACCCTAAAATGCCGCCCCTATCGATTTTAGTCAAATTCCCGGTTTTCATTATCTATTTTGAAGCAACCCTTACTCTCATACCTTCGACAACAGCGTCAAGGCTGCTTGTTACAACCTCTATTCGACTGTCTGAACCCTGCCTTATATAGGCATATTCGTTATCTGCCCGGACAATTTCAGGCGTCCTGATATGCAGGACTCCGTCATTGACAATCCACAGCTCAACGGCGTTATGAATCCAGTCTCTTTTGACTGCGAATGCATTTTCAAGAACTTTGCCCTTTATGTTCACCTCAACAAACATACCCGGAATAAGGGTATATGTCTGCGATTTTTGTTTGGAGGTATTCTGCACTTCCACAACGGCATAAACCAGTCTCGAAGCTTCATCGACCCTTCCGGTAGTCCTTTTAACAACTCCGTTGAAGGTTTTCTCAATCCCCGCAAAAGTGCTCTTTACCTGTGCGGAACTGCCCGGCAGGTCAAACCATGCCAGCTCGCTGTCTTCGAGCGGCACCTTAATTTCAATCGCATCGATACCGTATGCGCTGCCCGCAACTTGCCCTGTCGTTACGAATTGTCCCAGGTCAACGCTCTTGGCTGTAATACAGACATCTATCGGCAGGGTAATACTTGTTCTTTCCAAATCGAGCTGTGCCTTTGCAAGAGCTGCCTTTGCAGAATAAAGCGCAGCCTGTGCCTGACGGATTTGCGGCTCTCTGAGCACAAGTGCAGAATCCGGCTCCGTGCCCGGGTTAATCTGCTGCCATTCTCTCCTTGCCACCGCAGCCTCGGCTTTTTCCATGTCGAGCTTGACTTCAGCCTCCGCAACCTTTGCCTGGGCCTGCCGGACGGCAAGTTCAAAATCCTTAGGCTCTATCTGGAACAACTGCTCGCCTGCAGCAATAAACCCTCCGGCCCGGAATTGTGAATTCATCTTAACAATTGTGCCTAAAACCTGGGGAACAATTTGAACCTGCAATTTTGGTTCAACGGTGCCATATCCTTTAATTATCATTTCGACGTCGCAGGGCTCCAAAATTTCTGTCTTTACCAGCGGCGCCAGCTCAGGATATTCAACCTTTGAAGGCTCTGAGCGCAATACATACATTACAACGGAAAGCAATAAGCCTGACAAAACTATCGCCGCAGAAATGGAAAACTGCCTGTGGCGTTTGCAGAAATCAACCGTTCGTGCAATTAATCTACGTACATTAGGTTTTAACTGCTCCCACCTTTTTTTTATTTTATCTTTAATCGTATTCATTATCCTGTCCAGTCTCCGCCTAAAGCGAGAAAGAGATTGACTCTCGCGTTCCAAATCCGGCCTTTCAGTATCGCAAGCGATTCTTCGGCTGTATTTCTACGTCTTGCAGATTCGAGAACCGTAAGAATATTTTCAACCCCTCTTTTGTATCTTTCTCTGGCCAGCTCCTCTGCCGCCTTTGCTTCTTCGAACCTGATTTGTGCAAACCGCAGCTTCTGACGCAGCAGATTTTCCGTCGCGGCCTGGTCCTGGACCTCACGCATTGCGGTAATTACTATTTTGGAATATTGGGCGGCAAGCTCGGTAAATCTGGCCTTGTCCCAATCCACCTGAGCTTTTAGCTGACCGCCTTTAAATATCGGCTGCGAAATGCTCAAAAGAGTCGAATAAATCCAGGCCTCATCAACAAACAATAAATCAGAGGTGTTCGATTTCCATCCCATCGCTCCTGTAAAAGTCAAATCCGGATAAAGCATGGCGGTACTTTCACCGATTTTTTCGTTTTGAGCCTTGAGTTTTAATTCCGCTTCAAGCACATCCGGCCTGCGTCTCAACAACGTTGCGGGCAGTCCAACCGGCACGGCCTGCGGCAGAGGCAAATCAGAAACCATCGCAGCAGGAGATTCGGATTTGCCGGGCTGGGAAACAAGAAGCACATCGAGTGCATTTTCCGCAAGTTTCAGTGACAGTTCTATTTCCGGAACAGAGACCTGAGCCGCTGCAAGATTTTCTCTTGCCAGCCTGACATCGACCGGCCCGACAAGGCCGAGTTTATATCTCCCTTCAACTATATTGAGTGTCCCGGCAAGACTTTGTGCGTTGGCTTTTGCTATGACAAGGTTGTTTTGCAAAGTTGCGATATTTACTCTCGAATTTATAACAGAAGCTATCAGCGAATTTGCTACCGTATTTTTGTTGGCTTGCGCTGCCAATAGTTCATTTAACTTCGCTTTACGCGCATGTCTCAATTTGCCGAAAAGGTCGAGCACATAACTTATGGAAAATTCAGCGGCATACGTCCTTGTTTTGTTGATAACAGCATTCCTTTCCAGGCCTGAGCCCGGCGGACCGGAACTTTGCCTGACGAATTGCCTGTCGAAACCCGTTGAAAGTTCAGGCAGAAGTTTGCCGCCTGCCATTTTATACTCCGCCTCTGCCTGCAGGACCCTTGCCGCCGCCATTTTAACATCGTAGTTATTCTCAAACGCTTTTTGAACCAGTACATCGGTTGTATCGTCATTAAATCTTTCCCACCATCTGCCGGGACCGTTTGCGTCCTGCATATACTCTTTGCCTGTGAAAGACCATTTGGCTTTATCGGCAATGGTGGCCGGCCTTTTGTATTCCGGGCCGACCATACAGCCCGCTGAAAAACAGAAAATAAGCAAAAGCAAAACGAAATATATTTTATTCTTTAACATCATTGTCTTTACTATTTATATTTCTGATAGCCGCCGAGGAAAATTCCACTATATGCTCAATCCTCCGCTGGAGACTGAACGACACAAGCAGTTCATCCTCTACTTCCGCAAATACATGGTTCATCTGAATACTATGCATCAACTGGGCAACAACGGACGTTATACATAAAATTGCTTTTTCTTCGGACAAACCGGGGCATATCTTTCTAATCGCCGCCGTCATAAGCTGCAGCACCGGCTTTATCATTCCATCAAGCAGTTTCTGTTTCGGAAATTTAGGATTGAGCATTTCCCAGCCCACCAGCTGCATAAATCTTCTGCCGCCTGCTTCCCGGACAAGAGGCTCTATAAACGATTCAGCAAAAACTGTCAGCAGCTCTTCAAGCGTCAAACTACCACCACTATCGGCTATTACTTTACTTATTTTTTCAACTCTCCTGTCTCTCAGATATCTCATCTTTCTGCCGATAACTTCAAGATAGAGCTCATATTTACCGCCAAAATAGTAATTAACCGCCGCAAGATTACATTCGGCTTTTTGCGTCAACTGCCTCGTACTTGTACCGTCATAACCAAATTCAGAAAAAAGTTCCTCGCCGGCATCAAGCAGCCGGGTTTTGACATTTATTCCATTTTCGATATTTTTTGTCATTTTATTACCAAAATTAAACATTCGTTTCAAACTAAAGTATAAAACATATGTTTTAATAAGTCAAATTTATTTTGATTTTCTATAACATTCGGGCTCTGCTTGGCTTAATAAACCACCCCCAATTGGTGATAAGCACATCTGCTGTTTATAAAACTCCTTCTTCTTCGCATTTTTATCGGACTATATCTTTGATGCTTTGTGAGGAAAGTGCTTGAATTGCACAGCAATAATGCCGATGTTAATATTATGTCGAATATAAAAAAAATACTGGCACAGGCAATAGAATATGGGGCAAGCGATGTACATATCAACGCAAACATACCGCCAATATTCCGCAAAAATACGGAATTAATCAAGATGGATATTCCCGTCCCGAAAGAAACAGAAGTGAAGGAAATGGTCATTGAAATGATTGGGCAGGAAAGGTTCAAAACACTCGAAGAAAAACGAGACTTCGATTTTTCGACTACTCTCGACGGCGGGCATCGGTTTCGTGCCAATGCCCACTATCAGTACAACACGATTGCACTCTCATTCAGAGTGGTTCCCAATCATATACCTTTGATGGATGATTTGAATCTACCAGCCATAGTTAAAGAACTATCGATTTTACCGAGAGGGTTCGTATTGGTAACCGGTCATACCGGTTCAGGTAAGAGCACTACGCTGGCTGGAATGATAGGACTGATAAACTCAAAATATAAAAAACGCATAATCACACTGGAAGACCCCATCGAATATATGTTTAAGAACAATATGAGTATGATAGAGCAGCGTGAAGTCGGTTCCGACTGTCCGGATATATCGTCGGGATTAAGGCATACATTACGACAGGACCCGGATATTATTATGGTTGGCGAAATGAGAGACCTCGAAACCACCAGTTTCACAATCACGGCAGCTGAAACAGGACATCTTGTCTTCAGCACGCTGCATACTATCAATGCATCTCAAACAGTTGAGCGTATTATAGATATTTATCCCGCGAACCAACAGGGGCAGATTCGGGCAATGCTGGCCAATACGTTGCAGGCTGTCATTTCGCAGACACTGTTTCATCGAGTGGATAAGCCTGGTATGGTGCCATGCACGGAAATATTGTTGTGCAATTCTGCCGTGAGAAACTGCATTCGTGAGAACAGGATATTTGAAATACCCAATATTATTGAGACCAGCCGCAAGATAGGCATGCAGACTATGGATAGCAGCATCGCCGAGATGTATTTCAAGGGGTATCTGGACAGGGAAGAGGCAATCGCCTGGTCAACCAACCCCGCCAAGATGGATAAACTGCTCGTATACAAACGGCTGCTTTCAAACGAACGCCCATCAGACTCAGACAAAATACAGCAGCTTGAGAAAGAAACACAAAAACCAAGCAAGATAGACACAAAAAAATGACAAGTCACTAATCACCTATCATTAATCATATTCGCTGGTAATAGTATCCTCGTCTTCTAACCGGAATGCTGCGCCAGCCACAGGTAAATCATAAAGAACAGGTATGCCGGCTACCTTAAACTTTCCTGAGGCCGCAATGTAGAACCACCTAAGGTTGTTTTTCTAATTTCTCGGCCTGTTCACTTCTAGTATAAGTAACCTCTGGACCGGCGAATTCGGTTGCTTCAAAATTTTTGAGCTCCTTCGGTGAAAGGGTCGGCTCGACAACTATTTTCGGTGTTATAAAAATCAGCAGCTCGTTGGTCTTAACTTCTTCGGTTTCATCCGTGAAAAGCTGTCCCACAAGAGGTGCATCGCCGAGTAACGGTATCTTTTTAATCGTTTGCGTAACCGTCCTTTTGCGAAGCCCGCCCAGCACAACCGTTTGACCGTCTCTTATCAATGCTTTTGTGTCAACTTTACGGGTATCGACGGTGGGCACAGTCCCCAGAGCCGTTGTAGCGGTTTTTAGTCCTTTTTCCGTAACAACGCCAAATTCCGGGACTATCTGCAATCTTATCATCCCCTCTCTTGTAACATGTGGTATAACTTTAAGCTTAGTGCCGACCTTCTTAAAACAGATTGATGTCATCGAACCGCCGGTGGAGGTTTCGCTTGCCTCTGTATATGGAATTTCACTTATGATTTCGAACTCGGCAGTCTCGTTATCCAGCACCAGAATACGCGGGTTTGCAAGAAGCTTGGCACCAATCTGGGTGCGCAGAATGCTCAGCGCTATATCTAAATTAATTGCATCAAGAAAACCAAGGCGTATGACACCTGACGTTTCCGGATCGAACCAACCGCCTACAAATGGCTTACTCTTTCTATAGGTATAGGCTTTCGATGCTTCCGATGAGCTCAATCCAGCAACGCTATTCATCCAGGCTGTTTTCGTTTCTTTGGTGGTAGTATCAGTGGTGGCTACTCCTGTAGATGTGTCATAAACCTCATCAATATCAATGGTAGTTACAGGATCATTTCGGCCGACCTGCCACTCCGTCCCGATATCAAAGCCTTCTGTAGTTGTTACGTCATAGATTCTCGCCTCAACCAGTATCTGAGGTGTTATACGGTCGACTTCTTCTATAAATGTATCAATGGCCTTTATCTTGCTTTCGGTATCGGTAACGATTATATTGCTGGTGCCGGGGTTGGAAGATAGCGACCCCTGCTGCGAAATAAATTTCTTTAAAGCTGCCTCAACATCACAAACATTTGCATAAGTAATCCGATAAATCCTGTTTACAAGCCTTTCAGACGCTCCATGCATTTCTTCAAGAGGCAATATTCTTATCATATTATTACTTGCAACATAGCCGTAACCGTGCGAGATGAGAATATTATTCAATGCCTCCTCTAATGGAACATTTGTAAGGGTAGCGGTTACTTCGCCTGTAACTTTGGGGCTTTTGATAATATCAACATCCGACTGCTCAGCCATTATTCTTATCACGTCATCAATGGGCGTATTCCTGAAATCAACGCTTACTCTTTTCTGCATCCGCTGCCCAAGCGTTGAAAGAACCTCTTTGCCCCCGGTGTTGCTGTTGCTATCTGTCGGAAGTACTTTATTATTATTTCCGATATTGCTGTCATTACTATCGGCAACAGCAACAACACCGCCTACCGTAACAATCGTCAGCAGTATCAACAATCCTAATCTGCTAAATTTTATTATTGAGCTTTTCATAATTGCTTCTTTCATAAGTTTATTTTCCCTTTATTTATATCGGACCTTATCGTTGAACACTCTGTGTCCACTTTTTGCCGTTTATCTCAAATTCGACATTGTCCCTATTTATTTTTACAACAGTTATCTCTGATATCTTATCACCTTCATGTACTATCTGATCGCCGATTACGGCAGATGCGCGGTCCTCGCTGAAAACAATACCTTTTACAATCAGGTTACTGCCTCCCTCCTGACCGGCCACCGATAAACTTGCCTGCATAGGGTCACGAAGCGCTGCCGGATACGTCTGAGGTTTCTGCCAATTAATCTTTTTTTCGGAAACGGCAACAGAACCACCGGCTTCTGTCGCTCCCAAACTCTGAGCCTGGGACGTCTTCGGTGAAAGTTGACTTGAGAGCCGAACAGCTACAAAAATAAAAATGATAACGAGAACCGGCATTAATAACACCATTGTTTTCTGCCTTTTGGTATCGACGCCGGGTTTGGACGCAAAAAGTTTATTTTGAATCTTTTTCCAATACTTACTCAAGGAAATCTGCCCGAAAGATTTTACAACAGCACCAGTCTTAACAGGCTGTTTTGAAGAAACTGTCGCCGGCGACGGTTGGGTAGTTTGCCGGGGCGGCGATGAAGATGAAGGTGACTGTTCTATCATAGACGGTTCCACAGAAACACTATCAGGACTCTCTTCTTTAGGCGCAGCAGGCAATTGCTCCGTATCATCGTTTTTCGAAATTGGCGCATTGCCAAAAATCGTCGAGACCTTTTTTTGCAATCCTGCCTTGTTTTTCGCCATTATACGACCTCTTTAGCTAAAACTTCGTATTCGACCGCGCCTCGGCTCTTCGGGGCATAGGTCAGAATAGATTCGCCGGCACTTGGCGCCTCGGCCAGCTTTATGGTCCTGTGAATAACGGTATGAAACATCAAACTGTCAAAATATTCTTTCATCTGTTCCTGTATCTGCCTGCTAAGGATTGTCCTGTCTTCCATAAAAGTCAGCAGTATCCCGCGGATTTTCAGCTGGTTGTTGAAACGTTCTTTAACAATATTTATGGTTTCAAGTAATTGTTTCAATCCTTCGAGAGCGTAATAATGCGCCTGGACGGGAATTATGACCTCGTCACTGGCTACGAGCGCGTTCAACACCAACAACCCCAGCGACGGCGAGCAGTCAATAATACATATATCATAACTGCCGTTTATACATTCAAGCCGCTGGCTGAGAACATATTCCCTGCCGACGAGAGGTGATAGTTCAACCTCCGCACCGGACAGCAAAATATTGCTTGGAACCAGACTAAGCCCCCTGATATTGGTTTCGAGAACCACATCAGACATAAGAATCTCCGGTTTGGTTATAACATCATATATGGTCTTATCCACAGTTTCAGGGTTACAGCCTAAAGCAAGGGTGGCATGTGCCTGCGAGTCAAGGTCTATCAACAAAACACTATAACCTTCCCTGGCAAGGGATGCTGAAAGATTCACAGCCGTAGTGGTCTTGCCGCACCCGCCTTTTTGATTTGCTATCGCTATAGTTTTCATCTTTTTATGTCACAAAATCCGAGTTAAAACTCAACATTATTTTTCTAACTACCCTGCCGCCTTTTGACAAAAACCGACAGGTTCATACTTACCTTACTGACCAAATCGTCATGCTGGTCTGCCTGAGTAATTTCGAACTTATCCACAAAAATAACAGGCCGGTGTCTCTCCATCGCATTGAGGAAAGCGGCAAACTTATTAAAATCTGCCTTGAAGCTAACCCTCATCTGATTCTCACAGATGTATTGGTTAGTGGAACCCCGATTTTCGAGGTTACTCTGGGGCTTAATACTGAATGAACTAATTTTTATATCGTTGGCTATCTGTCCTATATCAAATGTCAAACCAGCCAGGTCTTCAGGAGCTGCCACAAAATCTTTCAGTTTATCTCTCAATTGTTCCATCTCCTTATTCATCAGGGCCCTGGTCTCCCGCTGATTTATCTTTAATATCGTCTCGTACATCTTTTCTTTCTCGGCAAGCTGCTGATCGATTTGTTTTTTGTGCTCTCTCTGAGGCACCAATACCATCATATATATGAGCAGAGACAGTACAAAACAACTCGCCCACACTAAGGCTACTAACTTAAAATGCTTTTTATAAACTTTATTCATAATAAACCTGTCATAACCCTGGTTTGAAAGCACAAGTTATCTGGTACGAAACAACATTCTGTCCCCCTGATTTGTCAACCTCCTGTGAAACATTGACGTTATCGAGCCGGGAACTAAATACGGCTGACGAGCGAAGAGTATCCTGAAAATCTCTGATTGACTGTCCGCGTGCCAACCCCGAACTTTCACGCGCATTTATTCGCAGTATTCTTACAGGAACAACAACTTCAGACATTCCCCCACTTCCATCTTTTGCAAATACCTTTTTTCTAACAGTATCCTGCTTTACACCAATTCCTGCAAGCAGTATTGAATCCGGCATACTTTTTACTATTTCAATAAGAACCGGTGTCCACTGAGTATGATTGGTAATGGTTGCCGCAACTTCCGACAAACAGCCGTTTGCAATTTTCTTTTCCTTCTCAAATGCCTCCTGCATCGCCGCAGCTTCAGACAGGTTATTAATCTTTGTTTCGCAACTAACTATTCCCTGCTTTTGTATTGATATTACAACACGGCTACGCATATAATAACTAAACATTACTATTCCGATAATCGCTGGAACTCCCAGCACCATTGCCGTCACAACTATGCTCTCGGGCCTGCTTTTTGCCGGAATGCCCCGTCCTTTTAACAAATCTATCGTTAGCATTTTCACATTATTCATAAATATCACGCCAAAAACCCGTTACGTCTTTCAATATCGTATATGCACCGCAATTTGTTCATATCGTCCTCATAGCAAGACCCGCTGCAACTGCCAGTGCAGGACCTTTTTTGCGGAGAATATCTGCACAGGGCAGACCCGCATCGTAACTTATTTTGTCAAACGGATTCCACAGCTCTGTAGCAGCAGAAAGATGACTATTCAACAAATCCACAAATCCTTCAACGAGGGCAAAGCCGCCGCAGACAAATATCTTTTTAGCCATCTCGCACTTTCTCCGAACGGCGTAATAACGCAATGTCTCGGTAATATCGGTAATTAACTTCTGACAGGCTGTTTCCAAATCATTACGAACTTCAAGCTGGATTTTATCCGGATTTTCACAGCCCATCAGAACTTGTTCGACATCTTCTGCTGAAACATTGTGTTTCAATGCAATTTGTTCAATAATTGCTTTGCCAGCATAATTGAGGTCTCGAATAGAAGGTAAATTATCATCACCGATAATTGCCAAAGTTGCACAGGACCTGCCGACATTCAAAATAGCAATTGTCTGACCGGCCTCATATTTCTGACACCCTCTAAAGCAATTCAAAAGCGCCAATCCATCCATATCCATCAGAACGTTATCAAGAACAGCATCTTTTGCAAATCCGGTCTTTTCTCCGAGAAGTTTTTTTGTCGCTACCACCAAAATGCCGTTGGTATTTTCCTTGTCGCCTGGTATTACCTGATAATCAACAACGCCGTCGTCGGTGTTAAACGGACAAATCTGTTTGGCTTCAAGCAGAACAGCTCCCTCTACCTCCTCAGACTGCAACGGAGGAAACGCAAAATGACGCACTGCTGTTTCCGAACCACTGACGCCACAGACAGCCAGTTTTGTCTGAATTCCGGCAGACTGTAAACACTGCTGAATTGCCCCTGGGACATTAATTTCCCTACCACCTTCATCACCTTCGGTCCCATCATCAACATCAACGATGCCTGCTGCTGTAACCGCATAGCCGCCACCGTCCTTGTGCAGTTGAACCATCTTGATTGCAGATGAACCTATATCAAGGCCGAAAACCTGTTGTCGGCCGACTTTAAATATTCGTCTCCAGTCCACCGCAATTTCTTTTAACTTAGCCCGCTGTTCTTCAATCCATTTCATACTAATGCCGCCATTATCTCTAAATACCCGGATACTCCGGTCTAAACTCTATATCTTCATATCGGCCTGAAAAAATCGCTGTTTCACTTGGAATTTTACAATCAGGCTCTACCAGTCAAAGCGATGCCTCAAGAGTATTAAGCCCTATAAATACTGTGGATTTGGTTTATAATTAAGGTTTGGAAGGTCTAAAAGTTTGCCTTTGATAAAACCTGTGAAATTCCCGCCCCAGCGAAAACCAAAAAAGGACTTTTAAAAAATTATCGGACGCAGGGTATGAGTAAATCAGAAACTGTATGGCTATCTGCTTCGGTTAACTACCGATAATCGCTCCAGCCGGCGGGAACTGGAACATATTTGCCCTTCAATCTCATATCTTCGGGAATAAAGCCCAGCAGCAGCCTCTGGTCGAAGTAATAATATTTGAGAAAACCGTCATTGCCGGTCAGTCCCACTACGCCTCGGACACGTTCGGTTACTGTGCCCCGCACTACAAGGTAGTCCTGAGGAGGTGTAAGTTCTTTGCGGTTACGCACATATTCCGCTCCCCAGCCGCCACCGCCTACCACGATTCCGGCTTCCACAACCACCGGGTCGGGCAGATGCCGGTGATAAGTATAGTCCGCATATCCGCTGTCTTTAAGGCCTGTGGGTTCATAGGTGGCCAATGTTGAAATATCTGTTGGCGATATCGCATCCTGTCTGCCGGGGTCGATAACTTTAATTACACCTGTTGTACCTGATAACATCGATATCATATTCGGGTTGGTATCGAGGGGCATACCATTTGAATCATGATCGTCGGCAACCGTTAACGAATCGGCTATCCAGATATTCCCTGTTGCCACAACAGAAACATTACCTTTGACAGTATTAAGCTGACTTGTAGGCACGCCAAGCGCCGCAGCGTTTTCTTCAGCGCTGCCGATAACGACATTGCCGTTTACGTAAATCAGGCCGTAGGATAAACCTCCGTAACTGGGTGTAACGTATGTGTCGTCGAGATTCACAACCGTTCTTGCCTCACCGGCAGGGATATAATGACAGCCGTACACGTTATATTTCTCGTATTCTGTTCCATCGGTACCAGCCTTGATTCTATAATCATACGTATTGGGAGTATATCCTCTGACCACACAATTATCGGTTATTCTTACCCTGCCTACTCCGGCATTATCCACAAAGAATTCAAGTTGCACGGCAGGTGCCTGTTTGTCCACTGTAAAAGTACCTGATAGAGCCGGTGTAAAGTTGTAAGTCGACTTTACCGTAGAGGCGAACCTGGCTACTTTAGCCGTTATGGCAGCTTCATCGGTTACCTTACCGTCGGGCTGGTCGAAACATATACTCCCTTGAAACAATCCCATAACACTGGTGTATTTGCCGTCCTCCGATTCGCCCATTTCAACTTCCCGAAGGAATTGCGGCGTACCTGAAATGTAAATATCTCTATCACCGGAAGGATTGGTGTCATCCGTGTTTATATGTAACGGCATATCTATTATTTCGTTGGTAACAAAACTAACCGGTATTGTCGATGAGGTGCCGGAAGGTACCTGGCATATACCCATATCCCAGCCGCTTACCGCCTGCATTACCAGAACCCGCACGGTTCTGCTTGATGTGCCGCACAGACCGTCTGACACGATTCTATAGACAACCCGCGAACCGGTACCGACGGGGTTGATGCTGATTGAATAGTTGTAGTTGCTGTTGCTGCTGGTAAAAGTTTCGTTGCCGACCGCCGTGCCTCCTGCAGCAGCGAGGGAGCTTATTACATCGGGCTGCTGTTCCATCCATACCAACGCTTTTTCGTAACCCGCCTCGGCGGCAAGCATTGCGGATGCCTCATTCTTCAATACTATCGCCTGGCGTCTGACGCCAAAAGAGGTATTCAGGATGCCAATTCCAAAAACGGCCAGGATAATCAGTACAACTACTACCAGAACAAGAATCAGGCCTTTGCGGGAAGATTGATTTTTTCTTCTTTTTACCATAACCACCCACCTTCTTTCGTCGGCCAGGTTATCTACCGGGGCCAAACAACCCGCAGCAGCGTTGCCGTTTTTACTACTATAAATTCCCCGTCAGCAGGGTCTGTAAGCTTTAAGTTTATTCTTACGCTTCCATTTCCATTTCCGTTGATGTCCGTTGTATGACTGAATACCCCCATCCCGGCAGTTCCGGCAGATGCGTTTTGGGCAATTATCTCAGTTCTCACAGGCACCTTCAGACCACCCTGGGTGTAATCATATACACCGTATTCAGCGTTGAATGTACTACCTGTCAGATAAAACTCGACATAATCAGTGCATATCTTGCTCTTGTCAACGACAGTACTCGGATTAAAACCGGCATCGTCCCAGTCACAGTTCCAGTATCCGAACTCAACGGCATTGCCATCGGCTATCAGTGTGCCGGGGTTAGTCGTCGCGCGGACTGTATCACCGTGATTCGTGTATACTTTGTAGCCCTGCCAACTACCGGAAGACATGCGGTTGGACTTTCTGCCCATATTTCCGAATTTTATCATAATTGCCTGCTCATCCTGTTTTATCTGCTTTTGCGAGTCGCTATAGGTCTGCTGCCAGAATCGCTGGCCGCTGACAAGCAAATCCCCAACTATCAGCACAAGCAGTGTAGAAATAGCTGCAGCTATTACCAACTCGATTAAGGTAACGCCGGAACGAGTCCAGCCGCTCGAATTTTTATACATCGATTCTGACATAAGTGGTATACTGTATTGACGGGTCGCCAGTTCCTATTGACCCTGAGCCAAAATCCTTGCGCCATCTGACAGTTACGGTAAGTTGCCTCAGGGGTAAAGTTACGGCTCCTTCAACAATATTTGCACAAGACAGGGTAACGCTCATCGTAATGCCGTCCTGGGTAATATTATAAGTGACGCCGCTGCCGCCCGGAGTAATAGTGCTGAATGTACCGGCAAACCCCATTCCGATAGCAGTCGGGTTATAGCTGGTGCTGCCGCCGGTGCTTTTCCAATCATCCAAAATCATTTGCGTTATGCGGGTCGCCACCAGTTGTGCACGTGCTATTTGTGCATGTTTGACCGCATAACATCGATAATTCAAAGCGCCAATAGCCATCACTGTTATAATGACCATTGCGATGATTACCTCAACCAGCGAGAACGCTTTTGAGACTTTTGAGCATACAACTGTCACTTCAAGTCCCCCTATTTACCGTTAAAAAATTATCGGACTTATTGGCTTTATGGTAATTCTTCCCAGTTTCTTAGTCCATCGAAAATGGTTCCCACTCCTCTTGGGAGGCCCGGCGGCTGTGTAAGCCAAGTCCGCACACGGTCATCATAATTAAGTATCATCCGATAATGCCTCACAGTCTCCCGCTCCCCTTGGCTCAGGGCCGCTCCTGTCACGGCGTCGACCCAAATTTCGCTGGGATGGTCATAACGAGCAGGTCTGGCCTGGGTATACGGGTAGGACGAGGTGGTCTTGGTATACCAGTCCCGCTCAAGCGAAACCTTGTTCAGTGCAGAAAGGTTGCCGTTAAGAATAAACCCGGACTCGGGTTCCTTAGGAAAATTCCCAAGGGACTTACTATTGAAAAGAAAATTATTGGCTGCAAACATCATCGCAGAACAGGTATACATCGTCCCGTAAACCGGGTCGCCGAAAATGACGTTGCCTCCGATAAGATCGCCGTTTGTATCATACTCGCCAAGAGCCACAAGTCCAAGCACGCTGTCGGCATCTGCGTACTTCAAATTGTCGCAGATGTAGATATTGCCTGTCACGACGATTGTAGCTTTTCCATCCATATTAAAGCCATACGTATCGCTTTTGCTGTTCACCCACAGGTTCCCGTCAATATAGTAAATCCTGTCGGTGCCCGCATGAAGGGGTGTTGGTGCTTTCATCCAGCGATTAGGATCCGACGAGCCCCCGCCCGGCACGAAGCCGTCTGACGGCTCGAAGAAGTAATCATCGCCGTCCGTAGAAGCACATTCGGCAGCCCTGTCGTAGGTGGGATTTTTCGCAAAAACGTCGCGCAGCGGATTGCCGACCGGCAGGCGTCCCCTGGAGTCAACGGAGCTTGATGCAAAGATTTGGCTGACATTATGTGTATTATTTACGGCATAGTTCATGCCCAATAAGTCAGGAGGATCCCGCAAAGGGGCGTTCTCGGTAATTAGTCCAGAAATCGTGGCAGTGCTTTCGCGATCAACATCACCAGTAGCTTCAACATCTCCATTGAGCCCATAGGGGTTAGGGGAGAGCGCGGGATTAACCCTGCTTTCGTCGTACAAAGCGACATCCCCATTAACAAATAAATTTCCGCTAATTATGTCTTTTCCACCTGAATCTCCCTTCACGACAATTACGGGTTCGCCTTCCCCCCTTAACTGGAGTGTCCAATCTTCTCCGTCAGCACCACCGGCATATATACCATATTCATAGGGAGGAGCCAGAAAGGACGCTTCTACCTTTATTTTTTTCTCCTGGGGTCCTACTTTGCCAGTTACAATAGCATAAGGAGGGTTTGCACCAGAGTAGTAATCAATCCGGTAGCTTCCTCCTCCTAAGGGCGTATCCTCAATGTTTCCAAATATTCCATTGCGCAATCTTGTGTTTAATATTTCCACTCCTGCTTCAGCTAAATAAAAAGCCCTGGTTTTGTTAATATCTTTCCGAGTTAATACTATCTCACTGTCCGCCACACTAAGCACGGAGAAACCTAAAATTGTAAGGATAAGAGTAAAGACCATCACTGCAACAAGTACTATACCCCCTTCTGATTTCAACCTTCCGATTCTCATCTTATACCATCCCCAGAATTTCGCATCATTAATTTCGCATCATTACTGTTGATTCAAAATAGGTTTGTGCATCGTCTTTTTTCAACCCGAGGTTTATTGTTACTGTATGTCTTGGCTCATTCACATCAAAGTGTAAATAGTCCACTTTATCACTTATAAGAGTTTGAGGTTGTGCTTCAATCTGGCATTGAAGATTGTGAGTTCCCGCCATGCGGGAAAATTTTACTTTATTCCCTGTTCCGTATGTTGTCAGGGCTGTACCACCATTGGCATCCACTGCTGCGGAGGTTGCAGCCCGAATAGAACGGTTCATTACAAGCATAGCATAGGAAGCATCCCTTTGAAGATTCACCCTTTTCCAGGCATTATTCCAGGATGTCTGACCAACAACCAGAACCATACCGGCTACTAAAACCAGGATAGTACCTGCCGTCATCGCAATCATAAGTTCTACGAGGGTGAAACCTTTTTGCGATTTTGCTTCCATTTTCATCGAATTAACCTGCTTTAGGAGCAATAAAAGTAATCAAACTTACATTATAGACAGTGCCTGTCTGCTGCCAATTAACAGTAACAATGACATTTTTATATAAGCCGACATCTACTACACCTGTACTTATATTATAGGATACACCTTCTAAAACCTTCGGCTGGTCTGCTTTAGATACTATGTTATCATAATTATCTGCTGCTTCAGCTTTTAACTCTTCTAATTTCTGAGCAGCCAATAGGGTAGCTGCGCGATAATGTTTTTGCTGATTAATCCGGCTTCTCCCACCAACAAAGAGATAAGAGCCTCCAGCTATTACAATTGTGAGAACTAAAATGGCTATCGTCAGCTCAATCAGCGAGAACCCCGCTGGAGACAGGCTGCCTTTGGCTGCCGCCAGGCATCTTTGATGCCTTGCCTCTAACGTGGTGAATGCTTTTGAGACTCTTGGGCACATACCATTTCAAGCCTTTTCTTTTGCCGTTAAAAAATTAGGGGGGCGTTATGCCCCCCACTGCGCTATTATCATTATTAACTAGTTGCTAAAGACCCCACAACCATACAAATCTACCATGCCCAGACCGATGCAGCACCTATAGCCTGGGTAAGTGAATTTGTGGTGGCGGGAGTAGTCGGATAGCCGGCTCTACCGCTGGCAGCATTAACAGTAATGGTAAATGCCACCCGGCCTAGTGTATCACATGAAACGCCGCTGACCGCATAGCAGGCCTGGAGAAAATACGTACCGTCGAGGTCGTTTGCAGCAAAACCCAGGTCAGTGGTCAAAGCCGGCGCCGCTAAAACAGCCGTACCTTTTTCGGCTGCATAGGCACGGATACCTGAAGCGATTGTGCCTGCAGCAGATTTGCCTTCCGACCACTTGGCCGCGTCAATTCTGCCTCGCATCATCGGAATCGCAACAGCTGCAAGGATGCCGACGATGAGCACGACCACCATCAGCTCAACCAATGTGAAACCTTTTCTGTTTTTCATTTTAGTTTCTCCTAAAAAATTCTTTAAGATTCTCTCGTTATTAACGTCTGTAATTATCGGCCACATCGGCCGCCCACTATAGTAAAGTATAAAAAATGCTTCACATATAGCCAAATTCAGACTTCTTTTTACCTCATCTACGCTGATTATGAGACGTTATACTTTTCCCATCGAAAAAACCGGCAGATACATCGCAAGCACTACTATCAGTACAATCCCTCCAACTACTACAATCATTATAGGCTCAAGCAAGCTCAACATAGTGGATACCGTGGCATCCACTTTTCGCTCGTAATATATCGCGGTCCTTTCCAGTATTTTGGGCAGTGAACCGCTTTCCTCGCCAATTTGTACCATCTTGACCACCATATTGGGAAAGAAACCGGCGGCAATCATACTTAAGGAAATATTTGAACCTTCCACGATATTCTCTTTCGTGCGCACAACTGCTGATTTTATAATATCATTACTACTCATCGTGGAAAGAATATTGAATACTTCAAGCACTGAAACACCCGAAGCAATTAATGCCGACATCGTCCTGCAGAATGTGGCGATAAATGCACTGCTGATTACTTTGCCTATTAAAGGAAACGCAAGAAATGCCTTGCTGAACAAATAATGTCCTTTTTGGGTTTTGGTATAAATAAGAATCACTGAGGTTATCAGGAACACTGCTGTGCCTATAATACAAACGGCGTGGTGGCGGATGGCGTCATACACACCCATAAACCCTTGTGTAAAAGCAGGAAGCTCCCCGCCAAGCTGTTCAAATATAACTGTGAATCGAGGAACAACAAAAGTCATTATAACTACAATCATCAAAATAATAAACACCACCATGAAGATAGGATATGAGAGCGCGTGTTTGACCTTACTGCCAAGTTTATCCCGGCCGTCGAAATACTCCGCCAGTCTCCGTAATGCCTCGGCCAAATTACCATTGGTTTCACCGGCTAATATTATGGCGACTGTTAGTTTATTGAAAACCTTAGGATATTTGGAAATACCGGATGAGAAAGATTCGCCTTCCTTCACTTTCTCCAGGACATCCTTTATAATCTGCTGAAGCCGCAGATTATCGATATCTTCAGCAACGGTACCCAAAGCAGTGGTAACCGGAACTCCGCCCTCGAGCATTGTCGTCAACTGCCAGCAAACCGCCGACAGGTCCGATGATTTGACTCGTTTTCGGCCAGATGTCCGCCGCTCCTTCTTGGCTCCCATAGATACCTCATCAACAGATATAGGGATAAACCCCTGCTCCCGAAGCCAGTTAAGTACATCGGGCTGGGAAGTCGCCTGCATCAGGCCCTCCTTGCGTTCTCCTGAAGAATCTCGAACAATATACTTGTAAATCTGCATCTACCAAACCTTATTAATAGCTATATGATGCGTTAAGTAAAATTACCAGCGCCCACAAGGTCATACCAAGTGAGCACAAAACGTTGTTTATCTGCACTTCAGCAATATCGGCGTCCGAAAACATCAGGTTTACTAAAAAATCCCATTTCGATTTATGCGCCAAGTCCCGTTTGCCGTTTTTTACGGCTGATAAAGGAATTTATATCGGAACTTAATACTGAAATGCGGGTTACGTCAATTGCATACGGCATAACATTAGTCCGAATACATCGACAACCCCTGAGAGATTTGAGACAATATTTGTAAATTTACCAAATTACTCGGCGAAAGCTGTGAAAAAACCGATTTTTACGTCCTTACATTTTCCGTAAACGTTACGCTCAGAACTTCTTCAGCAGTGGTTAAACCTTGTAACATCTTACTCACGCCACTCTCAAGTAATCCGCCATAACCCTTCTGACGTGCCATCGCCTTTATCTGCATTTCACCGACCCCGCTAATAATTTTTTCCCGAATATCATTATCCATCACAAGAAACTCAAAAACAGGTAACCTGCCCTTGTAACCTGTCTTTCCACAGGCCGGGCAGCCCTTGCCGTGATAAAATGTGATGTTCCTGGCCTGTTGGTCGTCAATCTTCAAACGTTCAAGAACTTCTTTACTCAAGGTTACAGGCTCTTTGCAATGCTCACAAATCCTTCTTACAAGTCGCTGAGCAACTACTAAATTCAGCGACGATGCCAGCAAATAAGGCTCAATCCCCATATATAACAGCCTGCTTATCGCACTGGGCGCATCATTGGTATGGAATGTGCTCAAAACCAAGTGTCCTGTCAGAGAAGCTTTTATTGCAATCTCCACTGTCTCCTTGTCCCTGATTTCACCTATCAAAACTATATCCGGGTCCTGCCTTAAAATTGCTCTCAGGCAGGATGCAAAATCCAGCCCGATATCAGACTTGACCTGAATCTGGTTAATCCCCTCAAGACGATATTCAACAGGGTCTTCAACCGTGGTAATATTTTCCGTCGGGTTCCTTAGATAATGCAGTGCCGAATATAGCGTCGTGCTTTTACCGCTGCCTGTGGGCCCGGTGATAATTATGATACCGTGCGGCTGTGAGAGTATCGTTTTAAATTCTTCCAGCAGCTTCGGCTCAAATCCAAGTTTCCCAATATCGTGACTCGCCGCTGTTGAATCCAAAATTCGCATCACTATCTTTTCACCATATATCACCGGAATCG
Organism: uncultured Planctomycetaceae bacterium; assembly: GCA_964619675.1. Classification (GTDB taxonomy): domain Bacteria; phylum Planctomycetota; class Phycisphaerae; order Sedimentisphaerales; family UBA12454; genus JAPLMW01. The sequence continues at coordinate 16,898 of CAZUEO010000012.1, read as the reverse complement.
ATGACACACGCACATCTATATCCCGGCCGGTTGCCTTAATCTTAAATCGGCCGTCCTGAGGCAGTCGACGCTCTGCAATATCCATCTCCGAAAGTATCTTAATTCTCGTAATAACCGCAGCCTGCAACTTCTTGGCCGGCGGAACCATGTTCCGAAGTGCACCGTCAACTCGCATACGAATCGACATTAAATGTTCTTGTGGCTCGATATGAATATCACTCGCTCTGCTTTTAATTGCCTGGCTTAACAACAAATCCACAAAACGAATCACAGGTGCCTTCGTCGCAGCCTCCTCACTGGCCACATCAGGCTCCAAGCTATTTTCTTCCAGAATCGATTCTACTCTCTGATCATCTCCGCTAATCTCCGTCTCCACATTTATGTCGCGAAGCCGTTGCTCTTCAACATCAGAGCCGTGATAAATCGTCTCTATTGCATGCATAACCTCGTCGCGAGAACTGACCACCACTTTAATTTCTTTTTTAAGCTTTGGCCCGATTGTATCTATTGCAACAACATCAAGAGGGTCAGCCATTGCGACGATAATTTTGTCTTCCTCCTCGCCAATTGCTACCAGACAAAACCGCTTGGCAAGCGGTTCCGGCAGCATCCGGGCGATACCCACATCTATTTTGCTGATGTCATCTAATTGTACATACTCCAGCGAAAGATATTCAGCTAAAACACGGGTAAGCGTTGCAGGGTCTGATACTTTCGTTCGGAGCAGCACCTCCCCCAACCTGCTGCCGCTTTCATGCTGTTCCTCTAACGCCGTGGCTAATTCATCACGACTGAGAAAACCATTTGAGACAAGCCATTCACCAAAAGGAATTTCGTCTCTCGCCTCAGATGTCTGCTTTTTAGCGGCTAACATTAAATTACCTCCTTCTCGTACATTAATGCTTTTTTACGTGCTTAGTAAAAAACTCCTTTGTTAGAATACTCTTTTTATCTGGACCATACGATTCTATAGTGCCATTAAAAATATAAGATAAGAAACCATCAAAAGCAAAGACTCCGCGTTGATTTGAACCATTTCCCATCGCAGAGAAGCGACATCACACTAAACCCCCTATAATACTGCGCCAAACCACAGCTCTCGATGTGATTTTATAAGACGTGAAGCCGATAAAATTATTTCTGATTTTTATAAATCTGTTCTTTTATATCGACTATTCTGTTAAAAACCGCCAAATTGTCGAGTCTGCACTTTTGAACCTGAGGCTGGATGATACAACTCTTTGCGCTAACTACAGGTCATCGCCGGCAATCCTTGCCGAAAACAACAGCTATCCCCTCAAATCGGGGCGACAGGACTTGAACCTGCGACCTTTGGACCCCCAGTCCAACGCGCTAGCCAAACTGCGCTACGCCCCGCTCGAATCTGATTCTACACCCTTAGACAATAAAAAACAACCGTTTTCAATAAAATGTCCCAGGGATAAAAGAAAGGATATGAAATAGAAGTAATAAATAGGTGATGGAATTAACCTGCACCGAAACCGGTAAGTACAGTTTAAGAGACCTGCCCGGTTGGCTGTGGTGCTACGGGAGAATCCTGGTAATCCTGATATGACTCAAGCATTTCGTGGAAGTAGCCTCCTTTAAGCACTCTTACGCCAATCAGTATCGCACCGAGAATATTCGTATTTATCTCTCTCAGTTCGCGTACAATTCTTTTAGCAGCGCCGCGCCTGGTAATAGCCGCATTGAACACCAATACCGTCCCATCTGCCTGTGACGCGATTGCCTTTGCGTCGCTGACGAGCATTGGCGGACCATCGATTATCACACGGTCGTAATGTTCTTTTGCATATCTGAGAAGCTCCGCCATTCTCCTGCCGCCCAGCAGTTCTGTAGGATTGGCAGGAAGAATGCCGCTGTCAATCACATCCATACCCTCAATACCGGTCGGCCTTATAATTTCTGTGATATCACAACTGCCGGTAAGACAACCGCTCAATCCCTTATTCTTCTTATCAGTTTCGGTACGGTGTCCGTTTGAATTTGGAAAGATTTTATACGAGCTTGGCCTGCGAAAGTTGGCATCGATTAAAAGTACCCGCTTGTCCTCCGCTACAAAAACTGTAGCCGTATTTGTTGCTACTGTTGTTCTGCCTTCTCCTGCACTGCCACTCGTAATAAAAATCACTTTCTGAGCATCGGAATCGGAAGAAAGTTTGAGATTTGCTCTGAACTGTCTGTAACATTCGCCCATCATCGAGAACGGTGATTGTCTTGTAATCTTCCACATATCGGCATTCTTCGTGGCCTCATCAAGGTCCTTGTGCGTAACCATACCCAACAGCGGCACATTGGCAAATTTCATCACGTCGTTCGGCGATCTTAAAAGGTCGTTCAAAAGCTCAATCAGAAATGCAAGTCCTACACCCAGCAAAAAACCCAAAAAAGTTCCGCCCGGCCCAAATACCAGTAATCTTGGCGAACTCATCTGCAAGGGCGGAGGTGCAAGACCAACAGATCTTACCTTTGCAGATTCTGTGTCCTGCTTTATAAGATTATATTTGCTTATTTGTTCCTGAACTGAAAACAGTTTGTTTTTTGTTTCCTCCCTGTCAGAAACAAGCTGGTCATAGGTAGCTCTTGCATTGTCAAGGTCTTTCTGTTCCTTTTCCGTTCGTGCCCTGAGCTCCTCAAGTTTTGCAAGCCGATTGCTCATTGTTGAATACATATCTTTGGCAGTTGTAACATCCGAGTCGCGAATCTGCAGCGCCTTTAAATTAGAGCGTGCCTCCTTTTCCGCTATTGTCTGCCGCAAAACTTCGCGCAACTGCTGCACCTCCCTGTGATTTTCACCAAGATTTGTAAGCCTTCTTGCAAGTTCAGCCTCGAGCTGGCTAATTCGACTAATGAGATTAATAACAACCGGATCGTTTTCGGTATCGCGCTGTATTATTTCGTCAGAAACTTTTCTTTGCTCGTAATTAGCAACGCTTGCGCGAACCTGTTCAATATCCGCCTCAAGTTTCATCTTCTCAATCTCAAGACTACCCAATTTCTGCGTTATGGTATGGTGGAAATTGCCTTCGTTGCCTTCAAGCTGTGTCAGACCCGTTGAACGTCTGATATCCGCAAGCGAATTGTTTATGCTCCTGAGTTTGTCCCTCATCTCATTTTCCTGCTGGCTAAGCTCTCTGAGCTTCTGGCTGATATTGCTCTCCGCAGTAGTCTGTTGCGACTTAACAAAAAGATCAACTGTTTGATTGACGATAAGAGCCGCTTCCACCGGATTACCACAGGTCATACTGATTGAAATAAAATTGCTGTTTCTATCCGCTACAACCCCGAGATTATCCCTAAGGTTTTTGATGGTTTTTAAAACATCATTGCCAAATTTTTTGAACCATTTAGTCTCTCGAACAGCATCTCTGCGGATAAGTTCCTGCAGCATATTCTGCTGTTTTATAAGAGTAGCTTTTGAGAATCTGAATTCATAAGCGATATCCTTGCTTGTCATAGGGGTACCAATTATCGTTGGGTCCATCTGTCCCGGCGGCAAAACTTCTATGTAAGTACTTGCTGTATATTTTGGTGCAATAATACGCAGAACAAACCATAATCCACCTCCTGTAATGGCACCTAACATAGTCAAACTTATTATGAGAAGCAAATGCCGTCTGAGAATATCCAGTATCTCTTTGGGCGTAATAGCCACCCCTATAGGAGCCGAACCTCTGGGAATTGTTTGCGAAAATTGCCGAGGTATCTGACTACGTCCGGCTGATGCTGGTTGCTTACTATGTATCATTCTTTTTCACCTGCCCAAAATACAGATCCTATAACAAAATATTGCAGTAAAAAGTTGTCGAGTTTGCTATTGCCTTGAAGAAACTTCTTCGATTTCCGCCGATATTCTGTTTTTGACCTCTTGTGGAACATTTTCACCAGCTAATTCCATCGCTCGTTTATAGGCCTGTAAAGCCTCAGCATCCTGCCCAAGTTTTTCCTTAACCCAGCCTATATGCTCATATACTTCTATAGGGGCATTTATCTTGTTTTGTTCGTACTGCTGTAATGCTCTTTGCAGAATTTCATCTGCCTGCTGGGCCTTGCCGTTTTTCAGAAGAACATAACCATAAGTATCAAGTACCCCTGAATTATTAGACGCGGCATTATAGGCCTGCTCGGCATACTCAAGTGCCTTTTCAACATCCGTATCTGTATCTGCAAGCACATAAGCAAAGTTATTAAGAACTAAAACATCTGTCGGCTGTTTTTGAAGTATGCTTTCATACTCCTTAATAACCTGTTTGAGATATGTCTTATCTGCGGTTTTGCTGAATATCTCAATCAGATAACTTGCCTTACTGGTTTGATAGTTCAGCTTCAACTGTTCATTATCTGCCGCAATCCTGATACAATTGTCTATATATTCAATCGCCCTGTTATACTCTCCTGCCATCCTGTAAAGGTTGTACACCGCAAAATTCACTGCAAGTGAATTGGGCTGGCTATGCAATTTCTCATTGCACCACTTCGTTGTTTCGTCAATTCCAACCACTTGTGTCATATACCTGATTATATTGATTAGGTATTCTTCATTTTCGCCTGCCTTTTCAAGTGCCCTGCGGAAATACTGTAGAGCGGTATCTTTATCTCCAATTCTGGCCTTTGCATCTGCCATCCTCGCATAGGCGATAGTAGCAAACGACCCTTCAAGGTGCTTTGTCGCTTCAGCAAACAACTGGTCGTACTTTTTGGATTCAAGAAGAGCCCTAAGTTTGCCTTCGAAAGCCTGCTCATCAGGTGATTGGTTGTTGATTTTGAGACTGTTCTGTAATGCAGTATCAAAAAGCATAAAAGCTTTCTCAAAATCCTTTCGCGTCATTGCGAGTTCGCCTGCTCTATCGTACCAGTAAACATTGGCAGGAGTTTTTTCCATCCTTTCGGTATAAAATTTTTCAAGGCGGTCATACTTGCCCGTTATCATATAAGCTTCTTCAAGCATACTCAGAGCAGCGGACGAACCCTGCTCATCAGCAGCCGTCTTCAGTTCTGCTATGGCTTCTTCGCTTCTGCCGGTTCGGATATATGTTCTTGCAAGGTCAATTCGCACTTCCGCATTGTCCTCGATCGCCTTGCCCTTCTGAAAATCATCGATTGCCTGGTTTAAATTATTCAGTGCAAGATTTATTTGCCCGCGCAACCGCCATGCGCGAGGATTGTTTTTGTCCGCTTCAAGATATTTGTTTACAAGTTTAAGCGATTGTTCAAATTTACCCTGCCGTGCAAGAAACCACGACCGCAGAAACATTATTCTGGGCTCATCAGGATACCTCTCAGTCAGACTATCAAGCTTGGTCTGAGAATCATCAACCAGACCCAACTCGAGATACGATTCAACCTCAATAATCTGATTTTCAACGGAATTATCAATTTTCAGAAGTTCGGTGATATATTTCAGTAGTTCGGCATTGTCTCTTTTGTTCCTGGACACAAGAATTAGTCCTCTTATTGTATTGACGTCTTTGGGATTTGCTTCATATATTTTTGTAAGCAACTGCTGTGCTTTATCAAGCTTTCCTGTACGAATATAATGCCGCCATAAAAGATCATCTTGGCTGGTAAGAAGTTTTTCCGCTTCGCCGGTTTTGCCTGTGGCTTTGAGAAACTCACTATACGCCTGCAGAACACGTACATCATTTGGGGCAAGTTCATAAGCCTTTTTGTAAGCATCCTCTGCTGCGGAAAGATATATACTTTTCCGCGATTCTACCTTGTCGTGCTCTGCTGCTTTCAAGGCCAACTTGCCGAGAACGAGTGAATTTTCAATGCTTGGCTTAGCCTTTTGTACTTGCTGACATATCGCAAGTGCTCTTTGCGGATCTGTATCGCCCATGTACTCGGCATAAAAACTTTGAAGACCGTAATCTCTCGGATCGGCGCGGACTGCAGCTTCAAATGCGTTTTTTGCTTCGGATAGCTGTTCAGTTGATGCATTTGCGCCAAGTTTGCGGTTGCGACTATAAAGCAAAAACGCAAGATTCTTTGTAATAACTTTGTCGAGTGGATTCATATCGTATGCCTTTTTTATGTCATCTATGGCGTCAGTCTCTTTTTCGAGCGCTGTATTTATCTGGCTTTTCAACAGGTATCCCTGCGAAAAGATAGGTCTCTTTTCAAGACAGTTGTTAATTTTCTCTAAGGCTCTTCGATACTCTTTTCTGGCAAAAGTAAGTCGGGCCTTGAAAAATTCGCCTTCACAGAGGTCGGTATTATTTTGACGGGCGGTTTCCGACAACTTCTCGGCCTGCTTGAAATCATCACTATCTATGGCAATATCAAACAAACCCGCAATCACAAGAGCATTGTTCGGCTCAAGCTGTAGAACCTGCTGATAATATTCAACGGCCTTATCATTCTGTCCTCTGGTCTGATAAAACCGCCCGAGCAGAGCTGCTTTCCTGACAGGCTCGTCCAGCGACTCAATAGATTGAACCGTCAACTGGCCAAGACGCTCAGGCGGCACATTCGCAGGAGCAGGCTCATTAAGCGCAAGTTGATAAATTTTTATATTTACGCTGTTGGGATATACCTGCAGAAAATCCCCGACAAGCTTTTTGGCATTGTCGATTCGTCCTCCAGAAACATATTCTCTGCAAATATCTACAACTTCCTGTTCACTGACATTTGCCGCTCCGGTCAAGGCAAGTTTATTTTTCAAATCATCTCGCTCTTTTGTTATAACATCGCGTTCCGCTTCCAGTTGCTGGCGGCTTTTGGACGGCTGCAATTGCTGTTGCTGTTCGCTTATATCCTGTGAAAGCAGCCAGTTTGTTTGACCCAATTTGTTGTTCAAAAGCGATATTTTCAGTCTTATAGTATCGGGGTCTTCCTTTGGCTGTTTATCAAGCAATTCCTGTGCCTTCTCGAACATATTTGCGCCGATATACGCCCTTATGAGAAGATTGGTGCTCCTTTCGTTCTTTAAAAAGTGAGTTTCAAAAAAATTCACCGCCTCAACCATATTCGGCCAGTCTCTCATAAGTTCCAAAGTAGAAGCAAAATCAAGAAGCACTTCCGGTTTTATGTAATACAGCTCATTTCTCACAACGGTTAAATAAAGTTGATATACAGCTCCTATCTCAGGCGTATCACGCAAAACCGTGGCAAGTTCGTAAGCCAGCCTGCCAAGCTGAGGGTCTCTCTGTGTTTGGCCTGAAGCGGTGAGAATTTCATAGGCCGTATTCATCTTTACGATGGCATCGTTTATCTGTCCCTTGGCAAGCAATAGTTTACCCTGCCACATTATCATATAAGGATTTTCCGCACTGCCAACCAACTGACCTATCTGATGCACCTCACCCTCGGCTCTTTCAATCCACTTTGATCTCTCAGATTGTCCGGCCGACGCATCAGCGGCCTTTTCGATGAAACAATTGGCCAGAAAAGTATGCAGTGTATATCTGTTTAAAAAACTTATTCTTGCTCTCGGCCCTGGTATATCAAGACTATCGGGGAAACTTAAGGCCTCGTTAGCGATATCAATCGCTTTTTTAAAATCATCCTCACTTTTATTTATTGAATGTCTTCTGTAATAAAGATTAGCCATTGTTACAGCATAAGCCACATTCTGTCTGTCAAGTTCTATCGCCTTCTTAATGGTCGCAATTGCCTTGTCGATATCTTTATGATTCATCTGATATAACTGCGTCATCGCAAAATAAGGGAGAGCGCTATCGCTGAATTTTTCTGTCAGATCAACAAGGTCGGATTTAAGTTGTTTGAACTTGTCCTGATCTGTTCTTGCTTCAATAAGCCTGATGTCGTAAAGATTTAAATAGGATTGAGGTTCATCGGGGTTATTTTCAACCCCCTTAACCAGAATCTTTACTGCCTCCTGATGGGCGTTGTCTGTAGCGTCAATAACACCTTTGGCAGCAAGAATTTCGCCCTGTTGTGTTATCGCATCCGCAAGGTATCGATACGTATTAACATCATTTGGTTCATCCTGATTTACTTTTTTCAGAATCTCGATTGCATCTTTAATAGCCGATTCCTTATCTGTCATCTGTCCGTGTTTTACCAGTTCGAGAAGGGCATGTCCCTTTATACGGTACATTCCGGGGCTCGTATCAAGTTCTTTGTTAATCAACTCCGATACGTTCGATTCAACATCCTTCCATACCGCCCAGCTTCCAGCCTCGGCAACCTGATAGCTGTAGTCAAGCAGTGCACGACGTGCCTCGAGGTTCTTTGTATCGTAATTTATTATCCTGTTCCAACAGCCGCCGGCTTTCGGCCATTCATTATCCTCAAGGTACATCTTTGCCATTTTAAACAGAATATCAATCTTGGAATCTACATCCTCTGTATAAGCGAACGCACGCCCATAGGCTCTTTCTGCAGCCTTATAATCAGGCTCTGGAAGCGCAAGCGCTGCCTGGGCATCTACTATGTACTTCTGCGGGTCTCTGCTTAATTTAAGGATTACCACCATTACCACTACTATCAGCATCGCAAGAACCAATGAACCGATAATTGCAACCTTTTTGTTTAACCTTTTAGCCATTTGCTCAATCCTTCCGTTAAAAAAACATTATTTATTAGCTTCGTTCCAGTCAGGCCAGTGATTTTTCTCAAGAACAGGCAGCAGAATCTTCAGTAGTTTTTCAGTAGCCTCTGTGGCTTGCGGCATTTCAGGAGACAGGCCTCTTGAACTGAAAAATTTTATCTCGACTTTTGAAAAATAAGAATATTGACTCGTCAAGTCACCAAGAGCAACTCTTGTAGACGTTCGATTGCCCTTGTACTGACCATTAACCTTAAAAAAGTAAATGACAGGAAACTTCGTCGAGGCCTGCCATATTTCAGTCGATTTGCGGCTGAAAATCAGGCCGGTGGCCGGGATTTTTCCATCCTTCCCAATGCCCGGCAAGTTGACATCGCCGACATTCAGGTCAATCGCAAATTTTTCATTTATCTCCTGTCCGCCGCCTGTGTAACAGGCCTCCGGCACATGCGGTACCTGATCCGGATTGCCGGTATAATACGTTACAAAAACAGTACAATCTTTTACAGGGCTCAAAGCATCAACTGTCATATCCTCCAGAGTCCACTGCAGATATTCCTCAGTGCCCAGCGACTCAAGCACATCTTTATTGTCAATTTTCGACTTTTCAAGCACCTTGTAGGGCTCAAGAAGTTTTTCATCAAGCATGTCGAACGGCTTTTTGAGAAATAGAGGTTTTTTTACAAGCATAATTCCCTGATGGGACTTGAAGTAACTCATCCCCCCGGCAAAACTCAAAAGAAGCACAAAGCTTATTAAAAAAGGCAGCTGGAGATAATTTTTTAAAAAATCCTTCATTGTTTCTGCAAATCCTTTCTTCGAATGATAATCTCCTGCGGCTGTAGTCTGCTCTCATCAACCAACAGGCTCGACATAAACCAGGCCAGCAAACCATACAACCCGAAGGCCAGCGGCAGCATCAGAAGACCAAGCATATCATGATAAACCCCTTGGGCATACATCGGGTCCCAAAGAACATAAATAAATCCTGATATCGTTACCCTGACAATGTTGCATAGAATTGCGATCGGCACTGTGCTGGCCAGCAGAACCAGCCTTTGCCACATTGGACGATAATGCAGATATGCCATCGCTACGCCAAGTGCGAGAAAGGCCATCAGCAGTCTCATCCCGCTGCAGGCTTCAGCTACATCAAGCCCGGGTTCAAGTTTTACGCCTTTGTAAATTACATCTATAATTACGCCGCTCGCCTCCGCCTCAAGACCGCTAACCATATTAAGAAGCCCGGCAGCTATCCCAGCGGCAAGTTTTCGCATAGGTATCGTAACCTGTTCATAAATCCTTGCCGGCAGCGGTAGCGCAAAAACAAGATAAACTATCGGCAGCCAGGTATATTTCACCAGCTTCCATCCCCCAATAAACAAAACTACAGAACCTATAGCCGGAATGATTACAAGCAATTTTAGATAACCAAACTTGTAAACAAACACAACCAGCAGATAAAACACAAGACAGCAGACAATAAATACAAGGCCGAGATAATTAGATTTCGGCTCAAGTGTCAGTATCTCATTTTTTTTCTGACTAAGAAAATACAAGCTGAAAAAAGGAATTATAAAACCGTGCGACCAGCTGCTGTCGGTTACCCATTGAAAGACAATTGCATAAATCTCGATGTGAAAAACGCTGTATATCGCCGCGGCAAGCAGTGCTGCCTTGATATAGGTGTGTACACCCAGACAGGTCCAGCTTAATTCCTGCTCTGATAAGTTCTTTGCATCTACGAGGTTCTTATCAACTTCCTGCATTTAAAAACCTTTTTTATAAGCAAAATCAATTCTACTTTTGCGGATTATGCAGCAACTCAAAAGGGTCATGTATAGTTAAATTCCTGCCCCTAGGTGTAGGTGGATGTTCAAAGTTTCGGTCATAAATGAAACCGAAACCGTATGTCGCCCTGAACGCGTTACGAATAACCGCCAGGTATCTTGCGACACCGTGTGTTCCGACATTGATGACATCGTTGGGCTTTATAAAGAAATCTGGTTGTGTGCCGGTGGCAATTTTCTCAAGGTCCACCATCACTATTTCTTCCTTCTTTTCTCCTATTCTGCGGATGACTTCACACTTTCTCGGCCATGCAAGAGGCCCCAGGCCGCCCGCTGCTGCTATCGCCATTTTCAGCGTCATAGGTCTGCCGGTAAGGTTAATCACACCCTGACCGTTCACGTTGCCGAGAACGTAAAACTCGCCGATAACATCGAGCTGAATGGTAATCGTATCCTGCGGTTTTATCACGATATTATAACGCGGGTCGCCACCGTAAAGCTTATCCTTCGGAATACGTATTACTCTGGCTTGAATGCCTGCTGGCTGTATATCCTCCCAGCCGTACTGCTCAGGCAGCGGCCCTGTTTCAGGCCCAGCCGGTCGTCCGGCTTTTTCCTGCCCGGGAGTCTCAGGTTCGAACTGCGGCTTCAAATCAACCTCCTCCTTGGGTTCAGCGGCGGATGGTTCTGCAGCTCTAACAGGAACCCATTTGCCGTTACGGAACACCCATTCGATTTCTCCCTGCTGCTGTTGTGTTTCAGGCATTGTGCTGCTGACCTCATGCAGAGCACCATCATCTAAATCGCTGACTGCTGCCGGAATCGCCAGCTTTTCAAGTTGTTCTTTAGTCACCATTTCTGCCGAAGCTATAACGAGTCCGCTTGAGCTCGCAACACTGAATGCCGGCTCAATAATCTCAAGCATCTCTTCGTTGATAACGTCCTGATCGGAATCAGTTTCTTTCTCAGTCTCGCCGAAATCCAGCTGCTGACCCGGCTCAACAGTTTTTAACTCCATCGGCTCCTCAGGCCCTAATTGCTCGCCAACTTGTTCTTTTCCTGTCAGCCTGCGCACTACATATATATAACTTACATTAAACTGTCTTGCCGAACCTGCCACGGCAAGAGCGTCCATAAGGCGAAAATCATAACGGGGCATTGCATACCTGCCGGGATTTGAAACACCATCGCCGAGAACTGTAAAGGTTCTACTCAAGGAACTTTGAAGCGAAACTGTTACAGACGGATTTTTCAGAATACCCGGCGAAAGTGCATTTCTTATCTCCTCTTCAAGCTGTGTCTCGGTTAATCCTGTCGCCTGTATCTGGCCTACTTCAGGTATGGAGATATTTCCGCTTTCTGTGACAATATAATTATCAACATAGGACGCCCCTTCCTGAAGCAGCTCAAAGATGGAAATTCTTATGGTGTCGCCTGAACTGAACACGTAATCCTGCTCGTATGCCACCACATCTGCAGGCCTGGGTTCTTCAGCTCCCTCATAAGCGGCTGTCGCCTCTTCGGCAACCCCAAGAGAATCAAGGATAACATTCACTGCCGGCGCAGTCCTGAACCGCCCAATTTGCGTAGGGTCGAGATGGTCTTTGCTACAGCCTGTCAGCCCAAAAACCACCGTAGCGGTTATCAGTAAACGCACCCTGTTCCTTCTGGTCATACATTCCACCTAAAAATCATAGCCATAATACTCCATACCGCCAGATTCAAGGCCTTTTATCCTCTTTTTTATCGGCTCAATTGTGGCTGTTCTTAACAACTCTGCGCTACTTAACACCTTTTTCAGTAAAAAATTATGCACTTATCCATATATCGGCAGTTAAACCTTACGGCCTTTAAAAAGCGGAAGCTGAAAATTAAAAAACAGCATTGCTGAAAAATTGATGCAATTAATGACCTTAAAACAACTTAAGCCATTATTAAGAAATGACCCTTTTGTTGCCAGTCCGAAGACAAAATGTTGTTTACTATACTCCCCTGACCGCCCTATTGTTCGGATGAATACCTATAACCGGCATCTTTAAAAGCCTTTTACAGCAACCGACAATTATATTGTGCAACCAGTTTCCTGTCAGAGTCGCCATTATAGATATAAACATCTATTTTAGAGGGTAAATGTCCGCCTTTGTGGTTTTTCAGATAATTATATCCATACAATATATATCTTTTTTGTCCCTGCGAAATTACAAGGTTATTTCTTTGAGTCGATTTATTTTTATATACCTCTATTCCGTTCTTATCCGAAAAGGCAAGGTCATACATCTGCCCTTCAAACTTAAAACTGCCGGTTTGGCCTGTGCCGGTCGGGGCGCCTTTTAGTTCCGCAAGATAAAGCTCCAGCAGAGCCCTGCATATCGCCTCATCTGTCATTAACCTGAAAAGCTCTTCGTCAAAGATTTTTGCCCTGGGACTTTTTTTAATAGCAAATTGACCGCCGTGCAGCGTTAATACAATTTCACCAAACGGCTCTTTTGCCGTTACGGTTATTGCCGCCGGCCCAGTAAAAATTTCCTGATTCTGTTCGGTCAAATACCAGCTTCCATCGCTGCACAAGAACTTTGCCGTACAAACCAGCGTAAGGTCTGCCTGCTCAGCCAGTTCATCGCTGCTTTTGCTTTTCTGCTCCTGACAGCCTGCCAGGCTGAAAAGAAAAACTGCTGCAATTAAAAGAGAAAGTAACCTTTTCATATTATTCTTTTGATTCCGTTTTTTGACATTCGCCGCATTTGAGATTCGCAAGCTGCTGAACAAGATTGAATCTTTCAGTAACATCCTGTGTAGCTACTTTCATAAGCTCCGCTGCCGTTTCAGGCTTCGAATCTTTCAGTGTGCGATACCTGTTTTCACTATACGCATAGTCTGCAAAATTCACTGTCGGCGGCTTGGAATCGAGCTGCAGCGGATTTTGTCCCTGTGCCTTTAAATCGGGGTTATAGCGGTAAAGCGGCCAATACCCGCTTGCGACAGCCTGCTTCTGATGCTCATAGCCGTTAAGGAGATTGAAGCCGTGAGCAATACATTGCGAGTAAGCGACAATCAATGAGGGCCCTTTGTAGCTTTCAGCTTCAACAAACGCCCGCACCGCCTGAACGGGACTTGCACCCAGCGCAATTTTCGCAACATAAATACTGCCGTAAGTCATCGCAAGCATAGTGAGGTCCTTTTTTGCCTGCGGCTTGCCGGCCGCGGCAAACTGGGCAACCGCAGCTCTCGGCGTTGACTTTGACATCTGTCCGCCGGTATTGGAATAAACCTCCGTATCGAGCACAAGGACATTTACATCTCTTCCGCTTGCAAGGACATGGTCGAGCCCGCCATAGCCGATATCGTAAGCCCAGCCGTCGCCGCCGAGCGCCCAGACGCTCTTGCGAACAAGATAATCAGCAACGCTTAAAAGCTGGCTGCACTCCGCACATTTATTTTTGCTGCAGATGTCTTTTAACTTCTTGACTCTCACTCTCTGTTTCTCAATCTCGACCTGTGACGGGTCGTTAGCAACTGCCGCCTGGCGAAGTTCATCGGCAAATGCTTTTTCAACACAGCCTTTTTCAGCCGCTTTCGCAAGCTGTTCCAGCGCGATATCCCTGAACTTATCTACAGCCAGCCTCATACCCATCGCAAACTCGGCGCTATCCTCAAACAGGCTGTTGCTCCACGCAGGCCCCCTGCCGTCAGGCCCGATGCTGTAAGGCGTTGTAGGCAGGTTTCCGCCGTAAATTGACGAGCAGCCTGTGGCATTGCCTATAAGTGCCCTGTCGCCAAAGAGTTGCGTAAGCAGTTTTACATAAGGCGTCTCGCCGCAGCCGGCGCATGCCCCTGAATATTCAAATAGCGCCTGAGAAAGCTGGCTGCCCTTTACCGTGTTGAGCTTATACAGAGCAGGGTCTGTATTGGGAATCGAAAGAAAATAATCATAGTTTTCCCGTTCCTGCATACGCAGCGGCTCCTGCAGCGACATATTGATTGCCTTTTTGCCTGTGGGTTTTTTGTTTTCATCTTTTTGTTGTGCGGGACATATCATCACGCAGTTGCCGCAGCCCGTGCAGTCTTCAGGCGCAACCTGCACAGTCCATTTCATACCCACAAATTCTTTTCCTTTTGCCTCTGCGGATTTGAAAGTCTTCGGCGCCTTATCGAGATACTTTTTGTCATAAGCCTTGACTCTTATCGTAGCGTGCGGACATACAAGCGAACACTGGCCGCACTGGATACAAATATCAGGCTCCCAAACCGGTATATGAACAGCGATGTTTCGCTTCTCATACTGTGTCGTTGCGCTTGGGAATTTACCGTCTGCAGGCATTTTGCTTACTGGAATATTATCACCCTTGCCTGCAATAATTTCACCGACAACCTCCTTCACAAATTTCGGAGCATCAGTCGGCACCACAGGCGGCATTGAAAATTTGCTGGTAACTGTCTGCGGTACTTTTACTTCATAAACCTCCGACAAAGCCGCATCGACAGCGGTATTATTCATATCGACAACCTTCTGCCCCTTTTTGCCGTAAGTCTTTTTTATGGCTCCTTTTATGGCGCCGACAGCCTTTTCAATCGGGATAATGCTGCTGATTTTGAAAAACGCGGTTTGCATAATTACGTTGATTCTGGCACCGAGCCCGATTTTCTGTGCGATTGAAATCGCATCAACACAATAGAACTTGAGTTTTTTATCAATAATCTGCTTTTGCATTTCCCTCGGGAGCCTGTCCCAGACCTCATCTTTGTTGTGCATACTGGTCAGCAGAAATGTTCCGCCCTGCTTGATATTTGCAAGCATATCATATCTTTCCACAAAGCTCGGGTTATGGCAAGCGACAAAATCGGCCTGGCAAATCAGGTACGGCCTGCGAATAATGTTTTTGCCGAACCGCAGATGTGAAACTGTCTTTGCGCCGGCTTTTTTCGAATCATATACAAAATATCCCTGTGCGTAGTTGTCGGTAAGGTCGCCTATGATTTTAATCGAGTTCTTATTTGCGCCGACCGTGCCGTCGGAGCCGAGACCGAAGAACATCGCTGCATAAATGCCCTCCTGCGGCATAATGAACGAATCATCAACGTCAAGGCTGCTGTTTGTTACATCGTCGGTAATCCCGACCGTAAAATGATTCTTCGGTTCCTTCGCATCGAGGTTATCGAACACCGCTTTTACCATAGCAGGATTGAATTCCTTCGAACCCAGCCCGTACCTGCCGCCAACAACCAGCGGATAATCCTTAAACGGCGCGTATTTATCGCTCATTGCCTCGCCGATACCTGTTCTTACATCAAGATACAGAGGCTCTCCAAGCGAGCCGGGCTCCTTTGTGCGGTCGAGAACTGCTATTTTTTTGACGGTTTCGGGAATCGCAGCCATAAAATGCCTGTTGCTAAAAGGCCTGAATAATCTTACCTTCAGAACACCAACCTTTTGGCCTTTGGAAACAAGATATTCGACCGTTTCGTGAACTGTTTCTGCGCCTGAACCCATAATAATTATGATTTTTTCCGCATCAGGTGCGCCGACATAATCGAAGAGGTTATACTTTCTGCCGACCACTTGTTCAAACTTGCGCATCGTTTCTTCAACAATCGCAGGCGCTGCGAGATAATATTTATTGACGGTCTCACGTCCCTGAAAATAGACATCGGGGTTCTGGCTTGTGCCGCTAATTGCAGGCCGGTCGGGACTCAGCGCCCTTTGCCTGTGTGCCGCCACAAGCTCGTCATCAATCATCGCGCGCATCTGGTCTAAGTTTATCTCGTCGATTTTCTGTATCTCATGGCTCGTCCTGAATCCGTCGAAGAAATGCAGGAAAGGCACACGAGTCTTTAGCGTCGCCTGCTGAGCGATAAGAGCAAAATCCATAACTTCCTGAATACTGCCTGAGCAAATAAGTGCAAAACCCGTCTGTCTGCAGGCTGAAACGTCCGAATGGTCGCCGAATATCGACAGCGCCTGGCAGGCCAGTGACCTTGCCGAGACGTGAAATACGGTAGGCGTAAGTTCAGCGGCTATTTTGTACATATTCGGAATCATCAAAAGCAGTCCCTGCGAAGCGGTAAATGTCGTGGTAAGCGCACCTGCCGCAAGTGCTCCGTGAACGGCGCCGCTGGCCCCGCCTTCAGACTGCATCTCTGTAACGCCCGGGATTGTGCCCCAGATATTCGTCTGGCCGGCCGCACTTTTCGCATCTGAGATTTCACCCATCGACGAGCTTGGCGTAATAGGGTAAATCGCAATGACCTCATTCGTTGCGTGAGCTACGTGTGCCGCTGCTGCATTGCCGTCAATCATTACCTTTTCAGACTTCATAACAACTCCTGTATAAATAGCTAAAATTACTGCACTTACAACCCATCTTACCCGCCGTCAGGAAGGTTAGGACAGTTAATTCTATGACTTATCAACCGAAATGGCAATTATTTTTTCATCTGTCAGCGCAAACGAAAAGGCCGTCTGATTGAAGCCGGCCTTTCCTCAACAAAAATTTGATTTATTTGCCGTAAACAAGCTTTAATTGTTCTTCAGTAGGAATATTCTGATCTTTAATCGTGTAGTTCGTTGAAAGTCCATA